>JBEBGE010000004.1:0-101373 GCA_040081595.1 Devosia sp.
CCCCCTCCCCAACCCTCCCCGCGAGGGGGAGGGTGTCCGCTGGTGGATGTTGATACGCCTTGCTCATAGCGGAATGTTGTCGTGTTTCTTGGCCGGCATGCTCGCCTTCTTGTGCCTGAGCGTCTCGAACGCCCTTGCCACGCGCCGTCTTGTCTCATGCGGCAAAATCACGTCATCGATGAAGCCGCGTTCGGCGGCAACGAACGGATTGGCGAAGCGGGCTTCGTAGTCGGCGGTGCGTTTGGCGACGCGATCCTTGTCGCCAAGTTCGGCGCGATAGAGGATTTCGGTGGCGCCCTTGGCGCCCATCACCGCGATCTCGGCGGAGGGCCAGGCATAGTTCACATCGGCGCGAATGTGCTTGGACGCCATCACGTCATAGGCGCCACCATAGGCCTTGCGCGTGATGACGGTGACCTTGGGCACGGTCGCTTCGGCATAGGCAAAGAGGAGCTTGGCGCCATGCTTGATGATGCCGCCATATTCCTGCGCGACGCCGGGGAGGAAGCCGGGCACATCGACCAGTGTCAGGATCGGGATCTCGAAGCAGTCGCAGAAGCGGATGAAGCGCGCGGCCTTTTTCGATGAGTTGATGTCGAGGCAGCCGGCGAGCACCAGCGGCTGATTGGCGACGACGCCGACGGTCTCGCCACTGAGCCGGATGAAGCCGGTAAGGATATTGCCGGCATGGGCCTTTTGCAGTTCGAGGAAATCGCCCTCGTCGGCGATTTTTTCCACCACTTCGCGCATATCGTAGGGTTTGTTGGCGCTGTCGGGGATGATTGTATCGAGCGAGGGCTCGGCGCGATCGAGCGTATCGAAGGTGGCGACGCGCGGCGCCTTGGCATTGGCGTGGAGCGGCAGGAAGTCGAAGAGCCTGCGGACTTCGAGCAGCACCTCGATATCGTTGTCGAAGGCCGCGTCGGCGACGGAGCTGACCTTGGTGTGGGTCCCTGCCCCGCCGAGCTCCTCGTGGGTCACGATCTCCGAGGTGACGGTTTTCACTACGTCGGGGCCGGTGACGTACATGAAGCTCGTATCTTTCACCATGTAGATGAAATCGGTCATGGCGGGCGAATAGACCGCGCCGCCGGCGGTGGGTCCCATGATGACCGAAATCTGCGGCACGGCTCCCGAGGCCTGGACGTTGCGCCAGAAGACTTCGGCATAGCCGCCGAGCGCCGCGACGCCTTCCTGGATGCGGGCACCACCGGAATCGTTGAGGCCAATCACCGGGGCGCCGTTCTGGACGGCAAGATCCATGATCTTGCAGATCTTCTGGGCGTGGGTCTCCGACAGGGAACCGCCAAAGACGGTGAAGTCCTGGCTGAACACATAGGTCATCCGGCCGTTGATCGTACCCCAGCCGGTGACCACGCCATCGCCGGGAATGACGGTATCGGCCATGCCGAAATCCACCGCACGGTGGGTGACGAACATGTCGTATTCTTCGAAGGAGCCGGGATCGAGCAGGACATCGAGCCGCTCACGCGCCGTGAGCTTGCCCTTTTTGTGCTGCGTGGCGATGCGGGCCTCGCCCCCACCGAGCCGGGCCCGGGCGCGCCGGTCTTCCAGCGCCTCGATGATCTTCTGCATGCTCCCTCGCTCCGGATTTTACCGGCCGGTCAAAGGTGTAACGGCTTTTTGCGAAACGCAACAGCGGCGGCGATTTTGCTCCGGTGTCGGTTAAGTGCCCCTTGGTTTCGCCCGGCTGGTCGGCTGTGCATGGGCGGGATCGTCGGGCCAGAGGTGGCGCGGGTAGCGGCCGCGCATGTCCTTGGCGACGTCCTTCCAACTGCCGCGCCAGAAGCCGGGCAGATCGCGTGTCGTCTGGATGGGGCGGTGTGCGGGGGAAAGAAGGACCAGCATGAGTGGCAGTCTGCCGCCGGCAACACTGGGGTGGCGCTCAAGCCCGTAGAGTTCCTGCACACGGACTTCGAGCGCGGGGCCGGCTTCAGCCGAATAGTCGATGGGAATGCGGCTGCCGGTGGGCGCAGTGAAGTGGCTGGGCAGGAGGCGGTCGATCTCGGCGCGCAGCGCATAGGGCAGCTTGGTCTCGAGGAAATCGTTGAGGTCGCCTGCGGTGATTTCGCCGAGTGACGTGGCGCCGATGAGATGCGGTGCCAGTTCCTCTGGACGAATGTCGGTCAGATCAGGGAAGCGATTGTCGCCTGCCGACTTGAGCATCGCTACGCGCGCCAGTAGCGATTTCTGGTCTTTCGACCACGGAACGCCGCCTTCGGATGCGAGAACTGCGAGTAGACGCGCCGCCCCCTCGGGGTCGGTGATGGGCACGGGGTGGTCTGCAAGGACGACCGCACCATAGGTGATGCGGCGACGCGACTGGATGGCATCGCCAGCCGTGTTCCAGTGCATTGTGGTTTCGTCCTCGATCCGGTCCGCGAACAGATCTTCGATGTCCTCGCGCGAAATCGCTGCCGCTGAGCGGATTCTTCCGTTCGAGGCAATGCCGGTGATCTCGGTGACGACGAGAAACGGTGCGGCGGCGAGTGCATCACCCGGCTCGAGACTTGCCGCACGCCCATTGGCCAACCGGAAGCGGCCGCGCGCGCCCGCCGGTTGTGCCACGCGATCGGGATAGGCGCGGGCCAGCATGCGGCCGATCTGGAGATCGTCGCCCGGCGGCCCACCCCAGCGCCGGGCCAGCGTCCGAGCATCGTTGGCACGGCGCGACCGGTCGGCGCGGAAGCGCGAAAGCCGATGGGCAAGGTCGGTATCGTCGCCACCCAGCCCGCGTTCCGAAACCAGTGCCGCAAGCTCCGCGGCAGTGCCTCTGTCCTCAGCGCGATGGATCATGTGGGCGAGACGCGGATGGAGCGGGAACCTCGCCAAGGCCCTGCCCTCGTCGGTGATGTGGCCTGCCACATCCAGCGCATCGAGTTGCCTCAGCAGCAGAACGGCCTCGTTCCAGGCCGGCCGGGGCGGCGGATCGAGGAAGAAGAGCTTGCCGGGATCGGTGACGCCCCAGTTCGCGAGGTCCAGTACGAAGCCACTCAAGTCGGCTGCAAGAATCTCCGGGGTGTCGAAGGGCTCGAACGCACCGGTCTGGCCTTCGTTCCACAAGCGGTAGGCGATCCCTGGCGTCGTGCGTCCCGCGCGTCCGCGGCGCTGATCTGCCGCGGCTCTCGATACTCTCCGAGTTTCGAGAGTCGACAGGCCGGTTCCAGGGTCATAGGCCGGAACGCGACGGAAGCCGGAATCGATGACAATGCGGATGCCGTCGATGGTGAGCGAGGTCTCGGCAATCGAAGTCGCGAGAACGACCTTGCGCCGGCCGGGGGGTGCTGGCGCGATGGCGCGATCCTGCTCCTCGGCGGTCAGCTGGCCGTAAAGCATTGCAAGGTCGACATTTTTTGGAACACGCCCTGCCAGTCGTTCAGCGGTGCGTGCAATCTCGGCCTGGCCGGGAAGGAAGACCAGAATTGAGCCTTCGTCGCTGGGAAGAGCCGATAGAACGGCGCTCGCCACCTGGTCCTCGAGACGAAGCAGTGGATCGGGAGCGGAGTAGCGGGTCTCGACGGGAAAGGCACGACCTTCACTGGCGATGACGGGTGCGTCACCGAGCAAGGAGGCGACCCGGGCGCCATCAATCGTGGCCGACATCACCAGCAGGCGAAGATCGGGTCGAAGACTTGCCGCATCGAGTGCAAGCGCGAGCCCAAGGTCGGCATCGAGGCTTCGCTCGTGGAATTCGTCGAAGATCACCACGGCGATGCCGGCCAGTTCCGGATCGTCGAGGATCATCCGGGTAAAGACACCCTCGGTCACCACTTCTATGCGCGTGGCCTTCGTTACTTTGGATTCGAGTCGCACACGATAGCCGACCGTCTGGCCCACATCTTCGCCGATGGACTTGGCCATGAACCGCGCCGCGGCGCGGGCGGCAAGCCGGCGTGGCTCCAGCATTATGATCCTGCCGTCACCTCGCCAGGACGCATTCAGCAATGCCAAAGGCGCACGCGTAGTCTTGCCGGCGCCGGGCGGCGCGACAAGCAGGGCGCGCGTGCCCGAGTTCAGTGCCGCCAGAAGTCCCGGCAACACATCTTCAATTGGAAGGCGGTCGCTCAGACCCGTGCCCAGGCGACGACGAAGCGCGGATAAAAGATCGCCGGATCGCTGGCCTTGGCCTCAGCGGCGAGCCGCGCGCTCAGAGTGTCGATATCGATCTCGGCGGGCGTCGCGATGCCGAGTTTTTCCATGGCGGGCATGAGGCTCCGCACGGATTCGGTCAAGAAGTCGAAGCCGGCTTCTTCCTCGCCATTGCCGACCCGGGTGAAGCCGGCGAGGCGTGGGGCGAGGCCGGCCGCACGGTAGGTAGAATGGAGTTTCATGCCCATGTCGGGCGAGAGCCCCATGGTCTGATACATCCTGCGGATATTGCCCAGATGGGTATCGTAGAGCGGGAACGAGGCAGACGCCGCGCCGGTGCTCATATCCATCTCCATCGAGACGAGCGGCGCTCCGCGCTTCATCTTGCTCGCTACTGCGCGGACCACGGCGACGGGATCGGGGAAATGGACGAGGATGAAGCGTCCGATCACCGCGTCGAAATCGGCAAAGGCATGATAGGTGTCGATGGGCGATTGCTGGAAGGTAACGTCGAGCCCGCGCTGGGCGGCGCGGGCGCGCGAGAGACCGATCGCACCCTCTGATATGTCTATGCCGGTGACGGCGCCCGCGGGTCCCACGATTCCGGCGGCGATGAGCGACACATCGCCGGCGCCGCAGCCGAGGTCCAGCACCTTCATGCCTGGTCCGATGCCGGCCTTCAGCAACCCGTCGCGGGTGGCGTCGGCATAAAAGCCCGCCTGGGCCTCGAGCCGTTTGAGCTCGCGCTCGGAATCGCCCAGCACATAGCCCTTCTGCTGCCCCGCATCACTCATCACACCCTCGCCCAACCGGCCTCAATCAGGCTGATTGCTATGCATTTATTCACCACAGGTCTAGACGGGTCCTACACGAAGTTCGGGCAGTGTGCGCGTTAGGCAGACCAGAAGGTTTAGCAAATGGCCCTCGCGACCCGCACGATTCACGCCAAAGATGTTGACATCGTTGTCACCGAAAGCGACGGGCGCGGCATGCCCGTGCTGATGATTCACGGCTCGGGCAGCTCTCGCCAAATCTTCCAGAACCAGTTCGACAGTGCGCTCAGCGAGCGCTACCGGCTGATCGCTCTCGACCTGCCGGGCCATGGCGAATCCGGCGACGCCGCGATACCGGCCGTTAACTATACCTTGCCGGGCCTCGCCAGGACCGTCGACGAGGTCTTGGGGGCAATGGAGATCGACCGCGCGGTGATCTTCGGCTGGTCGCTTGGCGGCCACATCGCGCTCGAGATGATGAGCTCGAGCGCCAAGGTCGCCGGTGCCATGCTTTCAGGTACGCCGCCCATCGGCCACGGGCCGCTCGGCACCCTGCGGGCCTTCCGGATCAGCCTCGACTCGATGCTGGCCTCCAAGGAACATTTCTCGGAAGCCGATGTGATGCGCTTTACCCGGCTCTGCTTTGGCGAGAACATGACGGCCGAACATCGCCGCGATGTTCGCCGCGCCGACGGACGGCTGCGCAAGGTCATGTTCGCCTCGATGATGAGCGGACGCTGCGCGGACGAGCGCAAGGTGGTCGAGACCTCGCCGGTCCCGGTCGCGATGGTCAACGGCTCGCTCGATCCGTTCTTGCGGCAGAGCTACATTGCCGCCATCCGCTATGCGGCGCTGTGGGACGGCATGTGCCATGTCATCCCCGATGCCGGGCACGCCGCCTTCGCCGAAATGCCGGCGATCTTCAACCCGATGCTGATGCGCTTCTGCGATGATGTCGCCATGCACCGGATCGTGGCGCGCGCGCAGAAGCAAAAGGCAGATCAGCCGATCCTGCCGGTGCAGCCTGCCGGGCAGCTGAAGCTGAGGGCGTAGCATCGCGCTCGCAGGAACATCAGGCCCTTCGAGCATAGCTCTCAGGGCCTTCGAACCTAAAATCGATCCACGGGATCGATTTTGCCGCCGCCTTGCGCCGGCCTGTTCTCAGTCCTTGGCGCGCTCCACGTAGGACCCGTCTTCGGTCATCACCACGACACGGGTGCCGACGCCGATATGGGGCGGCACCATGGTCTTGGCACCGTTCGACAGGATTGCGGTCTTGAAGGACGACGAGGCCGTCTGGCCTTTGACGACCGGTTCGGTCTCGGTGATTTCGAGAGTGGCGCGGGCCGGCAGTTCAATGGCGACGGCATTGCCGTTGAAGGTCTTCATGTAGACCTTCATGCCGTCCTGGAGGAACACCTTCTGGTCGCCGATAATGTCTTCGGGCACGGCGAGCTGCTCGAACGTGGTGGGCTCCATGAAGTGGTAGCCCTCGCCGTCATTGTAGAGAAACTGGTACTCGCGCTCGTCGACATCGGCCTTTTCGACCATTTCCACGGTGCGCCAGCGGCCAACCACCTTCACGCCGTCGGACATGCGCCGCATGTTGACGTTGGTAACCGAGTTGCCCTTGCCCGGATGGACGTTCTCGGCGGTGAGGATGATGTGCAGATTGCCGTCCTGCTCGACGACGTTGCCTTTGCGCAGCGACGAAGCGATGACCTTGACCATTTTTCTTCCTTGTTCGAGCGCCGGGCACAGCCTAGAGGAGCGCCAAAAGCGGCGCCGGATGCTCGGAATTGGTGTTTCGGTGCGCCCGATACCGCAATTTTCCGAAAACTGCCAGTCCCGACCCGAAAGTCCGAACGCCAAAGGCCAGAGCCCGTGCCGACCCCATCACCAACCCCGCCCGCTTCGCCCTGGTGGACGCCAAGGGTCCATGCCGACCGCCGCCCTGTCCTTCTGGCGCGAAACCGGATCGAGGCCGCAATCCGGACCTATCTGGGCGATGAAGGGTTCCTGATGGTCGATCCGCCGGGGCTGCAGCGCTCGCCGGGCAATGAGACGCATCTGCACGCGTTCGAAACGACGATGATCGGCAATGACGGGTTGGCGGCGCGACGCTTCCTTCACACCTCGCCCGAATTCTCGATGAAAAAACTGCTCGCCGCCGGCGAGACGCGGATCGCGAGCCTCGGGCATGTGTGGCGCAACCGCGAGCGCAGCGCGCTGCACCATCCCGAATTCACCATGCTCGAATGGTACCGCGCCAGAGAGCCTTATGAGGCGGTGATCGCCGATTGCATTGCGCTGGTGCGGATCGCGGCACAAACGATCGGCGCCACCGCCTTGCGCAACCGGCAACGCTCGGCCGATCCTTTTGCCGAGGCCGAACGGCTCAGCGTCGTCGACGCGTTCCGGCGCTATGGCGGTGTCGATCTGCTCGCGACGATGGACTCACAGGGGGCGACGGATGCCGACGCGCTGGCGAAGGAAGTCGCGCGAGCCGGGATGACGCTTCCCGCCACATTCACCTGGTCCTACCTCTTTTCCCGCGTGCTGCTCGACCGGGTGGAGCCGGAACTGGGCAATGAACGGATCACGGTGCTCGACCGTTACCCGGCAGCCGAAGCGGCACTGGCGCGGCGGGCGGTGGACGATCCGCGCGTTTCGGAGCGTTTCGAGCTCTATGCGGCGGGCGTCGAACTCGCGAACGGATTTGGCGAATTGACCGATGCGCGCGAACAGCGGCAGCGCTTCATCGCAGAAATGAACGAAAAACAGCGTCTCTATGGCGAGCGCTACCCGCTCGACGAAGATTTTCTTTCGGCCCTCGCGATCATGCCGGAGGCATGCGGGGTGGCGATGGGGTTCGACCGGCTGGTGATGCTCGCCACGGGGGCACCGCGCATCGATGATGTGCTGTGGGTACCGGTGGCCGAATAGTTCAGGCCGCGCGGCTTTTGGATTTCTGGACGAAGGCTTCGAGCATTTCGGGGCTGAGGGGCTTGGCGAAGGCATAGCCTTGCAGCGCGTCGCAACCCAGCTCGATCAGAAGCTCGGAATGCGCCATCGTCTCGACGCCCTCGGCCACCACTTCAATGCCGAGTGAATGGCCAATATCGACGATCGAGGCGATGAGCTGCCGCTGCGTGACCGAGTCGAGGACGGGCATTACCAATTGCCGATCGATCTTGAGGCGGCGCGGATTGAGCTTCAGCAGGCTCACGATCGAAGCATAGCCGGTGCCGAAATCGTCGATTTCAATATCGATGCCAAGATCGCGGATCTGGTCGATATTCCACGCCACGATGTCATCGCTTTCGTCGAGATAGATCGACTCCACCAGCTCGAACGAGATGGTGCCGCGCGGGATGTCGAGCTTGCGGAGGCTGCGGATCAGGTCCTCGTCGTGGAGGCGGCGGGCCGAGACGTTCACGGAGGCGCGCGGGATGGGAAGACCCTGCTCGCGCCAGCGGCCTAGATGGGCGAGTGTCTGTTCGAGCACCAGGCGGTCGATGATGCCGACGACATTGAGGTCTTCGGCGATTGGCATGAAGACATCGGGCGCAACGATTGTGCCGTCGGCGCGCTGCCAGCGGGCGAGCGCCTCGACGCCGATGATATCGCCGCTGAGCGCGCCGACCTGTGGCTGGTACCAGGCGATGAACTCGCCATTGTCGAGGCCGGCCAGGATTTCATCGGCGAGCCTCTTGGTCGAGACGATTTCGGCCTGCAGCGCTTCGGTGAAGAACTCGTAGCGGTTGCGGCCGCTGCGCTTGGCGCGGTAGAGGGCGATGTCGGCATCAATCAGCAGACGCTTGTCGTCGACCTTGCTGCCACGCTGATGGGCAATGCCGACCGAGACTCCGAAGCGGCATTCATGGCCCTCATAGGGCACGGGAACGCGCAATTGCTCGATAATTCGGCGAGCAAGGCTTGCAAGGTGCCGCCGCCCGTCATGGCCCGTGCTGACCACGACAAACTCGTCTCCGCCGATGCGGGCGACGAAATCCTGGGCGCGCACATTGCGCTTTAGAACACCGGCGACGTGAATGAGCATGGCGTCACCGGCGGCATGGCCGAGCGTATCGTTGATCTGCTTGAAGCGGTCGAGATCCATGTGGAGCAGCGCAAGACTGCCGCCATCCTCGTGACAGATTTCGGCGCGCTCGAGCAGAATCTGGTCCAGGTAGCGCCGGTTGGGCAGGCCGGTCAGTGCGTCATGCAGAGCATTGTGCTCGATACGCGCGGTGGCCGCTACCAATTCGGCATTGCGGGCCTCGGTCAGCGCATTAGCGCGCTCTAGGGCCTGCTTGATGGCGACATCGCGTGAAACGTCCCAGTTCACGCCGACGATGCGGGTCGAGCCGTCGGTATCGCGGTAACAGGCGCCGATGGCCCGTATGGTGCGGGTGTTGCCGTTGGCGAGGCGCAACGCGTATTCCGATTCGTAGCGCCCACGGCTGCGCACGGCCGTATCGAATTCCTGCTCGGCGCGTGCAAGGTCTTCGGGATGGAGCGCCTGCTTCCAGTGCTGGTAATTGCGCGACGTGCCATCGACCGGCAGGCCGTAGAGCTCGCTCATGCGATCGTCCCAGACCAGAAGGTCGGTATCGATATTGTACTCCCAGACACCAACTTCGGATGTGTCGAGCGCGAGACCGAGGCGGCGCGAGAGAATCTCGAGGTCGTGCTCGCGGGCGGTCATTTCGCGGATATGGCGCTGGCGCTCCTCGATCAGCAGCCTTGCGATGATCAACGGCGCAAGCACGAGCACGGCCGCCAGGGCGATGAGCAGGCGAAAGTCGGTGGGGTTGGGAAGCGCCGCTTTCCACCCCTGTTTCGGCCGCGCCGAGATTTCCCAGTTTCCGGATGGCAGGCTGACGATGCCGGTAACCGGGGAATCGGACAAAATATCGGGACCACCGAAAAACTGTTCGCCGCCGGCACCGACCCCGTCCTTGCCGACCAAAGCCAGTTCAATAGAAAGGTCCGGATCGGTAACGCCGCTTTCGCGGTAGAGCCGGTCGGCATCGACGACGGCGGAGACGATGCCCCAGAACTCGGCGGCGCCCGACTGGGTCGGCAAGAACACCGGGAAGCGGCCGACAAAGCCCTGACCGCCCTGCAACAGATCGACGGGACCGGCGAGCACCAGGCGGCCGGAATCGCGGGCCCGGAGCGCGGCGTCGCGCTGGGCCGCGTTTTTGCTGTAGTCGAGACCGAAGGCTTTCTCATTGCCCGCGATCGGATACATGAGCGAAACGACGAGTCCGGGTGCTCCCGCGATGTTGCGTAGCTGCGAGTGTTCCTTCAGGAGGTGACCGGCGAGCGCTGCAAAGCGATTCTGATCCATGTCGGGTTCGGTGATGAGCGTTGCGACGAGGCCCTGCACGAGCTGCATGTTGCCGTTGATATTGCCTTCGAGCCGGGCACGGATCACGCCCAGTTGCCGGGCCACGTCGGCGCGCAGTTGCTGATCCTGCATCAGCCGGTTCTGCGCGTCCGCAAACAGGCCCGAGCCGACGACCACGACGAGCGCCAGCAAGCCGACCATATTGGCCGGACGAAGCACGGAGCTGAGAAGTCTTCCCAACATGGCTCACCCCAGGATCGCAGGGAGGCTACGGAGTGAGGCTTTAAGGCAGGCTTAGCGCGACGCCCGGCCTCAGCCGGGGATTTCGGGCATAGTTGAGGACTCGATAATGAGTGGCCCCGGCGCAACCGGAAAAGCGCTTTCCTCTTTGCGCCGAAAGGCTTTAGTTTGCGGGGTGTGCAGGGTTTAGCGGGGCGAAACGGGACCATGAGCCAGAAGCCGGTCGATCTCGATCATTGGATCGACGCGATGGCGCCGCTGCTACGGCTGCCGGTGGCCGATGACCATCGCGCCGGGGTGAAGGCCAATCTCAAGACCGCCGCCAAGATGGCGGCCCTCGTCGAAAAAGCCGAACCATCCGAACAGCCCGAGCCGGCGCCGGTCTATCGCCCATGAAGCCGACGACGTCCGCCGTCGAGATTGCCCGGGACGTCAAAGCCGGAACGCTGACCGCGCGCCTCGTGGTTGCGGCAGCGCTGGGACGCATCGATGCCAATAACGGGCGGCTGGGCGCCTTCACCCAAATTCTCAGCGACCGCGCGCGCAACCAGGCCGACAAGGTCGATCAGCAGATCAAGGACGGCGCGGCGCTGCCGCTCGCCGGTGTGCCCTTCGCGGTCAAGAACCTGTATGACCTCAAGGGAGTGGTGACGCGGGCCGGGAGCAAGATCAACCGCGACAATCCCCCGGCCCTGGAAGATGCAACGCTTGTCACCAGGCTCGAAGCGGCGGGCGCCATTTGTATCGGCTCGCTCAATATGGACGAATACGCCTATGGCTTCACCGGCGAGAACGCCCATGACGGGCCGGCGCACAATCCGCACGACATCGCGCACATGACCGGGGGTTCGTCCGCAGGTCCCGCTGCGGCTGTCGCTTCCGGTATGGTGCCGTTTGCACTCGGCTCGGATACCAATGGCTCTATCCGCATTCCGGCCTCTTTCACCGGACTGTTCGGCTTGAAGCCGACCTATGGGCGGCTCAGCCGGCACGGCACCTTTCCGTTCGCGGCGAGCTTCGATTGCGTGGGGCCGCTGGCCCGCTCGGTCGAAGATCTGGCGCTGGGCTATGATGCCATGCAGGGCTTCGACGATGCCGATCCGGCGATGACGCGGCGGCCGATGGAGCTCCTGGCCGGCAAACTCGATCGCGGCGGCGCGGGCTATCGTGTGGCGCTGGCCGAGGGGTATTTCGCGGGCGAGCCCGAAGCCAGAGAGGCCGTGGCCGTCGTGGTCAAGGCGCTCGAAGTGCACCGCAAGGTCGCGATCCCCGACGCGGCTGCGGCACGAGCGGCGGCGTTTCTGATCACCATGGCGGAAGGCGGGGCGCTGCATCTCGGCCGGCTGCGCGAGCGGGCCGCGGACTTCGACCCCGAGGTGCGCGACCGGCTGATCGCGGGCGCCATGCTGCCGGCCGCCTGGATCGATCACGCCCAGAAATTCCGGCGGACATTTCGCGACCGGATGCTGGCGCTGTTTGAGGATGTGGATGCGATCATAGCGCCGGCAACGCCGATGCGCGCCCCACGAATCGGGCAGAAAACGGCCCAGATTGGCGGCATCGAGATGCCGCTCAGACCCAATATCGGCATCTATACCCAGCCCTTCTCGTTTGTTGGTCTGCCGGTTGTCGCGGTACCGCTCTGGATCGGCGCCAACAGGCTGCCGATCGGGGTGCAGATCGTCGCGCCGCCCTGGCGCGAGGACATCGCCATGCGCATCGCGCGGCAACTTGAAAAGATCGGCGCGGCGGAATCGCACGTCGCCCCCGGCTTTGCCGATGCGTGACGGGTTGACCCGTCAGGCCGCGCGACCATAGTTGCAGTGCGACAGCGCGGATTGATCATGCTTCACCCTGACCGATTGTTTCCTGCCGATCCGGCAACACGCGAGATTGCACGGTCGCTGTTCTCAAGCGTGGAAAAGCTGCCCCTGATCAGCCCGCACGGGCATACCGACCCGCGCTGGTATGCCGAGAACCTGGCGTTCCCCGATCCCGCCCAATTGCTGATTGTTCCCGATCATTATGTTTGTCGCATGCTGGTGAGCCAGGGGATGGCGCTCGAGGACCTGGGCGTGCCACGACGCGACGGCGGGCCGGTCGAGACGGACGGGCGAAAGATCTGGCGGCGCTTCGCCGAGAACTATCATCTGTTCCGCGGCACGCCGACGCGGCTCTGGCTCGATACGCAACTGGAGACGCTGTTCGGGGTCAGCGAGCGGCCAAGCGCGACCAATGCTGACGCCATCTACGAAATAATCGCCGGGCATCTGCAGCAGCCCGAGTTCCGGCCCCGGGCGCTGTTCGAGCGGTTCAATCTTGAAGTGATTGCGACGACAGACAGTGCTCTGGACGATCTCGATTGGCACCGCCAAATCAGGGAGTCCGGCTGGAAAGGCCGGGTGGTACCCACCTACCGGCCCGACGCGGTGGTCGATCCGGGTCGCGAGGGTTTTGCCGCCGATCTCGACCGGCTGGGCGAAATCACCGGCTGCGATACCGGAAGCTGGCAGGGCTATCTCGATGCGCACCGCAAGCGCCGGGCCTTTTTCAAGTCGATGGGCGCCACCGCCTCCGATCACGGGCATCCGACGGCGCAAACAGCCGACCTCGGCATGACCGAGGCTAAGGCCTTGTTCGACAAGGTTCGGAGCGGCAAATCCGATCCCGCCGCCCGCGAACTCTTCCGCGCACAAATGCTGACCGAAATGGCGGCGATGAGCGAGGACGACGGTCTCGTGCTGCAAATCCATCCCGGCTCTTGGCGCAACCATTCGCCAGCGATGTTCGAAGCCTTCGGGCCGGACAAGGGTTTCGATATCCCGGGGCCCACCAATTATGTCGCGGCACTCAAACCGCTGCTCGACCGCTTCGGGATGAGCCGCAGGTTGACCATCATCCTCTTTACGCTGGACGAGACCACCTATGCGCGAGAACTGGCGCCGCTCGCCGGAGTCTATCCGGCGCTGAGGCTCGGGCCACCCTGGTGGTTCTTCGACAGCCCCGAAGGGATGCTGCGCTTCCGCGAACTCGCGACGGAGACGGCAGGCTTTTACAACACCGTCGGATTTAACGACGACACGCGGGCCTTTCCGTCGATCCCGGCCCGGCATGACGTGGCGCGGCGTGTCGATTGCGCCTACCTCGCGCGGCTCGTCGCCGAATACCGGCTGGATGAAGACGAGGCTTTCGAGGTAGCCCGTGCCCTCGCCTATGACCTGCCCAAGTCGGCGTACCGGCTGTGAGCGAACGGCTTTCGGCGGCATCGCTTGGGCACACGCAGAGCGGCGTTCGCCGCTTTTCCTATGACCGCCCACGTGTGACGCCGGGGATCGTGCATCTGGGGATCGGAGCGTTTCACCGCGCGCATCAGGCGGTGGTGACCGACGACTTGCTGGCAAGCGATCCGAACTGGGGCATTGTCGGGGCGAGCCTCAGGCGGCCCGACACGCGAGACGCTCTGGCACCCCAGGATGGGCTCTACACCTTGCTGGTACGCGACGGCGGTGGCACCAGCGCCCGGATCATCGGTGCGGTACTCGAGCTGCTCGATGCTCCCAATCAGAAGCCGAGGCTCCTCGCGCGGATGAGCGATGCGGCGACGCGCATCGTCTCGCTGACCGTGACCGAGAAGGGCTATTGTTATGACGCGGCCAGCGGCGGGCTCGATACCGGCCATCCGCAGATCATCGAGGATCTCGCCAATCCCGCGAACCCCCAAACGGCGCCTGGGCTGATCGTCGAGGCGCTGCGGCAGCGAAGAGCCGCTGGCATTGCGCCCTTTACGGTGCTGAGCTGCGACAACCTTCCGCACAATGGCACGGTTGCCGCGCGCGTGGTCACGGAGCTCGCTCTGCGCGTCGATCCGGCGCTGGGGGAATGGGTCAAAAGCAATGTCGCCTTCCCTGCGACCATGATCGACCGGATCGTTCCGGCGACGACCGAGGCCGACCGCGAGGAGGCGCGCGAGATCACCAGGCTCGAAGATGCCTGGCCGGTGGTGACGGAGCCGTTCCTGCAATGGGTGATCGAGGACAGGTTTGTCGGCGAACGGCCGCGTTTCGAACTGGGGGGCGCCGAGTTCGTCTCCGATGTTGCGCCCTATGAGACGATGAAGCTCAGAATGCTCAATGGGGCCCATTCGATGATCGCCTATCTTGGCTACCTGGGTGGCCACGAATTCGTGTCGCAGGTGATCGCCGACCCTTCTATCCGCCGCTTCATCGAAAATGCCTGGGCGCGGGAAATCGCGCCGACGTTGTCGATGCGGCCGCAGGTCGTCAGCGCCTATGCTGAGACGTTGCTCAAGCGCTTTTCCAATCCGGCGCTCAAGCATCGCACGATGCAGATCGCCATGGATGGCAGCCAGAAGCTGCCGCAGCGGCTGGTCGGCACAATCGGCGACCGGTTGAAGCTCGGCCAGCCGGTGGAGCGGCTGGCACTGGGAGTCGCGGCTTGGATCACCTACGCTTCAGGGACCGACCTCCAGGGACGGCTTATCGTGGTCGATGATCCGATGCGGGCCGAGTTCGAGAGTGCGACCGCCCGCGCCGGCGGCAATGACGAGGCGCTGATCGGGAATTTTCTGGCGCTGTCGCGCGTCTTCACCGAGGATGTGCGCAATTCGAAGCCGTTGCGCGAGGCCCTGCTTGTCCAGTACCGCGCGTTGCATAGCCTGGGGGCTGCGGGCGCAGCATTCAAACTCGCCTAGTTCATCGTGCAGGCGACGCGCAGGCCGACGGTTGGCAACGAATACGAATAGCGCAGGCCGGTGCGCGGCAATGGACCCCAGGCGCGGAGCGGCAAGGCGCCCGCGTTTGTCGCATATGAACCGCCCATCACAACGCCATCGCCACAACGGTCGGTGACGCTCATGGCGTCAACATT
This sequence comes from Devosia sp., assembly GCA_040081595.1. Taxonomy (GTDB): domain Bacteria; phylum Pseudomonadota; class Alphaproteobacteria; order Rhizobiales; family Devosiaceae; genus Devosia_A. The sequence continues at coordinate 15,370 of JBEBGE010000004.1, forward strand.
GCAGGCATCGGCTTCGAGCAAAGCGGCAGGTGTCACGCTGGCATTGCGATCTACGCCTTCGGGATTGCCCGAAAGCATGGTGGCGGCGTCGTCCGCCACCCATTCCCAGAGATTGCCGACCATGTCGTAGAGCCCGGCATCGTTGGGCGGATTGGAGCCGGTGCGCGATGCACTTGCGCCATCCATGCCGGGCCCGCAGCCGAGGCAGACGGGTTCGCTGTCTGCGACCGCCGATTTCCAGGTGGTGGGGCCGGCGGTCGAAAACGTCGCCGCGCCGAGCCATTCGCGGGCACTGGGCAGGCGATAGTCCTCGCAGATTTCCGAAACGCGCGGCGTCTCGTTAAGCCAGGCCACATAGTCGGCGGCATCGAGCCATGTCATATTCGCAGCCGGGCGGTCGCCGCGTCCCATGCCGTTGTCGGGCAGATAGCGGCGGCAACCCATTTCGCGGAAACACGCATCCCATTCGGCATAGGTCACTTCGGTGCGGGCCAACGCCATCTTGGCATCGAGGCCCGGAAGCCGGGTCATGGTGGGGCAATCGACGCATTCGGTGAACTCACTGCCGCCGAGCCGGGCGCGGCGCTGTTCGAGAAGTGCCTGCTGTTCGTCGATGCCCGCCTGCGCCAGCGGCGCCGGTCCCCCGGGGGTCAGGAAGATGAAATCTCCAAGCTGGGCGTAGTCGACATCGGGCGGCGCGTCGGCGCGCGTCACTTCCGGTGGAATAATGCGCGGGATCACCGCAAAGACCGGATCGTTGGGGTGGCCCGAAAGCCGCGTTTCGCGCGCGACGCGCCCGCGCACGAATTGCGCGACCTCGCTGCCGAGGATCAGCCCGTCCCCGTCGGCGTCGGCCTGGCCGGAAAGCGCGTCTTCGATGGCCTTGGGGAACGGGTTATCGGTATCGGGCACCGTCTGGCTGGCGCTGCCTGCGGTGAGCACGAGACGCGCACTTTGCGAAAGCAGATGCAACGTCCAGTCGGCCGTGGCCTTGCTCAGGGCTTCCGCGGGCTTGGTCTTGAGCGCATCACTGGCGGCACGGGTTGGCTTTGGCAGCATGGCGCCCGAGAAACACGAATCCATGAAAAGGAAGACGTGCTGGCTGTCGACATCGTAGAGCGCGTTGGAGAGCTTGGTGACCGAATAGGCGTTCTCGACCTGGCCCTCGTCGGGAGGGCCGGAATCCGATGCGATGAGATAGCCGTCGCCACGCGGAATATCGGGATCGGCGAAACCGTGGGTCGCGATATAGATGATCAGCCGGTGATCGGGCTTGCCGTCATGGGCGGCGATGAAATCGGCGATCTTTCTTTGGAGGCTCTCGCTGCTCAACCGGCCCGAGGCCTGGCTTTCGGGCGCAATGGCGAAGCCGTTCCTTTCGAACAGGCTCCACATGCGGGAGATCTCGTCCTCGACCCCGAAGAGATCGGGCCAGCTAGGGCTGTCGAATTCGGAAATGCCGATGAGAAGCGCATAGCTCCTGGACATCTGCTGCTCGATGGCGAGGCGTGTGGCGTTGCGCTCTTGGTCCGTAACCCGGATCACGACCGGCTGGATAGCGAGCGCGACCGTGACGCTACACAGCAGCACAAGAAGAGAGAGGCACAGCTTAATGACGTGCATGGATCCTCCCTTCCTTGTCCACCATTTCATGAGTCCGTTCCTTGACGGATTGGCGCGCCGGCCGTTCGAGGCTGGCGTGAATGCGCCACGCGCCAGCCAGTAAGGCGGAGTAGTTCGGCATTTTGGAGCCCAAGTCGTGGCGTGCATCGTCCATTGTAGCGTCGATCACCAATTCGACCGCGATGCCGGCATTAATGAGCGAAGCGGCAGTACTCGCCATCGGTTCGCCGTCGAGCGGCAGCACGATGACTGGGAGTTGGGTCGCGGGTCCGGACTTGAGCGCGCGCGCAAGGCCCTCCGTGGCGCTCTCGGTCAGAGTCTCGGTCAGCGCCACGCGCCGCTCCACCAGCAGGGCCTCGCCTGAGATCGCCGCGAATTTGGGTAGAGTTGCGACCTCGTCGCGGTCCTTTTGTTTGCCGGGCTCGTCGAGTTCGGCATAGGGGATCATGTCGGGGTGAAGCAGCTTCTGATTGTCACGCGTCTTGCCGTAGCGCCAGCCGCTCACGGCTTTCGAAGCAATCCAGCGCGCGTGCGCAACCTTTGCCAGCACCTCGATGTGCTCGGGCCGCGGCACGGCGCTTTCAGTGCCCGGACGTGAGGCCATGAAGACGCGCGCGAGCTTGTAGTCCATCTGGTCGGCAACATTTCGGTTGTCGTCGCGGTAGATCTCATCAAGCAATTCCCACTCGACCTGTGCGGGCGCCTTGCCAAACTCTGTTCCAAGGGCAGAACGCTGGGCCGCAAGGAAATGCTCGTGCATTGCGCGGGCACGGCCATCCATGAGCGCCGCCACTTCGCGCGCCTCGGCCAGATCGGGCGTCGTGGCGCAGCGGATCATGCCGGTCAGCCCCAGCCTCCGCTCCTCGCGCGTGTAAGCGACAATGGGCGGCACGGGCAGATGATTGGCGACGAGTTCGTCCTCCCAACGGCGCGCGAGTTCCTCGGCGTCGCCCTCGATATCGGCGACGCAATGAACCGCAAGCAAGGGCGGACCGGAAAGAACGACATCGGAGATAGCGCGGTCGATGGCACCCGGCACGCTGGCTGCCGCCGCGACCAGTCGCACTTCTGACGACTCGGCGGCGAGGAGCCGTTCGAGTTCGGCAACACCGAAATCGCCCGATCCGGTTCTAAGGATCGAGAGCAGCGGTTTTTCAGTTTCGAGCCCATAGCCCTGACGCGCCACTTCGAGGGCGGCGGCCTCGAGACCCTGCCCGCTGCCGCAAAGTGCGATGTGGACGCGCGGGCTGCCTTCGATGGTGTAGCGGCCGGGCATGGCGGCGGCCATGCCGCGCCGCGTCCGCAACTGGTCGAGCGAGAGCACAGTCAGCCGGCGGCCGTTTTGTTCGGCGAGCTGGCGCAGCCGGTGGCTCGAGAGGACGCGGACCGAGCTTCGTTCAAGACGGACCAGCACCTCGCTGTGGCCGGGATGGGAGAGTTCGATCTCGGCAATGTCGCGATTGATCGAGTCGCTGGCTGTCACCGCGGCAAGGAGGCGGGCACGGGTCGAGCCGAAATGCGTGAGGAGATCGGTATTGCGCACCCGGTCGGCGAGGGCGCCGATTTCGGCGAAGGGGTGGCGGCGCGCGAGACGCGTGGCAGCATTCTCGTCGGGCGAGAGATAGAGGACCGCGCCCACGTGGCGCTGACGGCGGGCCAGACCGGCAAGGTCGGCATCAACGCCGGCAAGGAGTGAATGGCCACCGCGAGCGCGCCACAATGCCAGTCGCGCCGTGCGGCCCAAAGTCTCCCAGGCCAGCATCGCAGCGGCGAGCCCGATCAGCAGCCACATCGCATGGCCGGCGAGCCAGAGTGCGATGATACCCGTTCCGGTGCCAAGAAAGCAGGCCGGATTGCCGCCGCGGAGGACAAGATCGAACGCCTCGGCCAGACGCAGGCCTAAGGTCCAGCCCTCATCGCCCGGCAGGGGCGCCGGTGCGCAGGCCCCGAGGCCAAAGAGCGCGAGGGCAAAGCCCGCGAGCCCGGCCAGCAGCAGTTCCGCCGCAAAATAGAGAAATCGTCGCGTCATCGGCGTCGGCGGCCGACAGGTGGCTTCATTTTGCCCGGCAGCATGGCATTATTCTGCAATGGTTTTTCCCGATCCCCGACAGTCAGAATGGCAGGACGCCGAGGGATTGCAAGGGCCGCTCCCGGATGGTGTTAACCTCGGCAAGCGGCGCGGCGCGGCCGTGACGCCGGTGTGGCGACTGTTGGTTCTTGTCGTGGCGGCGGCGTTGCCGTTCGCGGCCGGGGGGGCCGACGACTTTCTCGCGCCGGCCCGCGACGCCGGGCGGCTGCTGGCAGCGATCGAGGCCGAACGGCCGAGTTTCACGCCGCCCGCAGGGGTGACCGGCATCAGCGTGCCGCATCATCTGGTCGCGGCGGATCTGGTGGCGCGCGGCTTCTGGGCGGCGTCAGCCGGGCACTACAGCCGCATCATCGTCATCTCGCCGGACCATTTCCACGCAGTAAAGGGCGCTTTCGCGACGACGCGTGGAAGTCTCCACACTGTCTTCGGGAAGTTGGCTTCGGATCGCGCGGGGGTCAACGCGCTGCTCGAATATCCCGGCCTGTTCGAAGCCCTGACCGATATCGATCACGAGCATGGCGTGATGGCGCTGGCGCCGTTCATTGCACATTTCTTCCCGGACGCGGAGGTGCTGCCGGTGCTGGCTTCCATCAACGCGACGCCGGCGGACTGGCGCGCTGCCGCCGAGCACTTGAAGCGGCTGCTTGGACCGGAGACCCTGATCGTCCAGTCGACGGACTATTCGCATTACCTGCCGCTGGGAGAGGCCGTCCTGCGCGACCAGGAATCGCTCGCTATGATCGCGGCGAAAGACCCTCGGAATGTCCCGCCGCTGCTCCAGCCCTCGCACATGGACTCCAAGGCCGCACAGTTCGTGCAGATGGCGCTGCAGAGCGAGGTCTATCACTCGCATCCGGTCGTTCTCGCCAACCGCAACTCGGCCGAATACGATTCCGGCACCAACCGCACGACCAGCTACGTGGTGACGGCCTGGCTCGGCGATCCGCAAGTCGCCTCCGTCTTCGACTATCCAGACCAGACCCGTGTATTCTTCGGCGGCGATGTGCTGGCGGGGCGCTATCTGCTGCCGGCGCTGCATGACCCGAAAGCCTGGTCGGCGATTGCCGAGGCCATCGACGCCGCGGCAAAAGGCAAACCGTTACTGGTCAATCTCGAGGGAGTGATCCTTGGCGGTCCTGTGACGGGGCTCGGCGCGGATGAACATCTGATGCTGATGGAAGATGCCGCGCCGGTGCTGAGCCGATTCAGGACACAGGCCGCGAGCCTTGCCAACAATCACGCCAACGATCTGGGGGAGGTGGGACGCGCGGAGTCCTCTCGTCTCCTCTCGAGCATCGATATCGCATCGCTCGAACATGGCGTCGTCGGCGACTTTGGCAGCTTCCGCGTCGTTGCCATCAACTTCATCCGCGGACGGCTGACGGGCGAGCGAATCGCCGATCCCGACGATCTCGAATGGGTTTGCAAACTCGCCGCGGCACCGCCATTGATCGCGTTCGTCCATTGGGGCACTGAATACACCGATCGAGCGTCCGCCGAGGAAAGCGCGATTGCCGACAGACTCACTGCTTGCGGTGCGTCGTTGGTGGTGGGCGCGCATCCGCATCGGGCGTCGCCCTCGATCGCCCCGCTCGCAGGTGGGCGCGGACAGATGGTCTATTCACTGGGCAATCTGCTGTTCGATCAATCGGCACCGCGCGGCTCAGGCGCGCTGATGGAACTGAGGGTGTTCAAGCAGGGGACCATTGCGGTGCGCTTGGTTCCCATTCCAAACCTGTTCGAGGTCGGACGGGACGCGCTGGGCAAGTAGACTGCAGGCGAGCGGTTCGGGCGCGAACCATAGACCACACATGCATCGCGCCAGCGGTTCCCACCCACCGCCGTTCCGGCGATCCCCCCATGTGGGGAGGGAGAGGCGCCTTTCAGCGACGCCCTTACAACTCAATAGCCCATCAGCTCGGGTGGAATGTCGCGCACGGGTGGGTTGAAATAGGTGAGATGCACCGGGCGCGAGGGCACGCGGCGGCCATCGGCGAGGACCAGCACCAACTGGAAATCGTGCGCCGATGTTTCATCGGCCTTGAGTTCGATGCGCCAGCGGGTGGTGAAGCCCGGTGTTACCTCGCCCGAAAAGGGAATGGCGATGCGGTAGTTCTTCTCATCGAGCTTGAGGCTGAAGGGATCGTGGCGGAGCGGAATGATCTCGCCGCCCTCGCCGCATTCGGCGCCGCTGGCGAGGTGGCCGAGCTGCAGCACGGTGTTGAAGGGCGAACTCTTTTGGTTGATGGCACCATCGGGCGCACGCCACTCATAATTGAGCGTGCCGCCGACATAGGCCTCGATGACGCTGTCGTTGAGCGTGACGACGTTGCCCAGTTCGCCGTAACGGCCGGAGCGGCGGAGCTCACCGAGGCAGAGGCGCTTGTCGGTGCGATCGGTGCAGGCAAAATCTTCGCTGGCGATAAGGGCGGTATTGACGCCGAGTGCCTCGAGTTCGGCACTGAGGTCGACCTTGGTCGAGGTGGCCAGGGTGCCGATGTCCTTGTCGACCGTACGGCTCGAGGCCGAGCCGTCGGAATTGCCAAAGGCGAAGCTCACCTTGGCATTCTCGGCCGGTCCCCAGCCGAAATTGTCGAGGAAAAAATCCGGGCGGAACCAGATATCGTTGCCGCATTCCTGGCCGTAGTCGCGGCGGAGCTGAACGGCAGGCTCCGGGTCCCGTACGCTGTCGGCGACTTCAAGGACACCACCGACCACGGCGACGGTGTCGGTGGTGGTGTTTTCGAGTTCGAAGACCAGTGAAAGCGGTTCGTAACGCTCGTAATAGCCTAGGAAACTCGGAGTGAAGCCCATCGAAAGGGAATCGAAATTGCGCTCTTCCTCGTCGGTCATTTGAATGGGCGCGCCATTGCGCCACACATCCATCAGCCGCTGATCGTCGGGAAAGATATCGAGCCGCGCACCGTCGCTTTTGGAGGTGTAGCTCATCGGCTCGATGTCGAGATCGAAATTGTGCGGACGGCGCTCGGCGATGAGCCCGACGCGGAGGCCCGGCAGTTCCTCGGCCTGGGCCTGGATGAGGCGCGGAAAGCCAAGCGCGGAGTCCGGCACCAGTTCGCGGCTCCCCGCCACTTCATCGCCACGCAGCCAGAGGGCGCGATAGGCCTCGCCTATCGCCGGAACGAAGACTCCCTCGCCTTCGCGCAGGCCATTGGCAAAGCGGCCGTCATAGAGGGTGCCGGTCGCGTCGATATAAACGCCCTGCCCGTCGCGCTGACCGGACTTGAACATGCCGACATACTCGTCGCCGTTGGGAAGAGACAGGCGGCCTTTGCCCTCCATCACCCCGCCGCGCCATTCGCCGTCATAGGCATAACCGGTGAAGTCGAGAAACTGACCGAGGCCCTCGGGCCGCCCATCGACGAACATGCCGCGATACTGGGCGATATCGGCGCTGGGGTCGTAGGATGGCGCGCCGCGCTTCCGGAACAGCAAAGTTCCCCTGCCCGAGAGGGGGCCGGAGATCGCGGCAGCCGGATCGTCGGGCCGCCATTGCAGTTCGAGATCGAGCGCGGGGATCGGATCGAGGACGGTGTAGCTCTGCCGCGTGAGCTCGCGCGCGACGGGGTCCCAGACCAGTTGCACCCAGCTGCGCATCTCGCCGGGCGCGCTGCCGGGATAGATAGCGGGGGCCTCGAGCGCCGGCACCGGCACCTGCTCGACCACTCCGCCGTGGGCGCCGTGGCCCGCCAGCAGCAGCGCCGCGAGCGCGACGCCGGGAAGAAGCCGGCCAGGATGTCTCATCTTGTCCCCCATAGGCTCCAAGCCTATTGAGCGACGGCGAGGCTGTCCACCCGCGCCCGCCACGACGCCGGGTCGAGGCGGAGCATTTCGACCGATCCAGCGGTCGTGGCGATGGCGAGCGTCTGGTCATCGACCCAATCAAGCCAGGAGGTGGTGCGCGCCGGTCCTGCCGCGACGGCGAGGGGCGAATTGTCCGGCACTGCGGGAGCCCCCAGGATAATCGCCGAATCCGGCTGGGCCAGATCGAAAACATAGAGCCGGTCCGTGGCGCTGAGGATCGCGAGTTTGCTCGAGTCCGGCGAGAAGGCGACCGTCTTGCTGTCGGGAGCGAGCAGCGCGATGCAGATGGGTTTGGCGGGATCGGCCAGATTGTGGACGATGACCCTGGCATCGGTACGGGTGGCCACCAGCCATTTGCCATCATCGCTGACATCGAGGCTCTTGGCGCCATTGTTGTCGGTGGTCGGTTCGGTGCCGCAGAGCGATTGGGAGGCGTCGTAGACAGTGACGCCCTCGGCGCCAGTGGCGAGATTTCGGCGACGGATCGTGCCATCGGAATAGGAGATGAAGGCTTCATTAGGCGAAGGAGCCGCCACGATCCCCCATGGGGTCAATTTCATGCTGTCGGGGTCAAGAACGGACCGGATCAGGCCGTCGCCGGAGAACGTGACAATATTGCCGTCCGTCAGCGGAACCGCGGCGCGGACCTCGCCCGAGAGCGCGGCGATGCGCGAGAAGGAAGAGGCGAAGATATCCTCGAGTGCATCGGGTTCGGCCTTGCCGAGCGTGAAGAAGGCGACGCCACGATCTTGATATGCCGCCGCCAGCCGCCCATCCGTGAGGAAGGCAAGGGATGCCGCCTCGTCGTCGAAGCCCAGGTAGGGCACGGGAAGCCCTTCGTTGTCGAAGACCTGCACGTGTCCGAAGCTTCCGCCGACAGCGATGAGATCGCGGGCGCGATCAATCGCCACAGTCTTTAGTGCCACATCACCATCGGTCGGCCAGGCGAAGGTGACGCCGCGATTCTCGTTCATTGTCCATAGGCGTGCCGGCTCACCGGGTGCCACGCTCAGCAGGAACTGGCCGTCCGGCGACCAGCGAATGATAGTCGCGCTGCTGCTGTGCCCAGCGATCTGCTCCCAAATGGAGATGCCGTCGAAGAGGCAGATCGCCCCATGATCGCAGCCGGCGGCGATCCGCCCGGTCGCAAAAGACACCTCCATCCTCGACGGTGCGGGTATGGACATTTCCCGAAGGGCATCTCCGCCATCGGCACCGAAGGTCCAGAGGTTGCCACGATCGGACAGAACGAAAAGACTGCCTGTGGCCTGCTCCCAACCAAGGCCGACTAGATCGGGGGTCTCCGATTCCTCCGTTTGCCGGATCACCGGCGGTCGGCGCGCGTCCGAATAGACTGCCACTTCGTTGGTAATGTACGCTACGGCAAAGCCAGATCCGTCAGGCTTCACCGCACCAGCTTTTGCGTAATTGCGCTGGTTGTCCCGATACTCCAATACGGTGTCGATGCAAACCGGTGTCCGGCAGTCGCGAACCAGGACATCGCCGATCAGCCCCAGCACGACAATCAGCTTTCCATCAGCGCTGGTCTGGAGCGTCCCCGCCTGAAGCGCAAATTCCTGCTCGGGCGCGGCCAAGGCGATGGTCCCGTCCGGGCGGACTATGCTTGCATCGGCAGCAAGAACCATGGCGCCGCCCGATCCATCGGGAACAAGACCGACCCCCACGACGCCCTGAGGCAGTTGCGTCACGTTTCGCTCAAGCGATGTGACGTCGATTGCGGTGATGGCGCCGGTGGCACTCAACATCGCCACGTGGCTCGGATCGAGCCAGCGCACATCGACGATGCGTCCATTAGATGATATCTGGCCCATCGCCTTGGGCGATATTGACATTGCTGCGCCAAGCGCATCCGTCCGTGTCGCCGCTGTCGGGAGAATATCGTAGGCTGCGAGCGCCGCCCTTGCGCCCTCCTCAGGCTTGCCCGCGCGGAGCGCCGCCTCGGCCTGTGCGAGATAGAAATTGGCTTCCGCGAGGCGCTTCGCGGCCTCCCCCGCCTGCCAGACGAAATAGCCGATCGTGGCACCTACAAGCAGAACCGCCGCGACGGCGGCACCGGCTATGGCCAGCCGGAGGCGGGCGATGCGCGCCGCATGGGCGACGCGGTCCTCGGCTTCCCGGGCGGCGCGCAGATAGGCGCGATCGTTCCCGGTCAGATAGTTGGCGAATTTCTCCTGCTTCGCCGAGGCTTCGGCCGCGCCAAGGCGGGCACCCTTGTGGGCGAGAAATTCTGTGCTGCTGTTGTTGGCGGCCCATTCGCCGGCGGCGCGGCGTACGGCTTCGAGCAGCGCGAGGTCGGCGGAATCCTCGACCAGCCAGCCATCGAGCGCGCCCCATTGGCGCAGGAGTGCCTCATGGGCGGGCTCGATCGTGGTCTCGCCCGAGTGCGTGTCGCGATCGACCGACAGCAGGCGCTGGCCGACCAGCAATTGGATCATCGGCCGCGCCTCGTCGGGCACTTCGCTGAGGCGGGCAACGCGGCGGCGCGGCGATTTGGTATCGGGATCGATGCCCGCAAGCCAGGGAATGAGTCCCCGCCTCAGCAGAGCCAGCCGTGCGGCGCGATCGGCGGGAATCGCGGGATTGCCGTCGGCGGACTTGAGCGCCTGATCGACAGCCGCCTCGATGGCGCCGCCGATGCGGCCGAGCTGCTGGTACTCGGAGAGCTTGAGATCGCCATCCGCGCCATAGTCGCGATAGAGCCGCTCGAGCGTGAAGGCGAGAAGCGGCAGCGCGTCCTTGCCACCGCCTTTGTGAATGTCTTCGAGCAGGGCATCAACGAGGGGCTCTTCGAGATCGAGCTTGCGGCCGCCCGTCGCCAGCCGGCGCGCCGGGCCACGGATCACGTCGCCATAGGAGCCGACGGGCATCGGCGAAAGGTCAATCAGCTGGTGCGGCTTGGTGCCCGAGAGTTCGGGCCGGTCCTGGAGGCGGCCATAGCCATCCGAGCGGATGGTGAAGATGACCATGAGGGCCGGGTCGTCGCGCCCGGCGAGATCGGCCAGAAGCGTCAGGAGAGCGGCAGCCTCAATGGCGCTGTCGCCGGGTTCCAGCAGTTCCTCTGCCTGGTCCACCGCGAGAACGAGGATCGGCGGCGTCTCCGGTGCGCTGCCCGGATCGACGGGGGCGACGATCTGCCTGAGCAATGGAGCAACTGCGTCGGCCCCGGCCAGAACGGCGTTCCGCACATCGGCCCGGTTGATTCGGATGTTGCGCGCCCCAAGCGCCGCCATCAGCGCCGCTGCCAGACCATGTTGACCGGTCAGTGCGGCACGTTCCGGCCGCACCACGGGCAGCACATGAAAGTGCCGAGAGTCGCGTTCAAGCCGCGGCAGCAGCCCGGCGCGCAGAAACGACGACTTGCCGGCGCCCGAGGCGCCCAGGATCGTCGCAAAGCGCGGCGCGGCCTTGGTACGCAGCCCACGCAGGCCATCGAGGGTGAGCACGATCATGCCGTCGCGGCCGAAGAAGATTCCGGCATCGCCCGCATCGAGTGGCAGCAGCCCGCGATAGGGTGGGCGATCGGGATCGTCAGCCGGCGGCCAGGGAAAATGCGAGGGATCGAGGCCCGCCTTGTGCAGACCTGCCGAGAGACGAGCGAGACCGGCTTCGGAGAAAGCGATGTTCGTCTCGTTCGGCAGCCGCGGCGGAACGATGGTGGTCGACCAGCCCATCTTGCCGGACGCCAAATCGACCAATTGCCACTCGGCGGTCAGTTCCGGCGGCAGCGTCTCATAGGGTGTCGGCTTCACCAGGACGCCGACAATCTGCTTGTTCAGCGATTTGGCGAGCAAGAACTCGGCAAGGCACCAGCGCGAGGCAGCCCAGTCGGGGCTGATGACGATGAGGATCAGCTCGCAGCTGTCGGCGGCCGATTTCAGCGCGGCCTGCCAGCGGTCGCCGGCGACGAGGCCGCGGCGCGGGTCGAGATCGAGAAAGGTGTCGGCCCAGCCCTGTTCGTGGAGCCAGTCGTCGATCGCCAATGCCTCGGCATTGTTGGCGCTGGAATGGCTGATGAAAATCTTGCCCAAGTGACCGCCGGCCCCGTGTAACCCCGCGTAACGATAGGGTTTTGTTGCGCCGGGGAGAAGTCCCAACGCACGGGATCGGTATCATCGGGCCAAAGCAGGCGCCAGCAAGGCCCTAGAGCGGCAGGGCCGCGACGATAAGATAGCCGGCCGTGGCCGAAATTGCGGTGAGCAGAGTGCCCCAGCTCAAGTCGGCGATGGCAACGGTCATCGACCAGTTCTTGAGAGTGGCGAGATTGGTGATGTCATAGGTGCCATAAGCAACGAGCCCGAGTATCGCCCCCGAAACGAGCGCATTAACCCAATTGCCGCCATTGAGCGCCGGCATGACGCAGAAGAAGACGATGCCAACGACATAGATCAGGTAGAAGCCGGCCGAGATGCCGAGGCTGGGCTTGTCGAGTAGCAGGCCGCCAAGCTCGCGCCGGTAAAGGCCAAGCGCGATGGTTGTGAGCCAGACCACATCCAGCGCGAGAAAGACCGCTGCGGTTGCACCATAGGCGGCGAGATATTTGAGCATTGTCAGATTCCCAGGATCGGCTGCACGAGGCGGACCAGCCATGAGCGGAAGTGCAATGGCGCGTCGGTCACCGCGAGGCAAATACAATCCGCATCTTCGGTCGCGATCGGCTGATGCTCGATCTCGGCATCGGCGTCCTCAACATCGCCGGGTCCAAAGATCGTCTCGCCGTCGCGGAAGGCGCCGGTCAGCACCACAGTCAGTTCGCGGCCGCCATGGCCATGCTCGGGCACCGGCTTGCCGGCGGGAATGCGGAGGAGCCGCGCCTGTGTCGAGCCGTCGCGAGTCTTGATCCTGAGTTGCGCACCTGCTTTGCCCATCGACTGCCACTTGAGGCTGTCAATATCCCCGATGTAATCGCGGAGCGGCCTGGGCAGGACGGCGGTGCCGGTGAAATCGGGTTTGATGCGAACCGGTGCGTCCCGGCCCAGCCGGCCGCGCACGGCCTCCCACGATCCGGCATCGGGCAAGGCCGGAGCGATGCTGGAGAGCATTTCCCCGCCGGCGGCTTCGGCCACCGCAAGGCGGCGGCGACAGTCGGGACACATCGCAAGATGCGTCGCGACGGCGAGGCTCCAGCCTTCGCTCAGGCTCCCGGCAGCATAGCTCAGCAGCAGATCGTCGCCGATGTGATGGCGAATGGTCACGTCTCGTCTCCACTCAAAGTCAGGCGCAGCTTGGAAAAGGCGAGCCGCATACGCGACTTCACAGTCCCCAGCGGCACGCGCAACGTCTCTGCAATCTCGCTTTGCGACTGGTCCTCATAGAAGGAGAGTCTGAGGACTTCGGCTTGATCGGGCGGGAGACGGGCCATTTCGCTGCGCAATTGTTTCGCGCTCTGTTCGCTTTCCATCCGAACGTCGGCCATGGGGTCCGGGTCGGTGGCGAGGGCGGGATCGTCGAGGTCGAATTCGGGGCGGCGGTCGCGCCGATAGGCGTCGATGCGCTGGTTGCGGGCGATGGCGAAAATCCAGCTCGAGGCGGCGCCCTTGGATGGATCATAGAGGGCCGACTTGTTCCAGACTGCGACCATCGTCTCCTGCATCAACTCCTCGGCCAGGGGGCTGGGGCTGCCGGTTTTGGCCATATAGGCCTTCACCCGGGGCGCAAAGTGACGGAACAGCAGTTCGAACGTCGCGACGTCGCGCGTCCGCCCCACTTCGGCGAGCAGGTCGGACATAGAGCGCTGAGGCTCGCTGTTGTCGGTTGCGTCCATCGAACCCGTCTTGGCCCCTCGTAACGGCACAAACCGGCCGCCAAGGGCCGTCGGCACGCCCTTGTGCCACGCCGGGGCAGCTATGGAAATCGCCAGACTCATGCCCCGTCTAACGCTGGCTTTGCGCCGCCGGATCAATCGCTACCGGCTTTTTTGTCTCCGGTGCATCCGATTTCGGCTGGCGCCCGTATCTAATGGCAAGAAGCACACATAAGGACAGACCCCTTGCTCATCGATCTTGCCGACCGCCGACCATCAGAGGGTAGGTCCATCGCCGTCATCGGCTCGGGCGTTGCCGGACTCTCGGCCGCCTGGCTGCTGAACCAGCGCCACCGGGTAACGCTCTATGAAAGCGAAAGTCGGCCGGGCGGCCATTCGCATACGGTTATGGCTCCGTCCGGAAAATCCCAGGTGCCCGTCGACACTGGCTTCATCGTCTTCAATGAGCGCAACTATCCCAATCTCGTCGCGATGTTCGACCATCTGGGTGTTGCCACCGAACTGTCGGATATGTCGTTCGCCGCCTCGCTCGATGGTGGAAAGCTCGAATATTCGAGCCGCGGTCTCAACGGCCTGATCGGCCAGCGCGGCAATGCGTTCAATCCGCGCTTCTGGGGCATGCTGCAAGATATCGTCCGCTTCTACGCCGATGCCCCTCGCCTGCTCAACCGCCCCGAAACAGAGGCGCTGACGCTGGGCGACTACCTCGATGCGAACAGGTTTTCGCCCGCCTTTGTCGAGGACCACCTTTTGCCGATGGGTGCGGCCATCTGGTCGACCACAGCTGCGCAGATGCGCCGCTATCCGCTCCACGCCTTTGTGCGCTTCTTCATCCACCATGGTTTGATCAAGCTGACCGGCAGGCCACACTGGCGGACGGTGTCGGGCGGCTCGCGCGAATATGTGAAAAAGCTCACCGAGGGACTCAACGGCATCAGGCTCGGAACTCCGGTCGCGCAAATCCTGCGCCGCGCCAATGGCGTGACCGTGGTCGATGCCGACGGGCATCGCGACCAGTTCGATGACGTCGTGATTGCGACCCATGCCGACCAGGCGCTGGCGCTGCTTGGCGACGCCGATCAGGACGAGCGAACGCTGCTCGGCGCCTTCAGCTATACCGACAATCTTGCGGTGCTGCATCGCGATGTCGCGCTGATGCCGAAGCGCGAACGCGTCTGGGCGAGCTGGAACTATATCGGAGAATCGAGCGATACCGGCGAGCGGCCGCTCTGCGTCACCTACTGGATGAACCGCTTGCAGAATCTCGACCCGACCCATCCGCTCTTTGTGACCCTCAACCCGACACGGCCCATCGCCGAGGGAAAGCTGATCCAGAGCTTTGCCTACTCGCATCCGCTGTTCGATCACGCCGCGGTTGCGGCACAGCCGGAGCTCTGGCGATTGCAGGGCCGGCGCAACACCTTCTTTGCGGGCTCCTATTTCGGTCAGGGCTTCCATGAGGATGCGCTGCAGGCAGGTCTCGCCGCCGCGGAGGCCCTGGGCGGCGTGCGCCGACCATGGCGCGTTGCCGGTGAATCGAGCCGCATCTTTGTCGAACCGATGCTGGAAGCGGCCGAATGACGGCATCCGCGCTCTATGCCGGAACGGTCGTGCACACTCGGCTGAGGCCAAAGCGGCATAAGCTCAGCTATCGCGTGTTCTCGCTGCTGCTCGATCTCGACGAACTCGAGGAGCTGAGCGCGAGCCTTCGCCTCTTTGGTCATAACGGCCCGGCGGTCTTTTCCTTCTACGACAGCGATCATGGAGATGGAACGACGAGCGGGCTGCGCCCCTGGGCCGAAGCGCAACTCCGTGCAGCGGGGATCGATGTACCCCACCCGGTGATCCAGGTCCTCTGCTATCCGCGCATCTGGGGCTACGTGTTCAACCCGCTGACGGTGTTCTTCTGTTCCGATGCGGCGGGGGCACTTCAGGCTATCCTCTACGAGATCACCAACACGTTCGGCGAACGCCGTACCTATGTGATCCGGCCGGACGGGCGGAGCCCCATCTCCCATAGCTGCGCCAAGGAACTCTATGTGTCACCCTTCGTGCCCATGGACTGCACGTACAATTTCCTCATAGCGCCACCGGACGAGAAGGTGCTGGTGAGGATCAACGAGACCGATGGCGAGGGGCTGTTGCTGGTCGCGAGCTTTGCCGGTACGCGCCGCGAGCTGACCGATGCCACCCTGCTCAAGGCATTGGTCGCCTATCCTCTGATGACGCTCAAGGTCACGCTTGCTATCCATTGGGAAGCGCTCCGGTTGTGGCTCAAGGGCGTGAGGGTGATCCGCCACGAGAAGGCGCCGCACCGGATCGCGACGACCGTGGTCAATCCGCACTCCGCACCTGCCGAATAATCAGCGTTCCACCATCCGCCGTGTGATCGCAAACTGCAGCCGATGCGGCAGTATGCGCAGGAGCTTCATCAGGATCGCCATCTGCCAGGGGAAGATGATCTCGTATTTCTTGCGTTCGAGACCGCGCATAATCGCGTCCGTCGCCTGCTCGAGGGGGATGAGGAAGGGCATCGGAAAGGTGTTCTTGTCGGTAAGCGGGGTTTTGACGAAGCCGGGATTGATGACGGTGAGGGTCACGCCGAACGGTTCGAGCTCGACCTTGAGCGATTCGCACATGGCGTTGAGCCCCGCCTTGGTTGCGGCGTAGGTCGAGGCGTTGGGGAGGCCCACAAAGCCCGCGACCGAGGCCATCACAGCGACATGACCCGCCTTCCGGTCAACCATGCGCGGCAGCAGCGCGGCAAGTCCGTTGGCAGTGCCGTTGAGATTGACATCGACGGTCTTCTTGAAGTTCGCGGCGCTGAAATTCTGGGCGCGGACGGGAAAGTAGCTGCCGGCATTGAGCACGGCGAGGTCGAGCGGCCCGAGCGCGGATTCGATCGAGGCGACTACCTTTTCGTTGGCCGCCGTATCGGTGACGTCGAGCGGGAAGGCGGTGATCCGGCCGGGCACTTCGGCAACGAGGCTGTCGAGATCGCCGGTCGTGCGGGCACTCACGGCCACGTCCCAACCCTCTTCCGCAAGTCGTTTGGCGAGGGCGCGGCCGATGCCGGTGCCAGCCCCGGTCACCCAGGCGCGGCGGCGTTGAACAGACGGTTCGGCCATCGAAAGTCTCCTTGCTGGCTATCTAGATACGCCAAGACACCGATTTTGGTTCGCACTACCGCCGGAAATACTGGCATGGCCGGGTTCGCTGGTGCAGAAAAAGCCCCGGGAGGGGGGCCTGATCTTGCCTATCGACATTGACCGGACATTGCTCGCCGCCGTCCTCGACCGCATCTGGCCGGGCGACGACACGCCCTCCGCCTCGGATCTGGGCGCCGACGAATATGTGCTCGGGCAACTCGGATCGGGCATGGTGCAGGGCGCGGCCATGACCGTCGTCGGGCTGCAAGCGCTCGACGGCGAGGCACGGCAGCGCCTGGGGAAGAGTTTTTCGGAACTCAGTGCGGTCGAACAGGATCAGGTGCTCGAGCCTCTCGCCGGCGATGCCTGGTTTCGCCGCCTCATCGAGCTTTGTGCCGAGGGTGTCTATGCCGATGCCGGCAATGGCGGCAATCGTGGTTTCGCCTCCTGGGCCATGCTGGGCTATGAACATCGCCTCCCGGATGGGCCGCAGGGACCGGCAAGGCGGGAGGGCCAGAAGCCGCGGAGCCTTTCATCCGGACTTACCGATTTTGACGCGATCGTGGTGGGGGCCGGTGCCGGGGGCGGCATCGCGGCCTCGGTTCTGGCCGAAGCCGGCAAGCGGGTTCTCCTGATCGAGCGCGGGGTTGAACGCAACTATCAGGATAGCGGCTATCGCGACCACCTGCGCAACCACCGGCTTTCTGCCTATGGACACAACACCGGCCCCGACGAAGGTCAGCCGCGCCTCGTGGTGATGCCCGATGGCGTCGAACGGCTGGTGGCGCCGCATGAGGGGGTCTACCACAACATCGCCGCCGCGGTTGGCGGTGGAACGCTGGTCTATGGCATGCAGGCCTGGCGTTTTCATCCCGACGATTTCCGCATGGCCACGGTCTATGGCGTGCCGGAGGGCTCCTCGCTCGCCGATTGGCCACTGAGCTATGACGAGCTTGCGCCTTTCTATGAGCAGGCGGAGTGGGAAATCGGCGTCGCCGGATCGGGCGGCAGCGACATTCATGGTGGGCCGCGCGCCAGGCCCTACCCTATGCCCGCGACGGCGCCGACCGCGCCCACCGAGGTGTTGCGGCGCGGCGCGGAGCGGCTGGGCTTACCAACCTTTCCAGTACCTCTGCTGCTTAACACAACGCCGCGCGACGGGCGCGCCGCCTGCATCGCCTGTGGCTCCTGTATCGGCTTTCCCTGCCCGGTGGACGCCAAGAACGGCTCCCAGAACACAGTGCTGCGGCGCGCGATGGCGACCGGCAACCTGACCCTCGTTACCGGCGCGATGGCCGGCAGGATCGAGACCGACGATCGCGGCAAGGTCAGCGGCGTCTCGTTCACCGATGCGGATGGCAAAGCGCATCTGGTGCGGGCCAAAGCCGTCGTGGTGGCGGGCAGCGCGATCGAGACGGCGCGGCTCCTGCTCAACTCGGCGACGTCGCAAGAGCCCACGGGCCTCGGCAATGGCAGTGACCATGTCGGGCGGCATCTGCAGGGTCACGTCTATCCAACGGCGTTCGGACTCTTCGATGAGGTGGTCCACGATTCCCGCGGGCCGGGGCCTTCGATCGCGACGACGCGCTACAATCACGGCAATGCTGGCATCGTCGGCGGCGGCATGTTGGCCGACGATTTCAACATGCTGCCGATCATTCTGTGGAAGACGGCACTGCCGCCGGACCTCGAACGCTGGGGCCGTACGGCCAAGGACTTCATGTGCCACAACTTCGCGCATATCGCGCAGATCAAAGGCCCGGTGCAGGAAGTCCCCAACCCTGAAGCGCGGGTGACCGTTTCGACCGCCCATCGCGACCGTTTCGGATTTCCGGTGGCGCGGCTTTCCGGGACAACGCACCCCGAAACTATCCGCACCGCCGGCTTCATGTTCGAGCGGGCGAAGGAGTGGGTGACGGCGGCGGGCGCGAAGCGGGTCTGGGGTACGCCGCCGGGCCCGCGCCTTTCGGGTGGTCAGCATCAGGCGGGCACGGCGCGAATGGGAACCGAGCCCATGAACTCGGTCACCGACAAATGGGGCCGCGTCTGGGGACACGACAACCTCTTTGTGACCGATGGGGGCCTCCACCCCGCCAATGGCGGCTATAACCCGGTCCTCACCATCATGGCGCTCGCCTTCCGCAATGCGGAGGCGATTGCGAAGGTGATCTAGCCCGACTTCCAGAAGCCCAGCAGCGCGGCGCGGACGGCATCGGTCGCATCGAGATTGGCGCAATGACCGCCGGTTGGGAGATCGATGAAGCGCAGCCTCTGCATCCCCCGCGCCTGGCGCAACGTGCGGCCCATGGCCCAGCCGAGCAGCAGATCGCGATGGCAGTGGAGCAGCATGACGGGGATCGGGGCGGCCGCGACAGTATCGATGTAGTCATAGGCGGTCAGGGCGGCGGCGACCGCCCCGAGGACGCGGGCATTGGCCGTCATCGCCATCCTCACGATGCGCTTTCTTGCCTTGGCATCGCGCGTGCAAAGGGCGGCGGCGATGTTTACGACGAACCACCGCCAGATCGCAAAATTTACCGTGACGAATGGCTGCGCACCGGGAACCGGCAACCGCATACTGTAGGGTGTGCCGAATGTCGTGAGGCTCGTCAGGCGCTCGGCATGGTGGGCCAACAGCGTCAACCCCACCATGCCACCAAGCGAATTGCCAACCCAATGGGCCTTGCCGATCCCCGCGTGATCGAGCATCTCGACCTGGTCGCGCGCCAGCCGTTGGAGCAGGTAACTCTCGCCGCGCGGGGGCGCGATTGTGGAGTTGCCGTGGCCGCGCAGATCCGGCGTCAGTACGCGATAGCCGTGCGCCGCGAGATATTCCGCGTCCTCGATGAACTGCGTCGAGTTGACCGCAATCCCGTGGCAGACGACGACCGGAATGCCGCCGGAAGGGCCATAGTCACGATAAGACAGCTCGACACTGTCGCTCGTCGTAAAACGCTGTTCTGTCATGGGGTTCTTGAGTTTCGCATTGATTGCACCGGGCCGGACCTCCAAGTTCGCATAGCTGACATGCGCATGGGAGGGTCGGTATTCATGGCAAATTCATCGGCAAAGGACGATATGGGCAGTCAAATGTAGGAGACGAAAGTGAAGTTCGATGCAATCATCTCGCGGCTGAGGCCGCGGCGCATTGGCAAGACACCGGCCAAGGATAATACTCAGAGCTGGGGCATTCGCGACTGGGCAGACCTGCCCGTCCATCATCCGAGCCGATAGTCGCCAATTAATTTCGTGCAGTCGCTACTGGCAAAGCCGCACGGAACACGCCTTGCCGTGGCAGGCGAGATCGAGATGCAGATTGTCCTGATGAAAGGCATCGGCATCGGGTCCCAGCACAGTGGTGAAATGGCCGCAGGCGGTGTCGCGTGCGAAATGCAGAATGTCACGCCCCTCCTCGGTCGTACCGTTCCAGCCCGGCGCGATCCTGATGGTCCTGCCGTCCCCAAGCTCAAAGCCCATAATGTCGAGCGCGTCGCCAGAGGCATGAAAGCTCAGGTTGCCGCCGCCTCGTGGTTGACATTGCGGCACTCGTAACTGGTTGAGACCAAGACGGTTTCGATCCGCGTCCTGGCGCGGGCCAAGGTATAGGCATCGACTTCCGCGAGCCATTCGCGCAGGGCCGTCGCCATGCCGCAATCGGTTATGACCGAATTGCTCAACCCGACATTGCGGCCATTGACGCTCAGCCCCGAGACCGCCAGCGGCGACTGGAGGCCGCATTGGCCTTCATGGATGGGCGGCAAAGCCTCGGCCGTCACGTTGCCCGCGAGTACGGCAGGGCAGGCTACCTGATAGGTGCGTTGCGGAATGGGGGATATGGTCGCGGTCGGACCTGGTCCGATCTCGTCGACTTTCGCTGGCGCGACGGTTTGGAGGTTTGCGGGCCGGGCGCGCGGCAGTGGCACATCCAGCCCAAGGGCGAGGCCCGTCAGGGTCAGGCTGATCAAGACCGCGTGTTTGAGCATGAGACCTCAACGCTGGAGCCATTTGCTTGGTTGCGCCTCGGCCGGAAGCCGCTATTTTGCGCGCGCATTGATGGGAGAAAATCCGATGTTCGTATGGCCGCGCTGGCTCACCCCAGCTTTGTTCGCGCTCGCAACGCCCGCGCTGGCGCAATCGGCGCCCGGCCACGATCAGGCCATCGGCCAGCAATTCCATATCACGGCGGAAAGCCTTCCTGCTCCGGGCGCGACGCCTTCGACGCTGGCGCCGCCCAAATACATCGAGCGCGGCACAAATATGCCGATCGTCCCCGAGGGTTTTTCGGTGCAGATCTTCGTCGAGGGGCTGACTGGTCCGCGCCGCCTCGAAGTCGGCTATGACGGCGTCGTCTATGTGGCGCAGCAATCGCGCGGCGGCATCATCGCGCTATACGACCGCGACGGCGACGGTGCGGCCGACAATGGCGCCGGCGTCATCCAGGGCGCCAGCAATCCGTTCGGTCTCGACACATTCCGCAATGGTCCCAGTTCCGGCGACATGCTGCTGGGCGAGCAGGACGGTGTCTATCTGATCCCGCTCAACACCGGCGGCAGTGCGCGGCCATTGACGGCGCCGGGCGTGTTTGGCGATGCAATAGGCCACATCACCCGCGAAGTCGCGATCGATCCGAGGACGCGCGACGTCTATGTCGGCGTCGGCTCGATGGCGAACCTCGAAGAGGGCGAGCCCGCGATGAAAGCGACGATCCAGAAGTTCGACGAGACGGGGCAAAAACAGGAGACCTTTGCCACCGGCATGCGCAACGTCACCGGGCTCGCTTTCAACGACAAGACCGGCGATCTCTATGCGGTCACCATGGAACGCGACGACATGGGCGACGAGCTTGTACCCGATTATTTCACGCGGGTGGAAAAGGGCGACAATTTCGGCTGGCCCTATCAGTATGTCGGCGGCAATGTGCAGCCCGAGTTCAGCGACAAGGGGTTGAAGCTCGCGGCAGCCAAAGTGCCCGATGTGCTGTTCGAAGCCCATTCGGCGCCGCTCGATGTGATCTTCGTGCCCGATAGCTGGCCCGAGAAATACCGCGGCGGTGCGATCGTAGCGCTGCACGGTTCGGCCAATGCAGCGACCCCGCGCGGCTACAAGCTGGTATTCATGCCGTTCAAGGATGGGCGGCCCGACGGGACCTACGAGAACTTCATGACCGGCTTCTGGGTCTCGGGCATTTCGCCGGCAGAAGTCTGGGGACGCCCCTGTTCGCTGGCACTCGACCGCGATGGTTCGCTGCTTGTGGGCGACGATTTGGGCGGTTCCATCTGGCGCGTCTCGCCACCGAAACCATAGGGACAGCCACGCGGCGCATAGGCTGCCGCGCACACACCCCCACTTGTAAGGTCAATATATGAAAAAGATCGGCTTTCTCTCTTTTGGGCATTGGAACCCCTCGCCGCATTCGCAGACCCGCTCGGCGGGGGATGCGTTGCTGCAGTCGATTGACCTCGCGGTCGCGGCAGAGGAGGCAGGGGCCGACGGTGCCTATTTCCGCGTCCATCATTTTGCCCGGCAGCTCGCGTCGCCCTTCCCGCTGCTTGCGGCGGTGGGGGCGCGGACCAAACGCATCGAGATCGGCACGGCCGTCATTGACATGCGCTACGAAAATCCGCTCTACATGGCCGAGGATGCCGGTGCCGCAGATCTCATCGCGGGCGGAAGACTGCAGCTGGGCATCAGCCGCGGCTCGCCCGAACAGGTGATCGATGGCTATCGGCATTTCGGCTATGTGCCGGCCGAAGGCGAGACCGATGCCGACATGGCGCGCGGGCATGCGGAAGTCTTTCTCGATGTGCTCAAGGGCGAGGGCTTTGCGCCGCCCAATCCGCGCCCGATGTTTCCCAACCCGCCGGGCCTCTTGCGGCTCGAGCCACATTCGGAAGGCCTGCGCGACCGCATCTGGTGGGGCGCGGCCTCGACGCCCACAGCGCAGTGGACAGGGAAGATGGGGATGAATCTCCAGAGTTCGACGTTGGTCTTCGATGAAACCGGAAAGCCGTTCCATATCCAGCAGGCCGAGCAGATCCGTGCTTACAAGGCCGCTTACGCCGAGGCCGGCCACACCCGCCCGCCGCGCGTCTCGGTGAGCCGTTCGATCTTCGCCCTCGTCAACGATCTCGATCGTGCCTATTTCGGCCGCGACGCGAGCGAGGACCATTTCGGCTATATCGAGCCCACCAAGCGCGCCGCCTTCGGCCGCTCCTACACGGGCGAGCCCGATAAGGTCATCGAACAGCTGCGTAGCGACGAGGGCATCGCGGAGGCCGATACACTGCTCCTCACCGTCCCCAACCAGTTGGGCGTCGCATACAACGCCCATGTGATCGAGTCGATCGTCAAGCTGGTGGCACCGGGGCTCGGCTGGCGCTAGGGCGCCGGCCGCTTCATCCTCTTTGCACCCGGAGTAGATTGGCATAGCCTCTCATTATGCAACTCGCGGGTGTCGGCAGGGTGATCTTCTGGGAAGGGGGCAGCCTCTGGCTCGCCCGCATCAGCGGTCCTGCCGAACTCCACATTCATCATGCATTGCAGATCAGCCTGCCGCTTGAAGGCCAGGTGCAGTTTCGCCGGTCGCAGAGTTCGGAATGGGTGCCCTATGCGGGCGCGATCGTCACGCCCGACCTTCCACATGCCTTCGACGCGCCCGGCGTGGTTGCTGCAAACATCCTGTTCGAACCGGAATCGGTCGCGGGCCGCGCCTTGCTTCTGCGCTATCCCGATGCGGGCATCGCGTCCCTGCCGGCTCCCGAAGTCGCAAGGCTCGTGGCCCCGATCAAGGCTGCCTATCATGCGGTGGCCAGCGACGATGAGCTTCGACGGATCGCCCGCCAGCTGATTTCCGGCACGTTGCCCCAACCGGCCCCTACCGACGGGCGCGTACTCAAGGCCATCGCCTATGTGCGCGACCATATCGACGAGCCAATCACCCTGGCGACGCTGGCGGATGCCGCAGGTCTGTCGCCAAGCCGGCTCCGGCATCTGTTCGTCAGCGAGACGGGGGTCTCGACCAAGTCCTTCATCTTGTGGGAGCGGCTTAACCGTGCGCTGGAACTCGGCTTCGGCGGCCTGTCATGGACCGAGGCGGCGCATGCCGCCAATTTCTCCGACTCCGCCCATCTGACGCGGACCTGCCGGCGCATGTTCGGCCTTGCACCCACGAGCGCGCGCATCGACCGGCTCGCCCATAGCGGGTCAGTTACGGTCTAGCCCCTGCGTTCAATCGGAGGGGTCCGAAACCCTTCATAGAGGCGTCACCAAACGAGAGGGACGCCAAAATGAACACCACCGCTTCAAGTCTGCATCTGAATTCTTCTCCATCCGTCGCGAGCCGAGACAAGTGGCCGAAGGGCCTGCGCGTTGCGAAGCGCCTGATCGCCGGAACGCTCGCATGCCTTGCCGCCCTCGCGGTCGGAGGCTTTGTTTATGAGGAAATCGCAAGCCGTGGCGATGCCACGGCCTATCCGCCGGCGGGCGAGTTGATCGATATCGGCGGCTATCGCCTGCATCTCGATTGCCGCGGTGAAGGCTCCCCGACCATTGTGATGGATGCCGGGCTCGGTGGCTCGTCGCTTGACTGGAGTCTCGCCCAGCCGCAGCTCGCCGGCGTCACTCGCGTCTGCAGCTATGACCGCGCCGGCATGGGCTGGAGCGATCCGGGACCGTCGCCGCGCTCGCCCGCGCGAATTGCCGAGGAGCTGCACACGCTGCTTCGCAATGGCGGTGTCACCGGTCCCTATGTCCTCGTGGGCCACTCGCTGGGCGGCAAGAACATCCGTATGTTTGCACAAGCGTATCCCTCGGAAGTCGCCGGCATGGTGCTTGTCGATTCGCGCAGCGAGCAGGTCGATGGACAATTATCGGCAACCGAGATCGACGGCTTCAAGGGCGCACTCAGAGGACAAGCGATGCTCTACGGCGTGGCCCGCCGCTTCGGGATCGCGCGACTCTTGGGGGCGGCGCTGTTGAGCGAAGAGCCGCTGATATCGCCCGCTCTCGCTCAGGAGATGACGCTCTTCCAGACCACGACCAACGCCATCGCCGCGACATACGCCGAAGGGCTCTGGCGTTCAGCCGATGACAGCGAGCTTGCTGCTTCCTCGCTTGGTGCGATGCCGGTTGCCGTCATCGGCGCCAAGCAGAGCATGGAAGGGATTGCCGGCTGGCCTGCGGCACAACGGGCTCTCGCGGCATTGAGTAGCAAGGGCAGCCTGGTCGTCGCCGACACCGGCCACGCCGTTCAGCTCGAAGAACCCAACATCGTCATCGACGCCGTGCGCTCGGTCCTCGCCGACGCCCGCGACTAGAACCAGCCGACTCCACCATCCACCCACCCCACCGCGACACCGGTCGCGGCAACAGCGGAGCCTTGCTCCAAGGAGAATGAAGAAATGAAAGCCATCGTCTATCATCGCTACGGCGGCCCCGAAGTCGTCAGCGTTGCCGAGCTTCCCAAGCCCGAACCCAAGGACAACGAAGTCCTCGTCCGCATCCACGCTACCACCGTCACGACCGGCGACTGGCGCGCCCGGAGCCTCAATCTGCCCGGCGGCTTCGGCTTCCTCGGCCGGCCGGTGTTCGGGTTCTTCGGGCCGCGCCAGCCGATCCTCGGCACCGAGTTCGCCGGGACCGTCGAATCCGCGGGTAAATCGGTCACCCGCGTCAGCGTCGGCGATGAAGTCTTCGGCTTCACCGGTGCCAGCTATGGCTGCCACGCCGAGTACCGCACGATTGCCGAAGACGGGCTGCTTACCCGCAAGCCTTCGAATCTCAGCTTCGAAGAGGCGGCAAGCCTGAGCTTTGGCGCGACAACTGCGCTCGATCTGCTGCGCAACCACGCCAAGGTCCAGTCCGGCGAGAAGGTGCTTGTTGTCGGCGCCTCCGGCGGCGTCGGCACCGCCGCGGTGCAGATTGCGAAATATCTGGGTGCGGACGTTACCGGCGTCACAAGCACCGGCAATATCGACCTCGTTCGCGGCATCGGCGCGACGCGGGTCATCGACTACAAGCACGAAGACTTCGCAACCGGCGATATGAAATGGGACGTGATCCTCGACACCACCGGCACCATATCCTTCGCGCGCTGCGAGCGCGTGCTGAATGCCGGCGGCCGCCTGGCCATCGTCCAGGGCACGTTGGCCGACGCGATGGGATTGACCAGGCCGCCCAAGGCCAGCGGCAAGTTCGTGATTTCAGCGCTCCCGACGATCACGCGGGACGATATCGTCTTGCTCGGTGACCTCGCCCGTTCGGGCGCGCTGAAGCCCGTCATCGACAGGTCGTATCCGCTGGAGCAGGCGGCCGAGGCGCATGCCTATGTCGACAAGGGCCGCAAGCGCGGCAGCGTTGTCCTCACCGTCAACTGATCGGTGTGTAGCGGACAGCAGTGTCCTGGCGGGGCGCGTCGCTCGACGCGCCCCGGCCAGCCATTCGGCTCTGCGTTAGCGCAGGCTGAAGGGTGGGTAGTCGTCGGTCACGAGCAGGAACGCATAGGCCCAGACCCGCGTCCCCCAGCGACCGACGCCGACGACGAAGTCGAACATCGAACGGGGATAGGTGCCGGTAAACAGAATCGCGAACCAGGCAATGATCGTTGCAAACACCACGATGATGCTGAGCACCGCCAGGACGATCAGGTGCGGAATGGCGAGGAGCCATTTGACCAGTGGCAGCCAGCGATTGAGCTTTTCGGCGTCGGGATAGTCCACCTCGAGATGCACCGACTGCGTCTCGACGGTCGAGGGATAGCGGTCGGTGAGCAGCAGCAGATAGGCGCCGACGCGCGCACCGAAGCGGGCGAGCTCGACGGCGAAGTCGAACCACCAGCGCGGATAGCGCTGCCGGAAAAGAATCATGAGGAGCGTCGCGAAAAACAGTCCCGCCGCGAGCCCGCCTCCGGTCTGCTGGACCATGCGCCCGGTGTGATCGGTGTAGTGGGCCTCGCCGCCGCTGTTGAGTACGCCCAGAAGGATGAGGATCGGGATCGCCCAGATCAGCCGGAAGAATGTCGTCATCCGGTCTATCTGCTGCTGCGGGTACTCGACGTCGAAACGCGCCGCGTAGTCCTTGCCGTCAACCATATCTGTCTCCTTTTTGCCGCAAAAACTGCGTCCCGCCCCCGGGCGGACAATGGCCATGTTGAGAGTCTGCCGCACCAGGCGGCGCGCGCACCTTCTAGCACGGCGGGGGGCGGCAAACGACCCGATCTCGCACCATGTTCAAGCGGATACAGGGAATCAGCGACGGCGGGTCCCGGATGGACTTGGTGCGCTCCGCCCGCTACCCATTGGCGCTGGGTTCAATCGGGGAACGGCCAATGATGCGCGGATTCTGTGGGGCCGTTCTGGCCGCTATCCTGATTGCGGGGCCGGTGCGGGCGGATGATGCCGCGCATGCGCAGCTCGCAGGCCGAACGCTCGATGTCGTTGTTGCCGCCTCAAACACATCGGCGGGTGCGCGCCTCTGGAACGCCTTTGCCGCCGAACTGCGCCGCATCCTTCCCGACACGCTTATTCGCGCCCGCTTCAATGACGCCGGCAGTGGCGTCAGTGCGGCGCGCGAAGTGTTCGCGGCGGCGCCAGGGTCGCTTACCATAGGCTTTGTGCGGCCGCCGGCGCTGGCCTTTGCCCAGTCGCAGGGGCACGAAGAGATCGATTTCGATCTCGGCCGGGCGCACTGGATCATTTCGACCGATAAGCCAAGTGTGCTGATGGCCGCGCGGCGCGACCTGCCACTCGATCTCGCGACACTCCGCGGCCAGGCCAAGCAGCCGATCACTGCGGTCAACGACATCACCGACATCCAGGCCATTGCCGCTTTCATCTTCAACGCACTCACCGGGCTTGACGCAAGGGTTGTGGTCGGCTTCGACAATGCCAGCAGGCTCCGCGCCATTGTTGCCGGCGAGATCGACTTCTATGCGCTTTCGATCGACAAGGACGTTACAGGTCTGCTTGACGGCAACGAGATCTCCTCGCTGTTCACCATTACTGGCAGTGACTTTCCGGATTCGGTCGATCATTCGAGAACGCTCGAAAACGTCGTGGTTGCTGGCGCCCCCAAGCCGGTCATCGACTATGTCGAGGCCGCCTGGGGCATGGGGCGCTCGTTCTATGCGGCGCCGGGCGTCACGCCCGAGGATGTCGCCGCGCTGCGCAGCGTATTCGAAGAGGTCATGGCAGATCCGGAGTTCATCGCCGAGGCCAAGGCGCAGAAGCTGATCCTAGAACTTGGGACGGGCGATGAGGTCGAGGCCATGATGGATACGCTGCTGCTCACCGATCCCGCGCAGAAAGCGGCCGTCGAACACGCGTTCGCATGTGGCCGGGCCATGTCCGACGGAACACTCAAGGCCTGCAATTTCGGTTCCTAGCTGAAGTCTTCCAGGCGGCTCATGTTTTGGCCTCGTGCATCGTGACTGCATTCGATTCAAGATTCGGATGCGCTCGGGTCTTGGCCATGCTAAGGATCGCCTCGCGGGGCTCACATGTTGGGCATTGGCGTACATCGGCAGGGAGAGGCCATGTCGTCGCGATCCGGGCAGTCTGTATCCAGTCTTGCGCGCTTGACCTCGTCTTGCGCGACGGCTGCAGTCTTGGTGGCTGCGCTGTGGAGCGTCCCCGCCTCCGCCGCTGAGATTTTCTCACCCGGCGACCCAATCGTCACCGGATTTCCCGGCATCGTCGTGCCGGACAGTGTGCCCTCCGGCAGCGACACGCTCGACTACACCTTCATCGATCCCGACGGCAATTCGCTGGTCATCCAGCAGCTCGAGCCGGATGGCGTTCCCACCGGGCAGCTTGTCGATGCGTCACCTGTCTTTGCGGCGCGCGCCGCCGATATCGGGCTTGTCTGGGGCGTTGCGCTCGACAATGCCAATGACATTACCGGTGCCGATGCGCCCAATATCTATGTCGCCGCGACATCGGCCTTCGGACTCAACATTGTCGTGCCCGATGCCGATGGGAACCCGGTGCGATCGCACACAGGCGCGCCCGAGGCGAGCTACATGGCCGGCCAGTGGGGCGCGGCAGACGGCACTGAAGGCTATCCCGGCAGCATCTGGAAGATCGACGGCGAAACGGGCGGGATTTCGCTCTTCACCACCATTGCCGCCAATAACGGAGCGAGCCTGGGGGCGCTGGTCTTCGATCCTGCCTCGCAGCAATTCTTCGTCTCCGATCTCGATACCGGGCTGATCTACCGGCTGGGCGATGATGGCACGATCATCGATACGTTCGACCATGGCGTCGCCGGGCGTCCCGCGCACGATCTCGAGCCCATCGAGGATGACGGCAGCGCGATGGACATCACCGATCCCGCGTTCGACAGCGAGGATCCATCGACCTGGGGTTTCACCCAGCCCGAACGCAAGATCACCGGCCTCGCGGCGCAGGGTGGCCGGCTCTATTATTCGATCGAATCCTCGGAAGAGGGCGTGCCGCAGATCTGGTCGGTGCGCATCAAGGCTGATGGCAGTTTCGGCGCGGCGCGCTGGGAGCTCGACGTCACCGACCTCGCCTCGGCCAATGCGGTCACCGGCATCGCCTTCGATCCGCGCGGACGGATGATCCTCGCCCAGCGCGGGCCGATTGTTGCAAGCTACGATTATTCCGTCTTTGCCGATCCGGGCTCGTCGTCCGTCGTGCGCTACGAGCGCGAGTTCCCCGACGATCCGGATACTCTCAGTACTTGGGCCGCACCGCCCGAGAGCTATGCGATTGGCTTTGGCGGCGATGGCGCCAATGCGTCGGGGGGCGTCGCACTCGGCTATGCGTTCGATGCCGGCAGCGAGAGCTTTGGCGGCGCCTGCGGTGCCTACGTGTGGGCCTCGGGCGACGCCTTGCGGGTCGATCCCGACCTCGAGCCGGTGACGATGGTCTCGGGCCTGCAGGGCACCGCACGCACCCGTGTCCGGCCGCAGAACGATCCGCCGGAGCATTCCTTCTTTGCCGATTATGACGGCAATACGGATGAGGACCAGGCCGATCTTGCCGGCCATGTCGGCTCGCTCGCCATCTGGCAGGTGTGCGAGGACGTGCCGGACGACGAGCCGCCTTTCATTCCGCCGCCGGAATATGTCGCGCCTGACGATTTCAACCTGACGCTCGAGAAATGGTCGAGCCCCTACGATTGCTTCGACGGCGGCGCCGACTGGTGGTGCAGCTTCACCATCAATATCGAGAACACGGGCTCGGTCGCCTATTGGGGTCCGGTGACGGTCGACGATTACCTGCCCGCCGGCAATCCGGGCGCAACGATGCATTTCTGGCCGCAGCCGCCATGGGCCTGCGCGCCGACCGGTCCCACCGCCTATCAATGCTCGCGCGGCGCGGTGCTGCTCTATCCGGGCGACAGCGTGGTGCTGCACGAAGTCGTGCAATTGCCCAAGGCGATGGTTGCCTATTGCGACATCGCCAATGTGGCAGGCCTCGACTGGCCGTTCTGGGGCGGCGACGACGACCCGGGTGACGATTTCAACGTCGGCGTGGCGGGCATCGCCGCGCCGGGTTGCCTGCCGCCGGGCGGCGCCAGCGATCTCAAGCTCAAGAAGGTCACCTTCCCCAATACCTGCTTCGATGCGGGACTCGATTGGCTCTGCACCTATCTGGTGATGGTCCAGAATGCCGGGCCGGGCAATTTCAGCGGGCCGATCACGGTCAAGGATACGCTGGGGCTCAACGCGCCAGCGACCACTGCCGGGCCATGGGCCTGCGGCCAGGTGGGCCCTGTTCTCACCTGCAATATCCTCGCGCCGCCGGTCAACGCGCCGCCGGGCTGGACCTCGGGCTTCTTCGTGACCGCGCATGTGCCCAAGAATATCGGGCCGCCGCTTTGCGATCTCGACAACAAGGCCAATATCGCGACGCCCGCCGGCGGCTCGCCCACCAACTTCCTGCCCGGCAACGACTTCGATACGGCAACGACCCATATTCTCGATCCGGCCTGCCTCGTGCCGGCGGCCGATACCGATCTCGAGATGCAGAAGACGGGGCTCGGCTGCTTTGCCGGCGTCTATATGGCGATCCCGGGCTATGCCTGCGAGTGGAAGCTGACGCTGACCAATGTCGGGCCGGACGTCTATCATGGCCCGCTCTCGTTCCGCGATACGAGCGCCAGCACCATCGTCAATACGCTGGAACTCGACTATCCGGCCTTCTGCACCGGACCGAGCACCAACGTCACCTGTACGGCGGCGGGAAGTGTGACCCTCAATCCGGGTGCTCCGGAAACCATCAACTTGTACACCTTCTATCCCGACGGACCGGCGGTCTGCTCGGCGAGCAATAACCTCTCGATCCTTTCGCCCAATCCGGGCTCGACGCCGAACCCGGCGGGCAACGATTCCGCTTCGGACCTTCAGTCCCTGCCCAACCCGGCCTGCATCGCGCCGGGCATGCCGCAGCTCAATATCCTCAAGACGGCGATGGGCTGCGCCGACGATCCGGGCAGCATCTACTGGCTGTGCGATTTCGAGGTCAAAGTCTCCAATGTCGGCACCGGTCCGCAGCCGGCCCCGGTGCAGGTCACCGACTACAACGACAAGCCGACCAGCTTCAGCGCCGCCGCCTGCGCGCCATCGGGTGTGGGCCAGTATCTATGCACCAAGCCGACGCCGATCAATGCCGGCGCCAACTGGACCTTCACCGCGACCACCAAGGTCGATCCCAATGGCGTGACGCTTGCCGATTGCGAGGTGGTGAACACTGTGCAGATCACGCTGCCCGGTTCGGCCGATCCGGGCTATGTCGCGCAATCGACCCAGAAGGTGCCGCAGCTCTTTATCAATGTCGGGCCGGGTCCGGTCGCGGTCTATTGCGATCCGCCCAGCCTCAAGCTCGCCAAGAAGGCGGGCAAGACCGTCAAGGCGGGCAATGGCTATGACAGCACCTTCACGGTGCGCGCCACCTCGACCGGCCCCGATCCCTATCACGGCACGGTCGAGCTCGATGAAGTGCTGCCGGCCGGTACGAGCTATGTATCGAGCAACTGGACCTGTGTGCCCACGACCGGCAACGACGTCCATTGCTCGTCGCCGGTCAAGAACATGCCGGTGGGCAAATATACCGAGCTCACCATCACCATCCACATCCCCAAGGACGTGGCGATCAAGAGCGAATGCAGCGTCGTCAATACGGTGAACGCGGCGATCTCGGCCGAAGTGCTGCACAGCGACGAAGGCGTGCAATATACCGCCTCGGCCAAGGCAAGCCTGCCGCGCGATGCCTGCGAGAAGCCGGTGCAGTGCCCGATCAACCAGGTCAAGCCCGATGGCGGCTGCTGCGCCACCGGGACCGTCTGGAACGGCCGGCAATGCGCCAAGCCCAAGCCGGTCGAGCCGGTCTGCCCCAAGGACAGCCACACGGAAGGCGACGAATGCGTCTGCGATGAGGGCACCCACGGCGAGCCGGGGCTGTGCGAACCCGACCAGAGCCTTCCCATCTGCCCGCGCGACAGCCACCTGACCGACAATGGCAAGTGCGTCTGCGACCGGGGCACTCATGGCAAGCCCGGCCAGTGCCAGCCGGACCAGCCGGACCAGCCGGAACTCAATTGCCCGCGCGACAGCCATGAAAGCGATGGCCAGTGCGTGTGCGACGAGGGAACGCATGGCACGCCCGGCAAGTGCAAGCCCGACGTGATTGAGCTCCAATGCCCGCGCGACAGCCATGCGGAGGGCACCGAGTGCGTCTGCGACGAAGGCACCCACGGCAAGCCCGGCAAGTGCCAGCCCGATATCGTGATCCAGATCTGCCCGGGCGACAGCGTGCTGACCGGCAATGGCTGCGTGTGCAAGCGCGGCACCGTGGGCGAGCCCGGCCAGTGCCGGCCCGAGCCGCCGCGATGCCCGAAAGACAGCGTCCTCAGCGATGGCCAGTGCGTGTGCAAGAAGGGCACGATCGGCGAGCCGGGCCAGTGCAAGCCCGGCTGCCCCGAGGACAGCGTCTTCGACCGCAAGCTCAAGATCTGCGTCTGCATCCCGCCGACCATCGGCGAGCCGGGGCAGTGCGTCGCCCCGCTGACGCTGCAACTGCGCTAAAGGCTGGGGGCCGGCGCTCCCGGCCCCCCAGCCCTTCGTTAACCCCTCAGAAACCACGTTTGCGCGGGGCTTCCGCGCCTGCTATCAGCCGCACAACCACCGCGCGGCCGGAGCCTCCGCCGCGCAGCGCGCAGATTTTAGGCCCCGATGACCGTTCCCCTCGACCATATCCGCAATTTCTCCATCGTCGCCCATATCGACCACGGCAAGTCGACCCTGGCCGACCGGCTGATCCAGACCACGGGCGGGCTCGAGGCGCGCGAGATGAAGGAGCAGGTGCTCGACTCGATGGATATCGAGCGCGAGCGCGGCATCACCATCAAGGCGCAGACGGTGCGCCTCAACTACACCGCCAAGAACGGCGAGAAATACGTCCTCAACCTGATCGACACGCCCGGCCATGTCGACTTCGCCTATGAGGTCAACCGCTCGCTCGCGGCCGTCGAGGGCTCGCTGCTGGTCGTCGATGCGACGC
This sequence comes from Devosia sp., assembly GCA_040081595.1. Lineage (GTDB taxonomy): Bacteria > Pseudomonadota > Alphaproteobacteria > Rhizobiales > Devosiaceae > Devosia_A. The sequence goes on from JBEBGE010000004.1 coordinate 48,361, forward strand.
AGGGCGTCGAGGCGCAGACGCTGGCCAACGTCTATCACGCGATGGAGGTCGATCACGACATCGTCCCCGTGATCAACAAGGTCGATCTGCCGGCGGCCGATGTCGACCGCGTCAAGCAGCAGATCGAGGACGTGATCGGGCTCGACGCCACCGACGCGCTGGAGATTTCGGCCAAGACGGGGCTCGGCATCGACACGGTGCTCGAGGCGATCGTCCATCGCCTGCCCCCGCCCAAGGGCGACATCAATGCGCCGCTGAAGGCGCTGCTGGTCGACAGCTGGTACGACACGTATCTGGGCGTCGTGGTGCTCATCCGCGTTATCGACGGCACGGTGAAGAAAGGCCAGCGCATCCGCATGATGAATGCGAACGCCGCTTATGAGCTCGATCGCGTGGGTGTGTTCACGCCCAAGCTCGTGGACGTGCCCGAGGGCCTCGGGCCGGGCGAGATCGGGTTCTTCACGGCCGCCATCAAGCAGGTGGCCGACACCAATGTCGGCGACACCATCACCGATGACAGGAAGCCCACCGCGACGGCGCTGCCGGGCTTCAGGCCCGCGCAGCCGGTGGTGTTCTGCGGGCTGTTCCCGGTTGATGCATCGGATTTCGAGCTGCTGCGTGAAGCGATGGGCAAGCTCCGGCTCAACGATGCGAGCTTTTCGTTCGAGATGGAAACGAGCGCGGCGCTCGGCTTCGGCTTCCGCTGCGGCTTCCTTGGGCTGCTGCATCTCGAGATCATACAAGAACGGCTTTCCAGAGAGTTCAACCTCGATCTCATCGCGACTGCCCCCAGTGTGATTTACGAGATCGCGCTGACCAATGGCGAAGCGATGCTGCTGCACAACCCGGCGGACATGCCGGAGGTCACCAAGATCAAGGAGATCCGCGAGCCCTGGATCAAGGCGACGATTTTGACGCCGGACGAATATCTGGGCGGCATCCTAAAACTCTGCCAGGACCGGCGTGGCATCCAGCGCAACATGACCTATGTCGGCAACCGCGCGATGATCGAATATGACCTGCCGCTCAACGAAGTGGTGTTCGATTTCTACGACCGGCTCAAATCCATCTCGGCCGGCTATGCGAGCTTTGACTACACGCTGGCCGATTATCGCGACGGCGACCTGGTCAAGCTCTCGATCCTCGTCAACGCCGAGCCGGTCGATGCGCTGAGCATGCTGGTGCACCGCAACGCGGCGGAAGCGCGCGGCCGGCAGATGTGCGAAAAGCTCAAGGAGCTGATCCCGCCGCATCTGTTCGTGATCCCCATCCAGGCGGCGATCGGCGGCAAGATCATCGCGCGCGAAACGGTGCGCGCCATGCGCAAGGACGTGACCGCGAAATGCTACGGCGGCGACGCGACGCGTAAGCGCAAGCTGCTGGAAAAGCAGAAGGCGGGCAAAAAGCGGATGCGGCAGTTCGGATCAGTGGAGATCCCGCAAGAGGCGTTTATTGCGGCGCTGAAGATGAGTGATGAATGAGCGGACGGTTATTGCCGTTCAACGCAACGATGCTGCAGGGACTGGAGGTGCAGACATCGGAGTGCTAGTAAGTACTTTGCGAGGCCTCTCTTCGCATACGCGCTGTAGTAACTGCGGCGTAAGAGCTGACGTCTAACCAGATCGTTGCGCGCCATGTGACGGTTGATGCGTGGCGTGATTGGAAGAGGGGCCTCGTGCTAAGTCCGTTCACGATACACCTCCCGCCGCCGATCAAGGTTGCGTTGCCGCCCGAGCTATCGACCGAAGCGGCGCTCCTTGCTTACCTCGAGCTATCGACAGGCGAGCTGAAGAAGATCTGGTGGTACAGGGGACGCATGTATCACCAGTTCTCAATTGCAAAGGGCAAGGGATCGGCAAGAACAATCAGCGCACCGGACAAGCGCTTAAAGCACCTACAGCGTCGTCTCTGCCTGTTGCTAAACCCGCTCTACCGCGTTCGAGATCCCGTGCACGGATTTGTCGAGCACCGGTCTGTCAAGACGAATGCTCTTGCTCACCTGAAAAAACGCTTCATCCTGAATGTCGACCTAAAGGACTTCTTCCCGTCGATAACTGAGAACCGCGTCGTTGGCCTGCTCGAAGCGTTGGGGATCGAAAGCACAGTGGCCCGCATCGTCGCGAGGCTGTCCTGCAACAAAGACCAGCTACCGCAGGGCGCACCTACGAGTCCCGTCCTCTCCAACATGATCTGCTTCCGTCTAGACAAGCAGCTAATGGCACTTGCGAAAGAAGCTCGCTGCATTTTCACACGCTATGCCGACGACATAACGTTTTCTAGCCACCAGCCGATGACGTCGCTCTTTGAGTCTGCAGTTCCTCCCGCTGGCAAGTTCTCACCAGAACTCCTCGCTCCAAAGCTGCGAAACACGTTTGGTTCGAATGGCTTTGCCTTAAACTCCGAGAAGGCTCACTACGCTGACAAGCATTCGCGACGAATGGTCACCGGTCTAAAGGTGAACGAGCTCCTGAACGTTGACCGACGCTACGTACGCAACGTCAGGTCGGCACTCTACTCGGTAGAGACTCTCGGTGTTGCTGCAGCTCAGAAGAAGTTTTCTACCCAGCACGCCGGAGGAAACTCCGAGTTGGGCTCGCATCTCGCGGGCAAGATAACTTGGCTTCGACATATCCGAGGTCCGTCGGACCCAGTATTTCGTTCCCTAGCGTCTCGATTCAATACAATCTTTCCCAATCGCAAGGTCGAGATAGCACCAACCGCATTAGAGAAGCGTGATCGTGCGGTTTGGGTCGTCGAGCACATGGATGGCGAGATGTGGCAGGGCACCGCTTTTTTCGCCAAAGACGTTGGTCTAGTAACCGCAAACCACTGCGTCAGTGGTTCGCAGGAGATCGAAGTCTACCATCCAAGCAAGCCTGCCAATCGGTTCAAGGCGAAGATACTAAGAAGTGACGAACCACGTGATCTCGCAATTCTATCGCATGAAATTCCGAGTACGGAGTTTTATGAGCTCCCGCTCTCGACGACTCCGGTGGCGGTAGGCCAAGAACTCGTTGCGGTTGGCTATCCGGGCTTCGGGCCCGGTGACGGGCTAAACGTTCGTCAAGGAACAGTGAGTTCCTTGACGACGAAACATGGCGTCAAACTTATCGAGGTGAGTCAGAAGCTGGCGCCGGGCATGTCCGGCGGTCCCATCATCGATGGTAACGAAGCCGCCGTTGGCGTTATATTTAAGGGCGGGCCTTCCGAACCTCGTGACTTCGCGACACATGTCGATGTGCTGACCGCTTGGCTCGCCGAGGTGACCTCGAGCGAGAACCTTCAGGACTAGTTCGCTGGCCCTACCCACCTAGTGCTTGTGTGTGGCTGAGAATGAAGCGCGCACGCTCTAGAACCTCGTCGTAGGTCAGTATCTCGATGTTCCTCGAGTCTCGCCTGAATAGCTCAAATGTGCGCAGCTTCACTGCGCGCTCTCGCTCGGTGCCAGAAAACATTGAATTTGATCCAACAATGAGCACGCACTTTGGATCGAGCGTACGTTGGGTAACCAACTCGCCACTAGAGGTAAAATTCGAGCCGAAGTTGACTTCTGACTTTATCTGCCAACTAGCCTTCTGTTCGAGAATCTGCGAGACGGCGTCGAATAAGTCCTTTGATAGGCGCCAAGCGTTCGAGCGATTTTGCCTCGCTGCAAAAAGCTCTGTGTCGGGACGTTTTATCTCAACCAGCACTGTGAAATTGGTCGCACCTAATAGGTAGTCGGCTACGGCGCCATCGTGCCCTGCGACATCCTTTTCACCGATCAGTGCCTCTTCCTGAAGCAATCCCAGAAAGCGATAATCTAGACCCAATCCGAATATCCACTCATTCTTCTTGAAGAAGTGCTGCCAAGCTTTCTCAGGTTGATCGGTCCGTATGTCGTTTAGAGCGGCGTACGCCTCAACAGCACCGGCATCTTCCAACAGGGCCTCAAACTGAGCGAGCTGCCTTTTGCGATAGTCGATGTTGAGAATGTCCCCAGGTGTGACTTGCCCGCTCTTCACCAACTCACGGATGATCCGTTGGCCCTCTGGCTGCAGGAGCAATGCCCGCAACTCACGCGCTGTTTCAGGTGAAAAGCCGTTCGGGTTGCCAATTGCAAGGGGGATGCGCCTCTCATTGACCGAGGCTAGGTCGGCTTGAACCAAAACGTGCAGGAACCCAACGAGCTTTTCGAACGAAAAGTGGGTTAGCGAAAATGGATCGGTAGGTCCAAAATACTGTTCTACCCAGCCGTCATTCTTGTAGAACTTGAACTTCTTAAGTGTTACAGACTTGATGCGCTTACCTTCGTTGACAAAGGTAAGAGTCAACTTCAGTCGGTTTCGAATGACACCCGGTTCTTCGTACTCGACTGTGGTGCCTTCCTCATCTGTAATGACGTTGAAGAACCTTCCAGCACGGTTTGCAAACTCGTGCGTGTACAGGTGGTCAAGCAGCCCCCCGTTGATGAAATCTAGCTCCGTTGCATCACTCATCGCTTGCCTCAGTTAGCTTCTTGGCCAAGGTATTGCATATGAACGGGGTCACAAAGTCACCTCCTCCTTCTCCTCGCCCCCCGCACCGCCGTCGACTCCTCGCCCCGCGCGCGGATGTAGGCGCGCCGCTCCAGATCCCGGTTCAATGCCTCTTCGTAGCTGATGTCGGCGAAGGAGCTGCGCGGGGTTGTGTCGCGATAGACGATCAGGCGGTGTTTCTTGCCGCATTGGTCGCAGCGGAGTTCGGCGACGAGGGCGGCGTAGCCGTCATAGAGATCGAAGGTGTCGCCGAAGGCGGCGGCCAGCACGTCGGGCGCGACGGTGCGCCGGCGCTGGCACTCGGAGCAGTGCACATGCACCTCGCGCAGGCTGGTCGCAAACTCGCTCACGGTACGCGGGTACCGGCCCATGGGACGCTCCAATTCGACTCGTCAGGAGCCTTGATCCATAGAATGAGAACGAAACATGAACAAGTGTGCACGGTAATTGACCGGAGAGCATTGCACTTTCTCGCCTAACCCGTTGGCCGTCCTTCCCTTGCCCCTCCAAAAGCCGTTAGGCTCAATCCCTGACCGACGGGGGAATTGCGATGACCAGCCTTCTCGACCTGACCGCCGCCCAGCCGACGCGCAGTCTTGCGCCGGAGGAGATCCTGATCGTCCAGGGCGAGGGCGGGGGCGACCTGTTCGTGCTGCTCTCGGGCGAGCTTTCGGTCACCCGCGACGGGGTCGAGATCGCAACGCTCTCCCAGCCGGGAACGCTGGTGGGCGAGATGTCGGTGCTGCTCGGCACGAGGAACACCGCCACCGTGCGCGCCAGGCGCGAGAGCAAGCTCAAGGCGATCCGCGACGCGGCCAAAGTGCTCGAAAGCGAGCCCAAGCTCGCCATGCGGGTGGGCGCGGTGGTGGCCGGGCGGCTCGACGCCACCTCCGCGCTTCTGGTCGAGCTCAGCCGGCAGGGGGCGGACAAGGCGGTGGGACCGGGCCTGTTTTCGCGGATCGTCACGGCGCTGGCGCTTTCGGCGGGCGAAGCCAGCGTCGAGCGGCGCGATCTGTTCGGCGGCGGCCCGGGGAATTAGGCGCCGGCCGCTGCTTCTCCCCTTGAGGAAGCGGGTTTGCGTCTGCTTTAGTGGGTTGCCCCACGCCTCACAGGATTCCCCATGGCCTCGCTTTTAGCCCTCACGCACGGTCAGCCGCTCAAATTGCTCGCACCCGGCGAGGTCCTGACCACGGCCGGCGAGCAATCGGGCGAGCTCTATATTCTTGAAAGCGGCAAGCTCAGCGTCATCCGCGAGGGCGTCGAGATCGCGACCATCAAGGAACCGGGCGCGCTGATCGGGGAAATGAGCGTGCTGCTGGGCATCGAGCACAGCGCCACGGTCAAGGCCGTGACGCCCTCGGGCGTCCGCGTCATTGCCGATGCCATCCCCTTTCTCGAGCGCTCGCCGCTGGTGGCGCTGCATGTGGCAACGCTCGCCTGCGCGCGGCTCAACGCGACTTCGGCGCTATTGGCCGAATTGAAGCGCCAGGCGGGGACCAAGGACCAGGGGCTGTTCGCGCGCATCTTTGCCGCGATGGTGATCACCGATCCCAAGAAGGACGGCGAGCTCTGGGCGGATCACGAGTGATCCCGGCTAGCTGACCCCCGCCCGCCTCAACTCCTCGAACGCATCGTCGATGGGGCGGTAGCCGAGCAGGCGTTCCGTCGCCTCGATGTTCCAGGGCGATTGGGCATTGGCCGAGATGGCGTTGATGGTGATGGCGGGGCTTGGCCATCTACCGGCATCGGCGGTGAGCGCGGCTAGCGCGATGCCGGTGAAATCGCGGTTGGAGAGCCAGGCCTTGCGGTACCAATCCCGGTGACGCTCGGCGCCGCGCCATTTGGCGAGGTGGATGCGCATGGGGTGGTTGTCGCCGCGAGCGATGAGGCCGATGCGCAGCGTCACCGCGCTGAGCCTTCCATCGGAAGCATGGGCCAGCGCGCGCGCCGATTGTTCGGCCGTCACCTTTGAGGCGCCATAGGCGGTGGCGATGCGAAAGCGCGGGCCGAGCAGCGTCCGGTGCGAATGAAACTGCGTTCCGGGCAGAGGCGGGGTTTCGGGCGTCAAAGCACCGGGGACCGGGTTGCGCGTCATGTAACCGCCCAGCGCATGGATCGAGGAGGCCATCACCAGGCGCCGCGTCGCCGGGGTGAGGCGCGCGGCGATATTGGTGGTCATGGTGACGTTGCGGGCCGCCTCGTCCCAGCCGCACAAGGGGTTGAGATTGGCAACCGCCAGGTCGACCACCGCCTCGGCCTCCGCGAGCGGCTCGATCCAGCGCCGGTCGGTCGCGTCCTCGAGATCGCATTGGACGAAGCGCGATTTGGGCGGCCGGCTTTCGGCGGGCCTTTGGTCGAGCAGCGTCACCGCCTCGCACCAGTCGCAATCGCTCAACGCCGTCGCGAGCTTCATCCCCAGATTGCCGGTGCCGCCGGTGATCGCGATCCTCATGGCATCCGCGCCTCGGCCATGGCGGTGCAGAGCCGGCTCATCTGATCGACCGAGCGCTGCTCGGTCTCGCTGCGCGGGGAGGCAGCGATCGCCGCCCAGAGGTCGTCGCGGCTGGAAATATCGAGCGCGCATTGGCAATAGGCGGTGCAATAGGGAGCCTCGGCACCGGTCGCGCCGCAGGTCGCGATACAGCTCTGGGTGAATTCGGCGGTGCGCGCTGTGGCGTTGTGCGCCTGCATCCCGGAAAGCGGGATGACGATACCGAGCAGCAGCGGCTGATGCACAAGGTAGAACACCAGGCTCCAGCGGCCGCAAAGGCGCAGCAGCCGCGCGGGCGGGCTGGTGAGTTTCCAAGTGGCGAGCGGGGTCAGGGCGTTGCGCAGCGGGGCGAGCCTTGCGAGGACGACGCCGATAAGCAAGACGCCGAACCATGGAAAGACCGGCACGAGATCGGTGGTCGGCGGCACCTCGGTGAAAAAGCCGATCCAGCTCAGGGCGCGCGTGTTGAACAGCGGGTTGGCATAGAACGCCGCGCCCAGGACGATGGCGGCGATGGCTGTGACCAGCCAAAGCGGCGCGCGGATCAGCGGGAGCGCCAGCAGCGAGAACAGCGCGATGGCATGGAGGACGCCGAAATAGGCGACGTAGCCGGGCAGCAGGTACCAGGTGCCCGCCGTCACCGCCGCGGCGGATGCGACGATCATCAGCCAGCGCCGCCAGAAACTCCGCCAGCGGATGCCATCGCCATGGGCCAGCACCAGCCCGGTACCGGCGAGCAGCAGGAAGGCGGTGAGGATCGAGCGTTGGACGGCGATCCAGAAGGGCGAAAAGCCGACCCCGATATCGATGAGGCCGTAAAAGCTCAGATCCCAGAGCAGGTGAAACCCCGCCATCGCCACGAGCGCAATGCCGCGGGCAAGATCGATCGCGCCGATCCGGCTTCTCATCGTATTTGCGTCCACTCAGCGCTCCCAGCGCGCGTTGCGTAATGCATTTTACGCCGCGATGAAACCGGAACGCACGCGCAAGGTTTATTGGGAGCGGGCCGGCAGACCCCGATCAGCCCCGTCCGCGATAGGACGCAACGCCCTGATCGGGCAGCCAGAGCCCTGCCGGGGGTAGCTTGTTCTGCCAGAAGACGTCGATGGGGATGCCGCCGCGCGGATACCAATAGCCGCCGATCCTCAGCCAGCGCGGCGCCAGCGCCTCGATCAGCCGTTTGCCGATCATGACGGTTGTCGCCTCGTGAAAGGAGCCGTGATTGCGGAACGAGAACATGAAAAGCTTGAGCGACTTGCTCTCGATCATCCACTGGTCCGGCACATAGTCGATGACCAGGTGGGCGAAGTCGGGCTGGCCGGTGATCGGGCAGAGCGCGGTGAATTCGGGCACCGCAAAGCGCACCAGATAGTCGATATCCGGGTGCGGATTGGGCACGCGGTCGAGCGGGGCCGTGGCGGGATCGGTGGGGATCTCGGCGGCGCGGCCGAGCACGGGCAGATCGGACATTTCGGTCTCCTGCCGGCATGTGGCCGGCGGCATCAAGGGCTCACAACCGGCATCAGACCGGCGCGACTGGGCGCCGTATAGCGCCAAAGCCGGGGCTCCGCTACCATTGCCGCCCGTTAAAGTGATGAGGTGCTGAATGGCCGAGCCCTGGCTCAGACGCGACTGGATCGCCCCCGGCATGGCGCTGATCGAGCAAGGCGGCCGGACCGGCGCGCTCTACGTGCTCAAGGATGGCGAGCTCGAGGTGCTGCGCGACGGCAAGTACGTGGCGACGATCCGCACGCCGGGCTCGGTGATCGGCGAAATGAGCGTCTTGCTCGACCAGCCGCAGACGGCGAGCGTGCGTGCGGTGACCGAGGTCGACTATTTCGTCATCGACGACGCCATCGACATCCTCCGCACCCATCCCGACTGGCTGCTGCAGATCGCGCGGCTGCTGGCGCAGCGTGTCAACTCGACCACAGCGCTCCTCACCCGCGATCCTCCCGATGACGAGCGCGAAGTGCTGGTCTTGCCGCAGCATTTCATGTCGAGCTGGGGAGACCCCACCGTATGAGCGAGGTCGGCAAACCGCACCTCACAATCACCTATTGCACGCAATGCAACTGGCTGCTCCGGGCGGCATGGATGGCGCAGGAGGTGCTTTCGACCTTCTCGCTCGAGATGGGTGAGGTGACGCTCAAGCCCGGCACCGGCGGGATATTCGAGATCCACCTGGACACCGAGCTGATCTGGGAGCGCAAGCGCGATGGCGGGTTCCCCGAGGTCAAGCAGCTCAAACAGATGGTTCGCGACCGCATCGATCCCGACCGCGACCTCGGCCATATCGACCGGCCACATGGCCCGGCCGCGCCCAAGTTTGGCAAATCCGGCTAGGAGCACGTCGCAGCGCGTGAAACGCTTTTCCGCAAATGGCTTGAGGCGGGGCGGATAAGCCGATTAAACTCAAGGACAAAGCGGGGGGCGAATGAAATTCCCCGCAGTCACAGAATTCAGGGAGAATGCGACCTCATGAAAACGCTGTTCAAGACGTTCGCCGTCACGGCCATCACCGCGCTGCTGGTCTCGTCCGCGGCCGCGCAGGCCCTGCCCGATCTCGCCGGGCGGACCATTCGCGCCGTGACCGAGAATGCCTATACGCCGCTCAACTTCGCCGATCCCAAGACCGGCCAGGGGATTGGTTGGGAATATGACGCAGTCAACGAGATCGGCAAGCGCCTCAACGCCAAGATCGAGTGGAGCCTCTCAAGCTGGGACGTGATGATCGAAGCGGTCAAGTCAGGCCAATACGACGTCGGCATGGACGGCATCACCATCAATGACGAGCGCAAGCAGCAGGTCGATTTCTCAGACCCCTACATGACCAGCCAACAATACATGCTGGTGCGGGCCAACGAGGACCGCATCAAGGGCAAGGAGGCGTTCACCGAGAACACCGACCTCTTGATCGGCGCCCAGGCCGGCACCTCGAATTTCTATGCCGCCGTCTACGACATTCTCGACGGCGACGAAGCCAATCCGCGCATCAAACTGTTCGACACGTTTGGTGCCTCGGTGCAGGCGCTCAAATCCGGCGACGTCGATATGGTGCTGATGGACCAGGCTTCGGTCGAAGGCTATATCGCGGCCGATCCTGGTGTGTTCAAGACGGTGGGCGACCCGGTCGGATCGGATGAGTTCGGCTTCATCTTCGCCAAGGGCTCGGACCTGGTTCCTGCCTTCAACGCCGCCATCGCCTCCATGAAGGCCGACGGGACGATCGACGGGCTCAACCGCAAGTGGTTCTTCGAATACAGCGCCGCTCAATAAGCCCATCGCGACCCGTGGGCCATCCCGCCCGCGGGTCCCTCCCATGACCGCCCAAACCCGCCGGCGCCTCGCCGATTTCCCGTTCTGGCTGCTGGCCATCGCGCTTTTGGGTGTCGTGACGCTTTGGGCCATCGTCGCCGATAAGGGCTATACGCAGATTTTCCGCGCGCTGTCGGGCGGCGTGGTCACCACCGCTTGGGTGACGCTGGTCGCCTTCGGGCTTGCAACGCTGCTTGGCCTTGTCATCGCATTGGCCCGCACCTCCGGCTCAGCAGTGCTCCGGCAGGTGGCGACGTTTTATACCGAACTGATCCGGGGCATCCCGATCCTGGTCTTTCTGTTCTACGTCGCCTTTGTCGGCGCCCCGGAGACCGTCAAGGCCGCAAACTGGTTGTTGCAGCCCTTGCAGTCGCTGGGCTGGATGCCGCCGCTCACGGTGCGCAATTTCGATCTCACCTGGCGAGCGATCATCGCCCTGATGATCTGCTATTCGGCGTTTCTGGCCGAAGTCTTTCGCGCCGGCATCGAGGCGGTGCCCACGGGTCAAATCGAGGCGGCGCGCGCGCTGGGCCTACGGCCCTACCGGGTCTTCCGCCACATCATCGCGCCGCAGGCCTTCCGCACCATCCTGCCGCCGCTCGGCAACGATCTTGTCTCGATGATCAAGGACTCGGCGCTGGTCTCGGCGCTCGGCGTCCAGGACATCACCCAGATCGGCAAGGTCTATTCCTCGGGCACTTTCAAATTCTTCGAGACTTACAACGTCGTCGCCTTCCTCTACCTGACGATGACCATTTCGCTATCGCTCTTGGTGCGTTTCATCGAAAAGCGGATGCAGCGATATTAGCGGCCCGCCGCTTGCATCCGCGGCCGAACGCCCCCACATCACGGGCGTCAACGGCTCCTTTGAGGGATCCCATATGCTGAAGTCTGTTCTTCGACTTGCCGGCGCCGCGGCGCTGTTGCTGACGCTTGCCGCCTGTGGCAACAACAACGCGCAGGACGTCGGCAAGATCAATGTCGACTGGACCGGCAACGACATCGCCATCGAGGCGGTGGCCGATCCGGAGGTGCAGGGCGTCATCTGCCACGTGGCCTATTTCAACCGCAGCCTGATCGACCGGCTGCAGCAGGGCAACTGGTTCGAGGATCCATCCTATTCCGCCATCGACTGTGCCGCGACGGGCCCCGTGACCGTCGGCAAGATCTCGACGTCGCCGGGCGGCGAGGAAATCTTCCAGCAGCAGCGGAGCTTGATCTGGAAGAGCCTGCGCGTCACCCGTGTCTATGACAAGGTGAACAACGAACTGGTCTACCTGGCACATGCGCGTCAGGTGCAGCTCGGCTCGGGCAAGATGTCTCTGAGCTCAGTGCCGCTTAACGGGCTCGACGTCACCTGGACCAACGGCAAGCCGTAGGGTCTCGCCCAACATGCTGTGTCATCCCGGCGAAAGCCGGGGTGATCGCAGGTGGGAGTAGTAATCGTTCGACAGCCGGGCAAAGAGATCGTCGAGGTCGGCAGTGATCTTGGCCGCCCTCGCTAACGGAGCTTTAGGCCGCTGCCGACAAGTCGCACGTTGCCACCCCGCGCTATGAAGTCGGCCAAATCAAGTTCGTTCTCGATGGTGGCTCGCCCCGTGAGACAACACGCGCAGCTGTAGGCCAACTCTGCTCGATGTCGGCGGTGGAAGTCTGGAAACCGTCCGACCTGCACCGGAGGAGAGCTCAACAATCGGACTACGCGAAAAGGAAGGCCGGATGACGCGACAAACCTCTTCTCGATACTGGACGTGTCCCCTTTGTTGATGGCGCGCAGTTCCTCGGAAGTGGTCTCAGTGATCGCAATCTTTCCATCGCAGGTACTTGCAGAGACCAAGCCGTCGGTGGTCGCGTCACTGTCGCCGTAAAAGACTGCATGGCTAAATCTGCTGCCGCAGGATGCGCACAGTAGGTTGAGGACGGTAGCTTGTACGACGAGTTCCATCCAAACTAGCCTAGCACGATGACCGGCCCCAGCGCCCTACTGCGCCTCGCCGACCCTCGCAATTTTCACCAAACCCGAGCCAAGCCGGCAAATTGCCAGCAAGGGGCCGGTGGTAGTCCGGGTCTGCTAGACAAGGCGGACTGACCGATGAATCCCCTCTTTCATTTCTTCACCGACGACAATGCGCGCCTTATGGCCAGCGTCGTAGCATTCTCGTCCTTCTTCCTGATCGGCCGCGTGGCCCATGCCGGACAGCGCGTCTCTTTCGCCTTCGCCTTCACCCCGCTCATGGCTTTCGCCGCGATCGAGACCGCTATCGCGACCGGACTCCTCTAGGGCATTTCACGTTCCGATAGAATCGGAGCGAATGCTCTAGGTCCTTGTTTTGTCGCCCTTCCGAACCGGAAAATCGCATCACACTTTTCCTGGAAGCGCTCCGAATCCGTAGGCTAGACCGGATGGCGTAGCGCGCGGTTAATGGCGCCGAGCAGCACCATGATGCGGGCAAAGCCCATCAGCAGCAGCCCGCCCAGGAACGGCATCAGCGCCCACTGATATTCCGCCGAGATGCGGCCGATGGCGGCGATCACCAGATTGACGCCGGTACCGTTATGCGCCCCCGCATTATAGGCGGTCACCAGCGCGTAATAGATCGTGCGGGCGTCGAAGCCGATGATCACCAGCGTGACCAGGGCCGAAACCAGACCGACCAGGTAGAGCAGAATAGCGATCATGTTCGCCCCCAAAGCGGATCGGGCCAAATAGAAGCCCGGCGGCCGGGCGCGTCAACGCCGTTTCAGCCGATCTTAACGGCGGCGCGCTAGAACCAGACCATGACGAACCCGCAAGCGGCGCAACGGCTCGACCCGAGGATTGTTCTCGCCTGCTGGGCGTTCGTCGCCGTGTTCTTCGTCGTGCGCGCGGTCAATGGGCTCGCGACCACGCCACTCGTCCTCGACACCGACGACGCCATGCGGCTCACCAATGTCCACGACCTCTTGGCCGGCCAGGGCTGGTACGATCAGGTGCAGCACCGGCTCAACGCGCCCTATGGTGCCGAGATCCACTGGTCCCGGCTGGTCGATTTGCCGGAAGCGGTGCTGGTTGCCCTGCTCCGCATATTCGGCGGTCTCGCCGACACGATCGCGGCCTTCGTCTGGCCGCTGGGGCTGCTGCTGGTTCTGCTCATCGTCAATGGCCGGCTGGCGCTGCGGCTCGGCGGTTCCGGCGCGGTTTTGCCGGCGCTCATTTTGCCGGCATTCTCTCTGGTGACCATGGCCGAGTTCGCCCCGGGACGCTTCGACCATCACGGGCCACAGATCATTGCCGGGTTGGTGATGCTGGGCGCGGCAATCGGCGCGCTCGAGCGTCCACGTTTCGCCATCCTCGCCGGCATCGCGGCCGCATTGTCGCTTGGCATCGGCATAGAAGGCCTGCCGATGATCGGGGCGACCATTCTTGCCTTCGGGCTGAACTGGGTCCTGCGACCGGGACAGGCAGCAACGCTCCGCGGTTTTGGCATCAGCCTTGCGCTTGCGTCCCTACTCGCGCTGACCCTGGGCGTGGCGCCTTCCCGCTGGCTGGTCCCCGCCTATGACGAGGTCTCGATCGCCTATGTCTCCGGCATGGTGCTTTGCGGCATGGCCTTGGTCGCGCTGTCGCTGCTGACGCGCGCCAATCGGGTGATGCGCCTTATCGCCGGCATCGCCGCCGCAGCGATCGTTGTGGGCATCGTTCTCGCCCTATGGCCGGCCCTCCTGAAGGGGCCCTATGGCGGACTCGATCCGTGGCTCATCACCAACTGGATCGACAAGATCTCGGAGGCGCAGCCCTGGGCGGTGAGCCTGGCGGCCTCTCCCGCCTATCCGCTTGCCGTGATGATCCCGGTCCTCGTGGCCCTGGCTGTTGCCGGGTGGACGCTGGTTCGCCGCAGGACCAACTCGCGCGATGCCTGGCTCCTCTATGCGCTGTTCCTCATCGTCGGTCTCGCCGCCATGCTGTTGCAGATCCGGGCGGCGCGCATGGCGGTGCCGCTTGCCGTGCCGGGTGCGGCGGTTCTGATCGCGCGGGCACGGGAGGTCTATTTGTCGAAGCGCACCATTGTGCCGATCCTCGGGCTCGTCGGCAGCTGGTGCATTTCGGCGGGCGTACTGGTGGCGCTCGCTGCCAACCTCCTCATCCCCGCTCCGGCTTCCAGCGCCCGGGCCGGCGAGGGGGACAGCCTCAAGGCCATCCATTCCTGCCTCGCGCCCTCCGCTTTCGCCAACCTCGCCGAGCTGCCGCCCGAGCGAATCATGACGCCGATTGATCTGGGCTCGCACATGCTGCTGTTCACGCCGCATGCGGTGGTCGCGGCGCCCTATCACCGCAACCAGCAGGGGGTGCGCGACGCCTTCCGCTTCTTCAACGAGGCGATCGAGGTGGCACGGCAGATTGTCGATGCGCGCGGCATCGGCCTCGTCGTCATCTGCCCGGCCATGGCAGAAGTTCACGGCGTCGTCCCCTACGCGCCTGACTCTTTTGTCGCGTTACGCGAAGCCAACGCCCTCCCCCCCTGGCTGGTCAGGAAGAGCCTTTCGGGAGAGCCGCTCGAGATTTATTCCGTCCTGCCGCGCTAGAGGCCGAGCTCGGCCTTCAGTTTTCGGGTCAGCTTGCCCCCGACCAGGTGATGCGACTGGGCGATGTAGCCCTTCAGATCGGCGTCCGGCAGTTCGGTGCCGCGCGCCACGCTGACCCAGCCGCCCTTGGCGAAGTACGGCGCCTGCGCGATGCCCTCGATATCGGTCAGGACCGCGAAGGAGAGCTCGGTGACCTTGAATGTGATCCATCCAGCGTCGTCGCCGATCAGCGCGAAGACCTTGCCGCCGACCTTAGCGACCTGCGCTTCCCACTGCGCGTGAAGCGTCGCCGCCTTCAGCCCGAGGACGAATTTGCCGAAGGACTTCACGTTGTGAAGGCCCATTCAGATCTGGTCCTGCCGGAGAAAGATCCGTTCGCGGCGCGAACGGCCCGCCCAGGCGAGCAGGATGCCCGGCACGCCGATCACCGCCCAGCCGGGAAAGCCCAGCAGCGCCGAAACCACCGTTTCGAGCAGGGGGCCGAAGAAGCGCGTGGCCAGAAAGGCCTTCACTTGTTCAAGGCTCGCGACGTGAAGCAGCGTCCAGGTATCGCCCAGCGAGGTCATGACGATGGAATTGGCGCCAAGCGACTTGGTGCCGTCGATGATCAGAAGGATCACCGCCGCGGCGATCATCAAAGTCCCAAGAATCCGCAGAAGAAACCGCATATGCCTGACAATTCTGCCGCCGCCCGGGCCCTTTTCGCATGCCGCCCCGCGTGACCACAAGCTTGCGGCGGCGGCGGAGCCGACAAAGCCGTCGCCAGGAGCCTGACATCCCTTGCGGTTGGGCGTTCGATGAGTATATTGCGCGCGCCTTTGCAGGGGTGTTCCGCCCCCTCAATCCGCTTGCCGGAAAAGGCCCAAGTCGCCGGTTTCGCCGGCGCCCGCCTCGACGCGGAGAGATGGCCGAGTGGTCGAAGGCGCACGCCTGGAAAGTGTGTAGGCGGGTAACCGTCTCAAGGGTTCGAATCCCTTTCTCTCCGCCATCTAGTCCTCGAAAACTGACGGTCTCTATGAGGAAAGCCGGTGGTCGGGCCAAGCCGCGGAGATCTCAAGGCTATTCGTAACCGGTTTCGAGGTATCTCGCGCGGAGACCGGCTTTTCGGCGGCGAATTGGCCGAGCACTGGCCGCATTCTCCAATGCCCATTTCCTAGCAGAACTTAGTCGACGACCCGGGCTGCCTGCCCACCGACCGAGTGCGGAGGCCAACACTCTCACAGAGCCGCAATCGGGCCCAGGGGACGGCGCGTCTGCTCGGATTTCTTCCCATTGCTTCGGGCAGCGTTGAAGTCATCACGGCTCTCGGGGCGAGGAAAACTCGGCGCCCCACCCCCAAGGTGGGGGGTGCGGAGATCACCGAGCTTGTTGATCCTCCTCCATGCCGGCGCTGAACGCCGCTGCATCAGGAGGAAAATCGAATGATCAAATCCCTTTCGTCCGCGGCACTCGCCGCGCTGCTCCTCACCACCCCGCTCCAGGCTGCCGAAATCAAGGGCGAGGCGACTTTTGCCTGGCTCGCCGTCGGGTCGAGCTTCACCATGGGCGACGGCCACCCCTATTTCACCGGCTATTTCGCCGGCATCAATGTCTTCAAGGGCGATGGCGGCGTACTGTCCAACTCGCCCATCCAGTGCCCGGGTTACAACGACATCGGCGTCGACGCCGCCGGCTATTGCACTGTCACGGCCAATGACGGCGACAAGCTTTTCCTCAAATGGTCGTGCAAGGCTGCTGCTCCCGCGCCGGGAGATTTGGCGTCCTGCGAAGGAACCACCGTCGTCACCGGCGGCACCGGCAAATTCGAGAAGGCGACCGGCGGCAACGACTTCACTGCCCATGTCCGCGGCGTCAACGCCGACGGCTCCACGATGGGTTACAGCGACCTGCGCAACTACATCGTCACTTACTGAAATCGAGTTTCAGCCGGCGAGCCGCGCCACGATCTTGGCGAGTTCGCTCTGCCGGCTGATCCCTAGCTTGTCGAACGTGATCTTGAGTGCCGAACGAACGGTATTGAGCGTGAGCTGCAATTCGTCCGCTACGTCCCGCGGCGCGCGTCCCGACCCGACAAGGCCAGCGATCCGGGCCTCGGCTGCTGTCAGCCCCAGTAGTCTCAAAGCGGCAGCGGAATCCGTTCCGGAGGCGCGGGCTGGATCATCGAAAAAGACCAGGACGCTGCCCGGTCCGCCAATACTTGGGTCCAGAGCGATCGCCTGTGCAATCAAGGGGGGTCCGCTTGCTTCCGGATGAAGCGCATGGCGCTCCGAGACCGCCCCAAGTCCTCGCTGCCGCACCTCGAGGAGCATTGCCGCCAGTGCCGCGTCTTCGGCCGGTCGCGAGAGCCTTAGCTGCTGTCCCGCTACGCCGATCCGGCCCTCTGCAACAAGTCCATTGGCCTGCTTGTTCATTGTCAGCAACTTGCCGTCCACATCCAGGATCGCCGCAGCCCTCCCCATCTGCGAGAAGACGCCGACCAGGCTCACACCCTGTGCATCCTCGCCCGCCGGTTCACCTTCCTCTAAAAAGGGGCGCGGTGGCGTGAAGGCCATGTCCATGGGTGATGCATAAATCGGCCAGACATATTCCAGCGGCTCGAGAATATTTAGTCCCTCGCGCGCGCCATCGAGGAACTCAACCGCCTGACCGCTGGTGTCGCGCGACTCGAGGGTGAACGCCACGGAATAGGATGTGAACCCGGTGCCACCCGGCTGTCTTCCAACATAGCGGCTCACCCCGTTGAGCACTTGCGGCGGCGATTGTCCGACCCGCGCGCGCATTCGCACCAGCGTTCGGTCGCCGATGCCGGCCTCGCCGATCACCACGCCGTCGATCACCTGGTGCCGGGACCACCCGGTGCGGAAATTGCTGTTGTATTGGCCGGTCATTACCCGGCCGCCCATGTCCGAGAAGAGGCCGGAATGCATGTAATTGCCGGGAGACCCATCGACGGAATCCGCGCCGGCCAGTTCGGCAGCCATGAAGAACGCGGTGAATGGTGCGATGCCCCAGCCCTGTTCGGCACTGTAGAGTCCAATGACGCCCCAACCGGAGCCCGATGGCGTAAGGCCCGGTGGCACGATCCGCGCCACCGCGTCCACATCGAAGCGGCACATCAGATACAGCATGCTCACGCCGTGAACATGATAGGGCGGCAGCGGCAGGTCGGGCTGAGTACGCGCCCCAAGCGATCTGGCCGCGACAATCTCGCGCTGCTTGGCCCGCCTGGCTTCGAGCTTGTCGTCCACCGGTCCCCCTCCCGCTGGAATGCGTACCCACTTAAGCACCTCAGGCAGACGCTAACAAGAACGTCTGAATATGAACTGTCTGGTACCTTGGCGCTTCAGGCTGATGAAAGCCTGGTGCCGCTCCCAGAGCACGGCGTTGCCCGACCCGCGCAAGCCTCCTTGGACGAGGCACGCAACCTGCGACCGGCAAGTGCTACCGCCGCCTTCATCTTCGCGATTGCTTCGGTCGAGATTGGTTTGCAGGACCTCTTATTGAAACCAGTGGTCGCGGGCTTCGTCCACGATGAAGATATGAGCGAGGTGTTGGTCGCGGTCATCGACCTTCGCAACGCAACCGTTTGGTCGGAAAGGGGCGCAGCGTGCTCAATGAATACCTGCTCCCCGGCACTATGCGCCTCCCATGCCGCCACGGTGAACTCTCCCTTAGGGTAACCATCTGTAGCCCACGATGCGTGTGCCGAGTTAAAACCAAGCGGACATTTCATGGACGTCTGCGGCACTTCCCCACCGCCAGGGAAGACTCGTCGCGAGAGCGGTTCTGACGGCCAAGAGCGCGCGGCTAGGCGAGATCGACATCCGAACAAGGTCTCACGCTTGGAGCCCATCAATGAGCGAACGACCAGCGCGAAAAACGGAGCTCGCACAACTCAGCGTGTTGGTCGCGGATGCGTCGCTAGGTATGGCAGAACTTCTGGCTGCTGCGCTCAAGGGAGTTGGTGTCGGCAGAGTCACGAAAACTACCGGCAGCGACGCGGCCCTTAGGGCGCTGTCGAGCCGCAAGTTTGACGCTCTCATCGTCGACTTGACGCTCGGTCCTCTCAGTGCGACTGAACTCACTCTTAAGCTGCGAAGCTCCCAAGGTCACAATGCCCACACGCCAGTCGTCGCGTTGGGCTCATCGCTGAGTGGCCCCATGATCTCCCAGGCGCTTCATGCCGGGGCCACTGCAATGCTCACCAAGCCTGTGAGTGCTGAGACCCTCAGACGGCGACTTGTTGATCTTGTCAGGACGCCTAGCGAACCAACCTTCGAGATCTAGACCAGTCATCGGAACTAATACGCGCAATCACGGATCCGAGCTCTTCTTCTGCTGACGGGAATAGATATCGTCAAGCCTCAGCTCCGGGTCACTGAAGGTTGTTCGTTGGGCCAGAACGCCTCGCGGCCTCGCGACCTGGTCCTCTGTGATCGCCTCGGCGACGACATCGTGCGACACGACGTCGCCGGCTTGTGAATCGCGATCGAAAGCCGCCAACCCGGCCGCAACCCGGTCTGTCGGCAAACCGCAATGCGCGAACAGATGTGCTAGCGATGCCACGCGATCATCGTTCAATTCGTTGTAGCGTATCGCCAGAAAAGGCACGCCCGTCCGCAGAAGCGGCCATACTCGTCCATGTTGCGGGCCCATCCGTGGACTAGATGTGGAGGCTCAATAGGTTGTTCTCAGTTAATCCGAGGCGACTGATAGGTGTTTTTGCGTCGAGACTGCCATGAGGCCGGTGCCAGTTGTAGCGGTGCAGCCAGATCGGCAGTTCGGCGGCTCGTCGGTCCGATGTCGGATAGGCTTGGGCATAGGCCCATTCCCTGAGGGCGGTCTGGATGAAGCGTTCGGCCTTGCCATTGGTGCGGGGCGTGTAGGGCTTGGTGCGGATGTGCCTGATGCCGAGGGCCCTGCAGGCATCGCGGAAGGCGTGGGCTTTGTAGCAGGACCCGTTGTCGGTCATCACCCGCGTGACGGTGACGCCCAGGCTCAGGTAGTAGGCGATGGCGGCTTTGAGGAAGGTGACGGCGCTGACTGCCTTCTCGTCGGGATAGATCTGCGAGAAGCCGACGCGCGAGGCATCGTCGATGACGACATGCACGAACTCCCAGCCGACGCCGCGAGAGTTGGACTGCCTGGTGCGATCCCCGGTGATGCGGTGGCCGACGCGTTCGAAGCGGCCGAGCTTCTTGATGTCGATGTGGATGAGCCCACCAGGCTGGTCATACTGGTAGCGCCGAGCCGGTTCCGCTGGCTTGAGGTCGCGCATGCGGGAAAGCCCGGCCCGCTTGAGCACCCGGCTGACGGTGGCTGGCGAGACCCCGAGCTCAAGCGCGATGTGCTTGCCGGTGAGGCGCTGCCGACGCAAGGCCACGATCTGCTCGATCCTGCCGGTTGGCGTCGGCCGGTGCAGCCGGTGCGGCCGGGACGAACGATCCGCCAAACCAGCCGTGCCCTCTGTTCGGAAACGGGCCAGCCACTTGTGCACCGTGCGGATCGACACCCCCAGCGCCGCGGCAACGACGCCAGCGCGCTGTCCAGCCGCGACCCGGCGGACAAGTTCGGCTCGACTATGCGAGCTCAGGCGGGCATTCTTGTGCACGTTCATTCGGGGCGCTCCTGGATACCGGCAGTGTGGTAACTCCAGTCTCCTCGAACCGCTCCGAATGAACAACCTACTGAAAGCTCACAGCTAGGCTCAGGACTCATTGATGATGGGGTTGCAGCCCGAGCTTGCCTGCGCTCAGCACTCAGGTGGCTCGATGGTTGCCGGCAGATGTGTTAGTAACCAACTGGAGCAAACCCCCGCTCTGCCAACGAACTGAGCGGGAGAGTGGCAAGGTCTTTTTGCGTGAATGAGAACGATTACCTTGGATCGGACGTGGACGCCCGCTCGATATTCTCCGCAATCGACTCTGCGGTGACGGCAGTTGGCGAGGCGGAACGACGCGTATCCAAGAGCCAGATCGGGTTCTATCGGAAGCACCCATTCGCCGCTGTTTGGCGGCCGAACCAATATCTTAGTGGAACCCATCCGCCGCTGGTTTTAGGCGTTTTCCTCCAGCGAAGAGACCGATCTCCGCGCTGGAAGGAAGTAGTCGAGCCCAAGCCGGGTCGCTTCACACATCACCTGGAGATCAATGGCGCAACAGAAGTCGACCACCAAGTTCGCGAGTGGCTGCGGGAGGCATGGGCATCTGCTACGTGAGTAGTCAGAGCCAGAAGATGACGGTTGCGGCGATGCAGATGGCCGACATGAAGGTGTGGGCGCAGCGGTCGTAGCGAGCGTGGATGCGGCGCCAGTCCTTGAAGCGGCCGAACATGTTCTCGATCTTGTGGCGGAGCCGGTAGAGCGTCGGATCATAGCCGAGCAGCATCCGGCGGTTGGACCTCGATGGGATGCAGGGTTTCTTCTCGACGGCCAGGTTGTCAACCACCGCTTCACTCTCGATGAGGTGAATGGACCAGAGTCGCTACGGATGGGCTAACCGCGGCAGAGTCGATATGCGCAGGCTTTTCAGCGCCGGCGAGGACCTTTCTGGGACTCGGTCACCTCGAACCGAAAGCGACGAGCTCGAGCGTCGGTTGACCTGCCGCGAAGATGTCGGGTGGAGGCCTGGCCCAGCTCACCGGGGCATTGCGGCCACCTTGCCCTAACGTAGTGTTGTGACTTTCAATAAGATCCGACCTATCGCCACAAACCAATATTCTCTTCGACCTGCGATGGTTTTCGGACCATGGCAAACATCAGAACTGTTCTGACGAGAGCTGGGCTGATCACCGCGGTAGCGGAGATCGCCACTATTGCCGTGTTCGTCACCATGAGATGGCTCGGCGTGGAAGCGATCGAACCCAGAGAGTGGATAGAGACACTTATCATCCCGCTCCTGGTCGGGATGCCAATCGCCTCATATGTGGTGGTCCAGGCTGACAGGCTTCGAGCTGCCAATGACCAGATGGCGACATTGAACGAGGCACGGGAACAATCTCTGCGCCAGCTTCAACAGGCGCACGACCTGATCTCGTACGCGGCACGGCACGACCGGATGACCGGGCTGCTCAATCGCGAAGGGTTCATGGCCGACCTGTCGCGGGCGCACGACGCGCTGGAACAGAGTGTGCTCCTCATTGTCGATGCGGACTTCTTCAAGAGCATCAATGATCGGTTCGGCCACGCGGCGGGCGACTCGGCTTTGATTGCGATTGCGACAGCCATTCAGCGCGCGGTTCGGCCGATGGACCTCGTCGGGCGCATCGGCGGCGAGGAGTTCGGCATTCTGGTGAGACACGTGTCCACTAGTGTTGCCGCTGAAGTCAGCGAGAAGGTCCGGCTCGAAGTTGCCGAGACGGTGTGGGGCCCGGACGAACAACTGCCCATTTCCCTGAGCGTTAGCATCGGGGGCGCCGCTATCCGCGACTTTGCCGACAGCGTTACGGCACTCATGATCCATGCCGACGCCTGTCTCTACGAAGCCAAGCGCTTGGGCAGAAACCGAATAGCCTTCAACGCGACCATTTCCGACATGGCGCGATCGATGGTGACACGCTTGCGCGCCATAGTGCCGCAATAGTCGCCAGCCTTGGGTCAGGTTCCCTTACACCCCGCCCCACCGACTCTCGGCCGCGTGAATAATGGCCAGAATCTTCTTTGTGTGCTCAATGTCCTGAAGAACGATCTTTTTGTGGGGATAGTCGGGGTCGTCGCGCAGCTCTTCGAGTTCTCGCAACTCGGCCTCGAAGTCCTCCTTGCGGCCCTGGATGAGATCCCAAAGCTGCTTTTCTTCCCTGGTCGATGGACCGCGGACGTTGGCGGTCCCCTTCTGCATGTCGAGGACGATATGGTCGGGGTGGGGCAGGGGATCTGGAAGGTCGGTGATACCCAAGCGCTTGCGGCGCTCGAGTTCCTTCTCCCATTCGAGCTTGTAGGTGATGGCGACATCGAGCCATTCGTCGTTGAGCGCCTTGTTCTCCCGCTCGGTGGTGGTGAGCAGTTCAGTGAAGAGACGCTGGGCGCTCTGCTGGCCCTTGACGGCATTGACCGCGACCGCTCTGACGATGGCCTGGGCCATCGGCACCTTGATCTGCCGATCGCCGTCGTTGATGCGGATGGCGCGGTAGGCTTCCTGGAGAATGATGCCCTTGAGCCGCTCTTCGTTCAGCGCCGGCAGCCGATTCCTCGCGCCTTTCGGTCGACCGCGCGGATTTCCGGACTCACCCGGTTTGAACCGGGTCTCGGCAGGTGGCTTGCCATAGCCAATCTCATATCGGGCCGTCTCCGGCCCCATGAGTCTTGGACGGTCACGTTTGGCAGGGGGCCTTGCCATGATCAGGCCGCCGCTCTCTGGGGCGGGATCGGACGTCGCGCCTCGCCACAGGCGATCAGTTCGGCGTCGTCTTTGGCGAGGACTTCCCAGCGTCTCAGGATCCGGTCGCAATAGACAGGATCGAGTTCGCAGAGGTAACCGCGGCGGCCGGTCTTGTGCGCAGCGATCAGGGTCGAGCCGCTGCCGCCAAAGAGGTCAAGGACGATGGCGCCACGCTCCGAGACGTCCTTGACGGCATCGGCGATCATGGCAACCGGCTTGACGGTCGGGTGGAGCGCCAGGTCGTCATTGCGACCGGCGGCAATCGAGTTCATCCCCCGGTACTGCCAGACATTGGTGCGATACCGTCCGTGCTGGCCCAGCTCGAAGCTGTTGAGGTGAGGGGTGGTGCCGTTCTTGAAGGCGAAGATCAGTTCGTGGCGGGAGCGGTAGAAGGTGCCCATGCCGCCATTGTCCTTGGCCCAGACGACAAGGTTTTTGAGTTCGGCATAGGCTGACCCGGCATCCAGCATCTCACTCATATGGCGCCAGTCCATACAGATGAAGTGGATCGAGCCGTCGCTGCTGAACCTCACCAGATTGTCGAAGGCTGACCTCAGGAATGCCGAGAACTCGTTCTGCGTCATCTCGCCCGAAGCCATGGCGAACTCGCGGTGCTTGATCGAACCGAGACCGCCGACATTGCCGGCGATCTTCACGTTGTAGGGAGGGTCCGTGAAGACCATCTGCGCGAGCTCGCCGTTCATGAGCGCGGCGACAACGGCGGGGTCGAGTGAACTGCCGCAAGTCAGCCGATGCGGACCCAGCGCCCAGACGTCGCCGGGCTTACAGCGAGTCTCGCCACCGCTAAGTGGGGGGAGAACGTCGTCCTCGGGATCCCCCGGCTCCTCCGGGTGCAGACCCTCAACGAGGCTATCGATCTCCGCAATCGAGAAACCGGTCAGCGAGACGTCGAAGCCGTCGCCGTCTGACAAGAGAGCCTTCAGTTCATCGGCAAGGAGTTCCTCGTCCCAGCCGGCATTGAGGGCGAGCTTGTTGTCGGCGATGACATAAGCCCGCTTCTGTTCGGGGGTCATCGTCTCGAGCCTGACGCAGGGCACGCTCTCCATGGCAAGCAGCTTTGCCGCCTCGAGCCGGCCGTGGCCCGCAAGGACGGTGCTGGTATTGTCGATCAGCAGGGGGTTGGTGAAGCCGAACTCGCGGATGCTCCCAGCAAGCTGCCGGATCTGCTTTTTCGAGTGCGTCCGGGCGTTCTTCGCCCAGGGCTTCAGGAGGTCAGGTTTGAGGTATTCGATCTTGAGGTCGGTTGGCATGATCAGTCCTTTGGACGGTCAGAGGTGGCTCAGGCATTTTCGTCTCTCCCCTTTGGCGTGAAAACTTGTTCGCCATTGATACCATCTGGGCTCTGATTCCGACAAGCTGTCGACGGCAGTTCTGCCTGGCCCGGCAGGCGGTCGAATCGTACTTCCTGTTCAAAAATGGTGCCTTCCCTGATCGGTAGAACGGTGTTCGCTGATGCGGGACTTTCGTTCCCTGTTTCGGCGAGCAGGGAAACGGCGCAAAGGGCGCGATCCCCAAGGAGAATCGGGCGGGCCCTCGTTTTGAGGGCGCTACAAAGAGCGAAATTCCCTGTAAATTCCCTGTATCTCAAGCGGAGACTCGTTTCGCCGGACTACATCCACCGCCACCTAGTCCTCGAAAACTCCCAGTCTCCGCGCGGGTGACTTAGGGTCGGCCCAAGCTGCGGATATCTCGAGGTTATCTCCCAGCAGTCACGAGGAATCTCGTGCGGAGACCAGCTTTTTGGCGTCCACTTTGCCAAGAAATAGCTGCGTTCTCCAATGCCCATTTCCTAGCAAGACTTAGCCGACGACCCGCTGGGGCCCGACGCGGTAATTGTCCGAAGAGTCCGGTTTTGGGGGCGCAGTGTGGGTTCAGGATTTCTTGGTCTCCGCCGTCTTGGTACGTCGCGGCAAGCCACATCCCCGCTAGTACGTTGCGCGACCTCCTGACAGGTCGAACACAGAAGCCGTCGTGAAACTGTTCTCCTTGCTCACAAGCCAGGCAACCATGCTCGCAAGCTCATCGACTTCCAGGAACCGCCCGCGCGGAATTCTATCCCGCATGTAGTCGATGAATTCCTTGCTCAGGCCCTTCAGGATGGCGGTGTTGGCAGCGGCAGGGGTGATGGCATTGATGGCGATGTCATACTTCGCGACCTCTTTGCCGACGGCCTTGACCAAGCCGATCACGCCCGCTTTTGACGCTGCGTAGGCGGCTGCGTTCGGATTGCCTTCCTTGCCCGCAACCGACGAAATGTTGACGATGCGGCCATAGTTGCGAGCTTTCATGGAAGGAAGCACCGCCCGGTTCACGAAGAACGTACCATTGAGATTGATCTCTATGACGCGACGCCACTCGTCGATGTCGTATTCGTCGAGCGGCGCGTTGGATCCGGCAATGCCAGCGGAATTAACCAGGATCGAGACCGGCCCAACGTCTTTCTCGATCGCGGCGTGCGCGGCGGCAATCCGGGAGTAGTCGGTGATGTCTACCGCGTTTCCAAAGGCGCCCTTGCCGAGCAGTTCGATGGCGCTTTGAAGCGCGCCTTCATTCCGATCCCAAAGACATACCGTTGCCCCGCTTGCGACGAACCGCTTGGCGCAAGCCAATCCGAAGCCTTGGGCACCGCCGGTGATGATCGCGACCTGTCCGTCGAGGTCAATGTTATTCATGTGCACTCCTTTGGACTCGAAGACTCGGATCGGGCCGCGGAACGGAGGCTATGAGCTTCTGCGTATAAGGCATCTTCGGCTTGTCCAGGACGTCTTGGACGTCGCCAGTCTCGACGACCTTACCTCGATGCATGACCACGACTCGATCACAGAAGTATCGAATGTTGCTGATGTCATGGGTGATGAACACGTAGCTCAGATGTAGTCTTTGCTGCAACTCAAGCATCAGGTCCAGCATCTGAGCACGCAAGGAGACGTCGAGCGCCGAAGTCGCCTCGTCCGCGACAATGAGCCTCGGATTGTGAGCGATGGCTCGCGCGATGACGATACGCTGGCGCTGTCCACCCGAAAATGCATGCGGATAGCGTTCCATCATACGGGGCTCAAGTCCAACCAGCGAGAGAAGCTCGGCAACACGATCCCGGAGCGCAGGCCCTTTTAGCAGGCCGCCGACAAACAGGGGCTCTCCGACAATCTGGCCGATCGACATACGCGGATTGAGTGCCGAAAAGGGATCCTGAAAGATCATCCTGATTTCCCGCAATAGCGGGTTGCTTCCCCTTCTTTGCAGGCCGGCAAGTTCGACCGTCGCATCATCCGCTCGACGGTAGAGCATGGACCCGGCATTGACGCTGTAAAGGCCGACCAGACACCTCGCCATCGTGCTCTTGCCAGAACCGCTTTCGCCGACAATGCCGACATTTTCTCGTGGGAAGACGTCGAAGGACACCCCGTCCACGGCCTTGAGCTCGTGCCGCTTTCGCGAAAACAGACTCGCGCGCGAGGTAAAGGTCTTGGCCAGTTCGCGCACTCGCAGGATCGGCTCAACGGGCGATGCCGGAGCGATCGCTGCGACAGCCGGCATTCGGACAGGGGAGCGACTCTCAAGACGCAAGGTCGAATTAAGCAACATGCGCGTATAGGGATGCTTGGGAGCATCGAAGATCGAACGAAGGCTATCCATTTCAACAATTCTGCCTTGCCGCATCACGGCGACCCGATCCGCGATATTCGCGACCACCCCCATGTCGTGTGTTATGAAGACAGCGCCCAATCCGAGTGCCTTCCGAAGACGCTCGAGCAGCGCAAGAATTTCGGCCTGCGTCGTGACGTCGAGTGCGGTCGTCGGTTCGTCAGCGAGCAGAATCCTCGGTTCGCTTGCCAGCGCCATGGCAATCATGACGCGCTGTCGCATTCCTCCGGAGAGCTGGAATGGGTATTGCGAAGCGGTCAGAGCCGGCTCGGCGAGCTGCATTTGAGAGAGCAGCTCCACCGCTCGCGCCCATGCCTTTGCCTTGGGCATCTTGGGATGACGGAGGCGGATCGCCTCGACAATCTGATCGCCACAACGGTTGACCAGGCTGAGGGAGGACATCGGCTCCTGGAAGATCATCGAAATGTCGCGCCGGCGGACTGTCTGCATGTCGTGGCTCGTCCGCCCAAGCTTGGCGATATCTATGATTTCGCTGGCGGTCGTGCTGTCTCCGCCGTAGCGGTGAAGCAAGATCTCTCCCTCCACGATGCGTCCGGGCCGATCAAGGATCTGGAGGATAGATCGCGCAGTAGCCGATTTGCCACTGCCACTTTCGCCGACAATACAAAGTGTCTCACCCTCGAACAGATCGAAGTCGATGCCATCGACGGCTCGAACAACGCCATTGGCGAGCGGAAACAGCGTCGTGAGATTGCGGACAGAGAGCAGAAGTCGCGCCATATCTTTTCCTAGCTGTAGGGGTCGGCGGCATCGCGAAGGCCGTCGCCAAAGAAATTCAGCGCAAGGACGGCAATGATGACGGCTATCCCGGGGGCCAGCAACCACGGTGCCGTCGCAATGGTACGGATGTTCTGTGCTTCGCGAAGCAGGACACCCCAGCTGACGATCGGTGCCTGCAGCCCCAGACCAAGGTAGCTCAATGTGGTTTCGGCGAGGATCATCGATGGAATGGCGAGCGTAGCCACGGCGATGATGTGGCTCATGAATGACGGCACGATGTGGCGGAGAATGATGCGCATCTCGCCGACACCGTCGAGGCGGGCGGCGGCGACAAAATCCTCTGATTTGAGGGCGAGCACCTTGCCGCGAACGACGCGTGCGAGTTCAGTCCAGCCGATTAATGCGAGTATGATCGTGATGACGAAATAGGCCTGTAGTGATGTCCAGTCGCGTGGCATGGCGGCAGCGAGGCCAAGCCAGAGCGGAATCTGCGGAAGCGACCAGATGAACTCAATGATGCGCTGGATGACCATGTCCGTACGACCGCCGAGATAACCCGACACTCCACCGACAACGACGCCGATAAAGAGGCTCAGGATGACTCCCCCGAGACCGATCGAAAGAGATATCCGGGCTCCGTGGATAAGCCGGGAGAGCATATCTCGACCGAGCCGGTCCGCCCCCAAGAGATAGAAGGCGGCCTTCTGGTCGACCGGACCGATCAGCCGATGGTTGAAGGGGATAAGGCCCCAGAGCTTGTAGGGCTTGCTCTCGACAAAGAACCGAAGCTCAACACGCTTGCTGGCGTCGATAGAAAACGTGCGTTTCAATGCAACTGGGTCGACGACGACTTTGTAGTCGTAGACAAATGGCATTGGCGAGAAAGCGCCTGCCGCGTCGAAGAATTGCAGCTGCTGCGGCGGTGCGTAAGTGAAGCGTCCGATATAGTCGTTCGGATCTCGCGGCGCGAGAAACTCGGCGAACAACGCGACGCCGTAAAGAATGAACAGCACCACGCCGCTGATCTGCGCGAGCCGATGCCGGCCGAGCTTGCGCAACATTAGACGCAGTGGCGTTTCGCCACCATCGAGCGGTGGCGCAATCTGCCCTGGGATAACCTCTGTGCTTTTCGTTTCCGTCATTTCGGCCATGCGGGCTGAGCTCTGCTCTTCACAAGCCGGAAATCCGCACACGCGGATCGAGCCAGAAGAGGAGCAGATCGGATGCCAGAGTGCCAATCAGCGTGAGCGCGGCCATGACGACGAGAACGCCGCCCGCTAGGAACATGTCCTGAACCATCAACCCGGTGAGCAGAAGCGGCCCGAGTGTCGGCATGTTGAACACGATCGCCACAACCGTGGCCGATGAGATCAGACTGGGAAGCACCCAGCCTAAGGAGCTGACCAGCGGGCTCATCGCCATGCGCACGGGATACTTGAGAATGACCTTCCACTCGGGAAGACCCTTGGCGCGCGCGGTCGTCACGTAAGGCTTGTCCAACTCGTCGAGGAGATTTGCCCGCGTCACACGAATGAGCGAGGCCATCCCCGCTGCGCCACCGACGAGCACGGGGGCCCAAAGATGCGCTGCAAGGTCCGCAAGTTTGCCGGCCGAAATGGGCGCACCGACAAATTCCTGAGACTGGAGCCCACCGAGTACCACACCGAAATAGCTGTAGGCGACCCACATGAACAAAAGTGCAAGCAGGAAGCTGGGCACGGCTACGCCGATGAACCCCAATATGGAGGCCACGTAGTCGCCAACTGAGTACTGGCGGACCGCCGAGTATATTCCGATCGGGATCGCCACAGCGTACATCAGCAGCAACGTCAGTCCCTCAACCAGGAGCGCGTTCGGAAGCTGGTGGGCGACCAACTCGCTGACAGGGGTATTGAAAGCCAGGCTGTAGCCAAGGTTTCCATGAAGGATACCGCCGAACCATGCGAGGTAGCGTTGGAACACGGGATCGCCGAGGTGGTACATTTCACGAAGCCGTTCAACCATGGCAGGGTCTATCTTGGCGCCCGCCGCGGACACCTCGGACACGCGGGTGCTAGCGAAGTCCCCAGGCGGAAGTTCCATGATCAGAAAGGCGACGAAAGTCATCGCCCAGAATGTGAGCCCCATCGCCAGAAGCCGACGAAGCAGGAAACCAACCACCGTAGTCACCCCGAGAAACAGGCCGTCGCTGTCAGTTCAGGTGGCCGCGCGATGTGCGCGGCCACCTATCCGTTTCTAGGCTACTCGCTCTTCCAAATCTGGGCGATCTGCATCGGCCCCGGGGTCGGGTAGCTGTAGGCGGCCGGTTGAGATGCCGGCACGTTGTGCACGTTATTCTTCACGACCGCATAGCCGTTGGTCGATAGCGAGACACCCATGACGTAGAAGTCGTCCTTGCCGATTGCGAGAATTTCTTTCATGAGGGCATCCTGTCCTTCGGCGGTCGGCGTCTGGAACAGCTGTTCGTACAGTGCCTTCTGCTTCTTGATGCTGTCCGGCGGTTCGACTGCGCCTGCTGCGCTCGGATCGTTGAACCAGTAGTACCACGGGACGCCCCAAGCGGATTCGTCCGACGAGACCATGTAGTAGTGCGGGTCAGCGACCACATCGAGCCCGCCATCGCCGCCCCAGATCTGCATTTCGTGCAGATTGGCGAGCCGATGTTCATCAACCAGGTTGCGGTCGATGACCTTGACCAGCAAGTCGACACCGACCTTTTGCCATTGCGCCTTGATCAGTTCGAGGTTGTCGACCCAATCCGGACGCGCCGTATCAAACGTCTCCACGTTGATGCTCAGGCGCTTGCCGTCGGCGCGAAGACGGAAACCGTCGCCATCGCGTTTGTCGAGGCCAAGCGCATCCAGCATCGCGTTCGCCCTGTCCGGATCATACTCGGTGTACTGCTTGGCGTAGCTCTCGTCATAGTATTTGGATTCCGGACGTGGCGCGGCCTGGAACGGTTCCCCTTGTCCGACATAGATTGTGTCGATGATTTCCTGGCGATCGGTCGCAAGCGACATGGCAATTCGGAAGTCCTTCTGGACGAAAATGTCCCTCAGCACCGGATCTGCAACCGTCTGGTTGAACATCATCACCATGCGATTCATGTTCGCCGGAACCTCGTCGACGAGATGGAACTGTCCCTTCTCGGCGTTCTCGAGGTAAACCGGCTTCTGGCTCGGAGCGTTGATATTGCGGTCCTGGAAATCGACCTGACCGTTCATAGCGCGTAGCACCATGTCCGAGCCTTCATTGCTGATCGAGAAATTGATCCGATCCAGATAGGGGAGTTGGTTCCCCGTGGTATCGACCTTGAAGTAGTAAGGGTTGCGAACGAAGATCGAAGATTCTGCCGTTGCTGTGGGCGGGGACTCTACCGTCCAAGCCTCAAGCACCGGGCGGTCCGGGTTCATCCACCGCGAAGCCCCGCCCATCTCGGCGCAGTTTTGCTCGAAGAGTGCGCGCCAGTCTGCAAGACCTGCCGCCACGGCCTCGTCATTTGCCTTTGGATTGTAGGCCGGGTGGAACTTTGAGCAGTAGGCTTTGTTGAAGATGGCCACCTGTGTTCCGTCAACATTCGTCAGCTGGAAGATGTAGAGGCCGTTCGGCTTTGCCAGCTTGACCTTGTAGGTCCAGTCGTCGACGACTTCGATCGTGGTGTCTTCAGGAACCGTGATGAAGTCCGGACGGGAGCCCAGCCACTCGGGGTTCTTGAGCAGGTCGTTGTAGGCGAAAGCAATGTCGGCCGACGTGAAGGGCGAGCCGTCCGACCACTTCACACTCTTGCGCAGGTGGATCGTGTACTCGGTGGCGTCAGCGTTGACCTCATAGCCCTCCGCCAGGTTGGGAACCATTTCCTTCCACTCGAGATCCCAGGAGAACAGGCCCTCGTAGCCGACGAGTCGCAGCAGGTGCGTACCATCGCCGCGCTTAAGCGCAAGATTGAGGTCCCCGCCATAGATGCCGACGCTCTCGACCGGTGTGATGACGCGTGGGCTTTCAGGAAGCCGGTCCGCCATGGCCGGCAGTGTGCCTGCGTCCACCAGTGATTGAAGCGCAGGCACTTCCGCCCACGCCGACGTTGCAGATAACAACATTCCGACAAGTCCGGCCGAGGCCGACCTGATTAGGCTGCGAGCAATCTTCACGATGCCCTCCTGTATGATTGCAAATGCCAGTTCGGTGTTCTTGTGGTGATGGGAAGTGGCAGGACTCCTGCCCGCTTTGTCGCTACGCCCCTGCCTTTTCGGCATGGTCAACCCAAGGTGGGCCGGGTGGCCACACGACGCGATTTGGGAAGAACTGCGGTCCATTCATCGCTCCACGGAAACGAGCCGGTGGCGCGTTGGGCTTACCCGACGTGCGTGACGCCTTTATGAACTTCCTTCATTCCGACTGCAACAGAATATTGAGACGATCTCAAATCATCATCAGACCCGCTTGGCGGCCAGCACTTCGAAAGTCTTGTTGATGGAGGCGACCGAACGTTCGTAGTCGGCCAAAGCCAGGCAGGCGATCAGGGCGTCCACAATGGCCAGTTGGGCAATTCGGCTTGTCATGGCTTCAGTGCGGAATTGGGTCTCTCTCGCCATCGTGTGCAGGACGATATCGGCATGTTCGAGTATCGGCGACCGCCCATAATTCGTGACGACTATGGTTGTGGCGCCGGCCTCCTTGGCCAATCGCGTCGCAGTCAGGGTCTCGATGGTCGAGCCTGAATGCGAGATTGTGAGCACAGCCGATTTGGGCGTGCACAGCGAGGCGGTGATGGCCTGGATGTGGCTGTCCACGCTGACGCGCGAATCGATTCCGATGCGCAGCAGCCGGTAGTTGGCGTCCTCTGCAATGGTGGCCGCGCTACCGATGCCGAAGACTTCGACACGCTTGGCCTTGCGGATCGCCTGGACAGCCCGCCCCACTTCGGGGACCGATAGGGCTTTCAGGGTATCCTGCATGGCTTGCAGCCCGGAATTGAAGATCTTGCCGACGACCGTCGAGAGATCGTCGCGCGGGGTCAGGTCCTCGTGGATGAACTGCACCGGCTGGACCAAATCGCGTGCCAGCGCGATTTTGATCTGCTGGAAGCCTCGCGCCCCCAGTTGTTGGCAAAGCCCGACGACACTGCCTTCGCTTGACCCGGTACGTTCCGCGACCTCGGTCACCGACATATGCACGACTTCCGCCGCATTCTCTGCGAGAAAGTCCGCTATCCGGCCAGCGGTTGGAGGCAGGTCGTCGCGTAGCGCTCTGATCCGATCAAGAACGCCTGACAGTAGCGGCGTTTCGGTACGTTTGCCGGCCATCGGGATATCTCCATGGCGCGAGGCGCCTTAGTCTGCGACAACGATCTCCTCACCAATCCCGTCTATCTGTCGAAAGGCAATACCAGCGCGCGTCGCCCCAACGCCGTCGGTCAGGAGATTGTCGCCAATCATCAAGCACTGCGCGGGCGTCATGCCAAGCCGCTCGCAGCCGATATTAAACAGGGATGGCTCGGGCTTGCCGATGACCTCGTGCTCGATATTGCCTACGCAAGCGAAAATGGCGGCTGCCAGCGCCCCAACCTCCGGCACGATCTCGCCGTTTGGGCTGGGATGGGTCGTATCGGGGCAGGCAAGAACCAGCTTTGCCCCAAGCCTTAGAGCTCTGGCGGCGGCAGTCAATTTGTCGAAATCGAAGCTGCGGTCACGCGCCAGAACCACCACTTCGGGACGATCGGCCGAAAGTCGCAGGCCCAGTCTTGCCGCGAGGTCGCGAAGCGCAGGACTCGCCAGCAGCATCACGCGTGCGCCGGGCGTGCGCCTGGCGATTTCCTCCAGGGCAATGACCCCCGCAAGGACGACCTGGCTGGCTTTGAGCGCGATACCCTCTTTCTGAAAGATGTCCACAATCTGCTCGGGAACGTGCTCGGAATCATTGGACAAGATGACGAAGGGTTGCCTCAGATTCTGCAGAAAGTCGCGAACTCCGGGAAGCAACGCGGCGCCGGAAATGAGTGTGCCATCCAGATCGAGCAGATAGCCCTCTGTTCCTGATGATTCGGTTGCCAGAGCGCGGAGCGTGGGCAAGGGTTGCGTCATTTCTATTGAGATTCTCTCAACATCTGCTGTAGGTTTCGGTGAGAGATATTCCGTTCCTACCTCGAAGCGCAAGGCCAAGGTGATCATCCCGACTGAATTGCTACCGCCCTCAGACGACTTTGGGTCTTGGCTCTGGCCAGGGGCGATCCCCCGACCGGCCGAATGGGAACTCGACCCGCAAGGGATCCCGTCCGAAAACTTCAAGCTTCGCCCAATGGTCGGCAATTTCCAGTTGAGCCGAAGCTCCCGCCGGATCGGGCATGGTGGTGAAGCGTTCGGACGCCGACTGGATCGTCACGTGTGGAATGTTGTTGATGATCGCGAAACTGTTCCAGTGGACGTGACCAGAAAGCCAGAGTGCCGCCTTTCCTGTCGCTGCCACCGCCGACCGCGCAGTCGCTGCGTCCGGATAAGTGGCAAACGCGGCATTGTTCTCGAAATAGTAGTTGCCGGTCATGGACGCGCCCGAGAGAGGGATATGCGTCGCAACTATCGCGGGGCGCGAATCGGCACCGAGAGTCGCCGTGAGCCATCCGAGTTCGCCGGCCGTCGGCGGAAACCCGGCTTTACGATTGAATCTTACACTCGGCTCCCACCACAAGAGCCGGCATGTGTCGAGATCCATGACGCCGTGTCCGGGACGTCGGCCAAACAGGCGTTCGTGATCTGCGTCGGTGAGGTTCACCACATCATGGTTACCGCGCAGATGCACGCGCGGTCCGCTGAACCGCTTGAAAATGTCGGCAAGATCGATCGCGAGACGAAGGTCGGTTTCCCGATCGATATCGTCGATACGATCGCCCAGATCGATCAATACTTCGGCGCGATCCTCGATAGCTTTCGAAACGAATGCATCAACAATCGCGCGTACGTCGAAGCCATCAAGACCAGGCGGCGCGTGGTGGATGTCTGAGATAATTGCCAGTTTCAAGGATGCTTCTCCCGCGCCACAAGTGCTGCGTATCGGTTTCCACGTAGCACATTTTCTCGTTCGTACCAGAACGACGATCTGATGGGTCAGCGCTTGTTGCTTCCGAATCCGCTTCCCGAACACCCCCGGCTCCTCGCGCGGTCAGAGGACTGGGACCGGCTGAGACTCCAGATCGCCGACGATCCGCCCTCACAACGCATTTGGAAGAGTCTTGTCAGGCGCGCCGATGCGATCTGTAAGGCGCCGCCCGTCCTTCGGACAATGACTGGCCGAATGCTCCTGATGACTTCTCGTCAGGTACTCGAGCGGATCACTGTTCTCGCACTCGTAGATCGTCTGAGTGGCGATGCTGGTTATGGCCGGCGTGCCGTCGCGGAGATGACGGCAATCGCTGCCTTCTCTGACTGGAATCCCAGCCACTTCCTCGACACAGCGGAGCTCTGCCTGGCCCTCGCCATTGGATACGATTGGCTTCATGACGCGATTCAGCCTGAAGAGCGGACCCTGATTTCTCAGGCGCTGATCGAGAAAGGTATCAAGCCGTCGCTCGATGTTCGCCTGCAATCCAACTGGTGGCTCGCAACTGACGAGAACTGGGCACAGGTGTGCCATGGGGGCCTTTGCGCGGCGGCGGTCGCGGTGGCTGATCTTGTCCCGCTACTTTCGGAGTCCATCCTGGCTCGAGGCCTGAAGGCAATACCTGCCGTAGCCGAGCGCTATTCACCCGACGGCGCCTACCCCGAGGGGCCAATGTATTGGAGCTACGGGACAGCCTATCATGTCGTTCTAGCCGCCACCCTTGAGCGGTTGACGGGCAGCACTCAAGGTATCGAAATGTTCCCCGGTTTTCTCGAGAGTGCAGAGTATATCAACCGGGTGACTGCACCTTCCGGCCTCTATTTCAACTATGCCGACTGCGCTCCTGAGCGGCGCCTACAAGCACAGCTCTTCTGGATGGCGGGACGATTCGAACGTCCGGAATGGATGAATCATGATCTCGACCACCTCGAAAGGGACCTTGCCGAATACGAGCAAGAGCCATCAGTTCAATATTGGTACTATGACATGGTGGCATTGGCGCTTCTGTGGCGAAACCCGGCGAAGCGGGCTGCTGCCCCGGCGCCGCGGTTCTGGACGGCGTCCGGCCCGATGCCAGTTGCGTGCTACCGCTGGAAGAGCTTCTTTCTCGGTATCAAGGGCGGCAGCGTAGGGCTCAGCCATTCCCACATGGACGTCGGCGCGTTCGTGTTTGAGGCGGGCGGGGAGCGCTGGGCCGTCGACACAGGGATGCAGGATTACGATAGCCTCGAGAGCGTCGGCGTCGATCTCTGGAACGAACGCGACCCGGACAGCCAAAGGTGGAGAGTCTTTCGAGTCGGCGCGGACAGCCACAATATTCTGCGGATTGATGGGGGCGATCAGCCGCTGTTTCGCAAGGCCGAGCTGACGGCCAACAGCTCCCAATGCATCGTCGACCTCTCGCACATTTACGCCCCGAAGATGGCCGCTGCTTCGCGCCGATTCCTGTTAGAACGTCGCGGCTTCATTCTCGAGGACCGGTGGCTCTGCGGCGAGCGGGTTCAGGCAAGTTCCCAGTGGCTCACGCGAGCCGCGGTTGAATCGCATGCGGCGATGATCAAGCTTCGGCAAGGAGGGCGGCAGTTGCGGCTTGAATTCGATCCGGAGCTGGTCGCCGTGAGGATAGAGGACGTCTCGTCCCCTGTGCGGGCCTACGACGCACCGAATCCCGAACTCAAACGCATCACCTTCGTGGCACGGCCCGCTGGGGCGGGCTTGATCCGAGTGGGTGCGGAGTTGCTGCCAAAATGAGAGAGCTCGCATTCGGCATTGTCGGGTGTGGCGGCGCAGCATTCGATGTCGCAAGGGCGCTGGACACTATCGATGGTGTCAGACTGTCTGCAACTCACGACCTAAACCCGACCCTGGCTGCGGATCTTGCCGGCCGGCGCGGCGCAGTCGTCCACCCAAGTACTCAAGCGATGATTTCCGATCCGGCCGTCGACATTGTCTACGTGGCGTTGCCGCACAACCTGCTCGCGCAGGTTGGCCTGACTGCGCTTGCCGCCGGCAAGCATGTATTGGCGGAGAAGCCAATGGGCGTAAACCTGGCGGAGATTCGCGCACTAGACCAGTCGGCCTCAGAGAGAGGCCTTCGCCTCGGCGTCTTCTTTGAGCTTCGGCAGACACCTGCCATCCAGATCGCGAAGCGACTGATCGCGGGAGGTGCGATTGGTGAGATACGCGCCTTGCGGATCCAGACGATCATCGACAAGCCAGAGAGTTACTGGCTGTCCGGGCCATCGGGACGGACGGTTGATAGCTGGCGATCAAGCAAACAACGAGCGGGCGGTGGCGTCGTACTCATGAATTCCATCCATCAGCTCGACTGCGTCCGATTCCTTACCGGACTGAATGTCACGAGGGTCGCGGGCGAGGTCGCGACGCTGATCGCTGAGGTGGAAGTTGAAGATAGCGCGAGCGCTACTCTGCGCTTCGACAATGGTGCTATTGGCAATCTCGTTGCCAGCGCACACAGCCCAGGCGCGCAACTGCAGGAACGAATTGAGATTGACGGAACCGAGGGCCGAATCGACTTACCCGATCTCTATGGCACCCGAGACGTCCGGCTGTTTCTCAGACGTGGTTGGAGGGACCACGTGATCGGCGAATGGATCAATCTGCCAGCGGCTCCGGCCGATTGCTTCCGTGCGGCGCTGGTTGGCTATGTCGAAGCCGTCCGTCAGGGTTCGGCCGCACCTGTGGGCCCAGCGGATGCGATCGCAGCGATGAAGACCGTACTCGGACTATATGAGTCGACGCGGACGGGGCGTTCGATCGAACTCTAGAGAGGGCGCGCTCAGCCGATTTCCGGTCCGGCTATGGCTACAATCATCTCGGGACGCCCGAAGGGCGTGTTGCGCCCAAGCGCCATCCTGGTCAAAGGTCGCTCAACCGAAAAGCCGCGACGCTGGAGAATGTGACGCGCCCATGCCGCACGATCCGGCACGTCGATGATCGCGGATTCCCCTGCTGCGTCGATCGCGTCCATCAAGATCGTTTCCGCCAGCTCTGGCTCCGTGACAACGATCGGTCCAACATGCATCGCCGTCCTGCCTCGTCGGATCAGGGCGAAGCCTGCGCCGGTAACGTGCCGCATAATCAGGCTTCCGCGCCTTGTGGCCAGGCCCGACAGTATCGCAATGCGATCCGCGCCGAAGGCGGCCAGGTCAACTTCCGCGATGTCGAAGACTTCATTCGTAGCGGTTTCCGGCACAGCTGGCCGCAACGTCCCCGGCCGTCGCCAGCGCGTGATTCCCTCCACTGCGACAAATCCCAGCCGTTCATAGACAGGCCGCCCCGCCGGTGTCGCATCGAGCATCGGAACCAGCCCGTCATCTACCAGCCAATCCATGGCGCGCTGCATCAGCAGGCTCGCCAGGCCTCTGCGGCGAAACCGGCTGTCGACAAGAACCATCCCAATCCACCCGAAGTGTATGCTGTAGGGTGTGGCGACGCTGGTGGCTATGATGCCCCCGGTCTCATTCCGAATGGCAAAGCCGAATCCATTCCCGAGCAGAGTCTGCCAGTCTTCGAGTGTCTGGTTCCAGCCGGCCTCGACCGAAAGGCGCATCGCATCGGCGGCGTCGGTGACGTGAAGCGAGCCAATCTCGCTCATGGCTGCTGAGCATCCGCAGAAGCCGAACTGAACATCGAGAGCGTGCGCTGAAATCCGTCCAGCGCGATTTCGAGAGACGGCAACTCGGGATACCAGTGGCGTTCCCATTCAAGGCTGATGATGCCGCCGAAGCACGCGCTTTCGATTGCCTCGATCAACTCACTGAAGAGGAACTCTCCCTCTCCCGGCGGCACATAGCGAAAGCCGCCTCCCACCGATGTCCGGACGCTGTCCTTGACGTGAAGGTGGGTCGTCCGACCGCGCAGGCGTTCCATGGTGCGCGCCGGCGCCTCGCCACCATCCTTCCAAGTGTGATGAGTGTCCCAAAGAATCTGTCCATTGGGCGACCGGTCCAGGAACCGCTGTAGCGCTCCAGGCTGCGCCAGCGCGTCATGCGTCTCAATCACGAGGTCTGCCTGCCATCCCTCACCGTTCTTCTTGACCTCCCACCAATCGACTAGCTCGATGGCACGTGCAATTTCAGAATCATCTCCCGAGGTGCCGCCGTCAAATACTCGAATCCGCCTGGCCCCCGCCGCCGCGACCCAGGGCATAAGTTCAATGAGCATAGTCTGATCGTCGGTCGACGCATCGATTGCGTTCACCGAGGTGTCAATGCTCACGATCTCGATGTCGCCGGTGTCTAGTAGTGACCTCAGTCTGTCCGGCGACCCGAACCTATGACGAAAGTACTCGAGGATGTCGGTGCTTCCGCCCAGAGTCCTCAACTCTACGGCGGGCAGGCTTCGGCGCTTCGCGAGATCCAGAACCTCAGTAAGCTCGAGTTGACCGCACCCGAGCGTGGAAAATGCGAGAGAGACAGCAGCACCTTGATTCGCTGCGGCGGTGTCCATAGTTCCCGTCAGTTCAAGTAGCCTTCGATTTTTTACCCGGCCGGCAATGAGCGCGCTTTGTCTGGACGCTCTCCCCCAAACCTCAGTGACTCACAGTCATCGAAGTCATAAGTCCTCATATCTATACGCACGGCAAGTGAGAATTTACAGCGGGTGCTTCCAAGCTGGCTGCGTCCCACATCCGCAGGAATTGAGCCCGCGCATCTATACGGAGGGTGTATTCATCACCTCGTTGTCCAGCTCCGCATGCGAAAGTTACTCAAGCTCGCGAGACGGCTTTGCCCACCGTTGGGGCCGCCGAGTGGAATGATAGGCCTGATCGTTCCAAAGCCAACGCCATCAGGCCAGGTTCTATGGCAATACCCTGCTATCCCGCCCTACCACTCCGCCCCATAAAGAAGGACCGGTTTCGGCGGTGGGCGCAATTCGGTCAGCTCACGGGAGTCCAACAGCACTTGCCCACTGCAGCGGCACCTCGTGGCTCCATGTTAGCTCGTCGGCAGTCACGCCGATTGGATGCCGGCCCTCGACGATCTGCTGCATCTCGATTGGGGACAGGAACGCGAGTTTCAGAACTTGGCCAACATAGGCCGCATCGAATCCGTCCTCTGCGGCCAACTCAGCACTCGAAGCCGCCTCCTCCGTCGCCAGGCGGTCGAACCAGTCGAACGCTCGCGCCGCGGCGGTCAGCAGCGTCTTGTCGACGTTCGGTTTCACACCGACCTCGCTCCCGTTGATCGAAAGCTTGAGCTGCTTGCCACGCCGCCGAAACGTCACGGGGACTGTCAGGTCGCCGGGTGCGCCTAGCTCGTTCGCCCGACCGGTCGCGCCAACCAGTCGCCGCAGCGCGGTCCATTCAATGGGGATGCGCACTTCTCGGGGTGAGACCACAGCCCGTGCGACCAGTGATCGAACGGCCTCCTCATCTGGCTTGTCCCTGAGTTGTTCCGAGAGCCGGACCGCATTGTTCAGGCAGTCGGCGGTCTCGTGCGCGGACACCCCGCCAAGCTGGTCCAGCACAGCCTTTCTGTCCTCCAGCATCGCGCTCACCGCCTCGACGACGACGGAATCAATTTCAGCGGCGGGGAGCCTCAAGGCCGATTGCCAGTTGTCTCTGTTGAAAGATGCCGGCAGCGATTTTCCGTCGAGAAGCGCTCGATCCCCCTGCCCGGTCACCGCCCGCCAGTCGGTTGTCGTCGCCTCCGGCCCTCGCTCGTTGATCTGCTCGACAAAGTAGCTGTAACGACGGCCGTTCTTGGCAGCGTGCACCGGGACCATCCGATTGCCGGACTCTGTAAACAGACGATCGACGAGCAACGGCATCTGCTTTTCGGCCCGGCGACGTCGGGTCCGCTCACCTTGGGTATTGTCAGCCAGTCTGGCCTGAACAGCATCCCAGACCTTAAGGTCGACGATTGCCTGGTGCTGGCCGGAATGGCTCATGTCCTTGCGGGCGATACGGCCGATGCAGAGCGGATTGGATAGGAGCTTGTAGACATGGCCGCGCGTGAACCAGCGGCAGCCCGTCTGGGTGCCCTTGGCCAAGATTCTCGTGGGTGTCCGGATCCTCTCCCGCACCAGTCGTTCGAGCAGCGCGGGGACATTGCCCTCGTCCAGGTACAGCTCGAAGATCCGTCGAACCGCCTTTGCCTCGGCCTCATTGATGATCAGCTGGCGGTGCTTGACGTCGTATCCCATGGGGATGGGACCACCCATCCACATACCCTTCTTTTTGGAGGCGGCGATCTTGTCCCGGATCCGCTCCCCCGTGATCTCCCGCTCGAACTGGGCAAAGGACAGGAGCACATTGAGCATCAGCCGGCCCATGGAGGTCGTGGTGTTGAACTGCTGGGTGACCGAGACAAACGACACGCCATGCTTGTCGAAGGTCTCGGCGAGACGGGCAAAGTCGGTCAGCGACCGGGTAAGCCTGTCAATCTTGTAGATGACGATGACGTCGACCCGGCTATCCCGGATCATGTTCATGAGCCTGCCGAGCGCCGGACGGTCCATATTTCCACCGGAGAAGCCACCATCATCGAAGCGGTCCGGGATCAGCTTCCAGCCTTCATGGGCCTGAGAGCGGATATAGGCCTCACAAGCCTCCCGCTGGGCCTCCAGAGAGTTGAAGTCCTGCTCGAGCCCCTCCTCCGAGGATTTTCTGTTGTAGATGGCGCAACGGAAGGTCTTCTTTTCGCTCATGACGACGCGTCCACCGCGGCATCGGCCTTCGGCCGCTTCGGAGCCGGCTTTTTGGTCACCAGGCCGAAGAACTTGGGGCCGGACCATTTGGTGCCCGTGATGGCGACCGCGACGGCGCTGAGGGTCTTGTAGGTTTTGCCCCGCCAGCCAAACCCGTCAGTGGTCACATCGACCACCTCCGTCGTGCCGTTCCATTCCCGCAGGAGCCGCGTGCCGGGAGCCAGGACCTTCGGCGTGGCAAGACAGCCCCAACGGCGGCGTTCTCCGCCTCTCGCACTGCCCGCCGACCTCTCAAATGGGACCGGCTTGTACGTTCCACCTCGGCGATCCGTTTCAGCTCACGCTGGTCGCTGGCTTCAACCCGCCATAGGCCACCTCCTGCAACCGATAGGCGATGGCTCGCCAAAGGAACCCGGCGCGGATCTTGAAGGGTGGCGGCACCTTATAGAGGTCCCGCCACCGCAGCTGTAGGACGGTGATGTCCTGGCTTTCGAGGGCGGCGATCTCGCGCTCGATCTCTTCCACGCTTGGCCGCTTCATCGGCTGCTCCCGCGCAGAGCAGGGCCGATAGCCCTCCCAATCGCGTCGAGGATCGTCTCGGCCCGCCTGAGGCGGCGATGTAGGCGAATTG
The DNA here is from genome assembly GCA_040081595.1 of Devosia sp. Classification (GTDB taxonomy): domain Bacteria; phylum Pseudomonadota; class Alphaproteobacteria; order Rhizobiales; family Devosiaceae; genus Devosia_A. The sequence continues at coordinate 90,427 of JBEBGE010000004.1, forward strand.
CCAGGTTCAGTCGATGCTTCCCGGAGGCGGCACTCGCTTGCCCCTGCGTGGCGAGTTCAGTGGCATCCTTGAGCTCCCCGGTCAGTCGGGCGAAGAGGCGCCCGACAGGATCTTTGTCCTTAGAAATCGGCATGGACCTAGTCCGCAATCCGGTAGACGCGGCCGCGCCCCTCGATAGAAGAAGTGCGCTGCCCGGCGCGTTCTCAGGATCTGCGAGAGTGGCTTTGGTCGCATTGCGATCGTCGAGGACGCTTTGGAGCAGGAGTGCATTCCGAACTTTGATAACCTTTTCGATGGCCTCCCTGAGCCGCTGCCGGTTTTGAGGACACCGAGTTAGGGTATTTTTGGACCTGGAGAGTTGGAATGGAGCGACGGAAGTTCAGCCGGGTTCAAGCTCGAGGCGGTGAAGCTGGTAGTCGAGCGGGGTGTTGGGTTTGCGCAGGCGGCCCGTGATCTCGATCTGCGCGTGAACGTGCTGCGCAAGTGGGTGAAGGAGCAGGGTGCCGATCCGCAGCAGGCGTTTCCGGGCAAGGGCCAGATGAAGCCCGAGAAGCTCGAGATTGACGGGCTGCGCAAAGAGGTGGCCAGGCTCGAGGCGGAGCGCGATATCCTAGAAAAAGCCGCGGCCTACTTCGCGAGGGACTCGATATGATCTTCGGGTTCGTGGCGAAGCACCCAGTGATCTGGCCCGTATCGTGGATGTGTGAGACGCTCGGGGTCTCACGTTCAGGCTTCCACGCTTGGCTCAATCGCTCGCCGAGCAAGCGGGCGCAATATGACGAAGCGCTGGCGGCAGGGATCCGTTCAAGCTTTGCTGGCAGCGACCGCACCTATGGCGCGCGCCGGGTCTGGCACGAGGTTCTGGCCGAAGGTCTGGATGCAGGGGTACATCGCATCGAGCGGCTGATGCGCCAGCATGGGCTGCGGGCGCGTCCCCGACGGCGCGGGTTGCCAAGGATGCGGGCCAGCGCCATGCGGCCTCGCCCAACATCCATGCTCGGGCCTTCGAGGCATCGGCGCCGAGCCAGAACCAAAGGTCCGCGTAAGCGAAGTGGATCGCCGACTTCACCTACATCTGGATGGCCCAGGGCTGGCTCTATGTAGCAGCGGTCATCGACCTCTACTCCCGGCGCGTCGTCGGCTGGTCGATGAGCCCGACCATGACCTCGCAACTGGTCACCGACGCGCTCATCATGGCGATCTGGCGGCGCGGCAGGCCCCTTAGTCTGCTGCATCACTCCGACCAGGGCAGCCAATATACCAGCGAGCAGTTCCAGCGGTTGCTGGTCGATCACGGCATCACCCGCTCGATGAGCCGGTCAGGGAACGTCTGGGACAATGCCGCGATGGAGAGCTTCTTCTCATCGCTCAAGACCGAGCGCACGGCTCGCAAGGTCTACCCAACCAGGCACAACGCCAAAGCCGATGTGTTCGACCACATCGAGCGGTTCTACAACCCGAAACGACGACACTCCACCATCGGCTATCTCAGCCCGTGGAGTTCGAGGATGTAGCTATGTTAGCCTAACTGCCTGTCCATCAAACCGGCAGCAGCTCACTTCTCAGTCCCTCTCCGAATGAACAACCTTCATAGCAACGACAACTAGTCAGCGACACTTTGCGATCTCGTGTGCACCTTGGTTAGCGTCGTGTTCCAGAGGCCTACGCAACGAAAAGGACACTAGCGGTAGCCCTCAGTCGCGCATGGCCATGAGGCTAGCATTGCCGCCAGCGGCTGATGTGTTGACGCTTACCGCTACCTCCCGGCGCAGCAAGTCCGCATCGTAGCTTCCGGCTGCGCCTGCCGCCTGCACGGTGACGATCGGGCCGTCGAAATTCGCCACGGTCCGGCAGACTGCAGCTACCCTATCGTCGTCCCCTTCGACCAAAATGCCGCCCAGTAGCCGCTCACGATGCCAGTCCGGGCTGACCCTGTAGCGGCCGGCGCTTGCGTCGAGCCACGTCTCCACATCCGCAGCGAATGGCGACTCCCTGGGGAGCACGGCCAAATTGCCTGTCGCGAAGACAATGGCAAGTTGCGCCCTTAGTCCGGTCGCGGTTTCGGCCAGCAGCAGCAGATCGCCTCGCGGCACGGTGCGGTAATAGTTCTCCTCTCCCGTGGGGCCCTGTAGGAGCACCGTTTTGGCGACCGCGCTCGATGGGCCCGACGAGCCTCGAGTCAGCCGTCGGACATAGTGCGGACCTCCAGCCTTCGGCCCGGTGCCCGAGAAGCCGTAGCCGCCGAACGGCTGCACCCCGACCACCGCCCCGATGATGTTGCGGTTGACATAGATGTTGCCGGCGCTGATCCGATCCGTCACTAGGCGAACTGTTTCGTCCAAGCGGGTGTGGAGCCCAAAGGTTAGCCCAAAACCGAGTGCGTTGATCCGGTCAACAAGGCTCAGCAAGTCACCTCGGGAGTAGCGCACGATGTGCAATACCGGCCCGAAGACTTCCCGTGTGAGTTCTTCGATATGGTCAAGTTCGATCAACGTCGGGGCAAGGAAGGTGCCAAGCCCAAGGCTGTCGGAAAGCTTTGCCTGCACGACCCGGTGCCCTTTTGCACGCATGGAATTGACATGAGCGGCGATGCGGTCGCGCGCGTCCGCGGAAATCACCGGGCCGATATCGGTGCAAAGTCGGCCCGGATTGCCAATCCGCATTTCCGCCATTGCCCCCTCCAACATCTCAAGGGTTCGTTCGGCGATATCGTCCTGCAGGCACAGCACACGCAGGGCCGAGCAGCGTTGGCCGGCGCTGTCGAAAGCAGACGACAGCACGTCGCCGACGACTTGCTCGGTCAGCGCCGAGGAGTCGACGATCATGGCGTTCTGACCACCGGTTTCGGCAATAAGCGGGATCGGGCGACCATCCCGCGTTCCAGTCTGCGCAAGTCGCTTCTGGATGAGCTTGGCGACCTCGTAGGAGCCGGTGAAGGCCACACCTGCTACGTCGGGATGTCCGACCAAGGCAGCGCCAATGTCACCAGCGCCCGGCAGTAACTGGAGCGCGCTCTCGGGTACGCCCGCCGCGTGCAGCAGCCTCACCATCTGGCTCGCAATAAGCGGGGTTTCCTCCGCCGGCTTAGCGATAACGGCATTGCCCGCAGCAAGTGCGGCGGCGACCTGACCGGTGAAGATGGCGAGGGGAAAGTTCCACGGGCTGATGCAGACCATGGTGCCAAGCGGCTTGGCATCGTCGGCAAGTCCTTCGGCCTCATCAGCATAGTAGCGCAAGAAATCTACCGCCTCCCGAACCTCCGACACAGCGTTTGCCGCAGACTTTCCGGCTTCACGGATGATCAGGCCCATGAACCCGCACATCCCGGACTCGAGTGCGCAGGCGGCCCGACGAAGGTATTGCGCCCGCTCCGTTCGAGGGGCCCAGTCCGAAGTCGAGGCTGCAAAGGCACGAGCGACGAGATCTGGAGTCGCAAAGTAAGCGACGCCGACCAGGTCGGCGTGGTTGGACGGATTCCTGACCTCCTGACGAACGCCGGAAGCCGCACCATCCGCAAGGACCGGCCCTGCGTCCCAGTTGCGATCGACACTGGCTGAGAGCGCGGCTTCAAGCCGGTCCAGCTCAATGTCGTTGGTGAGGTCAAGTCCTGCCGAGTTGCGTCGCGTGCCTAGGATGGCGCTTGGGAGAGCAATGTGTGGATGTGGCGCGCCCAGTGGGTCGATCCGCCGCGCCACATCGACCGGATCGGCGACCAACTCATCGATAGGGATCGCTTCGTCGCCGATGCGGTTGACGAAGGAGGAGTTGGCGCCGTTCTCGAGGAGCCGCCGCACGAGATAGGCGAGCAAAGTCCCATGCGTGCCGACCGGTGCGTAGATTCGGCACGGCCGGTGCAGCTTCTCAGGGCCCACCACTTCGGCGTAGAGCCTCTCACCCATTCCGTGCAGGCACTGGAATTCGTAGTCGCCGTGAGTGAAGTGCGGCCCGGCCATCTCGTAGATTGCCGCCACCGTCTGAGCGTTGTGGGTCGCGAATTGGGGGAAGATAGTCCCGCGCGCGAACAACAGCTTGCGGGCACAGGCGAGGTAAGAAACGTCCGAATAGACCTTTCGGGTGTAGACCGGATAGCCGCCGAGCCCTTCGACCTGCGCCTGTTTGATCTCGCTGTCCCAGTACGCGCCCTTGACCAGGCGGACCATGATGCGGTGACCGCTGCGCCGCGATAGGTCAATCAAGAAATCGACGACGAACGGGCAGCGTTTGCTGTAGGCCTGTACCACGAAGCCGATACCGTTCCATCCAGCGAGCGCCGGATCGAGGCATAGCGCCTCCAGCAAGTCGAGCGAGATTTCGAGCCGATCGGATTCCTCGGCGTCGATGTTGAGTCCGATATTACTGGCCTTGGCGAGCAGCGCCAGTTCGCGCAGCCGTGGCAGAACCTCGCCCATCACCCGGTCGATCTGGGAGCGCCGATAACGCGGGTGCAGTGCCGACAGTTTGATGGAGATGCCCGGCCCACCATAGGGACCGCGCCCCGCCGATGCCCTGCCGATGGCGACGATTGCGTCACGGTAGGCGGCGTAATAGCGGTCCGCATCGGCGGCGGTCGTCGCGGCCTCGCCTAGCATGTCATAAGAGTACTGGAAGCCGCGCGCTTGCATGCGGCGACTGTTATCGAGTGCTTCGCCGATGGTCTGGCCAGTGACAAATTGCTCCCCCATCATGCGCATAGCGAGATCGACGCCCGTGCGGATCACTGGCTCGCCACCTCGCGCGATCAACCGGGTCAGCGCGTTGGCTAGACCGTCTTCGGGAATAGCAGAGGTCAGCCGGCCGGTGACCATTAGGCCCCAGGTCGCGGCATTGACGAACAGCGAGCGCTCAGGCCCCAGATGTGCGCGCCAGTTGCCGCGCGAGACTTTGTCGCGGATCAGTGCGTCCCGCGTGGCGCTGTCGGGGATTCGCAGCAGTGCCTCGGCAAGGCACATCAGAGCTACTCCCTCCTCGCTCGACAGCGAGTATTCGTGAATCAGCCCCTCAACGCCCCGCGCATGCCCCTTGGCGCGGATCGCCTCCACCAATCTCGTCGCGGTCGCTCGGACACGCCCGGCGGCGTCGGCCGGCAGGCTCGCCTGCTCGATGAGCGGCGGTACGCACTCTGGCTCAGGGAGGCGGCAGGCCTCGGTAATGCACCGGCGCAGCGGCCCGCGATCACGCGGCGTCGGATCGAACGCGGCGAACGGCCGGCTCGTTCTCGCTTCGCCCTGGGCATCCTCGGCCATTGCCGTTCCCGTCAGTGGCCGATGAACTTGGGCTCACCCAACACGTCGAAGCGCGGCGTGATGCCAAGTCCCGGAACGTCGGGCGCGGTCATCCGGCCTTCAACCCGATTTGGTGCACCATCGGCGATATCGACGGTGCCGTAGGAGTTGAAGTCCGTCGCCGAGAAGCACAAGCTCTCCGGCGTCGAGCGCGCGAGGTGTGCGATGGTCGCCGTGACGATGTCCCCACCCCAGGTGTCCTCGATAGTCATCGGGATGCGGTTTGCGACGCATAGGTCTCGCATTTGTTTCGCCTTGGTCAGTCCCCCGACTTTGGAGATTTTCAAATTGATCAAGTCGAAGGCATCTTCGGCGAGGCCGCGCTGCAGCATGCCGACGCCGTCGATGTTCTCGTCGAGGATGAAAGGCAGGGTAGTGCGGCGGCGGACAGAGACGCTCTCTTCATAGGTCATACAAGGCTGTTCGATGTAGACGTCCAGGTCGCTAACCGCGTTCACTACGCGTGCCGCGTCGGCCATGGTCCAGCCAGTGTTGGCATCGCAGACGAGGATATCCGTCGGTCTGAGGATAGCACGGCAGGCCCGGATACGGGCGATGTCGTCATTTGCGTCGCCGCCGACCTTGAGCTGGAACTTGGTGTAGCCTTCTGCCCGGTAGCCAGCGATCTTCTCGGCCATGACGCTGGCGTCTTCCTGGCTGATGGCCCGGTAGAGCTTGATGTCTGGCTGGTCGGCGCCCCCCAGTAACGTATAGACCGGCAGTCCCGCCACCTTGCCGAGGATATCCCAGCAGGCAATGTCGATCGGTGCCTTAACGTAGGGGTGGCCGCGGAGCATTGCGTCCATGTGCCGATTGAGCGGTCCAAGTGCGGTGGGATCCATGCCGATAACCTTCGGCCCGACCTCCTCTAGGCCAGCGCGGACGCCCGCCGCATAGGCCGGCAGATAGGCCGAGCCTAGCGGACAGCATTCGGCGTAGCCGGTGATCCCGGCATCAGTCTCGACTGCGACCACCGTTGAATCGAAGACATCGATGAAGTTGCCTCCAGACCATTTGTATCGCCCTTCGCGCAATGGCAGTCCGATCTTCCAGTACTTGATAGCGGTGATCTTCATCAGAAACGTCCTTCGAGAGGCCATGTGTCGGAGAGTCGGTAGCCAGCGGGCCAGGGATCGGCAGGGTCGAGCATGTCCTGCCGCGTCCCAACGATCCAGGCGCGGCCTGAGATCACCGGGACGATGCCCGGTCGGCCACCGACTGTGACCTCGCGGTCGATACGGCAGTGGAATTCGGAATCGATCAGTGAGCGGCCCACGAGGCGCTCGCCGACCCGCATTTCCCCGCGTGCGTGAAGAACCGCCATGCGCGCCGAACAGCCGGTGCCGCAGGGCGAGCGATCGATCTTGCCGGGGCGGATGGCAACGGCGTTCTTGCCGGTAAGCACCCCACCGATGCGCTCGATCGGGGCAGTGACCTGACAAAACGAGATGTGGTTCCAGCCAGCGTTCTCGGGATGCACGAAGCCGAGTTGCTCGTTGGCTGCAAGAGTAATCTTCATTCCAGTGGTCGCGATGTCGCGGGCTTCGTCAGGTGTCAGCGAAAAGCCCAGGCGCGCCGCGGAGACAAAGACAAAACTATCGCCGCCATAGGCAGTATCTACCTTCAGCGAGCCAATTCCCTCGACCTCAATTACGGCATCGAGCTTATCCGCGAAGGACGGGTGGTTGGTAACGCTGATCCGCTCTGCCTTGCCGTCGCGGCAATCTGCGACAATCTCGATCGGCCCGCCGGGGGCCTCAAGCACCAGCCGGGTCCGCGGCTCGGTCATCGGCAGTATGCCGGTGTCGAGCAGCACCGTCGCTACGCACATTGAATTGGACCCAGACATGGGCGGCGTGTCCTGCGGCTCCATGACGATCCAGCCCATATGCGCGTCCGGATTCTTGGGTGGCACGAGCAGGCTTACATGGCGAAAGACGCCGCCGCGCGGCTCGTTAAGGACGAAGTTGCGGAGCGTTTCGTCCTGCGCGATGAAATTGCGTTGCTCCCAAATTGTGTCGCCCGGCGGCGGAGCGACGCCACCGACGATGACGTCACCGACTTCTCCCTCTGCATGGGCCGAGACAATATGGATGATCTTCGAGGTTCGCATCAGCGATCTGCTTGGGCGGGAGATACGACGTCGATCCGGCACCCGTGCATGCCAACCATCACAGCACCGATTTCAGAAACGAGGCGGTTTCGGGTGTCTGCGGCTTGCCGAATATCTGTTCTGGCGGCCCGATTTCGTGGACCGTGCCGGCCTTGAAGAAAGCGACGCGGTCGGACACCTCGCGGGCAAACGCCATTTCGTGGGTAACGAGGATCATCGTCATTCCTTCTTTAGCGAGGAGGCGCATGGTGTCGAGCACTTCGCCGACGAGCTGCGGATCGAGCGCAGAGGTGACCTCGTCGAAGAGCATGTATTTTGGTTCCATCGCCAGCGCGCGCGCGATAGCCATGCGCTGCTGCTGGCCGCCGCTCAGTTTGCCGGGGAAGGATCTGAGTTTGTCCCCAAGCCCCACATGCTCGAGCTGTTTGACCGCGATGGCATTCGCCTCTTCGCGGCTCTTGCCGAGCACTTTACGGAGCGCCAGCGTCACATTTTCCATAACCGTCAGATGTGGAAAGGCGTTCCATTGCTGGAACACTATGCCTATCTTCTGGCGCAGCTGATTGAGATTTGTGCCTTTGGCATGGACCTCGACCCCATCGACCAGAATACGTCCCGCCTGGATTGGCTCAAGTCCGTTGATCGTCATCAGGAGGGTCGATTTTCCTGAACCTGATCCGCCAATGATCGAGACCACCTCGCCTTTGTTGACGGTGAGGCTCACGTCGTCCAGCACCTGCAACGAACCGAACGACTTCTTGACGTGTTCAATCTCAATCATTTTCGCGGAACCTCCCCTCCAGACGCGCTCCGAGCCGGGCGATTGGGAAGCTTATGAGGAAGTATATGAGACCCGCGATCATCAGGATGAACAGCGGCTCGTTCTGCATGCGGCTAATCAGGATCTGGCTTTGTTTCAGCAGCTCGACCACGCCGATCCAGCCCACCAGGGCCGTATCCTTCATTACGCCGAGAGTAAGTCCGATCCAGCTTGGCAGCATGACGCGGAGCGCGATCGGGTAGACAATCTCGACCATATCCTGCCACCAGGTCAGCCCAAGCGAGCGCGCCGCGCGCCGGGTGGTTGCCGGGACCGCCAGCACGCCGCCGCGCACAATCTCCGAACAATAGGCCGAGGTGTAGATGGCAAGGACAATGCAGCTCACAGTGAACGGCGACACTCGCATTCCGAACATCGGGAATACGGCATTGATCAACACCAACTGGATTAGCAGTGGGACCGACCGAAAGATGTCGAGCAGAAAGCCCAGCCAGATGCTGGCCCACCAGGGCACCACCGCACGGAAGACACCGAAAAGCGTGCCGAGGGCAGTGCCGCCCACAATGGCAATCCCCGTGATCATCAAGGTCCAGCCGGCGCCTTGCGCCAAGAGGCCGAGATCTTTGAGAGTCAACGCGGTGTGGAACATCTTCGTTCTCAGTACCGGAACAGACGCCACGCAAGGAGCCGAGCGCTAAGCGTGACGAACTTGGCGATCAAGTAGTAAAGCACGGCAGCGATGGCAAAGTACTCGAAAGTGCGAAAGGTGAGGACGTTGAACCGCTGTGTGACCCCGGTGAGATCGGTGTTTAGCCCGACGACGACGCCAAGCGAAGTCATCAGGATGGCCCAAACCGCCTGGTTCGTAACCGGGTAGAACACCGCGCGGAACATTTGCGGAAACACGATCAGACGAAACGCCGCGAGTGCCGAAAATCCAAGTGAGCGCGCAGCGCGTGCCTGCGTTGACGGCACGGCGCGCAGGCCACCGCGAAAAGTCTCGGCGAGATATCCGGCATTGTTGAACGCGATTCCAGCGAGCAGTGCCACAAAGCTATCGATGCGGATGCCGAGCTGGCCGAGGCCAAAATAGGCCATGTAGATCTGAAACAAGGCCGGGGTGTTGCGCGCGACCTCGATCCAGACCAGTGCAAGGTAATCGAGATATTTGTTGCCTGACGTGCGCATCAGCGCGAGCACCACTCCGATCGCGACACCGATCAACATGGAGAGGATGGCCAGTTCGACTGTAACGAGCGCACCCTGCAACATCTGCGGCAGGGCCTGCAGTGCGGGCCGCCAATGAAAGCTGTAGTTGAACACGCGGCCTGGTCCCCTACTACCCCGCCTAACGGCTTGATGGGATCAAACCACGGCGCGAAGCAAAAGGGGAGCACTCACGAGCGCTCCCCTCAAATCGTGTCCGGATCAGTAGTAGGCGCCTGGGATCAAGAGGTTCGGCGGCTCGCCAGGCCCGATCCACTTGTTGAAGAGCTCTTTGTAGCGTCCTGTGCGAACCTGCTGATTCACAAAGAGGTTGAGGTAGTTGATCATGCCGTATTCCTGGCGAAGCGTAATCAGGGACACGTAGTCGATGTCATAGGGCGCGGCGCCACCAACCATCAGGTTGGAGAAGTTGGGATCGGCCGCCGTGGCATAGGCAACGGTCGAGGTCACCGCGGTGCCGTCGATCTGACCCTGCGACAAAGCGAGGAAGACGTCGGCCTGCGACTGGAAGGCCTGGAAACCGCCGGCCGGATCGGCCCAGTTGGTGACGTCCTTTTCAAGGCGGATGGCTTCATAGGTACCGGAAGTCGAGCCGACCTTGTGGCCCTTGAGGCTCTCATAGGAATCGACGCCGGCATCTTTGCGGGTCACCACATTGAAGGTGAAGGCGAAGTACGGAATCGAGAAGCCGACGGTCTTGGCGCGTTCCAGTGTGTCGGAGGTCGAGGCGACGCCTACATCAACGCGGCCCGAAATCAACGCCGGAATTCGTTCCGGGAACGGGGTCTCGACGATCTCGGCCGTGACGCCAAGAGCCTTGGCGAGGTCATTGCAGGTGTCGACGTCGAACCCGACCGGGTTGTTGTCCGCATCGCGCGAACCCATGGGCGGAAAATCGAGCACAACCGCGCAACGCAACACACCCGACGCGATGATATCGTCGAGCTTGTCGGCCATCGCTTGCGGCACGGAGAACACGGTGAGCAAGCCCACGGCTGCGGCCAGCTTGGTCCATTTCATTGCTTCATTCCCCCTTTGAGTAGGGATGCTTCCCGGCTGAATTGCCGGCATCCTGGGTGCATAGTAGGCAAACTGTATGCAATGTGGCAAGTCATAGCGAGGAGACATCGATCAGATGACGCTTCCCTACTATGATGCAGCAGCGGTGGCCGCCGCCTCGCCCTGGCCCAAGCTTTTGGAATCGCTTGCGATTGCGTTTGCGGCGCCGCATGTGGCGCCCGACCGGCATATCCATAGGATCGCCGTTCCAGGAGCGGAAGACGCCACCGCGCTCCTAATGCCGGCGTGGATCGAAGGCGAGCACTACGGTGTGAAACTTGCCAACATATTCCCGTCGAATGGCCGGCTCGGATTGCCAGCGGTGACTTCGGTCTATGCTCTGTTTAGCGCCCGCACGGGCCTGCTAGAAGCTCTCATGGATGGAGCAGCAATAACCGTACGGCGCACGGCCGCGAGCTCGGTGCTTGCTGCCAAGCGCCTCGCTCGCCCGGACAGCGCGACTCTCCTGATGATCGGGGCCGGAC
>JBEBGE010000039.1:0-29348 GCA_040081595.1 Devosia sp.
CGTCCCAAAGTCGTGCGCCTGCACGCGGTGAGCACGCACGCTCCCGTGGCGCCGCGCATGCGTGTCCATGCCGGCGGCTTCGCCAACGGCCACGCCCGTCCGCGTACGGCCGGCACGGCCGCCTGGACCGATAGCGACGCGACCGTCTATGGCGGACCGGGCACCGCCTATGGCGAGTTGGGCGAAATTACCGCCGACAGCGCCATCCGGGTCGATCGCTGCACCGGCTTCTGGTGTCAGGTCCGTGCCGATGAGGCCGATGGCTGGATTCGCCTCGCTGAAGTCAGCTTCGGCATCGCACCCTCGACGCTTGTTTCCGGCCCGCGGCTCAACTACCCGCCGGGCGGCGCTGGGGTCTGCTTCTATACCGGGGCCAATTTCACCGGCTCGTCCTTCTGCCTTCCGGCGGGCGCGGTGACGCGCGATGCCGCCCTCAACGGCCACGACAATTCAATTTCCTCCATCGAGCTTGAACCCGGTGCCAAGCTGCGTGTATGCCGCGACCGCAATTTCCGCTCCTGGTGCGAATTGATCACGCAAAGCCAGGGACATTTGAGCGATCTGCTCGACAATGCGGTAACGTCCTGGCAGGTCTACTGACGGAGTGGAGCATCGGCGCCAAGCGCCGTTCAGCCCCGGTTCAGTTGCGGCATGATCGTTTGATCTCAGGCCGGGCAGCCATTGCCCCGGCATCGGGAGCGAGCCGCGTTCGATCTGTCGAAATGCCGGGCTCAGGAGAGGATCACCACCATGAACGCCAGCAAATTCATCCGCATCGCAGCCTTCAGCGCAATCGCGATTGTCGCCTCGACTGCGGCAGCCTTTGCCGCCACCGCGTACACCAAATCCACCGCCAAGGTGCGCCTCGGGCCTGGCACCGGCTTTGGCGTCATCACCACGCTCCCCATGAACACCAAGGTCGATGTCCAGGGCTGCACGCCCACCGGCTGGTGCGTCATCGTCAAGGGACCGATCGAAGGCTTTGTCGCCAAGTCGCTGCTTAAGAAGACGCTGACCGGCGTCAGCCCGTTCGACATCAACATCATCCTCGGGCCGAACTTCCAGCTCGGCATCGACCTGGGCGACGTCGAAGAGGAACCGGTGGAAGATACGGAAGTCTGCTTCTACCAGGGTGCCGACCTCACCGGCGCCAACTTCTGCGTCGAGCCCGGTGACAGCGACGAGGACATCCCCGGCAGCTTCGACAACAATATCGAGTCGATCCTGATCTCGGGCGGCGCCGTGGTCACCGTCTGCACCGGCACAGACTTCAACGGCGTTTGCCGTGAATATGACGAGACGATGGAAGGCCTGCCCTCCGTCGTGAACAACAAGATCACGTCTTACGCCGTCGACGAACTCTAGAGCGCTTTCAGGAAAAGTGCGAAGCGCTTTTCCGGTTCGAAAGCGCGACAAAACAAGAGCCTAGAGCATTCGTTCCGATTCAATTGGAACTTGGAATGCTCTAGCTCTTGATGCCGGAACCTGGCCGGGCCGCTCTTCCTTCGAAGGGCGGCCCGTTTCGTTTGCCGCGAGTGTGAACGCTTGTGAGGTGAACATCAGCCGGGCCATAACTATACGTGCCTCGCAAAAGAGGGAGCACCCATGGAAAAGACCTATCCCGTGACCCGCACCGACGCCGAGTGGCGTCAGCGCCTGACCCCCGAACAGTATCGCATCATGCGCACCCACGGCACCGAGGCCCCGGGTTCGTGCGGGCTGCTCCTCGAAAAGCGTCCCGGCACCTTCCATTGCGTCGGCTGCGATACCCCGCTCTTTGAGGGCAAGGTAAAGTTCGAAAGCGGCACCGGCTGGCCCAGCTTCAACGAGCCCATCCCCGGCGCCATCGAAAACACCGTCGATCGCAGCTACGGCATGGTCCGCACCGAGGTCCATTGCGCCACCTGCGGCAGCCATATGGGCCACGTCTTCAATGACGGCCCGCCCCCGACCCACCTGCGCTACTGCATCAATGGCGTGGCGCTCGAGTTCAAGCCAACGGTCGCGAACTAGCCCATCCTCAGTGCTGGCGGAACAAAACCGCCAGCACGAGATTGAGCGCCGCGAGCCCGCCGAACAACGCGGCGAGCCATCCCTGCCCCGCCGCCCACAAAGCCGCGGTCGCTACGCCGAACATCACAACCTTGAAAATCGTCAGCGCCGGCTGCTTGAGCCGGCGTTGCCCCGCCTTGGGCGCCGCCCACACCGCCCAGAGGACTATCGCCAGCGCCGGCCAGCCGATCGCTAGAATGAATTTGAGCCAGATCGGCTCGGGCCCCGCCCAGCCCGCGAACGCAAAGGCCGCGAGCATGGTGAGCTCGATCAGAAATGCGAGGGCGAGGTTTGCGGCGCGCAGGCTGTCGGGAATCGGGAGTCTCCTCCCTCGATCCTACCGCTTCGTGCTCAGCCCGCTACTTCTTCTTGGGCTTGGACGGCTTCTTGGCCGGCTCGGGTTTGGTGCTCTTGCTCGGCGCGGTCTTGACCTTGCTGGCAGCGGCCTTGAGCTTTGCCGGCTCGGCCTTGGCCTTCGGCGACGACTTCTTGGACACCGGCTTGGCGGGCGTTGCCTGCCGTGCCGTCAGCACGTCCACCGCGCGCGACCAATAGTGATGGTCATGGCCATGCGGGCGCCCGTCGGCTTCCCACAGGTAATAGGCTTCGCGGCGGATGGCCGCCTCGTCGAATTTGGCTTCTGCCATTGCCGGCTCCCGGGCTGTTGCGACTCAACGGGGCGAATTGTCCGCCTGAGAGGTCGCTTTCGCCAGCCCGGGCCGCGAATGGCGGCATTGCAGCCCACGCGCGTCCAGCCGGAACGTTTCCAAGAAAAAGGCCTGTCCTCGCGAAGGCGGGGATGCGAAACGGTTTGTCGGTTCGGAAGCGCGACGGGGCAACACAGGGCGCTACCGTTCGGGGTTTGCCGGAACGATAACCCTAACCGACTCTGCGGCCAAACAGCCAGAACAGTCCCGCAATCAGCACCGCATGGCTGAGCAGCGCGAGCACGACGATCACCCCCATCGGCAGGTAGGGAGCCCCGGAAAGTTCCAGCGCCTCCCCGATCCAGAACGGCGGCAGGATGCCCGCCAAATAGCGCAGCGGCGAGGCGATGATCGCAACCAGGGGCACCACGCCCATCAGGTTGGTGAGCTTGGTGAGCGCCAGCCCCTCGACCTTGTTGCGCGCCAGCGCCGGTAAAACCACCGCCGCCGCCACCGCTTCCGCCGCAACCAGAACCACCATCACCACCGCCATCGCCACGGATAGTTCCGGCGTCAGCAGCCGGAGCGCCAGCAGCGTCACCAGCGCGGTGACCAGCGCCGTGACGCTGACGCGATAGGTGAGGAACCCGCGCTTCCCGACCGGAGTGATATCGAGTGCCGGCAGCGTCCCCTCATCGCGATCCTCGAGCAGCAGGAACCCTGTCACCCAGCCGATCAGCATGGCCGGGATCAGCAGCGCCACCGGCACCAGGTAGTGCGAGAAATCGCCGGCCCCGAACGCGGCGAGGACGCTCTGGTCCAGCGCATCGCGCCCCAATGCAAGCCCGGCCGAGGGAAACAGGCTCATCACGATCGCGATCAGCAGCATGGGGTCGCGGCTGATATTGGTCGCATCCGCCAGCATCAATTGCGCAAACCGCAGTGGCCGGAACACCGAAAGCGCGCTCACTTGCCCAGCTCCGTCTTGAGAGTCTCGATCGCGAACCAGCTCGCTGCCGCCGCCGCTGCGAAACACACAGCCAACATCAGCACGACCTCGCCCAGGCTCGCCGTTCCATATCCCGTTGCGATCAGGATCAGCCGGAACTGCGCCACCGGCGGCCAGATCAGCAGCCAGTTCGGTAGCGGCTCGAGCAGCGCCAGGCCCGCCGGCGCGATCACCGGCGTCAACAGTGCGCCCGCGCCCACGAGGTAACCGTTCACGGTCCGGAACCTCAGCGCCACCGGCACGCCGATGCCGATGAACATGATCGATGTCAGCGCCACGGCTGCCAGCAGCAAAGCCGGATTGGGCGCGCTATGCACGACGATCAGCAGCGCCCCGCAGGCGATCAGCGAGACCGAGCTCAGCGTCATCACCTTTGCGGCGAAATACTCGGCGGAGGAGACCGGTGCCGTGGCGAGCGCCGTCCGCACCCGTTCGGCCTTCTCGAGCATCATCAACGCTCCGAGGAAGAAAAAGCCCAGTCCCGCCGGATCGCTGTAGATAATCACGCCCACCGCCCATGAGGGCAGATAGGGCGCCGCGCTGGTCAGCATGAACACATAGAAACCAACCACGAACGCATAGGCGACATAGATGCCATAGCGGAATTGCAGCCGCGCATCGTGCCGCGCGAGAGTCAGCACCCGGCTCATGCCGCGTCCTCCAGCCGCGCGGCGCCCGTGGCGCGAATGAACACATCGTCGAGGCTGGCTTCGAGAGTATGCATCGAGACCACCTGCCCCGCCGTCAGCAATTCGAGGAACGCGACGTTCGTTCCGATCCCCTCCATCGGAAAACTCAGCTTTTCGGTCCCCGCCCCCGATGTGGCGGCGACATCGAGCACGCGCTTGCCGAACTCGCGCTTGAGGTCCTCGGGCGTGCCCGTCACCGGAATGACGCCGCCGGCAAGGAACCCCACGCGATCGCAGACTTCCTCGGCCTCCGCCATATTGTGCGTGGTGAGAAAAATCGTCTTGCCCCGCGCCTTGAGCCCTCGGATCAAATCGCGCGTCATTCGCGACCGCGACGGATCCTGCCCGGTCGTGGGCTCGTCGAGAAACAGCAGGTCGGGATCATGAAGCAGCGCCCGCGCCAGGTTGAGCCGCATCTTCATGCCCTTGGAAAATTGCTCGACCCTTTGCTTCGCCGCATCCGTGAGGTCGACCTCCGCCAGCACCTCCATCGGGTCGCGCACCGGCTTGTCGTAAAGGGCTGCGAAGAGCTTGAGGTTCTCGAGCGCCGTCAGCCTCAGATAGACAGCCGGCAATTCAAAGCTCACCCCGATCCGCTCATAGAGCGCCCGGCCAATGGTCGCGACCGGCCGCCCGAACAATTCGGCCTTGCCCGTAAAGCCGCCCAATAGTCCCATCAGGATGCGCTGCGTCGTCGACTTGCCCGCGCCGGAGGGTCCGAGCAGCCCATAGACCTCGCCCTCGCCAATGGAGAAGCTGAGCCCATTGAGCGTCGGCGCCGATGCGCCCGGATAGGTGAAGTGAAGGTCTTCAACCTTGATCATGATCTTGCTCCTGCAAGCCGCTCGACGAATAGTTCCCGCAACAGGGCAACCGCTGGCTCGAATTGGGCCGGAGTCATCTGCCGGCGCTGTGAAGCGACTGAAAGTGTAATCGTCATCAACCCGAGCAGGTCGCTCGCGTTGACCTTGGGGCCATCGGCCGCGCGCCAGCGCTGCACGGCCTCTGCGGCAAAGGCGCGATCCTTGGCCTGCCCTGCGGCGAACCGCTCCGGACCAAGCTTGCGCACAAGGTGCGGAATCTCTCCTGCCGCCAGCACCAGGTTCAACACCGGGTCGGACTCTATCTTCTTGAGGATCAGGTCGAAGAATCCGCCGGCGCGCCCGCGCGCGGTACCCTTTCGCGTCCCGAGGAACTCCAGCATATCGGCCTGGTGCTGGTCCTCGCGCTCCTCGACGATCGCCATGAACAGCTCCTCCTTGGAGGGGTAGAAGGCGTAGAACGAACCCTTGGCAATGCCGACCTCGCGGCAGATGTCGTCGATCCGCGCCGCCCGCACCCCTGCCCGCTCGAAATGCTTGAGCCCCGCGACTTTCATCGCCGCCCGGATCGCGCCCTTTTCGGCATCATCGAATGCTCTCGGCATGGTCTGGGGCTCCGGTAGCGGCTCCACGTCCGCAACAGCGTGCCTTCTAGACCAGGCAACCTGAACAGTCAATGACTGAATGGTTCATACGGTCATTGATGGGACTATACGCAGGTGCCTCAGCCGGCCGCTTTGCCTAGCGGCGTCCCGGCTTCGCCGGCGTGCAGTAGATTCCATAAAGCGTCGTCAGCATCCGGCCCACCTTGTCCGAGGCGAGGCTGTAATAGACCGATTGCCCCTCGCGCCGCGCCGCGACCAGCTTCAACGCCCTGAGTTTCGAGAGATGCTGCGACAGCGGCGACTGCCCGAGATCGACGCGTTCGGACAACTCCCCCACACTCAGTTCCTCATCGAGCAGGTTGCACAGGATCAGCAACCGCTTCGGATTGGCCATGGCGGCCAGCAATTCGGCGGCCTCGTCGGCCCTGGGCTCAAGTTCGCTGATATTCATCTTGACACATTAGAATATTCGAATATATGAGTCAATGCGTTTCGCCGGCGTCCGGCACCTTGGAGGTTCATCATGCTCAATGTCGGCACACCCGATCGTCTCATCCGCGTCATCCTTGGCGCGCTGCTTGTCGCGGCCCCCTTCGTCTTCGCCTTGCCAATCTGGGCCAACCCCATCGCCTTCTGGGCCTCGATCGTCGTGGGCGCCGTCCTGATTGCCACCGCCATCTTCAGCTTCTGCCCGATCTACTACGTGCTCGGTCTGCGGACCCGCGCGCGCACCTGAACACTACTGCCGTCCGCTTGGGTAACGAAGTCAAGTCGCGACGGCGCTCCCAACTTGCCTTTCACAAGAGAGTTGACACCATGTGGCCCTTCGCCAGCACAACCGACCGGAAACTGCACTTCTCCCGCGTGGACGCGAACTTCGCGGTGGGTGGACAAATCCGCCCCGAGCAACTCAAGGACGTCGCCGCCGCCGGCTTCAAGACCGTGCTCTGCGCGCGTCCCGACGGTGAGGAACCGGGCCAGCCGCGCTTTGCCGAGATCGCCGCTGAAGCCGAACGGCTTGGCCTCAGCACCGTCCATATCCCCGTCTCGGGCCAGCTCACCGAGGGCGCCATGATCCGCATGGAGCGCGCCCTCGCCGATTTGCCCGGTCCGATCTTCGCCTATTGCCGCTCGGGTGCCCGCGCCGGCTCGCTTTACATGGCCACCTCGCGCGCCCGGCAGTGACCCCGGTTGCGGCAGATCAACGAGGGCGCCGCGCCCGCGCGCTAACACTCGGAAAGCCCCCAAGGGAACAGAGGAGGATTTGATGGCCAATGTCGTGGTTCTGGGTGCCGGTCTGGGCGGCACCATCATGGCCTATGAACTGCGCGACGCGCTTGCCGCCCAGCATCAGGTGTCGGTCATCACCAAGGGTACGCAATATTCCTTCGTGCCCTCCAATCCGTGGGTCGCCGTCGGCTGGCGCGACCGTAAGGAAGTCACCATCGATCTCGAACCGGTCTTCAAGAAGCGCGGGATCCGCCTCTATCCCGAAGGCGCCAAGCGCCTCCATCCCACCGAACACCGCATCGAGCTCACCGATGGCAAGTCGGTCCAATACGATTACCTCGTCATCGCCACCGGGCCTGATCTCGCCTTCGACGAGATCGAAGGCTTCGGCCCCGACAACTTCACCCAGTCGGTCTGCCATGTCGACCACGCGCTCAAGGCAAAGCCCGCCTTCGACGAACTTGTGAGGAACCCCGGCCCCGTGATCATCGGCGCGGTCCAGGGTGCCTCCTGCTTCGGTCCCGCCTACGAATTCGCCTTCATCCTCGAAAAGGCCCTGCGCGACGCCAAGGTGCGCGACCGCGTCCCCATGACCTTCGTCACCTCCGAGCCATATGTCGGTCATCTCGGCCTCGATGGCGTCGGCGACACCAAAGGCCTGCTCGAAAGCGCCATGCGCGACAAGCACATCAAGTGGATCACCAACGCCAAGGTCGACAAGTTCGAGGCCGGCAAGCTTCACGTCACCGAAATGGGCGAGGACGGCAATCCCAAGGCCACTCACGAGCTCCCCTTTGCCTATTCCATGATGCTGCCCGCCTTCCGCGGCGTCGAAGCGGTGCGCGGCATCGAAGGCCTCACCAATCCGCGCGGCTTCATTCTCGCCGACAAGCATCAGCGCAATACCGCCTTCCCCGACATCTTCTCGGTCGGCGTCTGCGTTGCCATTCCTCCGCTCGGCAAGACCCCCGTGCCGGTCGGTGTGCCCAAGACCGGCTTCATGATCGAGTCCATGGTCACCGCCACCGCCCGCAACATCGCAAGTCTCATCGCCGGCGAAGAACCGAGCGCCGTGCCCACATGGAACGCCGTCTGCCTCGCAGATTTCGGCGATAGCGGCATTGCCTTCGTCGCCCAGCCGCAGATCCCGCCGCGCAACGTCAATTGGTCCTCGCGCGGCAAATGGGTCCATGCCGCCAAGATCGCTTTCGAGAAGTACTTCCTCCACAAGATGCGTTCGGGCCGCTCCGAGCCCTTCTACGAGCATCTGGCCATGCAGACGCTCGGCATCGAAAAGCTCAAGGCGGTGGCCACCGAGAAATGAGTCCGGTCCCGATCACCTATTTCTCCGACGTCCTCTGCATCTGGGCCTATGTGGCCGAGGCGCGCGTGGCCGAAATGACTAACGTCTTTGGCCACGACGTCGCCATCCGCCACCGCTTCGTTTCCGTCTTCGGCGATGCCCGCACCAAGATCGACGCGGCTTGGCGCGATCGCGGCGGCGCCGAAGGCTACAATCGTCATGTTCTCGCGATCGCCAAGCGCTTCCCCCACGTCAAGGTCAACCCACGGGTCTGGATCGACCCGCAGCCGGCATCCTCCGCGAGCCCCCATCTCTTTCTCGCTGCGCTGCAGGAGATCGCCCGCAAAGCCGCGCCCGAAGCCGCTCCGGCCGCTCAGGCCGCCTTCGAAAGCACGCTCTGGGCCTTCCGCCGCGGCTTCTTCGAGTCCGGTCTCGACATCTCGCAATGGGACGTGCAGCGCGATCTTGCCAGGCCCTATGGCGTTGACACCGATGCCGTCGCCGCTCTCATCGCCGATGGCACCGCCTTCGCGCACCTCTCCTCCGATTATCAGGACGCTGACAAGGGGCGCATCGAGGGCAGCCCGACTTTCGTCCTCAACGAAGGCCGCCAGAAGCTCTACGGCAATCTCGGATTCCGCATCCTCGAGGCAAATGTCCGCGAGATCATGCGCGAACCGACTGGCGACCAGGCAAGTTGGTGTTGAGCACCCGCTCCGGCGCTCGACTGTTCAGATTTGGCCACCTATGACTTCCGTCCAGAGCGTGACCGGGGAGAGTTGAGAGACTTTTCCGGTTCGATCGCGCGACAGATCAAAGACGGCGAACCGCAATCGCCGGAATTCGAGGGAGTCCTATGAAGATCACATCGGTCAAGACGGCTGCGAGCACCGGCCATTGCATGCATCTATGGGTCAGGATCGAGACCGATGCCGGCATCACCGGCCTGGGTGAATGCGTCCATGGCGGCCACCAGGCCATCGCCATCATCCACGAACTCGCCGAAAAGCTGATCGGACGTGACCCCTTCGCCATCGACGCACTCTTTGAGGAGCTCCGCCGCGGCCTCGTCTTCGAGGGCGGCTTTGCCGGCGCGCTCATCACCGCGCTGACCGGCATCGAGATCGCGCTCTGGGATCTGAAGGGCAAGGCCCTCAAGGTACCGGTCTATGAGTTGCTGGGCGGCAAGTTCCGCGACGATATCCGCGTCTATTGCGACTGCGAAGTGTCGCCCGGCATGAACATGTCCGAGGTCCAGGCCGTGGTCGACGAAGTGCTCGCCGCCGGCTTCACCGCCCTCAAGGTCGATCTCGATATCCGTGCCTATGGCCATACCGGCTCCGAAACCGGCTGGTACGAAAAGGACAAGTTCAACATGACTCCCAACAAATGGGAGCACGATCGCATGGTGGAACTGGCCACCATGGTGGTAAAGGCCGCCGGACCCTCGGTCGATGTCGCGGCCGACCTTCACACCCGCCTCGACAAGCACAGCGCCATCCGCCTTGCCCGCGACCTTGAGCCGCTGAAGCTGATGTGGCTCGAAGAGCCGGTGCCACCCGAAAATATCGACGTCATGGCCGAGATCACCCGCTCGACTTCAACCCCGATCTGCGCTGGTGAAAACCTCTATCTCCGCCACGGCTTCCGCAAGCTCCTTGAGCAGCAGGCGGTCGACATCATCATGCCCGACATTCCCAAATGCGGCGGCCTCAGCGAATGCCGCAAGATCGCCGAGATGGCCGACCTTTATTCGATCCCCTTCGCGCCCCACAACGTCTCTTCGCCCATCGGCACCATGGCCTCGGCCCAGGTCTGCGCCACCGTGCCCAATTTCCTCGTTCTGGAGTTCCACTGGTTCAACCGCGACTATTGGTCGACCATCACCGATGGCGGCGAAATCATTCGCAACGGCCGGATCGCCCTCAGCGACCGCCCCGGCATTGGCCTCGAACTCAACGAGGAGGTGGCGCGCGCCCACCAATATCCGGGCACGACCTGGTTCGCCTAGCCGGACCAGTCAGCGCTGATCGGTCGTATTCGATTGCGCCGGCGGCGGCTTCACGCTCCGCCTGAGCAGCAGCAGCACACCAATGCCGATCAGCGCCAGCGGCAGCACGATCCGTCCCCAGCTATGGGCGCCGTTGAACACCATCAGTTCGAACACTGCGCCCAGGGCCACGAAGCCGGCAGCCGACCATTCGATCATGGCCTTCCCCACCGCCTTCTCCGCCGGGTCGTGACGCCGGTCGCCCGCATAATAGAGCGCGGCGCCGGCGCATAGCGGCAACAGCGCCCATGCATAGGCCCATGACTGGTAATAGTCGTAGATGCTCTGGAATAAGAGGATCAGCCCGGTGCCCGTGATCACCGCGCCGATGACCATCAAGGCCCTCGGCCAGTCCGCGCGATCGGCCACGAATGCCAGCACCAGCCCCGGCACGATGATGAAGAATGGCCAGAGCACACTCGCCGCTCCGCCGAAGAACTGCACCGCCAGCAGCAGAATGCCGCCGGCAATCAGAAGCGCCGCCAAACCCTCGGAACTGCCGAACCTGTTCATCGCCAAGCCTCCAGTGATCTGCCGTTTCGTAACCCCACCACGGCCGGACCAGTTGATTCAGGTCAATGGAGCCGCGTACGCAGGACGGAAAGCCCGACCCGTCAAACGCCCCAGATGCCGAAGCTCAGCCTCACGGCCTGACCAACACCTTCACATCGCCGAAGCGCGGCTCGTCCGTCAGTTCGCCCGGCACGTCCTCGATCGAGACGACGCGGCTGATGAGCGGCTTCAGGTCCAGCACGCCCGAGGCGATCATCCGGGCAGCCCGCGCATGCGTATGCGGATTGAGCCAGGCAGATTCGAGGCGCAACTCCCGCGTCAGCATGTCGAACGGCTCGATTTCGATGCGCTGCCCTTTTGGCATCACGCCGAACAGCACCGCCGTACCGCCGCGCCGCGCTGCCGCCAGCGACAGTCGGAACGTCTCGGGCACGCCGGCGCATTCGAGCGTCACATGCACGCCGCCCGGCGCCAGCGCGGCGATGGCGGTCAGCGTTTCCTCATCCCCATCGACGCAGTGGGTCGCGCCGAGCTTTTCTGCCAATTGCCGTCGCGGCGCCTGCCGCGTCGAAAGGATCACCTGGCTTGCTCCAGCCAGCCGCGCGAGTTGCACCATGATCAGACCGATGACACCACCGCCGAGCACAGCCACGCTGTCGCCCGGCTCGATCCGCGCCACGTCGAGGCCATGCAGGCAACAGGCGAGCGGCTCGGAAAATGCGCCGAGCATCGGGTCGAGTCCGTCCGGCAGGACGATCGCCTGCGCCTCCGGCACCGCGACATATTCGGCAAAGCCGCCATCGCGGGTCACCCCGATGGCTTCGAGTGACACGCAGAGATTGACCCGGCCTTCGCGGCAGGCATCGCAATGCCCGCAGGCGATATTGGGATCGACGGTGACCAATTGCCCGATCCGCAGCCGCGTCGCCCCCGGCCCAAGCGCTTCGACGATTCCGCAAAACTCGTGCCCCAGAGTCACCGGCAATGCCGTCGGATATTCGCCGCGGAACATGTGCCGGTCCGAGCCGCAGATGCCGGCAGCCTCGACCCGGATCAGCACCTCGCCTGGACCGGCCTCCGGCCGTGGCACTTCGTCCACCGCCATGTTGCCGACCCCACTCAACCGCGCTGCCCGCATGCGACCCTCCCTGCCGGCCTCACTATCACGAGTGATCCGGCTCCCCGCCTAACGCGCGCCGACCACGATGAACGGCGCCCAGCTTGCCGGATTCGCGCGCGCTCCGCCCGCGTCGATCTCCGCGACCATCGCGCGCCGGAGCGCCTCGGCCTTGCCGATCTCGGGTGAACCCGCCAGCTCGCTCACAGCGCCACTTGCCAGCCGAACCGCGGCTTCCGAATTGACCGGCCAGTGCGAGACCATCAGCGAATGCGCCCCCGCATAAAAGAACGCTCGCGCGAGACCCGAAAGCGCTTCCCCTCCGCCATCGCTTGAGGCCGTATTGCAGGCCGAGAGGATCACCCAGTCCGCATCGAGCTTCAGCGTCGTCACTTCCGAGGCGGTCAGCAAGCCGTCGTCGCCGCCTTCGGCCTCCGCGGGCGGAGTCAGCACGATCGCCGGCTCCGCGAGGCCCGAGAGCTCGCCCGACACCAGCCCGTGCGTCGCAAAATGCAGCACCCTCGTGCGTGCGAGATCTCCATTGTCGGAGAGCGCCTTGACCACGCTCTCGCTTGCATCCGCGCCAAGGTGCAAGGCGTCCGCGCCCGCCCCGAGCAGCGCCGCGATAGCGCACACCTCGTCGGTCGTTTCCGGTAGCGGCGGCAGGGCGCGCACTGAAGCCACGTTGGCCGTCGCGCCGCGGAACAACGTCGCGAGCTTCGGCAGTTCCGCGACCTCGACCGGCGCGTCGCCCGCCGTCGTCGGCGCGCAGCCCTCTCGCGTGAACGCCCTCATATCCGTCCCGCTGCGCCCGCTGAGCAGTGGATTGGCGAAGGCGAGATATGCGGTCCGCTCGGCGCCATCGCTCCGCAGCGCGGGTTCCAGCAGCGATGCGACCGAAGGCAGGATGGTGATCGCGTGGTCGCGCGCCAGCCATTTGGCCTCACGATAGCGGTCTGTGGAATTCGCATCCGGCAGTGCCGAGACCAATGCGTGGAAGGGCAACGCCGACAGCGACCTCGACGGGACGATGACCAGCGACCGGCCTGCGATCATGTCTTCGACATCGCCCAGAAGCGCATCATGGATGGACTTGGCCGCGCTGAGCACCCGGCTGGTATCGTCGCTGCCCTCGGGTCGCGTTACCGCATTGGGGCCGCGCGTCGTGCCGCCTACGCCCATGCTGTTGCGCAATTCGCGCACGGCGGCAGCCAGTTCGCCCGTCTCGCGCCCTAGCTTCAGCCAGCGCGCCGCCCCCGTCTTCGGTACAACCCAGGCAAAGGTCTCGGCCGGCGCCCTGTTGAGTTTGCCAGTGTCGGCGAAAAAGATCAGCACTTCGTCATCGCCGAGCCGGGCCTGCACATCGGCGACGCCCAAGCCCTTGGGCTTCTGCAGGGCCGCGAAACCGGCAAACTCCGCAGCCAGTCTCGCGTCGATCGCCGTGATGCGCCGATCGGTCTCGTCCAGCCGGTCGCGCAGCTTCACAATGCCATCGGCGTCGCGGGACTCGGGAGGGCCCGAAAGCGCCAGCGTCAGCTTCGCATCCTCGCGCCGCCAGGCCGCGACAAGATCCTGCCGCTCGCGCACCAGCGCGGCCAGTTCGCCTGTCCCCGCCGACTGCCGCGCCGCCATCTGCGCCAGCGCCCCGGCTGCTTCCGACTCGAGCACGCGCTGGGCCACCGCGAACGACTGCTCGGCGTAGGACGCCTCCTTCTCCGGGTGTGCCTCCTTCATCCGATAGATCGACTTGATCAGATCGTCGAAGATCCCGGCGCGGGCGATGGCCTGGTCTTCGACCTCGCCGGTGCGCGACCGAAACGCCGCCGCCGCATCGACCGCCGCCAGCCGCTCGACGATCGCCGTCGATTTGCCGAACGCTTCAGCCGCCCCCTCATAGTCGCCAAGCGCAAACAATGTGCTGCCCAGATCTGCGAGCGCCGGCTGCACTTCGGTGCTGTCCTCGCCATACCGCGCCACGAGACTATCGAGCACCGCCCGGTGCAGCGTCATCGCCTCCTCATAGCGGCCCTCGGCCTCGCGAATGCGTCCGAGTTCGCTCGTCGCACGAACCAGCGCGCGGCTGTCAGGGGCCACCACGCCATAAATGTCGCGCGCCGCGCTTACCATCCGCTCGGCCTCCGCCAAGTCGCCTTGCGCTTGTTGGTAGGACGCCAGCGACACCATCACGTCCGCTGTCTCGCGGCTGCCTTTGCCATGCAGCGCTTCCATATCGGCGAGCGAAGTCTCCGCCAGCGCGATCGCCTTCTCGCCATTGCCGGTCACATGCTCGAGCAGCGACAGCGCCATCCGCCCAGCCGCCGCACTGGCGCGATTCTCATCCGACAGTTCGAAGACCGCCACCGCGCGCTCGAGCAATGGCCGCGCCTCGACGAAGCGCTCTTGCCCCGAATAGAGCTGGCCCAACGCAATCAGGTCGAACCCCGTCAGTACATTGTCGGACCCCAGCTTCTGCTCGGAGATCGCCAGCGCGCGTTTGAACACGATCTCGGCTTCCGCAAGCCGGTCCTGTGCCGCTGCCGCACGCCCGAGCCACCGCAACGCGTCGGCGGCTGCGGGTGAGTCCGCTCCGTCCGAACCCTCCCGCGCCACCAGCACCCGCCGGAACAGCCCTTCGGCCTCCTCGATCTGGTCGATCTGCCAGAGAGCGCGCGCAAGCCGGTCGGCCGAACTGATCGTCGCGCTATCGTCTGTGCCTAGTGAAACCTCGCGCGCAGCAAGCGCCGCACGATAGAGCGGCACCGCCTCTTCATTGCGCCCGCTTTGGGCGTAGAGATTGCCCAGCGAATGGCGCGCGAAGGCGAGTTCCGTGTCGTTGGGGGGATAGACCGCTTGGCCCTTCGAGATCGCCGCGAGATAGGCGGGCTCCGCTGCCGCCGACTCTCCCGCATCGTGCAGCATCGCCGCCCGCTCGATCATCCAGTCCGCAATTGTCGGATCGTCCGCGCCGAACGCCAGTTCCGCCATGCCGATGGCGCGGCCCATCATCTCGGCAGCCTCGACGCCTTTTCCGTTGCTCTCGATGATCCGTGCGAGAAAGAACGCCGCGCGCGCCGTTTCGGGCGCGTTCCTGCCTTGCACATTCTCGCGTATCTCCATGACAAGCCTGTAGAACGGCTCGGCTTCGGTATATCGTTCCAGCCGCTTGAGGATGATCGCGAGGTCATTGGCGGAGACCGCTGTGTCGAGATGCGCGGTCCCGAGCAGGTTCTGTCGCAACTCGAACGCAGTGCGGTAATGCGGTTCGGCTTCCGCGAAGCGGTCCTGGTAGAACAGCGCATCGCCGTAGAGCCGCTGGAGATTGGCAGCCTCGAGGCTGTCCGCCCCCAAGGTAGTCTCGGCAAACGCCAGCGCGTCCTTCGCCAGCGCCTCGGCCGCGACGCCATCCTTGTTCTTGAGCACGGCTTCGATCGCGGCAGTCTGTGCCGCTACATCGGCCGCGGGGTCCGCGCGCGCGAGGTTCATTGGAACGCCGAGCAGCAGCAGCGCCAGCAACAAGCCACGGAGCATCGCCCGGCTGCCGCCGATTCCTCTGCCGGTTCTGTGCATCTCCCCAAACACAATCGAAGGCTACACGCCCCCGCGGGCGGCATGAAGGCCGTTTAGTGCCGGGACGGCGACTTTGCTGTGCCGGCCCTGGGCCTATTGCAGCTGCGGCTTCCGCAAGAAGCTGTTGCGGTCGGCGGATTTGACCCTCAACCACGCCTCCCGCCCGTCGCGCACGATGCGCAGCGGCACTTCGGCGCCCGCCGGGCCGCTTCCCCAGACCTTGCGGTAGAAATCGGCAAGGCTCTCGACGCCGGTATCGCGCACGTCGGAAATGATGTCGCCGCGTTGCAGCCCCGCCTTGGCCGCCGGCCCGCCCTCGGTGACGTTCATCACCACCACTTCGCCATTGGTCTCTGCGGGGAACACGCCGAGCCACGGCCGCGCCGGCCGGTTGACCTGGCCACGTGTCGTCAGGTCGGAAAGAATAGGCCGCAACAGGTCGATCGGCACCACCATGTTGATCTCGGTCATGACCCCGGCGGTCATCATCTGCAGCCTGAGCGAGCCGATGCCGAGAAGCTTGCCATCCGCTCCGAACAGCCCCGCCCCGCCCCAGGACGGATGCGCCGGCGCGATGAAGATCGCCTCATCGAGCAGATATTCCCAATAGCCCGCGAACTCCTGCTTGCCCACGATCGAGCCCTTGACCGTCTGCGCGATGCCATCGGCAAAGGTGATCGCATCGCCCAGCTTGCTCGGGCCGGAATGACCCAGTTCCACCGCCGGCAGGTCGAGCTGTCCCAGCGTCTGGACCAGCCCGAAGCCGGTCACCTGATCGAAAGCCAGCGCATAGGCCGGCACCGCCCGGCCATCCTGCGTCCTGAGCCAGATTTCGCCGGCTTCCATGATGAGATAGCCGATCGTCAACACCAGCCCGCTGCTGTCGATCACAACGCCGCTGCCCTCGCGCAGTGTGCCGAGCCCGGCCGCGGTGAAGGCATCATCGGGAATGGTCGCGCGCAGGGCGACGACCGATTGAAGAAGTGGCCCACCATTGCTCATGCGCAAGGCTCCTGAGTCGCGGCTGATAGCCTAGACCTAGGAAACAGAACCCGGCAGTGCAAGACAGGAGGCAAGACCCATTTTCCCGGCGCCCTCCTTCGACCGGGGCCACCGCCACAACGACCCTCGCCGTGCACCGCTCGCCTGTTGAGCGATATCAACTCGCACCGCCGTTCACCCCCTAGGGTGCCGCGATGACCATTCCCGCCTTCAAGTCCGTCCGCTACTCGAAGATGCGGCGCATCCTCGAGCTCACGCTCCGCACGGCGGCGCGCATCCCCGTCATCCACGGGCTCGTCGAGGTGGACGTCACGCTGCCCCGTACGCTCCTCGCGGCCCATCGCGAGCGCGCCGGCGAGTCCCTCTCCTTCACGGCCTTCATCGTTCACTGCCTCGCCGCTTCCGTCGCCGATTTCCCCGCTGTACATGCCTTGCGCGCCGGCAGCCACGCGCTGCGCGTCTACGACGACATCGATGTCGCCGTGCTGGTCGAGCGCGACCTCGATGGCGCCAAGCAGCCGATCATTCCGATCGTGCGTGCCGCCAACCGTCTCAGCTTGCTCGAAATCCACGCCTTCATTCGCGAGGCCCAGACTCAGCCCGTCGAGAAGGCCTGGCGGACCATCCCCGCCTTCGCCTGGATCCCCTATTGGGTCTTCTGGCTGGGCTGGCCGCTGTTCTGGCATCGCGTCCGCCGCGACCCGGAACTTCATCGGAAATATCGCGGCACCATTGGCGTCAGCGCTGTCGGCATGTTCGGCAAGGGCGGTGGCTGGGGCATTCCGGTCGCCGACAATACCAGCCTGACTGTCGGCGGCATCGCGACGCGTCCCGCCTATGTCGATGGCGTCCTTGTCCCCCGCGAGTTCCTGTCGCTCACGCTCAGCTTCGATCACGCCACCATCGACGGCGCCGTCGCCGCCCGCTTCGCCAATCGCCTGCGCGAACTCATCGAAGCCGGCCACGGCCTGCCCGGAGCCTGATGGCCGCTCAGCCCTGCCCGCGTGGGCCTCGCGTCACCAACAGCCACACCGCCAGCGCCGCCACAACCAGCGGCGCACCCGCGATCGGCAGCGCGTGAGCCCCGATCCGGTCGACAATCGCGCCGCCCGCCAGCGCCGCGATGGCCGTGCCGATATTGAGCGCCGTCAGGTCGAGCGAGATCGCTACCGGCACCGAGCTCGGCACCAGATGCGCCATCTCGCTGCAATGGGCGATCCAATAGGCCCAGCCGACATAGCCCATGATGCCCATGGCCCCGAGCAGCGCCGCAAAGCGCAGCTCCGGCGCCAGATACGGCAAGATGCCATAGAGCCCGAGGCTCGCGAGCAGCGCCACCGTCGACAGCGACACCGCCATCCGGTTCCCAACCCGGTCGGCGAGCCGCCCCGCGGTTACGCTCGCGATGATCGCGCCAATGCCGTTCGCGAGAAGAATGAACGGCAGCAATTCGCGCCCCAGTCCCGCCTCCGCCATCACCGCGCCGACATAGATCAGCGGCAGATAGGCGGCAATCATGAACAGCAGTGTCGTCAGCAGCGCGCTGCGAACGCCCCGATTGGCGAGCACGCTCACCCGCGCCCGCAGCGTCTGCTGGTCGCCATGCATGCCCTTGGGCAGCCGGAAGTAAAGCGCCAGCGCCGCCGCCAGCGCCGCGACGCCGATGGCCAAATAGTCGAACCGCCAGCTGTAATGCGCGGCGATATAGGCGGCGACCGGCACCCCGATCAGCACCGCCAGCGTCTGCCCGAAGGTGACGATCTGGAGCGCCCTTCCGCGCTCGCCCGGCGCCGCGATCATCGCCGCCGTCGCGAGCGCCGTGCCCGTGAACAATCCGGCCCCCAGCGCCAGCAGCGTCCGCGCCGCGACCAGCCATCCAAAGGCAGGTGCCAGCGCCATCAGCAGCGCGCAGATCGCAAGCGTCAGCTCGGCTCCCGCGAGGATGCGCCGTCGCCCCACCCCGCCCAGCAGCGCCGAAAGCAGCGGCGTGCCGATCGCATAAGCCAGCGAATATCCCAGCACCACCTGCCCGGCCTGCCCGATGCTGACGCCCATGTCGTCGCTGATCGAGGGCAACAGCCCGGCAATCAGCCCGCCCTCGGTGCTGCCGACAAAGCCCGCCAAAGCGAGCCACAAAAGCCGCGAATCCATGACCTGCCCCTCGGCCACGAGCTATAGCCGTGGCACGCAAGGAAGCGAAGGGCGCCCTGGCCCTGGAGCGCTTTCAGGAACCGCAGGTCCGCGAAGCGAACAGGTGACAGACATTTCCTCCCCGGACGTGCTCCGGGGATCGAAAGCGCCACCAAACAAAGACATAGAGCATGCGTTCCGATTCTATCGGAACGTGAAATGCTCTAGGCCACGCGGCGCAGCGCGAAGCTCCTGCCGCCGTCGGCGGTGCCGACATAGCCCAGCCGCGCGAAGGCCCTGAGCGTCAGCCCGATCTCGCGCTCCACGTTCTTGCCTTTGCGGAAATGTCCGGCCACGTCCGCCGCCGACATCGGCCCGGCCGCCCCGGCCAGCACCGCCGAAATCGCCATCGCGCGCCGCGCCTCTTCCTTGGGAAAGCCCGGCTTGCCCTTCTCCTCGGGCGCCACCAGATCGGCCTCGATCTGCGCTTTCTTCTCGCCCGGCGCGCCGAAGCGCGGGATTTGATAGTCGGGCCTGAGCCAGCGCACCTGCCCCTTGGCCTCCTCGGCCCTGCGTTCCTTGTTGAGCGCCACCAGCCTTTCGAGAATCTGCTCGTCGCTCAGCGTCTCCGGCCAGCCATAGGCACGGAACACCAGCCGATCGATCGTCTCGTGCAGATCCTTGATGATCAGCACCCGCCCCCGATCGCGAATATCGAGTTCCCCGGGCGTCAGCGGCTCGCCTCCCCTCGCCCCTCCGGGGAGAGGGTGGCCCGAATGGCCGGGCGAGGTGCTGGCCGTCCGCACCCTCTCCAACACATTATACAGTTTCGTCAGCGTCAAATCCGGATGCGCCTCCAGCACCGCCTTGCGGGTAAAGCGTACTAGGCGACCATCTGCGTTGGGCGGCATTAGGTTCGGTACGCGCGAACCGCATCTGAGTCGAGATCGGACGCCGGAACAAGCCTGTAGTGCCGCTCCTCGGCTACCTTGATTTCATCGCCTTGGAGCACAAGCTCAAACATCGCGACGATACCGTCGTCCATGAATTGCACCGAGACCGACCGGCAGCGAATGCCGTCGAACCGCTCCTCGACGAAGCGAATGTCCTGAGATGTTTGAACGATGCCGATTTGGTCGTTTCCGCCCTTCGCCTGGACAGGAATGGCATAGTGGCAGCCGTTGGTGTCCAGCCCAATGTAGAGTTCGTCGATCTCGATTTGGCCGATGCCCGTTACCGTAGTGCGAAGGTGGTTTTGCAGACTGTATGTCGTGAGGCCGAGGAAGGTATCGATTAGTCGATTGTACCGGACGATAGCGAGCAATGCCTGTTCGTCGTCCAGCGCATACGCCCGTATGACCTCGGGAGTTGCGTCGGGAATGGCGATGCTCACGAGGTTAGGATTGGGCCTAATGCGGCTGATTTTGACGAGCTTGAAGGCGTACAGAGCGCGGCCCATCCCGTCAATAATCCACTCGCGGCCCTTGGGCTGCGTCTTGAGGACCCTGTCGGGTAGCGGCGTTCGATACCGCATCGAATAGATCACATCCCAAAGATTCTTTGGAAGCGAGATGCCCAAGTCCAGCGCGGCAACCTCGATATCCGCGCGTTCGAAGGGCAGGAGGTCTTGGCCCTTCGAATAGCGGTCGAAGAATATCTTCTCGAGGATGGCCTTGTAACGATTGGACTCGGATGCGCCCTTTTCAGCCATTCGCCGCCCGCAGGTATTCGCGTTCTTCTTCGATCTCGTACTGCTTGCGTTTCTTAGCTCCGCTTTTGCGATCCCGCTTCGACGGAGGCTTCGCGACGCCAAAATGTTCGGACGCCGCTGACAGCTCCATGTATAGGAGCGAGAGGTCTCCTAGATCGATAGCCTTCGAGACTCGCTTCGGCGACGCCCCCAAGGCGGCCACCACTGATGAGCCGATTGCTCTCGCGAGCGGTGGAGGCACCGCATTCCCAATTTGACGGGCGCCGTGCCATTTCGTGGCATGGAACCTAAACCAGTCGGGGAAGCCATGAAGGCGGGCCATCTCGCGCACCGTGACACAACGGTCGTGCTCATAGTGAATCGGGCGCGGACTAGTGAACGCACCGCGAGCGCCGTCGGTACCGGCGCGAAGCGTATTCGACAGCCCGCTGGGTGCCAGCTTGAAGAACCTGCTAATTGGCTCAACCGATCCGGGTTTCGTTTCCGCAAATCGCCGCTTGGATATATCGGTATGCGTGGTTCGCGCGCTCGAAGTCAGCATAGTTGGGTCCCAGACGCGTGGATGCCCGAAGTGCCATCCTTCGTTGGACAGGCTACGCATCTGCAGCGCGTAGAGGGACGGATTTTTTCGGGGTAAGGCCCTGACCGTATCACGATCGCTAAGCACGGAGAATTGATCGGCGTCGGGAAGATCGTCCAAAGCGTCTCTGCATGTCGGACCATGGGGAGGGTCCAACAGGGAACGCTCCTTGTCCGCCGGATATGTTGTGGCAGATGGATAGTCCGGAATTGTCTCGCCCTTTTTTGCACCCAGTAGGATCAATCGTTGACGATGCTGGGGGACACCGAAATTCGCGGCGTCCAGAACCTTCCACGGAAGGCGGAGTTCGTAGCCCACCGTTTCGAAGGCAACGATGAGTTCTTCGAGGAAGGTCCGATGCTTGCCGACCGTAAGGCCTTTGACGTTTTCGAACACGAAGGTTCTAGCGTCCAGTTCGGCAACGAGGCGAACGAACTCCAAGACAAGGCTATTGCGAGGGTCATCGAGAGACCTATGCCCTATCAACGAAAATCCTTGGCAAGGCGGGCCACCGAATACACAGTCTACGCGCTTGTTGCCGATACCGGCGACAAGACGTATTTCGGCAGCGGTTAGTCCCACGACTGACCGGGGCAAGAGCGCGCAGTTCGGAAAATTGAACTCGTGGATGGCCGCATGTATAGGATCAATTTCGACTGCCGCCACGACATCGAAACCCGCCTGTTCGAAACCGAGACTCATTCCGCCGGCACCCGCAAAAGGTCGATGCCGATGGGACGTTGGTTTTTCTGCATGAAGCAACCTCCGAATCTGAAGTCTACCGAAGGCCATCCACAAGGTCACTGGGTTTCGCGGGGCCAAGGAACTTGATCAATCGCTGTTGCAGAGCGGCTTGGACTCGGGTTTCGCATTGCCAAACCACAAGAACGCGCCAGCCAGCAGCTTTCAGGTCACTGAGATTGCGGGCATCTCGTGCGCGATTGCCCTCGATCTTTGGCCCCCAGAATTCGAGTCGAGACTTGGGCAGTCGGCCGTACCGACAGTCGTGCCCATGCCAGAAGCAACCGTTGACCAGGACGATTCTGCGTCGGGCAGGAAGGACTATGTCAGGCTTACCGGGCAAGTCCGCGCGATGAAGCCGAAATCGGTACCCTGCACGGTGCAACATTCGTCTTACCATCAACTCGGGCGTCGTGTTCTTACCTTTGACGTTTCGCATGAGGGAGGTGCGCGCCCGGGGAGTCAGACGATCAACCAATCTGGACTCCACCGCATTTCGCACAGCGAGTACCAGCGGACAGAGTGCAAAGCTCGGTCAGGAACAGCGCGTAATTGGCGCGCTCCTGGCCGCCTTCATTGCCCTGCCAGCGAGCAATGGACCTGTCGACATCCCCGCTCAAATGGCTTTCCTCCGGCAATGGCGGGCACGCTATCGATTGCCCGAAGCCCTTTCAACCGCTGCCGCAAAGGCCGTCCTGCCGCTCGGTGGGGACGGAACGGAATACATTTGCTAGACAGAACCCATGTTTCTCGTTCTCGGCAATGTCGCCATCGATGAATCCATGCGGGCTCCGGCCTGGCCCAGCCCGGGCGCCACGGTTCTCGTCGGCCCGCCCGGCCGCGATCTCGGCGGCAAGGGCGCCAATCAGGCGCTGGTCCTCCATCGGACCGGCGCGCCGGTGCGCTTCGTGGCGACCATCGGCAGTGACGAACCCGCCGCCTGGATCGCGACCGCCCTGCGCGACAACGGCCTCGACCCCGATGCCCTCATCCGCATCCCCGGCGCCAGCGACCGCTCGCTGATCTTCGTGTCGCCCGACGGCGAAAACGCCATTGCCTCGACCAGCCACTGCTCCGACGCGCTCACTCCGGCTCACGCTGAGGCCGCCATCTCGACGGCTGCG
Source organism: Devosia sp. (assembly GCA_040081595.1). Classification (GTDB taxonomy): domain Bacteria; phylum Pseudomonadota; class Alphaproteobacteria; order Rhizobiales; family Devosiaceae; genus Devosia_A. Next base: position 22,892 of record JBEBGE010000039.1, read on the forward strand.
CCAGGCGACACCCTGCTGACGCAGGGCGGACTGACCGCGGAAGCCACCCGCGCCGCCTTCGCAGCCGCCCGCGGCAAGGGCCTCCGCATTGTCTTCAACCCCTCGGCCATGCGGCCCGGCTTCGGCGAGCTTCTCGCCGGTGTAGACCTGCTCGTCCTCAACGCCATCGAAGCCGCCCAGCTCGCGGGCGAAGGTCGGCCCGCCATGCTCGCCCACGCGCTGCGCGCCAGGGGGCCCAACACCGTGGTCATCACCCTCGGCCGCGATGGGGCCCTTGGCCTCGGTCCCGAAGGCGAAATCGCCCTCCCCGCCAGTCCGGCCATCGTCCGCGACTCGACCGGCGCCGGCGACACCTATCTCGGCGTCCTCGCTGCCCTTCACGATCGCGGTTTGCCGCTCCCCCGCGCCATGCAAGCCGCCGCCGACGCCGCCGCCATCACCGTCAGCCGGCCGGGTACGCATGCGGCCTTTCCAACCCGCGACGAACTGGCAGCGATCTTCGCGCGGACGTGAGCGCATTTCCCCTGCGATCCCATCGTGCTAGTCTCCCCCATCCGCAGTCCCACTGACATTTTCTGGCAGCGCGCCTATCTAGGGTGCGTGTAGAGAAATCCCGTCACCGCGAGTCCGCCATGCCGCCGAGCAAATCCGACAAGCAGCCCGATTTCTCCATCGATGAGTTCATCGGCGAGATTGAGAAGGCCGAGGCCGACCGGCTGAACCAGCGCCTGCCGCAGGAGCGCCTGCGCAACAAGCGCCAGCTCGACCAGGCCGCCCGCCGCGAGGGCGAAAAAGACCTCGCCCGCCGCGAGGGCGAAAAAGCCGGCACCACCGGCGAACTCGCGCCCCAGCGGCTGGAGAAGCCCAAAAAGGGAGCGCGCTCCGGGGCCACCGGCCAGCTCGTCCGGCGCGAGGACAAAAAAGCATCTCGGTCACTTGTGACAGGGATGTCGCTCAAAGCCCCCAGGTCCAGGGCCAACTCCGTCGAGCGTCCGGACTTCTCCGGCCTCGGCGAGCCCGAGCAGGCCGGCTTCGGCCATGTGCCATCCGCCAATACGCGTTTGACTGCCCGCGACATTTCCCGCGCCGCCGCCAAGAACCCCGAAGTCATGGAGCAGATGCGCGGCGCGCTCGAAACAGCCGCGACCGCAGCCAGGGCCAAAGTCCCCGGCTCGCCTTCCAAGAAGAAGGTCGCCCTCCCCGGCCAGAACCTCGAAGGCGCACAGACCGTCGGCATCTCGGCGACCGTCAAGGCGCTCGAGGACATCATCCTTCACGGCCGCAAGGAGGTCGAGGGCAACACCGCCTGGCAGCCGCATCGTCCCGCCCCGCGCCAGAAATCCGAAGGTGGAATCCCGTTCAAGCTGGTGACTTCCTACCAGCCCGCCGGCGACCAGCCCACCGCCATCGCCGACCTTGTCGAAGGCATCGGCAATGGCGAGACCGACCAGGTCCTGCTTGGCGTCACCGGTTCGGGCAAGACCTTCACCGCCGCACAGGTGATCAACATCACCCAGCGCCCGGCGCTGATCCTTGCCCCCAACAAGACCCTCGCTGCCCAGCTCTATGGCGAGATGAAGAGCTTCTTCCCCGACAACGCCGTCGAGTACTTCGTCTCCTACTACGACTACTACCAGCCCGAGGCCTACGTCCCGCGCACCGACACCTATATCGAAAAGGAATCCACCATCAACGAGCAGATCGACCGCATGCGCCACTCGGCGACGCGGGCCCTGCTCGAGCGCGACGACGTCATCATCGTCGCCTCGGTGAGTTGCATTTACGGCATCGGCTCGGTCGAGGACTACACCTCCATGACCTTCGATCTGAAGAAGGCCCAGACCATCGACCAGCGCGACCTGCTGCGCAGCCTCACCCAGCTCCAGTACAAGCGCGGCGACACCGGCTTCGTGCGCGGCACCTTCCGCGTCCGCGGCGACACCATCGAGCTCTTCCCCGCCCACTACGAGGACGCCGCCTGGCGCATCACGCTGTTCGGCAACACCATCGAATCCATCCAGGAATTCGATCCGCTCACCGGCAAGAAGAGCTCCGACCTCAACTTCATCCGCGTCTTCGCCAATTCCCACTACGTCACCCCGCGCGCCACCCTCACCGGCGCCATCAAGCTCATCCGCCAGGAACTGCTCGCCCGCCTCCAGGAGCTCAACGGTGCCGGCCGCTTCCTCGAAGCCCAGCGGCTCGAGCAGCGCACGCTGTTCGATCTCGAAATGATGGAAGCCACCGGCTCCTGCGCCGGCATCGAGAATTATTCGCGCTATTTCTCCGGCCGCAAACCCGGCGAGCCGCCGCCGACGCTGTTCGAATATCTCCCCGACAACGCGCTGGTCTTCGTCGACGAAAGCCACGTCACCATCGGCCAGCTCGGCGCCATGTATCGCGGCGACCTCCGCCGCAAGGCGACGCTGGCCGAATACGGCTTCCGCCTGCCCTCGGCCATGGACAATCGGCCGCTCCGCTTCGAGGAGTGGAACGCCATGCGCCCGCAGACCGTCTATGTCTCGGCCACCCCCGGCGCCTGGGAGATGGAGCAGGCCGGCGGCGTCTTCGCCGAACAGGTCATCCGCCCCACCGGCCTCACCGATCCGCCGGTCGAGATCCGCCCCGCCAAGACCCAGGTCGATGACGTGGTGGACGAGATCCGCCAGGTCGCCAAAGCCGGCTATCGCACGCTCGTCACCGTGCTCACCAAGAAGATGGCCGAAGACCTCACCGAATATATGCACGAGCAGGGCATCCGCGTCCGCTACATGCATTCCGACATCGACACCATCGAGCGCATCGAGATCATCCGCGATCTCCGCCTCGGCGCCTTCGACGTGCTGGTCGGCATCAACCTGTTGCGCGAAGGCCTCGACATCCCCGAATGCGCCCTCGTCGCCATCCTCGATGCCGACAAGGAAGGGTTCCTGCGCTCGGAGACTTCACTCATCCAGACCATCGGCCGCGCCGCCCGCAACGTCGATGGCCGCGTCATCCTCTATGCCGATCACCAGACCGGCTCGATGGACCGCGCGCTGGCCGAAACCAACCGCCGCCGCGAAAAGCAGGTTGCGTATAACGTGGCCAACGGCATCACGCCGCAGAGTGTGAAGTCCAACATCCAGAACATCGTCGACAGCGTCTACGAAAAAGACCACGTCACCGTCTCGATCGGCAAGGACAAGTCCGGCAAGGAACAGCTCCAGGTCGGCGCCAACCTCGCCGCCGTCATCAAGGACATCGAAAAGCAGATGCGGGAAGCCGCGACCAATCTGGAATTTGAAAAAGCTGCCAGACTCCGTGACGAGATCAAGAGATTGCGCGAAGCTGAGTTGGACGTGTTGGACGCCTCATCCGAGGACTAACAGTCACCACCTCTCCCTCCCGCTTGTCGGGACTTCGAACCGTCCCGAGGGGCAAATCATGCCGGTGGCATGATTTGAGGCGAGAAGGCCATGAGAGCTACGCTCGAATGGCGTCGGGGACCTGCGGAGCCGGTGGGTGGGGGGAGCCGCTTGCGCCGGACCTCTCTCCCTCCCGCTTGCGGGGACTTCGAGATGTCCCGCAGAGCAAATCGTTCCAGTGCAGCGACTTTAGGTGACTTGGAAGCGCCTCGGCAAAGCCGAGTGAACGTCTCGCATGGAGACGTTCAAGCGAACCAAGGCAATGAGGGCAGACGCCCGAATGGGGTCACTGCAAAGCCCAAAGACGAGATCAAGCGCCTGGGGAATAGTGCTGGAAGTGCTGAAGGAAGGAACGGGCGACTGACGAATGGCGAGGAACTTAGTCCAGCCCGACGCTGGTGCCGAAGGTGACTTGCGTAGGTTGGACCCGAGCTGGGCACCACCCGTACATTCTTTTCCGCCGCAGTTTGCCGCAACAATCTGTCTTGTGGCGAGGTGGCGCATTTGCTTCTCACCCGCCAAGACAACGCCGAAGTAATTGAATAGCTCAATTGCAATCAAAACAAGCGGTGTGCGATGACTGTCATCGGTCCTTGGGGCAAGGTGAGCTTGAAATGGATGAGGCGCAGAAATCCCAATACGCGTTTGAGGATGCAGTCCGTGCAACGGCTCGAATGCTCTGGAACGAAGCCGCACTGGATGGCGCCGGGAAGCTCGATGAGCGGGAGCGCGACGGAATATTTGAGACGCGTGACACCATTCACCTTGTAGAGGCGACCACGTCGACAAAGCTCTACAAGGCTTCCGACGACGCAAAGAAAACTCACGAATCTGTCCTAAGGATTCGCCGCTCCGGGTCGAAATTCGCGCAAGGTTGGCTGATCACTCAACAGGAGCCAACTGCCGACCAACGCGACTTGGTCAAATCCAAGTACTCATCAACAACTACGATTATGTCGTTTGATCAGTTTCGAAGTCGGTTGTTCAATGGGAACGAGTATCTACGAGCTAGGACGATCCATCGTTTCGGCAGTATCCAGGATTTCGCCGACGACACGGTTCACGTCGCAGAAAACGAGTTCGTGCCCACCGACTTCCTTGACGTCGATAGGACGTATTCGGTTCCGCACGCGGATGTCCTGAGCAAGAACCCGAGTGGTGCCCGACAACTCATCCTAATGTTGGGCGAATACGGATCGGGTAAAAGCATGTCGCTACGCGGCGCCTTCATCGCGCGAAGGAAGGCCTATTTCGACGGAGCAATGCGCTGCCCGATCTACCTCAACCTCAGAGAGCACACGGGGCAGACTTCGCCAGTCGAGGCTCTCGAGCGACATGCAAGGATAATTGGATATTCCGGTCCGGCAAACGATCTCGTTCGAGCTTGGCGCGCCGGGTTTGTCGACCTCATATTGGATGGGTTCGACGAAATGGCGACCGCCGGCTGGGGCGGCGCGCTGAAGAAGGTGCGCCATCACCGATTTGCCGGCATGGCGCTCGTGCGAGGCTTCTTGGCTGAAAGCCCTACCTCAGTGGATGTCTACGTGGCGGGTCGAGAGAACTTCTTCGACAGCATGACCGAAATGAAGCAAGCGCTTGGCGTTGGCGACGGCTTCAGGATAGTCAGAACGTCTGAGTTTGGTTCTGAGGAGCTTGCGACTTTTCTAAAGAGAAAGAAGTTCAGCGGTCATTTCCCTAGCTGGTTACCCGCGCGTCCGCTACTCATCAGCTATCTACTGGCCAAGGGGCTTCTGGTTGCTGAGACTCTGGAAGACCAACTCGATGAAGCCACCGGTTGGGATCATTTGCTGGACATGATATCCGCTCGTGAAGCCGCACAGGACTCGCGGCTTGACCCTGGCGTCGTGCGGCGACTCATCGAGCGTCTCGCGACACTCGCTAGAAGCACCGTGGACGGTCTGGGAACGCTTGACGTAACTGCAATCCAAGAAGCATTTCAGCGTGAAGCGGGTTTTGCTCCCGACGAAGGCTCCGCACAGCTTCTATTGCGCCTTCCGGGACTAGCCCCCTCATCGCGTGAAGATGGCACCCGCAGATTCGTGGATACCTCGCTCGCAAGTGCCGCCAAGGCCGGCGACGTGGTCAGATTTATTCAACACCCCTACGATGAAGACGCCGAGACTTTCATTGGAGTCATCTCGGGGATTGGTGACTTGGGCAAAGCTGTTCTGGCTATCAAGTTGTCGGCTGCCAACGTCACTGCGCCCCAAGTCCTTCGCGCGCTTCAGATAGCCGCGAGCTCCGAAGAGATTTCTCAGATTTGCGCAGAGATATTGTCGGCCTTCTTGGGAATAGGAGATGACGTGACCCTCGGTCCGATAAACGTCAGGTCGATGAGCGAGGACGAGCTCACGCTAGCCGTCGGCGACGTGTCGCTTTCATCCTTCACGTTTACTGAGTGTCTCTTTACGACGGTCAACTTGGAGCAGGACTACCCCGCGGCAAATCTGCCGAAATTCAAGGATTGCATCATCGGTGCGGTCACGGGCATCGTTAGTCGCCAGTCGATCCCTCCACAATTTGAAGGATCTGAGATCGCAGAACTCTCTGACGAAGTGATGACCAATGCTCAGCTATTTGCTGCGGCTCTACCGGAAACGCAGAAGGTTTTGATCTCGATCCTGCGAAAGCTTTTCCTTCAATCCGGCGCGGGTCGGCAGGAGTCAGCTTTCTATCGCGGTTCAATGGACGCACGGTCGAAAGCGTTGGTTCCAGAGGTGCTGGAAAAGGTTCACGCTGCCGGCTTTGCCGAGCCAACAAGGCTCCGAGGAAAGAAGGTGTGGCACCCCAACCGCGCTCTTTCTTCTGACGCTCGTCGCATCATCTTCTCTCCATCGTCTGATCACCCGCTCGTCAAGGCGGTGCTCGACATTTAGCCCCTCGACACGCCGCAAACCACCTCGACCGTCTTTGCGTTGCTGCCCCGAGCCCTATCTCCGCATCCTGCGCGAGCGCGCCGCGACCGGCAATCCGCGAGCCATCGCCGCGCTGAAGAAACACAGCCCCTGACCGCCCCCATCGGCCGTTCC
>JBEBGE010000040.1:0-28509 GCA_040081595.1 Devosia sp.
TGCTTGATGAGCCATGCTTTCGTGGGACTGGAATCCATGTCAGAGAGCGTGACGCGGGTATTGTTCGCCAGCGTCGTCGCATCCGGTTCGTTGTCGCCCGCCTCCTGGACCAGGACGTGCCGCTCACGTCGCGCGAGGCGCGTGACCTCATCCGTCCGGGTATGGCGGAGCTGGGGATCGACGTCGTCGATGTGCGCATCCTCAGGACCGACCTGATGGACGACGTGTCGCAGCAGACCTTCGAGCGCATGTCGGCCGAACGCCAGGCGGAAGCCGCGCGCATCCGGGCCGGTGGCCAGCAGGCAGCGCAGACCCTCAAGGCACGTGCCGACAGGCAGGCTGTCGAAGTCAAGGCGGCAGCTCAGCGAGATGCGGAAGTCCTGCGTGGTGAAGGCGAAGCCCGGCGGAGCCAGATCTTCGCGACGGCCTATTCGCCGGATCCCGAGTTCTTCCAGTTCTATCGTGCCCTGCAATCGTACCGGACGGCGCTGACCGGCGCGGGCACCTCGATGGTGCTGTCGCCCGACAGCGAGTTCTTCCAGTTCTTCAACGCCGACACCCTTAACGGGCAGGGGGCAGTGCCGAAGGCGCCCAACGGCATCCCGCCGCTGCCGGCGGAACTGACCGTGCTTGAGCCGACGCCGGAAGACGTGGTCGTCACCGATCCGGTCGACCCGGCGGCGGGCGTCATAGTGGCGCCTGCGGAGAGTGCACCGGCCCAATAACGGCCCTACTCAAGCCCTTATCGTTGGCCATTCATCAGGCTGGCCCCGGTTAATCCCGGGGCCGGCCTAAACTTTTTCGTGCGCGCTGCGTAGCTTGCATGAGGGCACAAGTTCCAGTCAGATCACCTGGGACGGCCAAAGCCGCGATGGAGGACTAGCCGATGACGGTGCGGGGCGTGTTTGGAGCGCTGGCGATGGCCGCGCTGTTTGCCCTCCCATCATCCACGTTTGCGGATGGGCCGGAATCTGTCGCCAAGCTTGCGGCTCAGCTTTCCCCCGCCGTGGTCAATATCGGCACGACGCGCCACTATAGTGGGACCAGCGGTGAGCCTTATCCGCAAGGGCCCGACGGCACGCCGCTCGACGACATGCTTGAAAACCTCAACCCTAATCAGGGGCAGGGCCCCGAAGCGTTGCAGGAAGCGCAGAGCCTGGGTTCGGGCTTCATCATCAATGCCGACGGTACAATCGTTACAAACAATCACGTCATCGACGGCGCCGACGAAATCCAGGTGTTCCTCACCGACGGCACCCGCTGGCCGGCCAAGGTGATCGGCGCCGATCCCAAGGTCGATCTCGCAGTGCTCAAGATCGATGCCGGCCATCCGCTGCCGTTTGTCGAATTCGGCGACAGCGACACGGCGGAGGTCGGCGATTGGGTGATGGCGATCGGCAATCCGTTCGGGCTGGGCGGTTCGGTGACGCTGGGGATCGTTTCGGCGCGCAACCGCGACATCGAGTCCGGGCCCTATGACGAATTCATCCAGACGGATGCGGCGATCAACCAGGGCAATTCCGGTGGGCCGCTCTTCGACATGGATGGCAAGGTGGTCGGCATCAACTCGGCGATCATCGCCCGCAGCGGGGCTTCGGTCGGCATCGGCTTCGCCGTGCCGGTCAATCTCGCGCGCCCGGTCGTCGAGCAGCTTGCCGAGTTCGGCGAAACGCGGCGCGGCTGGCTGGGCGTCGGCATCCAGGATGTGACGCAGGATATCGCGGCCAGCCTCGGGCTGCCCGATACGCACGGCGCGCTCGCGGTCAATATCACCAAGGACAGTCCTGCCGACGGGCTCATCGAAGAGGGCGACCTGATCCTCGAATTCGACGGCAAGCCGATCATTGCCATGCGCGACCTGCCGCGCATCGTCGCCGAAACGCCAGTTGGCAAGCTCGTTACCGTCAAGGTCAGGCGCAAGGGCGCCGATCTGACCGTCCCGGTGACGCTGGGCCGGCTCGAGACTGGCGAGCTGCTGATGGCCCAGCAGAACCAGCAGCTGCCCGATGGCGGCCAGCCCGATCCCGATCCCGAGTTGCCGAGCGGGCCGCCGCCGAGCCTTTCCGATCTCGTCGGGCTCGATGTGGGACCGATCGACGATGCGTCACGGAAGAATTTCGGCATCCGTGCCGAAACCAGGGGGCTCCTGATCACCAGCGTCAAGCCGGGCTCGGACGCCGAGCGTCAGGGGTTGATCGAGGGGCTGGTGATCAGCGAGGTTAACCAGCAGGAAACCAGCACGGTCGCCGAGTTCCGCGAAAAGGTCGATGCCGCCAAGGAAGCCGGCCGGCCGACGGTGCTGTTCAAGGTGACGGACCCGACCGGGCAGAGCCGGTTCATTCCCGTTCAGATCAACTAGCGGGCGAGGCGCCCCGCCTCAAACGCCACGCGGGTTGGCGATACGATAGACGATGTGGGGCCTCAGCCAATGGCCCTCCGGTGTGCGCGGATTGTCGAAATCGCTTGAGGGGTCGCGGGCCATGCCGAGTTTTTGCATGACGCGCTCGGACTTGGCGTTGTCGCGAGCGGTGAAGGCGACGATCTCGGGCGCGCCGAGCTCTTCCCAGGCAAAGTCCAACCATGCCTGGGCGGCTTCGGGACAATAGCCCTGTCCCCAGTATTGCCGGCCGAGAAGCCAGCCGATCTCGATGTCGGCAGGGCGCCGCATCAACGCCTTGGTTGCCTCGTCGATCGGCGCGAGGCCGACATCGCCGATCAGCGCGCCATCGGATTTGCGCTCGATCGCGAGCCAGTAATAGCCATGAGTCTTGAAGCGCTCGATGAAGAGGTCGATCCACCGGTTCACCTCCTCCTCGGAGGGAATGTTCTCATAGTAGCGGCGGACTTCAGGATCGGCATTAATCGCAGCATAGGGCGCGCGATCGCGATCCTCCCACTCGCGGATGATCAGCCGCTTGGTCTCAAGTCTCACCTGACGATGTCCTCGTCGGCGTAGCCCTGCAGATAGAGCAGGGCCGTGAGGTCGCCGTGGTCGATGCGCACCGAAGCCTCGGCGGCGACGGCGGGCTTGGCGTGGAGCGCGACGCCCATGCCGGCGGCGCGGATCATGTCGAGATCGTTGGCGCCGTCGCCGACTGCAAGCGTTGCGGCCATCGGGATATCGTGGAAAGCGGCGAGGGTCTTCAGCCGGTCGAGCTTGGCGGTGCGGCCGATGATCGGCTCGCGCACCGTGCCGTCCAGCACATCGCCATCGAATTCCAGCACGTTGGCGAGCGCCTCGTCGAAACCGATGCGCTTGGCGAAGTAATCGGCAAAGAGCGTGAAGCCGCCTGAAACCAGCGAGGTGAAGCTGCCGTAAGCCTTCATGGTCTGGACCAGGGCCCGGCCGCCCGGGGCGAGGGTGATGCGCTCGCGGCGGACATTTTCGATGCGTTTCAGCGAAAGGCCCTTTAGCAAGGCGACCCGGGTCCTCAGCGCGGCTTCGAAGTCGAGCTCGCCATTCATGGCGCGTGCGGTGATGGCGGCGATCTCGGGCTTGATGCCAATCTCGTCGGCCAACTCGTCGATGCATTCCTGTTCGATCATGGTCGAGTCCATGTCGGCGACGAGCAGGCGCTTGCGGCGGTTGGCGAGAGCCAGGAGCGCCACGTCGATGGGCTTGCCTGCAACTGCCGCACGGACAGCTTCGAGGGCGTTTGCCAATTTCGGCTTGACGATCTCGCAGGCGATGCGCTGGTGGAGCCAGTTGATCTCGCCGCCGGTTTCGGCGTGGATGCGCGCCACCAGGGCTGCGTCCAGCGCCGGATCGAGCGGATTGGCAATGAGGCAGAGGACCGACATGCGGGACCGAGGGGACGCGTGAGGTGAGGGGGAAGAGGCGCGCGGTTCTGATAGCGGGTCCGACTGCCAGCGGCAAGTCGGCGATGGCTCTGGCACGCGCCAGTGAGACCGGCGGCACCATCGTCAATACCGACGCGCTACAGGTCTATGACGGCTTGCGGGTGCTCACGGCGCGGCCGGGGCCGGAGGAGATCGCCAAAGCACCGCATCTGCTCTATGGCACCGTGCCGCCCGAGACGCGGTTCTCGACCGGCGACTGGGCGCGCGCGGCGAAGCGGTTCATCGATGAGGCGGAACGCGTGCCGCTGATCTTCGCCGGTGGGACGGGCCTCTATTTCGCCGCGCTGACAGATGGTTTTGCCGAGGTGCCGGAGGTTTCGCCGGAGGCGCTAGCATCGGCAGAGGCCGAAGTCAGAGGCCTGAGCCGCGAGCAACGCGGCGCGCTGATCGCGGCCCGAGATCCCGAAATTGCGGCGCGTCTCAAGGCGCCCGATCCGCAGCGTGTGGTCCGGGCTTTGGCGGTGCTCATGACGACGGGCCGGTCGCTGGCAAGATTCCAGGACGGCAAACAGGCTGGGCTGCTCGAGGGCTGGGAGATCGAGCGCGTCGTGCTCAATCCGGATCGCGAGGTGCTTCGCATGCGGATCGCGACGCGGTTCGACAAGATGCTCGATGCGGGAGCGGTCGAGGAGACCAAGGCGTTTCTCGCCCGCGGGCTCGATCCGTCGCTGCCTTCGATGAAGGCGATCGGCTTGCGTGAGATCGGCGCCTGGCTCGCCGGGGAAATCTCGTGCGAGGAGATGGTTGAGCGCGCGGTGATCGCGACGCGTCAATATGCCAAGCGCCAGCGCACCTGGTTCCGCAACCGCATGGCCGATTGGACCTGGCTTTAGGTCGGCTCGTGGTCGGTGAGGCCGAGCCGCTCGCGCAGCGACCAGCGGATGGTCAGCGTCAGCGCTACCGCCGCAAGCCCCGCGGCGAGGCCGATCCAGATGCCGACGCCGCGCAGCGGCGTATGGAAGCCGAAATACCACGCGATCGGGAAGCCGACGGCCCAATAGCCCAGCAAGGCGATGACCAGCGGCATGTTGGTATCGGACAGTCCGCGAAGCGCCGCCCCCATGGTCACCTGCGTGCCGTCGAAGAGCTGGAACAGCGCCGCGATGACGAGGAAGCTCGCGGCAAGGGTGAGCGGCGCCTGGTTTTCGGCGAGTCCGGAATTGAGGAACAGGCCGACGATCTGGTGCGGGAAGCTGAAGAACAGGATCGCCGTGCAGGACATGAAGCCGATCGTCAGCGCCAGCGCTGCCCAGCCGGCCTTGCGGATGCCGTCGTTGTTCCTTTCGCCGAGCGCAATGCCCACGCGCACGGTCGTCGCCTGGCTGAGGCCCAGCGGCACCATGAAGGCCAGCGAGGCGATGGTGAGGGACACCGAGTGCGCGGCGAGTTCGTCCTTGCCCAGCCAACCTTGCAGGAGCGAAGCGCTGGTGAAAAGCGCGACCTCAGCGAGCAGCATCAAGCCGATGGGGACGCCGATCTTGGTCAACTCCCACAGCCGATGCCAGTCGAGCTCGAAGAAATTGTGCCAGATGTGATAGCGCCGGAAGCGGTTGTGCAGCTGGATGTATGCAATGGCAAAGCCCAGCATCGTGAAATTGACGATGCTGGTTGCAAGTCCCGACCCCATGATGCCGAGGCGCGGAAAGCCCCAGTGCCCGAAGACCAGCACATAGTTGGCGAGGAGGTTCACGAAGACGCCCGCGACATTGATCACCAACACCGCCCGCGTCGCGCCGTGCGCGTTGAGGAATGACTGCAGCGCGATAAAGACAAATTGCGGCAGGAGCGACCAGATAGCCGCGTGGATGAAGATCTCGGCGAGAGTGATGAGGTCGGCATCCTGTCCCATCCAGCGATAGATGGGCCCGATATTCCAGGCGAAGGGGAAGAGCAGGACGAAGAGGATGATTGCCAGCCAGATGCCCGAGCGCACCGTGCGCCGCACGATGCGCCGGTCCTTGGCGCCGATTGCCTGCGCCGCCATCGGCGCCACGGCCCCGACGACGCCGATGCCAAAGAGCAGTGTGCAGACGAAGAGCGCATTGGCGAGTGCGCCGGCGGCAACGAATTGCGCGCCGAGCCATCCCAGAACAATCACATCGGTGGTGAACAGTGCGCTGCGCGCCAGTTGCGCGATGACCAACGGCCAGCCGAGCGCGAACAGGGCGCGGAATTCCCCGCCCCAGGTATGCACTGGCAATGTGGCAGCGGCGCCGGAAGCCGGCGCGGTCACAGTCTCGGTCATTTTGGCGGTCCACTCGCAGGCCGGGATGTAGCCGAAGGGCCAGGGCTTGGAAACCCCGGGGCTAGATCTCGGTCTCAGAAGCAAGGAAACGCACGACCCCGTGGCGATTGGACTCGCGGACGAAATCGCGCAACGGGCCGGACTTCGCGGTATGGGCCGAAATGTCGCCGACGATGACGATCTTCATCTGGTAGTTCGAGCATTTCTGCAGGATTGCCCCGGCCAGCCCAGTGCCGAGCCTGAAGAAGTCCGGCGCGAGGCGGCGTACAGGCACGACGATGCGCTCGGCGCCCGAATAGGACGCATTGCCCAGGTGATCGAGGAAGTCGGCCTCTGTGGCGATGGCGGGGCCGTCCGGCTCAAGCGCGTAGGTCAGCATAGAACGCGAAATAGCCGGACGGAGTCTCGCGGGCAAGCAGTCTTACCTATTTTGATCCGTGCTCGGCGCAGCGTAGGTTGGCGCATATTTGGTGCCATTAGTCGCGGTTGGGCGGGGGCTTGTGATGTTGGCAATTGTGTATGATCGCCTGCTCCTGGGTCTTTGGCCGTTTGGCTGGCGACGCCTCACCTTAGGCCCGCCGCCGCGGCTTATCGTCATCTTCTTGCTGGCGGTGCTGAGCTGGGGGCTGGTGATTGCGATTGTTGTCGGTATCGTCATTGGCGTTCGGGCTTTGTTGGGCTGGTAGGGCCGTGACGGACGGGTAACCGCGCCGCACGGGGCGGACTTGACACTCGCAGGTCCCCGCGCCTATCGTCCCGCCCGAATTGGAGGCACATTCCGTGCGGACTATTCTCGTAGTAGCGGGGCGCATCAAGCACGTGGGGTAAGGTCCCTGCGAGGGTTGGTGCGCGCAAACAGGTCCCGAACGGGGCCTTTTTTATTGCCTGAGATTCTGAACCAGCATTCGGGGCGCCGTCCCCACCCCCAGCCCCTCCCCGAGAGGGGAGGGAGCAAGAGGAGAGACTGACATGGCCCAGCAAATGACGGGCGCCGAGATGGTGATCCAGGCCCTGGTCGACCAGGGCGTCGAGCACATATTCGGCTATCCGGGCGGCGCCGTCCTGCCGATGTACGACGCGATCTTTCAGCAGGACAAGGTGCAGCACATCCTGGTCCGGCACGAGCAGGGCGCGACGCATATGGCTGAGGGCTATGCGCGCTCGACCGGCAAGGTCGGTGTGGTGCTGGTGACCTCGGGACCGGGCGCGACCAATGCGGTCACGGGCCTGACCGATGCGCTGATGGATTCCGTGCCCCTGGTCTGCATCACCGGGCAGGTGGCAACGCCGCTCATCGGGTCGGACGCCTTCCAGGAATGCGACACGGTGGGCATCACGCGCTCGTGCACCAAGCACAATTACCTGGTCAAGAATGTCGCCGATCTGTCGCGCATCCTGCACGAGGCGTTCTACATCGCTCAGAGCGGACGGCCGGGTCCGGTGTTGATCGACATCCCCAAGGACGTGCAGTTCGCGATGGGCACCTATTACGGTCCGACCGAGATCGAGGCGACGCGGCACAAGAGCTACCGTCCCCAGATCGAAGGCGACAGCCGGCTGATCGAGGCGGCGGTGGACATGATGCTGCGCGCCGAACGTCCGGTGTTCTATACCGGCGGCGGCGTCATCAATTCAGGCCCCGAGGCAAGTGCGCATCTGCGCGAACTGGCGGAGCTCACCGGCTTTCCGGTGACCTCGACGCTGATGGGGCTGGGCGCTTTCCCGGGCTCGAGCAAACAATGGCTCGGGATGCTGGGGATGCACGGTTCGTACGAGGCGAACCTTGCGATGCACGATTGCGACCTGATGATCAATATCGGGGCGCGTTTCGACGACCGCATCACCGGCAAGATCGACGCGTTCTCGCCGGGAAGCCGCAAGATCCATGTCGATATCGACCCGAGCTCGATCAACAAGAACATCCGCATCGATCTGCCGATCATTGGCGATTGTGCGCATGTGCTCAAGGAAATGGTCCGCGTCTGGCGGAGCAAGACCAACAGCCCGCGCACCGAGGCGCTGGCGCCCTGGTGGAAGCAGATCGCGGATTGGCGCGCCAAGAACTCGTTCGGCTTCACCAATTCGAAGACGGTCATCAAGCCGCAACATGCGATCCAGCGCCTCTACGAGGGGGTGAAGGGCCGCGACGTCTATGTGACCACGGAAGTGGGCCAGCACCAGATGTGGGCGGCGCAGCATTTCCCGTTCGAGATGCCGAACCGCTGGATGACATCGGGTGGGCTCGGCACTATGGGCTATGGCCTGCCGGCCGCGATCGGCGTCCAGGTTGCGCATCCCGAGGCACTGGTCATCGACATCGCCGGCGAGGCGAGCGTCCAGATGACGATGCAAGAGATGTCGACGGCCGTCCAGTATGAGCTGCCGGTCAAGATATTCATCCTGAACAATGAGCGCATGGGCATGGTGCGCCAGTGGCAGGAGCTGCTGCATGGCGGACGCTACGCGCATTCCTATTCGGAATCCTTGCCCGATTTCGTCAAGCTCGCCGAGGCCTATGGCGGGGTCGGCATCAAGTGCGAAGACCCGGCCGATCTCGACGCGGCGATCAAGGAGATGATCAACGTCAACAAACCTGTGCTGTTCGACTGCGTGGTCGAAAAGCACGAGAACTGCCTGCCGATGATCCCATCGGGCAAGCCGCACAACGAAATGATCCTGCCCGATTTCAAGGGCGACGTCGGTGACGTGATTGACGCCAAGGGACGGGAGTTGGTCTGATGAACGCACATCTGCAAGCCACGGGGTCGGTCTATTCGCTGGCGCCCGAAACGCAGTCGCCCGAGCGGCACACGCTGAGCGTGCTGGTCGACAATGAACCGGGCATCCTCGCGCGCATTGTCGGGCTCTTTGCGGCGCGCGGCTACAACATCGACTCGCTGACCGTCAGCGAGACTGAGCACGACAAGGGGCTGAGCCGCATCACCGTGGTGACGGTCGCGACGCCCAAGGTGCTGCTGCAGATCAAGCTGCAGCTCGAGCGGCTGGTGCCGGTTCACAAGGTCCATGACCTCACTGCCGAGGGCAAGGCGCTAGAGCGCGAATTGGCGCTGGTCAAAGTCGGCGGGGCGGGGGAACTGCGCGCCGAGGCGCTCCGGCTGGCCGACGCCTATCGGGCGCAGATCGTCGATGCGACGACGGAGAGCTTCGTGTTCGAGATCACCGGCAAACCCTCCAAGATCGACTCGTTCATCGCGCTGATGGTGCCGCTCGGGCTGATCGAGGTGGTGCGCACCGGGCTCGCCGCCATTTCGCGCGGTGCCGAAGGAATGTAGCCGCTCCGGGCCTCTTGAATGGGTGTGTTGGTGACCTATATCACCAACACAACCCTGTTGAGAGGTTTGAGAATGAAGGCTGCAGTCGTCGATCGCTACGGACCGCCCGAAGTGGTGCAAATCCGCGAAGTTCCCAAACCGGTCCCCTCGGACAACGAAATCCTGGTGCGGATCAGGACTACGACCGTCAATTCGGGCGACGCCCGGGTGAGGGCGCTGAGGGTTCCGCGCGGCCTCGGCCTGCTGATGCGCTTCGGCATGGGCTTCAATGGACCCAAGACCAAGATCGGCGGTTTCGAGGCTGCCGGCGTCGTCGAGGCCGTGGGAGCCAATGTCACCCGCTTCAAGCCGGGCGACCGGGCCGTCGGCTCGCATGGCTTCAAGTTCGGCCTCCACGCCGAGTTTGCGACTTTCGCCGAGACCGACGCGATCGTTGCGATCCCCGATGGACTTTCTGACGCGGCGGCGGTGGCGGTGCTGTTTGGCGGGGCAACGTCACGGTTCTTCCTTGCGCGCGGTGGCCTCAAGGCGGGCGAACGGCTGCTGATCAATGGCGCCTCGGGCGCGGTCGGCGTCTATGCCATCCAATTGGCCAAGCTCGCGGGCGCCCATGTCACCGCCATCTGCAGCGCAGCCAACGCGGAATTCGTCCGCGGGCTCGGCGCCGACGAGGTGATCGCCTATGACCGCGAGGATTTCATCCGGGGCGGGAAGACCTATGACGTGATCATGGACAATCACGGCAACGCCCCCTATGCGCGGGTCAAGCACATGCTCAAGCCGGGCGGAAGGTTCCTGATGGTGATCGGCGACCTTTGGCAGATGATCGAGGCCAGGTGGAGCCCGGCCGTCGTCGCCTCCGGGGATGACAACGAGTCGGCGGTGAGCATCGAATCCTATTCGGAGTTGCTGGACCTAGCGGCGAAGGGCGCCATCAAGCCCGTGATCGACCGGGTGTTCCCCTTTGAGCAGATCGTTGAGGCGCACCGGCTGGTCGACAGCGGCAGGAAGCGCGGCAGCGCCGTGGTAGCGGTCGGCTAGGCGCAATCGGGCAGGTGGGCTTTTCGGGGCGGGCGGGCCGGTGTAAGGCTCGCTCGGTCTCACCCTGAGTTTTTCCTTGCATCCCAAATCCAACCTCCGCGGTATCGCCTTCATGGCGCTGTCGACCGCTGCGTTCTCGGCCAATGACGCACTGATGAAGCTGGCGACCGTCGGCTTGCCGCCGTTCGAGGTGCTGTTCGTCCGCGGAGTGATGGCGAGTTTGTGGGCGCTGCCGTTCATCCTGCTGACCGCCAACCGACGCGAAGTGCGCCATGTTGTCGACAAGTGGGTGCTGATCCGAAACAGTTTCGAACTGATCGCGGTGCTCGCCTTCATCGTGGCGCTCGCCAATATGCCGATCGCCAATGTCGCCGCACTGGGACAGATTTCGCCCATGCTGCTTCTGCTTGGCGTGTCACTGATCTATGGCGAAAAAATCGGCGCGGTTCGCATGCTCTTGATCGCCGGCGGTTTTGCCGGGGCTTTGCTGGTGGCGCAGCCCAGCCTTAGCGGCGTCTCGCCTTATGCCCTTCTGGCTTTGCTCTGCGCGGTGGCAACTTCGGCGCGCGATATTGCCGGCCGCAAGGTCAGCGCCTCAATTCCCTCGCCGATCGTCGCTTTCGCAACACTGCTGCTGGTGATGGTCGGGGCTGGCATCGCGACCCTGAGCTTCGAGCACTGGGTCACGCCATCACCGCGCCACCTGATGCTGCTTGCCGGCTCGGGGCTGGGGCTCAGCCTCGGGCATCTGCTGATCTTCCAGTCCTACCGGGCAGGAGCAACCGGCGCTGTAGCGCCGTTCTATTATCTGTTCTCTGTATGGGCGGTACTCTCGGGCTTTTTCGTCTTCGGGACCTTCCCGAATGCGTTGGCGATCGCCGGTATCGGCCTGATCCTGGCGAGCGGCGTCAGCGTCGTCCTGCTCGACGAGCGGCGGCGCCGGCTCACCGTACTGGCATAGCGAAGGGCAGGGGTCTGATGTCTCTGTTGGGTAGACGCGCCGGCTGGTGTAGGAACCGGACATGACCAAACTGTCCGTCAATCTCAATGCTGTCGCACAATTGAGGAACCGGCGCGCAGTACCGTGGCCGAGCGTCACCGGTATTGCCCGGATCGCGCTCGAGGCCGGTGCGGAGGGCATTACCGTTCATCCGCGCCCAGACGAGCGTCACATCCGGCGCACCGACGTGTTCGAACTGGCGAGCCTGTTGCGAGCCGATTTCGCCGGCCGGGAGTTCAATATCGAGGGCTACCCGACCGACGATTTCCTGACGCTGTGCGAGCGGGCGGCGCCGGATCAGGTGACCCTGGTGCCGGACGATCCGATGCAGGCGACCTCGGACCATGGATGGGCGATCGAAGCGAACCGGGCCGTACTGGTGCCGGCGATCGAGCGGCTGCACAAAGCCCATATCCGCGTGTCGCTGTTCATCAATGCCGACCCCGCGGCTCCGGCGACCGCGGCGATGGTCGGCGCGGATCGAGTGGAGCTCTATACCGGGCCGTATGGCGGCGCACTGAAGCCCGAAGTTGCGGCGGTGCATCTCAGGGCTTTGGCCGAAGCCGCCGCGGCCGCGCGGAATGCCGGCACCAACCGCCCTGGGTCGGGGCCGCACGGTCTTGGAATCAATGCCGGTCATGACCTGACGCTCGACAATCTGCCGGCCTTGATAGCGGCAATTCCCGATCTGGCAGAGACGTCCATCGGCCACGCCATCACGGCGGACGCGCTGCTTTACGGTTTTGCCGAGACGGTGCGAAAGTATCGGGCGATCCTCGCTGTTCGCAAATAGCGAACAATATAAGCGACAAAACGCGCCAATGGTTATGCGGGTCGCGTCGCGAGCGGTGGTGGACTCCCCTCAGGCCCGGCTATCCTGATGCGCACAGAAATGTGCCTCGGCCACAGCCACTTACCGGGAGCAGGTCTTTGTGCTCCCGGCGAGACAATGTGCCCCCTTGCGGCATTCGCGAACAGTCACATATTCGCACCCAGTTACACTTTGATACTGGAGACCAGAAAATGACCAAGTCCAAGATCGCCGTGATCATCGGCAGCATTCGTCCGAACCGGCAGGGCGACAAGCCGGCCGGCTGGATCGCGAAGCTGGCCCAGGAATCAAGCCATTTCGACGTCGAAATCGTCGACTTGAAGGACTATCCGCTGCCGCTGTTCGACGCCCCGGCATCGGACTTCTGGATGCCGACCCCGAACGACGTCGCCGCCAAGTGGCAGGCCAAACTCAACGAATTCGACGGCTACATCATCGTGACGGCCGAATATAACCGCTCGATCCCGGGCGCGCTGAAGAACGCCATCGACTGGGCCTACAAGCCGTTCATGAAGAAGGCCGTGGCCTATGTTGGCTACGGTACCGTGGGCGGCGCCCGCGCCGTGGAGCACCTCAAGAACGTGATGGGTGAACTTCAGGCTGTATCGGTCCGCCATGGCGTCCATGTCGGTGGCTCGGACTTCATGCCGGTCGTGATGGGCCAGAAAACCTGGGACGACGTTCTTCCCGGCCAGGTTCCGTTCACCAAGGACATGTTCGACAACCTCGCCTGGTGGACCAACGCCACCCGCGCGGCGCGCGCCGCCGATGTTGCGGACGCCAAAGCCGCTTAGCCAATCCATCACTGTCATAATGTCGCGCCCGGGAGCCCATCTGGCTCCCGGGCGTGGCTTTTTGCGCGGGCGGTTGCCATTGCCCCGCATTGCGCGCAACCCTGATCCCTCGGGCTTCGGTCGATTTTGATCGTTGAATGAGCAACTAGCCGGGTGTAGACCCCGCCCGCCTCATTGAGGGGCTATGAAGGCCAAATGAGTCAGACGACCCCATCCGGCATCGTGTCCGGCGATGCGGCGGCCAAGGCGGCCGGCCATTCCAGCAAACAATTACCGCTGCTCGTCCTCGGCGCCATGGGCGTGGTCTATGGCGATATCGGTACGAGCCCGATCTACGCGTTCCGCGAGGCCTTCGCCGCGCATGTCGGCGGCGGCGAGCTGAGCGCGGACGTCCTGGGCTTGCTGTCCCTCATCGTCTGGGCGCTGACGCTGACGGTCTCGATCAAATACGTGTTCTTCGTGACGCGCGCCGACAACAATGGAGAAGGCGGCACGCTGTCGCTGATGTCGCTCGTGCGCAAGACCCTGACCGGTCGCACCGGATGGGTCGCGGCGCTGGGCGTCACCGGGGCGGCGCTGTTTTTCGGCGATGCTATCATCACCCCCGCGATCTCAGTGCTCTCCGCGGTGGAAGGCCTCGAGACCGTAACGCCGGCGCTGGCACCCTGGGTCGTGCCGATCACGCTGTTGATCATCGTCATTCTGTTTTTCGTGCAGCGCTTTGGGACGGCTCGGGTTTCAACGATATTCGGACCGGTGACGGTGGTGTGGTTCCTGACGCTGGGACTTGTCGGGCTGCTTCACATTGTCCAGACTCCGGTAGTCTTGTGGGCGTTGAACCCGGTCAATGGAATCCAGTTCCTCGTTCACAACTCGACCACCTCGTTTGTGGTCGTCGGTGCGGTGTTTCTCGCCGTGACAGGGGCCGAGGCGCTCTATGCCGATCTCGGCCATTTTGGACGCCGGCCGATTGTCCTTGCGTGGTTCGGACTCGTCTTCCCCGCGCTGCTGCTCAACTATTTCGGGCAGGGGGCCTATGTCATCGCCAATGGCGCGGGCGCCGCTGAGAATCCATTCTTCTCAATGCAGCCGGATTGGTTCAAGCTGCCCTTCGTCGGGTTGGCGACGGTCGCCACGGTCATTGCGAGCCAGGCGGTGATTTCGGGCACCTACAGCCTCGCGCAGCAGGCGGCGGCGCTCAATTTCCTGCCGCGCCTGACGGTGCTACACACCTCGGAGACCCAGAGCGGCCAAATCTATCTGCCGCAAGTCAACTCGATCCTTTTCGTACTCGTGATGCTCCTAGTCGTGGGTTTCAGAAGCTCGAGTGCCCTGTCGGCGGCCTATGGCATCGCGGTGTCGGGCGTGATGCTGGTTACCGCGATCTTCATCGGCATCGTGATGTGGCGCGTCTGGAAGTGGCGGCTGATCGCAGCGGCGCTGGTAATGGCGCCGTTCCTTGTCATCGACCTCAGTTTTTTCACCTCCAATGTCTTCAAGATTGCACAGGGGGGATGGGTTCCGGCCGTCGCGGCTGCGGTCGTTGCCCTCATCATGACCGTGTGGATCGCCGGTCGCCGCAGGCTCGGCGAAAAGACCCGCCGCGACGAGGTGCCGCTCGAATTCCTGGTCGAAAATCTCTCCAAAAAGAAGCCGACCATCGTTCCGGGTACGGCGGTGTTCCTGACCTCCGACATAGAGGGCGCGCCGACGGCGCTCCTCCACAGCCTCAAGCACTACAAGGTGCTGCACGAGCACAACGTGATCCTCACCATCCTCACGGCCGAGACGCCGCGCGTCGCCGATGACGAGAAAGTCAAGATCGATGCCTATAACGATCTGTTCTACCGGGTGGTGGTGACCTTCGGTTACATCGAGACGCCGAACATCCCCAAGGCCCTGGCGCTGGCGCGCAAGCTCGGCTGGAAGTTCGACATCATGAGCACGTCGTTTTTCCTTTCGCGGCGGTCACTCAAGCCCTCGCCCAAGGGTGGACTGCCCTTCTGGGTCGACCGGTTGTTCATCGCGCTCGCCAAGAATGCCACCGACGCGACCGAATATTTTCACATCCCGACCGGCCGCGTGGTCGAAATCGGCACCCAGGTGGTCCTTTAGGTATCATCGGAGCCTCCATCGGCTCCGCATGGCAGGGATGCGTCAAATCCGGGTGGCTTCATCGTCTTGTGCCGATAGACTGATTGCTCAGGTTCGGACGGGAGTGATCCGACAGAGGATTCAGACCACCTGAGGCAGAGCCTCTTCGGGCGCCGGCGAGGGCGGCGGCTCTATTTATCGCATCCTACATTCCGGTGCACCGGCTTGTCCGGGCAGCCCCATTTTCGCGAAAGACATTTCAATGAACGCTCAACTCGTTCGAACTGCAATCGTCCTTGGCCTCTTGTCCGTCATCGGACCGCTTGCCATCGACATGTATCTTCCGGCGCTGCCGGCGCTGGGGGCCGATCTCCGTGCCTCGCCCGCCGCAGTGCAACAAAGCCTCATGGCCTATATGGCCGCGATCGCTGTGTGCCAGCTGATCTATGGCCCACTGAGCGACATGTTCGGGCGCAAGCCGCCGCTCTATTTCGGCATGGTGGTCTATATCGCCGGATCGGTCGGCGCGGCGATGTCGCCGAGCATCGAGTGGCTCGTGTACTTCCGTTTCATCCAGGGTGTCGGCGCCTGTGCCTCGATGTCGCTGCCGCGCGCTATCGTGCGCGACAACTACACCGGTGCGGCGGCGGCGCAGTTGATGAGTTTGCTGATGCTGGTGTTCTCGATCTCGCCGATCCTGGCGCCGCTGTCGGGCAGCCTCGTCATCGCGTTCGGCGACTGGCGCGCGTTGTTCTGGACCATGTCGGCAGTGGGTGCATTGTCGCTGCTGCTGCTGATCTTCGGGCTCAAGGAAACGCGACCCAAGGAGGCGCGGCTTGAGTCGAGCCTGGGTAGCGCACTCGCGGCCTATTGGACGCTGCTGCGCGACTGGAAGTTCCTGGGACTCACGCTGATCGGCACGTTCGGGATGTCGAGCTTTATGGCGTTCCTGGGCAATTCGAGCTTCGTCTATATCAACCATTATGGCCTGACGCCGACGCAGTACTCGTTGGCCTTCTCGATCAATGCGGTGAGCTTTTTCGCCGTGTCGCAGGCGACGGGATGGCTGGTCGGTCGGTTCGGTCTTAGTCGCGTCGTTCGCATCGCGGTCAGCGGCTATTTCGCCTCGATGATCGCGCTGCTCGTCGTCTATCTCGCGGGCGTCGACAGCGTCTGGGTACTGGGTGGCTTCATGTTCGTGGCCTTCGGCTTCCTCGGGCTCGTGCTGCCCTCGACCAGCGTTCTGGCAATGGAGGAGCAGGGCGCGATCGCGGGTTCGGCATCGGCGCTGATGGGCACGCTGCAGATGATCATCGCGGCGGGAGTGATGGGAGTGGTCGACATCTTCGCCGACAATACCGCAAAGCCGATGGTCATCGCGTTCGCCGTGTGCGCGGCGCTCGCCTTCACGATTGCGCAGGTGACGCTCGCGACCCGTCGTCCCGAGAGGATGCTTGAGATCGCGGCGGAATAGCCAGAAAAGCTATTGAAGCGATGAGGCGCGGGAGAAATCCCGCGCCCTTTTCGTCAGCCCTTCGGCATATCCGGGCAGAGATAGGGCACGGGAGCCGGGGCGTAGCGCTGCTCTTCGGTCGCGCCGCCCTTGAGCTTAAGCGAGAGCACGAGTTCTTCCGCCGAGAGGCTGACGATATCGGCGGCGATTTCGACGCCGTCCTCGTCCCATTTAAGCGCCTTGCTCGAGACCATCTGCCAGGGCGAGAGCCGATGGGTCTCCCAGCAGGAATCCTGGACCAGCGTACCATCTGACAAAAAGATCTTGAGGGTACCGGGAAGCTGGCCGTCTTCGGAGCGGACCCAGACCTTGTCGGTCAAGGGGTCCATCGCCTCGGCGTCATCGTCTGCCGCTTCGGTCACTGTCTCCTCGGCCATGGCCGGAAGGCAGGGTGCGGCGCCGACACCCCACAATGTCAGCAGAGCAAAGAGCGCGGCCTTGCTGGTCATAGGGTGTCCTCCCGGATGCGATCAACCGCACGTGGGGTTGCCCACGCGCGGTTGCAAGGTCAGGTTTCAAACAAGGCGGAAATTGGTGCGGAGATGCCTCAGGACGCCGGTCCCACCGTTACAAACCAGTAAGAATTGCCCTGTTCGACAAAGCTCGAGGCGACGTCGGAGAACTTGATCGTCACTTCGCCGCGGCGATCGACGGTGGTGGCTTCGCCCGAGTCGGCGAAAGCGGGCTTGTCGTCGATGAACACATGGTTGCCGACGAGCTCCACCGAGCCGGCGCCATCGTTGTTGACATGGATGATGAACTTGGACGGATCGAAGTCCGTCTGCGGGGTGCCCTCCGCGGCAAGCCCCTTCACCACGTCCTCGATGGGCTTGAGCATATGAAAGGTCAGGTCCGAGCGGCCCTCGTCGGTGGTCGCGACTTCGAGGACGAAAAGATTGACCGGATCATAGGTGGCATCGCCCGCGACGATCTGCAGTTCGGTGCCGATTTCGGCGAGCGTCGAATCCTTGCCATCGACGCATTTGCCCTCGGTCTTGACCGGGGCGAAGGCCTTGAGTTTGGCGACCAGATCGGGGAGGCCCTTTTCGCAATCTTCCTTGCCCGACTGCGGGATGCGGAGCGTGGCGGGCACGGCGACGGACTTGCCGCTGTCGAGCGCGGCCTGGACGTCGGCGAGGTAAATCGTGGTTTCGACTTCGGGCGCACAGGCGGCCAACAGCGGCAGCGCCAGAAGCGGCAGCAGGAATTTGGTGTTCATCGGAGATCCCCTCGGATTGATGGGCCACCCTATGACACCAGCACTGTGAACCGCAAATGACCGGATCGCGGCGGCTTTCGCGCGCCGCGCCCTAGTTCTGCCGGATCCCCAGCACGCGGTCCTTGCCCCGGATGCGCTCGCGTGACTGCTTGGGCCACAAATCGTATGCGGCGCCGTCGAGCGTGTGATTCGCGTGGATGGCCCAGTTGGGGTCTTCGAGTGCGCCACGGGCCAAGGCGACGAGATCGGCCTCGCCGGTTTGAAGGATGGTCTCGGCGTCGGCGGGCTCGGTGATGAGGCCGACCGCGATGGTCTTGATGCCGGTCTCGCGCACCGACTTGGCCAGCGCCACCTGGTAGAGCGGGGCGGGCTTCAACCCATAGCCGTCGAAGCCGCCGGACGAAACGTGGATGGCATCGACCCCGCGCGCCTCCAGCGCCTTGGCGAAGACCAGCGAGTCCTCGATCTGCCAGCCGCCCTCGCTACCATCGGTTGCCGAAATGCGGATGAAGAGCGGCTTGTCCGCCGGCCACGCAGCACGCACCGCATCGGTCACCTCGAGCGCGAAGCGCATGCGATTCTCGCGGCTGCCTCCATACTCGTCGGTGCGCTTGTTGGCGATGGGCGAGAGGAACTGGTTGATGAGATAGCCATGGGCCGCGTGGATTTCGACAACATCGAAGCCAGCCTCGTCGGCGCGGCGAGCGGCGTCGGCGAAGGCGCGCACCGTCTCCGCGATCTCCGCGACGGTCAGGGCGTGCGGAACGGTGTAGCCGGCATGGGTTTCCGAATGGATGATGGCGCTGGGCGCAACCGGGGTCCAGGCTTCGAAAGCGGCAGCGGCTTTCTCTTCGGGCGTCTCATCGAAGCCGTTTCGCCAGGCGATGGGGGTCGAGGCCTTGCGACCGGCATGGGCGAGCTGGATGCCCGCCGCCGAGCATTCCGCATGCAGGAAGTCGACGATGTGCTTGAGCGGGGCGATCTGCGCATCGTCCCAGAGACCGAGGTCGCCATAGGAGATCCGGCCTTCGGGGGTGACGCCGGTGGCCTCGACGATGACGAGACCGAAACCTCCCAGCGCGAAGCGGCCCAGATGCACGAAGTGCCAGTCATTGGCGAAACCGTGCTGCGCTGAATATTGGCACATGGGCGCAACGACGGTGCGGTTGCGCAGAGTTAGGCCGCGCAGGGAGAGCGGGGAAAACAGAAGCGACATTGTGATTTTGCTGCGGAGGAGGAAGGAGGGAGCACACACTGCGCCATTGCGATTTCATCGGCAAGTGCCGATGAAAGCCGGGCCGCCCTGCCTAGGCGCCGGGGCCGAGATAATGTTTCCGCTCGGCGGGGTCGAAATGCTCGATCGCGTAGCGCAGCGTGGCACGGGGCATCGCGGCAGCATGGGCGTCGAGAAAGGCGGTCAGGACTTTTCGATCCTTGCCGCCAACCGCGCGCAGCATTCCGCCCGCGGCCTTGTGGATCAGGCCTTCGTCATCCTTGAGCAGCAATTGGGCGATGGTGAGCGTGTCGTCGAACTCGCCGCGCTTGATGAAGGCGAAGGTCGCAAGGATCGCCGTGCGCCGCTCCCACAGGTTCTTCGAGCGCGCCAGCTTGTAGAGCACCTTGCGCGGCTTGTCGGCGAGCCAGGGGCCGACGACGTTCCAGGCGGCGAGATCGACCAGGTCCCAATTGTTGATGCGGTCGTGACGGCGGATGTAGAGGTCGAACAGCTCCTTGCGCCGGTCGCCGGTGGTCGCTTTCAGCGCATACTGCTTGGCCATGGCGCTTAGCGCGCCGACCCGCAATTCGTGGATGTCACTCTCGAGCAGCGTCTCGAAGACCTTGGGTGTGAGGACGGGTGCGAACTCTTTCGCCAATGCGAAGATGGAACCCATGCGCACGCCGATGAAGGTGTCGCCGTGGGCATATTCACCTTCGCCCGTCTTGAAGTACCGCTGGATCTTGCGAAGCTCGTCGTCCGACTGCATCGCCTTGATGCGGTCGGCGAAGGCGCGGGCGGCGTTGGCCACCGGCGCCCTGGCTCTGGCCGCTGTCGCCTTACTTGCCGGCATAGGCCTTCTCGAGATCGGCGATGATGATCTTGCGCATCTTCAGCATGGCCTGCTGCGAACGATCTGCGGCGGCGCGGTCGGAGCCGCCCTGAAACTCCATGAGCTTGCGCGGGATGATCTGCCAGCTCAGGCCGTACTTGTCCTTGAGCCAGCCGCACATCGACTCCTCGCCGCCATCGGCGGTGAGTTTGTTCCAGTAGTGGTCGATCTCTTCCTGCGTATCGACGCTGACGAAGAACGACACCGCTTCGGTGAACTTGAACATCGGGCCGCCATTGAGGCCGTAGAAGCGCTGTCCCTGCAGCGTGAAGATGCCCATGAAATCGCTCTCCACCTCGACTTTGACGTCAGGGAAAATCGACTTGTAGTAGGCGATTGGCTCTTTGACCGAGGTCGCGAACCAGAGGAATGGCGTGATCGTGGTGGTGGTCATGGTCAGTCTCCTTTGAGCAGAGCTTAGCGCGAGGCGCGGGTGAATAGCCAACCGCCAAGGGCGGTCGAGGGAACGGCAAGGAGGGCGAGGGATATGGCGTACCAGTTGTGCCCGATATCCCACATGGCAATGGCTCCGGCCGTGGCCGCGACTGTGCCGACGGCACCAAGGATGATCGCGAGCCGCAGCTTGTTGGCCGGTGCCAGCCAAGCGGCGATGAAACCTCCGAGCACCGTGAAGGCCGTGCGATAGGCGAGAGCGAAGGCAAGGCTGGCGTCGCTGCCGGCCGAGCCGTCATTGGGATAGATGCCGGTCGAATGCAGCACCGCGTCGGCGGCTATCGACAGGATTGCGACGCTGGCGAAGCCCGCGACGAACGCGCCGGCATAGCGCAGCCAGCGGGAGCCCGAGGCGGATGGGTTGGTCATGGTCATTTCGATCTCCGCTTTACGGGCGAGTTTGCCCGCTCCCTTTGCGCCCCATTGCGAAAAGGTTGCTTGGTTCAGATCGTCGGTCGTTCGGAGCTAAGCGGCCTGTTCCTCGGCCAAGACGGCATCGAGCCGTTTGAAGCCGATCTCCATGCCCACGGCCATCGGCGTCGCGACGGCGGCGGCTCGTGCTTCGGGCGAGGAATAGGTGACAGTGAGAGTGCTCGTGGTGCGACCGTCCCTTTCGGTGAACACCA
Organism: Devosia sp.; assembly: GCA_040081595.1. Lineage (GTDB taxonomy): Bacteria > Pseudomonadota > Alphaproteobacteria > Rhizobiales > Devosiaceae > Devosia_A. The sequence continues at coordinate 21,080 of JBEBGE010000040.1, forward strand.
CCGAATTGACCGTGCCGCCCTTGGTCCAGTCGTCGTCGTAATATTCGTTCTGGTCGATGCGCTCCGGCTCGGTAATGCCCGTATATGCGCCCTGGCTGCCCATCTCGTAGCCGTCCGGCGAGACGGTGACGAAGCGCCACCTGCCACCGACGCGGAAGTCGATCTCACAGACCGTCATCTTCCAGTCCGGCATGCCGTACCAGCGGCGGAGCAATTCGGGTTTCGAATAGCAGAGGAACACGAGTTGGCGCGGCGCATCGAATTCGCGGATGACGACAATGGCGCGGTCGCCGGGAGTCTCGATGGTGAGAGGCTTAGGCATCGTCGTCCTTCCTTTGCTTGTTCTGCGGCTTGTCTTGTGGGTTGATCGGGGTCTGGAGAATTTCGAGAAGCGCATCGAGCCGGGCAAAACTCTTCCCCCAGAATTCGCGATATTTCTCGAGCCAGTCGGCGGCTTCGCGCATCGGGCCGGCTTCGATCTTCACCGGGCGCCTCGTGCCCTCGGCCGATCGGGAGACGAGGCCCGCCCGCTCGAGAATCTTGAGATGCTTGGACACCGCGGGCTGGCTGATATCGAAAGGCTCGGCCAGTTCGCGCACGGAGGCCTCGCCCAATTTGAGCCGCGCGAGAATGGCGCGCCGTGTCGGATCGGCGAGCGCGATAAACGTGGCGTCGAGGCGTTCCGAAGGGTCCATATCGATAACCGAAGTGTTATAGAACGATTTGGTTATGGATGATGGGTGCACGCGAGTCAACGGCCCGGTCGAAGATTCTTTGTTTCTGCTTTGTTCTCGTGTAGACTGCCTCCATGACCTCCCGCTCCGGCAGTGCCGATCTCCCGCTCCATAGCGGACGCGTGCCCGAGTGGCTGGCGGGCCGGATGGCCCGGCTCGGAGCGGTGATCGCAGAGGCGGTCGTTTCCGAATATGGCCGCGACGAATTTCTCAGCCGGCTCGCCAATCCCTTCTGGTTCCAGTCCTTCGGCGCCGTCATGGGAATGGATTGGCATTCGAGCGGCATCACGACTTCGGTCATCGGCGCGCTCAAGCGCGGGTTGACGCCGCTTGAGAGACAACTGGGCCTGCATGTCTGCGGCGGGCGCGGGAAGCATTCGCGCAAGACGCCCCACGAGTTGATTGCCATCGGCCAGCGCGTCGGTTTCGACGGCGAAGCGCTTGCGCGCGCGAGCCGCCTCGTCGCCAAGGTCGACAGCGCTGCGGTGCAGGATGGGTTCCAGCTCTATCTCCACGGCTTCATCGTCGCCGATGACGGCAAATGGGTGGTGGTGCAGCAGGGGATGAAGGACGAAACCTCGACGGCGCGGCGCTATCATTGGCAATCGGCGGGGTTGAGGGATTTCGTCGAAGCTCCGCACAGCGCCATCGAGGGCGAGGGGCAGGGGACCATCGTCAATCTCACCGACACGCGGGCCGCACCCTCGCGCAAGGCACAGCTCGAACTCCTCGGCACCATCGGGCCGGACGGGCTGGTGCGCGAAGTCGCCAGGATCGAAGGGCTCGATGCGGCGCCCGCCGAAGAGAACGAACCCATGCTGCCGCATCTGGTGATGCCGGCGCATCACGACGTGCGCCCCAAGGACGTGATGCTGCGGCGGCTGCATGGTGCGCTGGCCGCGGCGGCCGATCGCGGGCCGCGGGATTTCTCAGAGCTGCTGCTGGTGCCGGGCGTTGGCGCCCGCACCGTGCGCTCGCTCGCCATGGTTGCCGAAGTCATTCATGGCGCGCCGCACCGCTTCATGGATCCGGCGCGGTTTTCGCTGTCCAAGGGCGGCAAGGATGGCGCGCCCTTTCCGGTGCCGCTCAAGGTCTATGACGAGACGATCAAGGTTCTGAAATACGCCGTCGGCAAGGCGCGGCTCGGGGCCGGCGAGGAGCTTGCGGCGATCAAGCGGCTCGATATTCAGGCGAGGGCGCTCGAGGCCCATGCCACTGGACCGTCATTCTACGGCTACGTCGCGGAGGAATGGCGGCGCAGCAAGGAGTATGGCGGGCGCACGATGATGGACGACGCGCGCGAGCGCCGTCAAGCCCAGAGGGCGCGCGCTTGAGCATAGCCGCATTCAGCCCTCCCTGCTGAACACGTAGATGTCGATGAGGAGGTATGGGAGACGGATTTCGTTCCAGCCGGCCGCGTTCATCAGCTGGCGAATCTCGGCGGTCCGGCTGATCCCGGTCGGGTCGCCGGGTTCGCCGACCACCAGGATCATGCGGCTGCGGAGATCGAGGCTTGCCGGTGTCCAATCCTTGGTCAGGCCGCAAGTGGCGTCATGGCGAAAGTAGTAGTTGAGAGGAACTTCGTCCCAACTGGGCAGCACCGAGACGCAGTCGCCGGGCCGGAGGTTCGAGGCGACAAACTGGGCAGCATGCCGCCAATCCGGTCGTGCGGGCAGACCCTGGCCCAGGGTCAGCGACAGGCCGATCAGCGCCGCAGCAAAGACCGCCAGCGGCCGCGAGGGTCGTGTCTGGTCTGCGAGCCGCACGACGCCGATCGCCGCCAGCAGATAGAGGCAAGGCAACAGCGCCACCATGTAGCGCGCGAGAAACATCGGCAGGACGAATACCGAGATCAGTGTGAGCGCTGCCACCGGCAAGGCCAGCCATGTGACAAGCAACGCCTTGTGGGGCAAAGAAGTGGCGCGCGCACGCGATGGCCAGAGCCCGAGGACTACGGTCGCCGCCAGCGCAATGAGCGGCAGCGGTCCGCCGGCGAGTTGCGCCAGCTGATCGAAGAACGATTGCGGGGAGATCGGCGGGATCCAGAAGCCGGCCTTCAAGATCTTGCCGGTCTGGCGCAGCGATACCAGCAGCCAGGGCGCGAACAGCAGCCAGGCGCCGGCTTGCCACAGGATGAAATTCCGTCTGCCGCCGCGCGGAATGACAAACAGGCCAATGCCCGCCAGTGCCACCCAGGTGATCGGCGCCAGGATGTGGCTATAGAGCAGGATCAGCGTCGCCAGTGCCGCAATTGCCGCGCGCCTTCGGCCGGGGTGCTCCGCATATCGGAGGATGGCGAGGCAAAGCAGCGCCGAGCCGAAGGCAAAGAGCGGATACATCCGCCCGTCCTGCGAATACCAGATGAAAACCGGCGAGACGGCGAGCAGCACACTCGCGGCAATTGCGACCGGCAGGCCGCCATAGCGGCGGCCGATGAAGAACGTGATCGCCACGGTGGCGATGCCGAGCAGCACAGATGGCCAGCGGAGACTCCATTCGGCTTCGCCGGTCAGGTGCATTGCCGACCACAGGATCAGATTGTGGAGCGGCGGATAGTTGTCGCGAAAGGTGCGCACAAAGAGCGTCGGAATGTCGGAGCGGGCCTGATCCCAGGAATAGGATTCATCGAAGCGCAGCCCCTCGGTCATCAACCCGTTGAAGCGGAGGGCAGCCGCGACGACAAGAATGCCGATCAGTGCGGTCGCAGCGAGGCGCTCTTCGGTCCAGGCGCCCGCGTTCGAAGTTTCGGATTGCGGCGTGGACACGTGGCGCGATTCCCCTGGCGATGGCATATCTTTCAATGTCTCGTCGCCAAAGTGAAGGGGCAGGCAGCGGCCGACATCATTGCCGGGCATGGCGCAAGGCGCTAACGCTCAAGCCGGGATTTGAACAGGAGCGGGAAGATGATCATCGTCACGGGAGGCAGCGGCAAGCTCGGGCGCGTCGCCGTGCGGCATCTGATGGAGCATGGCTACAAGGTGGTCTCGATCGACCTCGCCGCGCCGCCCGGCATTTCCAATCCGCCCAAGCCGACCGACCCGACCTTTTCGCGCGTCGACATCACCGATTTTGGCCAGGTGCTGGGCGCGCTGTCGGGCATCAACGACCGCGTCGAGGAAAAGGTCACCGGCATCGTCCATCTGGGCGCCATCGCGGCGCCGGGCCAGGCGATGGACAATGTCATCTTCGAAACCAACATGATGTCGACCTACTACATCTTCGAAGCGGCGCGGCGGCTGGGCATCCGCAATGTCGTTTGGGCCTCGAGCGAGACGGTCTATGGCATTCCCTACGCGGGCGGGCCCGCCTATGTGCCGGTGGATGAGGAACTCGAGCTGCCGCAGAGTTCCTATTCGCTCAGCAAGCTGCTCGGCGAAAAGATGGCAGAGCAATATGTGCTGTGGGATCCTCAAACCAAGATCGTCGGGCTGCGCTTTTCCAATGTGCAGGAACCGGGCGACTACGCCAATTTCGAATCCTACCAGGCGGACGCCCAGATGCGGCGCTTCAACCTGTGGACCTATATCGATGCGCGCGATGCCTCGCAGGCCATTCGTCTTGCGCTCGAGGCTAGGCTCAAGGGTGCGCATGTCTTCGGCATCGCCAATTCCAATTCGCTCATGCGCCGGTCCAACGACGAGCTGCTCGACGAGGTTTTCCCGGGCACCAAGCGCAAGCGCAAACTCGAAATGAGCGAGAGCCTGATCTCGATCGAGAAGGCGCAAAAGGTTCTGGGCTACAAGCCGGAGTTCGACTGGAAGGGCTGAACGCCCGTCTATTCTGCCGCGGCGGCGAGAGGGGTACGCTCATTGGCCGCGTCCGCCCGGGCTTGGTTCTCGAGCAGCCGCGTCGTGATCAGTTTCATCAGGTAGAAGCCGAATTTCGGGTTCTGGAAAAAGATCTGCTTGATCTCCGAATAGCTGACCCAGCCGACCTGGCCGGCCTCGACGCATTCAAGCGTACCTGTGCGCAAATTGCCCGGCGTCAGAAAAGCCAGCTCGCCCGTCAGTTCTCCGGCCCCGATGTCCTTTTCGTATTCGACGACGCGAAAGCGTCCCGACTGGATGAGGAAGAGCTGGTTGGCCACTTCACCGCGCCGGAACAGGATTTCGCCGGTGGCCACCGCCCGCCCATGCACGAAATGCGAAAGCCATGCCGGGTCGAACTCCTCGCCCTTGGCCTCATTCACATCGCGCATCAGCCGCAGCAATTGGGTCAGCCGAACGACGTTGAGCGGCAGGATGATCATTTCCATCATCAGCACCGGCCATGACGAAATAATCGCGCCATAGGCGATGAAGAAGACGGAACTGGCGATCCCGGCGATGCGCAGGGGAATGATGGTGCGCATCGAGTACGAAGCGATGGTCATCGCCGTACCGCCATAGCCGACCATCTCGAACCAGTGAGAATCCAAGTATCGCGGTCCGTCCGTCAAAGGCTGAGCCCAGGGCAAACCGGCCAAGGCAAGAAAGCAAGTATTAAGCGCATCTTGGCGCGTCCCGACAGGAGAGTCCATCGGGCTTGGCGGTGCGCATCGCTCTCATGGTTCCCGCCGGAGCGATCTTGCCTTCGGGCGGTTCGAAGCCCACCGCGACCACCTGTCCTCCCTCCGCCTCGTCACCGACGCCTCAGGCGTCCTCGCCCCGCTCTCTCCCACCGAGCCCAAATCATTCATCGGCGAGCGCACCGATCCGGAAACAGGGCTCACCTATCTCCATGCACGGTTCTATGACGCATTCCTCGGGCGGTTCCTGAGCCCGGATTGGTGGGAGGTGGCGGAGCCGGGGGTGGGGACGAACAGATATGCATATGCCGCAAACGATCCGGTCAATGGGAGCGATGGCAATGGGCATACCGCGATCAGTCTGTCCTGGCTTCTCGATGAATATCCGGATGACGAAGAGCGCGACGAATGGCTCGAGAGCCAGGCTCTATTCCTTGAGAGACATGCCGCTCAACTGGCGGATGAGGCAGGAGGAAAGGAGTACATATCTGATGCCTATGGCAAACTGATGTCCTGGGCAGCCGAGCACAGGTCGCTGATTGGCGTTGGGTACGACGTGCTTCACCAGCAGAGCGTCAACGACACTCTTGGGCAGATCTCGGCGGGAATAGTCGCAGCCGCCGGTTACAGGGTTGTCACCAACTTCGGCGACCCACTGGCGATGGCCAAATTGGAGGTAGCAGCAAAACAAGCAGAAGAAGCTCAATTGCTGCTGGCGCCCGTGAGGGTCAACGACCATCACATCTTCCCACAACAACTCTCGGCATTCTTCAGATCACACGGGGTGGATGTCGACGCATACACGGTTACGCTAGGAGAAACCACGCATCTAAGGGGCGTACACGGGGCTGGTCTAGGCCGCATGCCTGGAGGATGGAACGCTGAGTGGCGCGACTGGATCACGAAGAACCCAGATGCTACACCACCGGACATATACGCGAAGGCAGGCGAGATGATGGATGGGTACGGCCCGAGTTCGTATGAAATTCATCAGACGGAAAATAGAACTATGTCAAAGGAAATCCCACCGTTTCGACTAGTTCCAGAACCGCTAACGGACGAGGCCCGAGAACTAATGCCCTTCAAATGGGCAGCGCCGGAGGTAGGTAAGCGACATCAGCTCGGCGGAACGCCTACCTACCTCCAACCCATGGCTAGTCCGCGCTGTTCCATGGGTAAGGTCATGACATTCTACGGCCAGCTCGACTCGATAAGCGATGATATCGTTCTGGCGGACTGCGGTATCATTTATGTCTTTGTTTGCTTTCACTGCTTCGAAGTAGAGGCCATTCTTCAGTCTGGCTAACTCTCTGACACTACCGGCCACGAGAGCCACATCAGGCGGGTCAATGGGTGCGGCGACCATAATGTCCGACTACTGCACTTGCGACGCTGCGACCTGTGTCACAGCCTATTTGGCGTCACTAACCTACCGACGCAACGATTGAGATTGGGGTTCGAGTGCCGATTATCCTCACTCCCGCCCGATACCCTATGATGTGTGCATCCGCTCACTACAGCGAGATTGTGACGAATGGTTGGTGAGAGGAGACCGGGTGGTTGGGATTCATTCCCATTCAGACTCGGTCGGAAGAAGGCGCGATGACCAGGTAGGCCTGGGTCTCGCCTCCTCGGTCACTGCGACCACCTACGACGCCGCCGGACGGGTGCTCACCAAGCCATTCAAGCATAGCTCTCATGGCCTTCTCCCCTCGAAACAGTCCACTGGACTGTTTCGCCCCTTCGGGCACGGCTCGAAGTATGCCAATGGGGTCGTCACCACCTACACGTACTCGGCCACAAGAGGCTGGGTAAACACCATCTCGACCGTCAAGGGCGCGACGACGATTACGTCCCTGACCTAGCCATTCGAGCGTAGATCTCATGGCCTTGGTGCGCTTGAGCGTCTCCACAGGGGACGCTCATTCGGCTCCGCCGAAGCGCTTCCAAGTCCCCCAAAATCGCTCCACCGGAGCGATTATGCCTGCGGTCGGCTTGAAGTTCGCCTAAGTTGACATCGAGTTTGCGGTTGGCGCAATTGCGAACCTCCAACCCGCTGATCCCACAACTGGAAGCGGTGTTTGACCCCCACTTATCCGCATCCCCTCATTGTGGGGTTATTCTCACCCCATCGCCGCATCGAAGCGAGGTTGCAAACGAGCAGCTGGTGCGGGGAGACCGGGGGATGG
>JBEBGE010000094.1:0-8099 GCA_040081595.1 Devosia sp.
CGACCATCCTCCGCGGCTATCTGCTGATGATCCCCACGATCGGCCTCTATCGCTTCTGGCAGGCGACGTGGAAACGGCGCTTCTATTGGCACAACACCATTATCGAGGGCGATCCGCTCGAATATACCGGCACCCCCGGCCAGCTGCTCATCGGCTTCCTCTTCGCGCTGGCGTTCTTCCTGCCCATCTATGTCGCCTTCTTCTATCTCTCGATCCAGCTCGCCGATGTCGCGCTTATCGGCTATGGCGTGGTCTTCGCGCTGCTCTGGTTCCTGTCGGGTTACGCCGCCTATCGCGGCCGCGATTTCCGCCTCTCGCGCACCCTCTGGCGCGGTGTCCGTTTCAACCAGCATGGCAATGCCTGGGCCTATGCGCTGCGGCGGTTCCTCTGGTCGCTGCTGATGGTGCCGACCTTGGGCCTGATCTACCCCTTCATGGCCGCGAGCCTCTGGCGCTACCGCTACCGCCACACCTGGTTCGGCGACCGCGCCTTTTCCGTCACGGCCAGCTGGCGCCAGATCGCCGGCCCCTATTACGCCGCCTGGTTCATCAATGTCGTCTTGACCGGCGCCATCACGCTCCGCATCGTCACGACGCGCGACCTTGTAATCATTGACAAATTGGTGCTCCCAGGCCCGGTTGGTGCATTGCACATTCTCGGCGAAGTCCTTGTTTTTGCTGCATCCATCGCGTCATACCGTGCCCGCTCAACGTCGCGCTTTCTCTCCGGCATCACCATCGGCGAGGCGGCGCTCAAGGTGCAAGTCCGGGCGCGCGACCTGTTCCTCCAGTCCCTCCTCTATGTCATCGCGCTGCTCGGCCTGCTGGTCGTCTTCGCGGTCGTCGCGCTGGTTGCGCTGGGCTCGATCTTCGCGGTCGCCAGCGCCGGCGGCGATGTCTCAGACCCCGCCAAAATCATGGCCTTCTTCCAGTCCGGCACGATCAATGTCGTGATCGTCATCGCGGCCTATCTCGTCTTGCTCGGCGCCTTCGGCCTCTTGGCCGAGATCATCCTCTCATTCGGCTGGTGGAAGCTCCTCGCGCATGGCGCGACCATCACTAATGCCGCGAGCCTCGAGACCGTGCGCGCCACCGAGGAAGACCGCGCCCTGATCGGCGAGGGGCTCGCCGACGCTCTCAATGTCGGGGCCTATTGATGGAGTTTCTCGCCCGCTATCAGGATGGTCTGGTCGCCGTGCTCCGCGACGTCATCTGCGTCGTCGATCTCGCGGCCCTGCCGGTGACGCTGGTGATCCTCGACGCCGGGACCCGTGCCGCCATCGACACCTGGTCTGCGGTCGACGTCCGCGCCCGCGACGGCGCCCCGCGTGAATTGCGCTTCGGCGTCATGGGCAAGCCGGGCGGCGCGCGCCTCGTGGTGAAAGGCATCGACGATATCGGCCGCGCCCGCAGACTCCTGCCGGCGTTGGCCCTGCATCAGCGCCAGGATGCGTTCCGCCAGTTTCGCATTCTCGGCCTCTCGACCCTCGCACTGGTCTCGGTCATCGTCTCCTACATCTTTGGCGTGCCGCTGCTCGCCGGCCAGCTTGTCGGGCTTGTCCCTCCGGCGTGGGAGCGTCAGCTCGGCAACACCGCCGCCACCCAGATCGAGGCAGCCCTCACCGATGGCGAGGGCTTCATCGTCTGCGAGCCGGATCGTGACACGCCTGCCAATCGCGCCATCACGCGCTTCGTCTCCGATGCCTTTGCGGGCCTCAGTTCGCCTTTCACGCCGGAAGTGACGGTCGTGCAATCGGCGATCCCCAATGCCTTCGCCCTGCCGGGCGGTCGCGCCTATTACCTCTCGGCGCTGCTCCAAGCCGCCGAGACGCCCGACGAGTTCGCCGGCGTCCTCGCCCATGAGCTGGGCCACGTCTATTATCGCCACGCCATGGAATCGCTGATTTCGACCTCGGCCACCGGTCTCTTGGTCGGTTTCGTCCTGGGCGACATGACCGGCTTGTCGGTCGCAGGCGCCGTCGGTTCGGCGCTGATCGATACGCGCTTCTCGCGCAATGCCGAGCGCCAGGCCGATGCCTTCTCGGCCGCCACGGCGCACCGGCTCGGCTACAGTGCGTCGGCGCTCGTCGATCTCCTCGACCGTGTTGCCAAGGACGATGAATTTTCGCGCGCCCTGGCGCTGTTTTCGAGCCACCCGCTCACCGATGAGCGGCGCAAGGCGCTCGAGGCCTTCGATGTCCCCGTCGCCAATCCGCGTCCCGCCTTCACCTTCGCCGAGTGGACCGCGATCAAGGCCATGTGCCCACCACTTCCCAAGACCCCGGAGCCGGTCCGGCAATAGAGGGTTTCCAGCAAAAAGTGCGCCGCGGCTTTGCAGGTCAGAAATGCGACAAGGCAAATACCGCGGGCATTCGTTCCTATTTCATCGGAACGAATGCTCTAGCCCTTGGCCGGTTCTCGCGCCTATGCGAGAGCTTTGACCGCAATTGCCAGAGCGCTTTCAGGAAAAGTTGAGCGACTTTACCGGTTCGAAAGCGCGACAAAGCAAAGACATGGAGCTTTGTGTTCCGATTCACTCGGAACGCAAGGCTCTAGGAGACTCATGCGCATCCTCGTCCGCACCTCGAAATGGGCCGTCTGGTCGCGCCGCTTCGGCGCGCTCGCCTTGCCGCTTGCCGTGCTGCCGGTATTTCTGCATCGGATGCTGTTTCTCGAGAGCACCACCTTCGAAATTGTCGAGGCGGTGGCGCTTGGCGTCGCGACAATTGCTTTCATCCTGGGTTTGGCGGCAATGATCCGGCTCTGGATCACTGGCGATCAGGGCTGGGGCCGTGCCTCGCTCGGCCTCGTCTTCGGCGCCCTCTGTCTTGCCCCCGCCTTCTATCTTGCGGTCGAGGCGGTGCGGATCCAGGCCACCCCCGATGTCAGCACCGACTATGCCAATCCACCGGCGCTGGTGAGCTTCGCGCCATCGCGCTTTATCGGCCCCGAGGAGCGCGCCCGCATCGAGGCCGACTTCCCCAATGTCCGCTCGCGCACCTATCCGGTGACGGCGCCGCAGATGTTCACCCTTGTTGAGAACCTCGCCGCTTCCCGCGGCTGGGAAATGCGGGCCCGCCGCGTGCCCGTCAATGCGCTCGACACCGGCCAGCTCAACGCTGTGGCGACCACGCTTCTCGGCTGGCGCCACGAGGTTGCGATCCGGGTTGCCGGCACGGCCGACGGCTCGACTGTCGACATGCGCTCGGCCGTCCTCACCGATTTTCATGACTTCGCCGAGAACGGTCAGCGCATCGAGGCGTTCCTGCTCGAACTCGACAACCAGGTGACCCTGCTGTTGCGTGACGCGCCGGTGGCCCCGGTCGCGGATGACAGCTAGATGTGGGAAATCCGCCAGCCGAAGAGCCCACGCTTGACGCGAATTTCGCCTCGCTCGCCGAGATAGTCGGCATGCGCCGTCAGCGTCATCCACGCGCCAATGCGCACACCCGGCGGCAGCACCGGATAGACCACCTTCATCAGCGCCCCGATTGTCGTTGCGCCCTTGTTCACCGCATCGACGATTTGCCGGTTGCGCAGCAGCCTGTGCTGCAGCAGCGCCCGTGCGAAGGCCGGACCTTCCGCAATCGGCCCGCCATGTGCCGGCAGGTAATGCGCATAGGGCGCGGCGATCGCCTTTTCGAGCGAGTGGAGATAGTCCGCCATCGATCCATCCGGCACCGGCACGAGCGTCGAATTCCAGCCCATGATGTGATCGCCAGTCAGCAGCCAATCCGTGCCTTCGATGCCGAACGCCATGTGATTGGCGCAATGCCCCGGCGTTGCCATCCCGATAAGCCCGAGATCGCCGGCCTCGATGCGCTCGCCATCGGCAATCACGCGGTCGGGCCGGATTGACCAGTCCGACCCCCGCGCCACCAGATTGATTTCGAACGGCCGCCGCTTGCGGCTCAGCCGGTGCCGCCCCGCAAACCACAGCGGCGCGCCGGTCGCGGCCTTGAGCCGGGGCGCCAGCGCCGAATGGTCGATATGGGTGTGAGTGAGGATGATCGCTTCTAGCTTCCGCCCGCCGATGGCCCGCAGCAGCGCCTCGAGATGGCCGCTGTCGTTGGGGCCGGGATCGAGCACCGCCACCCGATTGTGCCCCAGGATGAAGCTGTTGGTGCCCGTGAAGGTGAACGGGCCGCCATTGGGGGCCGTGATCCGCTGCACCCCGGGCAATATATCGACGGCCACCCCGGTTTCGGTCCGGAAGCGGGTGTCGAACGATAGCGGGGAAAGGGCTTCGGCCATGGCGCTCCGGGGCAGGGGGACTTAAGCGGGTTTTGGCGGGCACGGAAACCCGAAAACAAGCGCGGCAAGGCGACAAGAAATGGCTGGGAAGACGTTGACTTCGATTCCATTGCCGGCCCGGATGCCCCAAGCGCTTGCAGGAGAAGTGCCAGGCGCCTCTCCGGTTCGGAAGCGCGACAAATCAGGGACATTGAGCATTTGTTCCGATTCCATCGGAACGTGAAATGCTCTAGAAGGACTGCAATTCGGCGCCACAACAAAGGTAACGCAATGGCTGTCATCCTGACCACTCCCAACACCCTCCTGGGAACCTTCCAGCCCAAAAGCGGCGTTGCTCAGCTCGCGACCAATCTGCTCACCGTGCTGCTTGGTTCGGCGCTGATCGCTTTGGCGGCCAAGACCAACGTCCCCACCTGGCCGGTTCCGGTGACGCTCCAGGGCTTTGCCATCGCCTTCCTTGCCGCCGCGTTCGGCTGGCGCATCGGCGTAGCGACCGTTCTTGCTTATCTGATCGAAGGCGCCGCCGGCCTGCCGGTCTTTGCCGGCGCTACCGCGGGCATTCCCTATCTGGTGGGCCCGACGGCTGGGTTCCTCCTCGGCTTCGTTCCGATGGCCTACATCATCGGCCGTGCCGCCGACCTCGGTGCCTCGGGCCGCGTTTTCCTTCTGGCGGTGACCATGCTCATCGCCGACGCGCTGCTGTTGGTCCTCGGCTTCCTCTGGCTGCTCTCGATCGGCGCCGGCGCCTCCTGGCTCGATCAGTCCAATCTTGTCGGCTCGGCTTTCTCCAAGGCCGTCCAGCCCTTCATCCTGTGGGACGCTCTGAAGATGATCTTCGCAGCCGTCACCGTGTCGGGGCTCTGGACCCTATTCAAAAAAAGCGCGCCTGATCTCTACTGAAGACAATACGATGCGGCCGGGGCTCTCCCCGGCCGCACGCTTTTCGGCGTGACACTGGCTGCCGCAGCGGGACTCGAATGTGGAAAGGGCTGGCTGGGGCGCTAGGATTCGAACCTAGGGATGGCGGTACCAAAAACCGCTGCCTTACCACTTGGCGACGCCCCAACGGGGCCGCTAGGTACACGCTTTGTCTGGGCCGCGCAACGAAGCGGAGACGCAAAGCGCGGGCAGAGAAAGTCGCAGACTTTTTCGGTTCGACCGTGCGGGAGCGACTCCCGGCTTCGGCGCTTGAACTGGCAGAGGGGCGCGGCTATAACGCCGCCACTTCCGGCCCTTTTGGGCCCCGGGAAGCCTTATCGGAGTATAGCGCAGCCTGGTAGCGCACCTGCTTCGGGAGCAGGGGGTCGAGTGTTCGAATCACTCTACTCCGACCAATCAACCCCGGCCTTTCGCGAGGCCGGGGTTTTTTGCACCGACAGGGCTAGCGGCGAGGGGCCCGTGCCGCAGACTACCGTCCTTTGGAGCGGGACGAGGTTTCGCGCTGCATGAGCATGTCGTCGGTGCCGATAAAGACGCAGTTCTGCGCGAAGAAATCCGGGTTCGCCGATCCTTCCGGCGCCTTGGCGCAACGATAGGCCGCGAGCTGCTCGATCTTGACGCCTCCTGCGAGCCGGGGCGGATGCGTCTCGACGTAATAGTTCTCGAGCATCGCCCCCGGTCGTGGGTTGAACGAGCCTTTGAAATACGTCCCGGACAGATCGAGGAAGGACAGCGACAGGCCGGAGAGGTCGGGCGCAACGAACGACGCCTGGCTCACCCGGCCGCCGCTGATGCTGAGCTTGCTCTCGGTCCAGGTCTTCGGATCGGTCAGGGCAAGCTTTTGCGGGCTCTCGTATTCGCTCCAGGAAAAATTCGCGCCCGTCAGGTCGACATTCTCGAAATCGACCTCGAGCCAGGAGTTGACGAACGAGAGCGACTTCATCGACCCGCCGATGAATTGCACACCGTCAAAATGCGCATCGCGGAACATCACGTTGTCAGCGACGATGTTGCGCACGCCCGTATGTCCCTGGCTGGAGGTTCCCGGGGTGACGATCGTGAGGCCGTTGATCGAGGTGCAGGTCTCGCTCGCGCAGGACGCGGTGACGCCCTGCAGCGTATCGCCGCTCTCGACGAGCACTTTGATCGCCTGCCAGACGACTTCATAGCTCGTCGTGCTCGAAAGCAGCTGGTAGGCGCCCATGCGCCGCGAGTCGGCATTGGCCTCGAGAGCCAGCCGCGCCTGCTGCGCCTCGAAAACCAGCGCCGGCACGGCAACGACCAGCGCCACCATCTCGAGGAGGAGGACGATCCCCCGCGTCACCGGATGGTCGAGAAACCTTCCCAGGCGCTCGGAACTCGGCGCCGGCGCAGGTGCCGCATTCTCTTCGGAAGAGCCACGCGAAAACGCTGATTTGGCGGAAAGGCGCCTATCGGGAAAGGCTCGGGGCCGGTACATTTGTCAGGTCTCGCAGGCGATCGGCTTCGACACTATCGGCTGGAATGCGACACACCAAGCCGCCATTCGCCCTCTTCGGCCAGCCCCCACCGCCCGAGCGACTTTCCGGCTTCCATGACTGGATTGTGACAATGAACTATGCGCTTTTTCGCCCGAACTCCCTGGGGGATGCGCAATGCCGAAAGAGAAAACCGAAGACTCGATCCAGAAAACCCTGCTGCAGCTGGCCAAGCCGAAAATGACGCCCAAGGAACTGCTGAAGCAGACCCGCAAGGCCCATCCGGACGCTTCCCGGAAGGAAATCATGCGCGCCGCCTTCAGCTCGATCATCGCGGTCGTCGATACCGATGTGGACAAAGCGCTGATCCTGCAGGATTTCGCGCTGACTGAGCGTGCGGTCGAGGATCAGTAGACCGCCTCGCGGCGACGCGGCTTGACGGAGCCGCCCCCGCTGGGGCACCGATGATCCAGGACGCGCCGCGCCGCGTAACACCCGTCATCGGCGTCGCGTCCGTCCAAGGCTCATATGAAGCTTCTCATCACCGGCACGGCCGGCTTTATCGGCTTTCACGTGGCCCAGCGGTTCCTCGCCCTTGGCCACGAGGTCGTCGGCTTCGACGCGCTGACGCCGTATTACGATGTGCGCCTCAAGACCGAGCGGCACCGGCAACTCGCTTCCATGCCCGGCTTTCGCGCCGTCACCGGCCGCCTCGAGGACGCTGCGCTTCTGGCCGGCACGGCCATGGAGGCACAGCCCGATATCATCATCCACCTCGCGGCGCAGGCCGGCGTACGCTACAGCCTCGATCACCCGCGTGAATATATCGCCGCCAACCTCACTGGCACGCACAACCTGCTGGAGGCCGCCCGTGCCGCCCGCGCCCGGCATCTGCTCTTTGCCTCGACCAGTTCGGTCTATGGCGGCAACCTCGCGCAGCCTTTTGCGGAAACCGCCCGCACCGACTTCCCGGTCTCGACCTATGCCGCCACCAAGCGCGGCGCCGAAGCCCTGACCCACAGCCACGCACATCTGCATGGGCTGCCCATTACCTGCATGCGCTTTTTCACCATCTATGGCCCCTGGGGCCGGCCGGATATGGCACTGTTTCGCTTCGTCGATGCGATCGAGCGTGGCCGCCCGCTTGAACTGTATGGTAATGGCGCCATGACGCGCGATTTCACCTATGTCGGCGATCTCGTCGCCGCCCTGACGCTGCTCGTCGACAAGGTGCCGGTAGCCAATCAGCCGGTCGCGGCTTTCGACTCGCTCTCGCCGGTGGCGCCGTGGCGCGCCGTCAATGTCGCCCTCGGCCGGCCGGTCGCGCTCCTCGATTTCATCGCCGCGATCGAGCGCGCGACGTCCAGAACCGCCTCGTCGAGGCGGGAATCGACCACATCGAAGCGTTCGCCAAGAAGCTCGGCATCGCCAACGTCAACGCCAAGCGGC
>JBEBGE010000095.1:0-7972 GCA_040081595.1 Devosia sp.
GTGGTGACCGTCTGGTCGGAAAACTGCACATATTCCATGCCCGACAGCGTATCGATGCCCTCGAGCAGGCTGGTGATTGTGAAGATCGAGGTCAGGCTGTCGAAACTGATCGTGCAGTCCGAGAGCTTGACCGACAGCACGCACGTATCGGTGCCGAGACCGCCGGTCAGCGTATCGTTGCCGGTGCCGCCAAATAGCGAGTCATTGCCGTTGCCACCGTCTAGAATATTGTTCGCCTGGTTGCCACGGAGCGTGTCGTTGCCCGTGCCGCCTATGGCGTTCTCGATCAGCGAGGCGGTGTTGCCGCCATAGAGATAGGCGTTCGCAATATTGCCACGCGCGACCTGACCGGAGAATCCGAGAACCGCCAGTTGCGCGGAGCTTACAGTGCTCCAGCTGCCTGGGCTCAGGTCGACGGTGAGGTTGGTCGTATAGTTTGAGAAATCATAGGTATCGACGCCGCCGCCATCCCAGATGGTCTGGAAGATCTTGTTAGCGGTGGAGGCGCCCTGTCCGGCGCCGTTGATCGTCATTTCGCCGGTTGTCGCGCTCCACTTATAGACGGTGTTGCCGCTATTGGTGCTGTAATTGGCGCCGTACATGTACTGGATAGCCGCGATGTCATCGAGCATCGGGCCGACGGGGTAGCTGCCCTCGGACACGGTGTAGCCACCCAGGCCCGCTCCGACATAAGAGCGGTAAGTCATCACCGAATATTCGAGACTATCGTGATTGGTGGGGAGCGCGGCCAGCCCATCCTGCCCGTGATCAAGGCCGAGCGTGTGGCCGATCTCGTGAATAAACGTCGCGTAGGCGTAGGTGCCTTTGAGCGGGTTGTTATAGTCGTTGTGGTTCAGCCAGACATCGCCGCCCTTGGCCAGCGAGTCGTTGCTTGGGTAGTAGCCAAAGGCGGTGCCCGCATCATTTTCCTCGGCGAAGCGCAACGTGCCGGTGCCGCCGCTGACTTCGGTGAAGGTCAGTCCCGAAACGCTCGCGTAGGATTGGAGGATGGCGCGCACCGCGCTCATCTGCGTCGAGTTCAGCGCCTCGAACCCGCTCTCGGTATAGCTGTACTGCGAGAGTAGGGTCGGGAAGCTGAATGTCAGGTTGGGTGATGTCCATTTCGTTCCCGAAAGGACGCCGTCGATATCGAGGTTGCCGGTGGTACTGACGGACGAGGTCGAGGGCATCTGGCCATCCGATACGCAAATGGGGCCGCAAATAGCGGCGGTCGGGTACGGCATCTGTGCCGCAAACAACTTATAAAGATTTTCAGACGATCACTAAAAGGCGATCAAATACGCGAGCCCTTTCGGGCCAAACTGCGGCGCGTGGTTTTCGCACACAATTCAACAGACTAGCAGCAATGCCAGCGCCTTCTGGCCGCCGTTCCGGCTGAAAAAGAGGCCGCACCGGCCTAGTTGATTCTGAGATTCTGCTGGACGACCGTCAGCATTTCCTGAGCCGAGGCGAACTCGACGGCGACGCCGTCGGCAAAGTGCCGGATCACCCGCGCCCGCATCCTGCCCAGCGTCAGGGGCGTGCCCATCGCCGGCCGCACGGCGAGTTCGACCGCCGCGCCGGAGAGCGAGATGTCGATAATCTTGCAGTTGTAGCGCCGGCCGTCATCGAGCACGACCGAGGAGTGCCGGATGTCGGGAACAACGCGCTCGTGCCGCCGGTCTTCGGGCAGGTTGAGGATGTCCTTGTTGGCGAGCCATGTCAGTTGCGCGGCCATGCGGTCGCGTTTGCGCGGGCTGGCGCTGAGGTCCATCTCGAACCCACCATCCATCGCCGAGCGCACCGTGCCTTCGACCCGGCCGATATGATCGAGATAGGCGATGACCCTTTCGCCGACATCTCCCGCGACCGGCGCGATCACCGCGGCGTCGCCTGGCGACATCTGTAACACCTGGCAGGGAAACTCGCGGCGGTCGGCGAGCATGTAGCGGCCGAGCACGGACACTTTCACGCGCTGGAACTGCGGCATCTGCGCATAGTTCCGGCTTGGGCGCGCGGGGCGATCAGGCGTCGGGGTGTCGGTGAGCATGGGTGCGGCGGCCAGGGTCGCTTCTCTAATGACCCTGAGGCTAGACATGTTTGGTTAACCGAAGGTGAGGGTTTGCCTTTGACTTAGGGCAAACCTTTACTTTCTCAGTTCCGCCCGCCGTCGATCACCGAAAGATGCGCGTAGCGGCGGGCGCGACGGCCGAACACGGTGGCAACGATCGGCTCCGGTGCCCCGGCGCTGGCAAAGACCACGTCCTGCGGAACATTGGTGGCGATATCGCGCGCCATGTCTGCCAGCGACTGGTCGTCCGGCCAGATCAGGCGGAGGCCGGTGATGCGCTGTTCGACCACGGGCTGCACGCCAAACCAGTAGGGCTCCTCGAGCGCCGACATCGCGCCGAGGATGCGCGTCTGGGTCGAGCCGTTGTGGCGAACCGGAAGCAATATGGTTTCGACAGAAAGCTTGGTGGCGATCGCGGTCGAACCCTGGAAGGTGATGAGGGCGACGGCGTGATCCTCGGTAACGGCGCGGACCAGCGTCTCCATCGCGTCGCGGTCGCGGGGGTGCCACAGGCGCGAGAACGAGCGGTTCTTCAACTCCCGCGAATAGGCGGCGCAGAGGTGCGAACCGGCGAGGCGGAAATCGAACTCGTTCTGGTCGTTGAGTTCGAGGATGAAGGTATTGGCGAGGGCGCCGCGGATCTGCGTGGGATCGATGTCCCTTCGTTCCGGTGCGCTGCGCGACCCGCGGAGCGTGTTCCAGTAGTCATAGAGCGTTTTGGTGCTCTGTTTCTGCATCGACGCCAACCTGATCAAGAGACCCCCAGCAGGCGCCCATGTTTGGGTCGCTCCGCCGCTCCGGTCACACTCGCAAAAGGGCCCTGCAAAAGCCCGCTTAAACCTTTCTTAAGGTTAACGCCGCGGCGCTTATGTGGATAAGTCTGGGATCAGGGCAAGAATGCCCGAAGAGCAAGGGTTTCAGATGAACGGCGACGAGAATGCTGAGCAAAATCAGCCACAAGACGCTCCGCCGCCGCGGCAGCCGGTCTTTCTTCTGCCGATGCCGGTCACGGTGCTCTGCGGTCTGCTGGTCGCCATAGAGGCCTTGCGCGCCTTCATTCTTAACCGGGCAGGGGACCTCGAACTGCTCTCATGGCTCGCCTTCTTTCCCTATCGTCTTGTTGAGCCGACCGCTGTGGACGGCGGCTGGATTCCGACCCTCTGGACGCCCTTCACCCACGCGTTTTTGCATGCAGGCTGGGAACATCTTTTGCTCAATGTGGCCTGGCTCGCGATTTTCGGCGCGCCCGTCACCAGCCGCTATGGCGGCACCAGGATGGTTGTGCTCTTCCTGGTCGGTGCGGCGGTCGGGGCGATTGCGTTTGCAGCGACGACCCTGCCGCAGCCCCAGGTGCTGATCGGTGCCTCTGGCGGCATTGCGGCGCTCACCGGCGCGGCGGTACGCTTCATCTTCCAGCCGCCGGTGCTCATCGCCGATCCGCAATCGGGCGAGCCGGTCTCGGTTGGCCGCCGCCTCGCTACAATTCCCGAGGTGCTGCTCAGCCCGCGAGCGCGCTTCTTCAGCCTGGTGTGGATCGTCCTCAACGGCATCGTCCCGCTCTTGCCCGCGCTGACAGGCATGGACGTTCAGATCGCCTGGCAGGCGCATCTGGGCGGGTTCTTTGCCGGGTTCTTCCTCGTTCCGCTGCTCGAAAGGAGAGGGTGATGCAACCCGATCTCAGCGCCCGCCTCCTAGAGCTCGAGACGCTCGCCGCTCATCAGGAGCAGGTGATTGAAGACCTGAACAAGACCGTCACCGCCCAATGGGCCGAGATCGCGGCCCTCAAGCGCCAATTCGAAAATCTCGGCCAGCGCCTGCGCGAAATTGCCGACAACCCCGCCCTTGCCGAACCCGCAGAGCCGCCCCCGCCGCACTACTGAACGATGTAGTGCAGCCGGTTGAACTGCCCGCGGAATTCCGCCGTGCGCGTGGCCACCGTCGCGGGGTCGTTGGCACGAAGTCCCTCGGCGATCAGCGCGGCAAGCCGGGGCATATCGGCCTCGGTCATGCCCCAGCGCACGAGTTCGGGCGTCCCCATCCTCAGCCCGTTCATGTCACCCTCGATGCCCGGTCCCGGCAGCCCAATGCCGCAGGCGAGGAACCCGGCCTGCCTGAGTTTCTTGGAGGCGGCCTGTCCGCCGCCGAACGGCACCGCGTCGAGCGCGAATTGATGCGATTGGGTGTATCCGCCGCGTCCTGAAAACACGTCGAAGCCCAGTTCCGCCAGTGACGTGGCCAAAGCCCGCGCCGTCCTGATCATCATCGCGCCATAGGCCGCGCCATGCTCGCGCCAGTCGATCAGTGTGATCGCCAGGGCCGCCGATTTCGCTGCGTCGAAATTCGCCGTGAGCCCGGGAAACGCGATGGCGTCGAGCCGCTGCGCGATGGCGGCGTCATTGGTGACGATCAGCCCGCCCGCCGGCCCGCCGAGGCTCTTGTAGGTGCTCATCGTCATCAGATGCGCGCCTTCGCTCAGCGGGTTCGGCCAGGCCTTGCTGGCAATCATCCCGCATTGATGCGCGGCGTCGAACAGCACCTTGGCGCCAATCTCATCGGCGATGGTGCGCACGGCTGCGACTGGATGCGGATAGAGGTTGAGGCTGCCACCCACCGTGATCAGTACAGGCCGCTCCCGAAGCGCCAGCTCGCGTAAGGCGGCCACGTCAAGCGTGTAGCCATCCGCGTCGATGGGCGCATTCAGCGTTCTCAGTCCATAGAGCCCGGCACAGCCGTCCTTGTGATGGGTGACATGCCCGCCAATGGTCGCCGGCGGCGCGATGATCGTGTCCCCGGGTTTCGCCAGAGCCATGAAACCGTAGAGATTGGCCAGCGCCCCCGAGCCCACCCGGATCTCGGCATAGAGTGCCTCGAACACTTCGGCCGTCAGTTCCGCCGCGATGACCTCGATCTCTTCGATCGCCTCCAGCCCCATCTCGTATTTATCGCCAGGATAGCCCAGCGAAGGCCGCGAGCCGAGCTTGCGGGAAAGCGCCGCCTCGGCCCTCGGGTTCATCACATTGGTCGCTGGGTTGAGGTTGAAGCACGCGCGCTCGTGGATGCGCTCGTTCTCACCGATGAGGGCTTCGATATGCGCCGCGAGCGCTTCGCTCGTCTCTGACGCGGCCCGTGCGGCGAGGCTCTGCACATAGTCTTCGGTCGGCACCCACGGGCGGGCGGCAAGTTGCGGCATTTGAGGCTCCTGTTCGGAGCCAGCAAATCAGCCTTCTCGCCGTGGGGCAACGTTAGCTGCGGTAAACCTCTTTGGGGTCGAAAAGCTTCGGCTCGCCGCCATCGACCAGCGCGCGGTCCGGCCCGAGCGTGCGATAGAAACAGCTCTTGCGTCCCGTATGGCAAGCGGCGCCGCGTCCGGTCTGCTCGACCGTCAGCAATATCGCGTCCTGATCGCAGTCGGCTGCCAGCGAAACCACCTTCTGGACTTCACCTGACGTCTCGCCCTTCTTCCACAACGCCTTGCGCGAGCGCGAATAGTAATGCGCTTCCCCGCTCTTGATCGTCCGCTCCAGCGCTTCGGCATTCATGTGCGCGACCATCAGCACTCGGCCGCTGCGGGCCTCCTGGGCGATGGCGGTGATGAGCCCATGCGCATCGAAGCGCGGCGCCAAAATCGCGCCCTCTTCGAGTTCGTCATGGGTCAGGGTGGCGGGGTCGGCGAATGGGTTGCTCATGGCCGGGTTTTAGCCCGGGGCATCGCTTAGCGCTACTGCGCGCAGTCAGCTTGGGCTAGGGTGCGCTCGACTACGGGTGGGGGGTAAAATGGACGCGGAGGCCAGCCAGATCGATCACGCCATTCTGGCGGCCGCCTCTCGTGAGTGGCGGAAGCAAGCGTTCGTTGTTGCGACAGTCGTGATGAACCGGCCCGCGGGCGCCGGCACCGAATGGCGCGACGTCGACATTTCCCTGCGCCTTCAGGCGCCGGTCGCGGCCGGCAAGCTTGAGGCGGCAGGAAATTTGTCCCGGATGGGCTATAGCGAGGTCCGGCTGCCAGGCCCTAGCGCTTCCCCACCAGCGTGAAAAACCGGTCCTGCTCGGACTTCTCCTCCGCGAAGACGCCGGTAAACCGCTGTGTCACCGTCACGGCGCCATGCGCCCGCACGCCGCGCATCGACATGCACATATGCTCGGCCTCCAGCAGCACCGCCGCGCCGCGCGGGTTCAGGTGCTCGTTGATGGCGTCGATGATCTGCGCCGTCAGCACTTCCTGGACCTGCAGCCGCCGCGAAAACGCTTCGACCAGCCGGGCAAGCTTGGAAATCCCCACGATTCCGTCATGGGGCAGATAGGCAATGTGCGCCTTGCCCACAAACGGCACCATGTGATGCTCGCAATGGCTCGAGAACGGGATGTCCTTGACCAGCACGATGTCGTCGTAGCCGCCGGCGTCCTTGAAGGTCTTGTTGAGGATTTCCTTGGGATCGTCCCCGTAGCCCGCGAAGAACTCGCCATAGGCCTTGGTGACCCGCCGCGGGGTGTCGAGCAGGCCCTCGCGGGCCGGATCGTCACCGGCCCAGGCGATCAGCGTGCGCACGGCAGCTTCCGCTTCTTCGCGGCTCGGGCGGGCGAGGAGCCTTGCGGCCACCACATTCGCGGCGTTGAGCTTGGCGCTGGCGTCCATATCGACCTCTCTGGTTTGGCGTAAGGCACTACGCAGCCAAATGGATGCCGGACCAGTATGGACACCGAATTGAGCGCTGCCGCTGACATCGGTCCGGGCGATGAATATATAGGGGCCGGGGTACCCCCCTCAAGAAACAGCTATGTGACTGATAATGGAACTGAGCGATCTTTATTCCCAAAGGATCCTCGAAATTGCAGCAAATCAGCCTGTGCCGGGCCGTTTGCCGCGCCCCGATGCTTCGGTGCGCCGGGTCAGCCGCGTCTGCGGTTCGTCCATTGAGGTCGACATTTTGGTCCGCGAAGGGGTGATCGCCGGTTATGGCCACGCCATCTCCGCCTGTGCCCTGGGTCAGACATCGACGGCCATTGTCGCAACCAACATCGTTGGGACGCCGGTCCACGAATTCCGCGCCCTCCGCGACCAGATGACGGCCATGCTCAAGTCATCCGGCGCACCCCCAGGTGGCAAATGGGCCGATCTCGCTTATCTCGAGCCGGTCCGCGACTATGCCCCGCGCCACACCTCGACGCTGCTGGTCTTTGACGCCGTGGTCGAGGCGCTCGACCGGATCGAGTCCGGCCAAGGGTTTGCGGCCAGCAATTGACCGAAGCACTCAACTGGTTTTGGCGCATCGTCGATTTCCCCTTCAAGCTGGTCTCCTACCTGCTGATCCAGGGCTATCGCTATTCGTTGTCCATGTTTATGGGCCGCAATTGCCGCCACGCGCCCACCTGTTCCGAGTTCACCCGCGACGCCATCTGGCGGCACGGCTTCTGGCCCGGCGGCTGGATGGGCGCCGCCCGCATCTACCGTTGCCGCCCGGGTGGCACGCACGGCTATGACCCGGTGCCGGAATCAATCCCGCCCGCCGCGCATTGGTATGCGCCCTGGCGGTATGGCGACTGGCGCCACATCCCCTCAGAGCATTTTCATCAAGGAGAAACCCAATGAAGCATTCCGCCAGCGCACAATGGAAAGGCGACCTCAAGGAAGGGGCAGGGACCGTCAGCAGCCAGAGCGGCGCGCTCAAGGGCCTCGGCTACAGCTACAAGAGCCGCTTCGTCGATGAGTCCGGCAAATCCGGCACCAACCCCGAAGAGCTGATCGCTGCCGCCCATGCGAGCTGCTTTGCCATGCAGTTCTCCGCCTATCTCGCCGAAAACGGCACGCCCGGCGAGGTGAGCGTCAGTTCCGTGGTCGAGATCGATGCCGGAACCATTAAGGGCAGCGCCATCAGCGTCGAAGGCAAAGTTCCCGGCATCGAT
>JBEBGE010000005.1:0-97411 GCA_040081595.1 Devosia sp.
TCTGCCAATAGGTCGACGGCAAATACGCAACGTCGACACTCCCACCCGAGCTCAGCGTGTGTGTCTTCAACAGATCGGGAAGAACCGAGTTGTTGTAGACAGTGCCGGTGCCGTAAAGGTCACCCTTGCCGTCGCCGTTCGCGTCCCAATAGACTTCCGGTGGCTTGGCGCTACTGCCCGACCCGGTACCCCCGAGAGAGAATTGGGATGTCAGGGCGTCTCCATTGACAATGTAAGCAGAAGTCCCGTTGGCCGTCCCATGACGGAGTCCGCTGCGACCATCGCCATCAGTATCGGGAGCATCAATTTCGGCCGCCTCCGGTGAGTCGCCCAGTGTGGTGTCGCGTACCAGCCCGTAGCCAGTCGACCGGTACCGGCGGACCGTCGGGCCGCAACCAGATGTGCAATTCTGGAAGTACTGGACGAGATCGCTCGTACCGTCTCCATCGAAGTCGCCTTGGAACCACGTCCCGAGATGACGCATGTCGTTGTCTGGACCGGCGCCTTCGAACTCCTCCCAGTTGTAGTTCGCTCGGTTTGTCAGGGTCAGGCCAACGGCTTGCGGCTCGAATCCCGTTCCCGTTGAGATCAGAAGCTTCGAAGTCGTACCGTTGGTACCCTCGAGCACGAAGAGATCGGCAAGTCCATCGGAGTTGAAGTCTCCGACTTTCCCCCAGTCCTGATTGGCCCAATCCTGGCGCACGAAGCCTGTGCCCGTCGACAGGTACACCTGGCCACGAAAGATGTCGTCGAGACCGTCGCCGTTGAAATCGCCGACGACGAAGCGCTGTTTCTGAATGGAGTTATTGAGCCCGACGGTCGCACTACTGGTCGCCGGCGTACCGAGGCCCCTACAAATCCATCGCCTCAGTGACGCTGATGATCGCCCGGCAGCTACGTCGAGAGGTCGAGCGTCGCGACAATGCCGTTGTCGATCGGGCAGCTGTCCAGCCGATCGACGAGACGGCACCGCCCTTCTAGGTCGCGTCAGCAAATGTAAAACCCCGCCATTGGCGGGGTTCTTTCTTTGGCTCTCTGTGACAATCGCTACGCCTGAGCTTCAGTTTGGTTCTCACCCAACGCCGGCGCCGACTTCCAGTAGGCCCAGACCAATGCCAGCGCTTCGAAGTAGATGATGTTGCGTGGCTCGGGCTCCCAGGCTCGGCGCTTGCGCGGCAGCCACGGCTCAATCTGCGGGAACTCTGCCGCCAGAGCAGCTGCAGCCGCGTACTTGTTTGGACCGTGGGCCGGTAGGATCATCTCGACATAGTCTGCGTCGGCGTTGTTGGCCGCGCTTTCGGCCGCCCGGATCAGGGTCCGCGTGTGAGCGCCCTTCCGGCTCTGTTGCTCGACCCGTTCGGTAACGACGATGTCAGGGCGGTAGTAGATGGTCCAGGCGGTGACACGCTTGAAGGCTTCTTCAAAGCTCTTGCTGGCGCGGACCGAGAGTCCCCAATCCATCAGCTCGCCATCGACCAGATAGGCGAACCCGATCTTGCCATGGGAGGCCGCGATCCCCAGCAGCCTGCGCAGCCTACTCATCGTCTTCGGCGCCGAGGGCGCGCAGTTTATCGGCTAGGGAGCTAAGCGTTTTGACTCGGTTTTCCCGCCCCGGCCAATTCTCTGGACAACCCGGCATCGAGGATAGGCGGTTTTCGAGATCGCTCAAGATCGACAGGATCACATCCTGGGCCACCCCACCGACTGGCCGGTTGAAGACCAAACAGAGGATCGACAGCTCGACCATGGTGGGCATCGAGGTGCCGGCTTCGAGCCGCGAAATGCGGGTATGATCGATCCCCAGCAAATGGGCACAATCGGACTGCGACAGCGACGACCTCCGCCTGGCGACTTTGAGGTCGAGCGAAAAATTGTAGACCATAGAGGTTGATGTTACGGCTCTAGTAAGAGCTTCATCCTACTTGCCACTAAGCCTCGGCAAAGACGGCACGAGTTGCAGATTTTGCAAATCGGCGCTCTCCAACTTCTCCTTTTGAGAACGGTTTCGACCATGTCGCGAAGAGGGGTACACCCCTCTTCGTCAAACCGTTCTCAAACAGAATTGGTGCCGCCCATCATCCGCGCTCGTCGTCCCCAGGTCGGACTGCCTGTCGTCGTCAAAGCATACCACGCCGACAACAGCGCAACCCGCTTCACTTGTAGGCAAGGCGACATGGGACGACACTCGCGCAAGCGCAGCCGTCTTCACTCAGCCAGCGCGGCCGCTACACTTGAGGTGTGGACAACAAGGACCGCCTCAAGCGCCATCTCGACTTCTGCCGCCGCATATCCGAGCGCTTGAAGCGTGACGGGCTGTGGCCGTGGCCTGATCCAGACCAAGAGGCCGAGCCATGAAACCCGCCCCAAGCTGGCCCGCAGCCGGGTGCAGTTCACCTACCAAAATGTCAAAACCTCGCGAACATGCTAATCTAGATGACGGTCCTGTAGGGCTCTTTGACAATTCGTCGAGCGGTCCCGCTCCCGTCGCCGAACTTATGACCGTTGCCGAAGCGGCAACGTTCTTCAAGATTTCCAAGTCTGGCGTGCGTCGGCTGCAACACGCGCGCCAATTGCCGTTCATCAAGGTTGGCAGCGGCGTCCGGTTTGCTAGACACGACCTCGTCTCCTACCTGGCGAGGCAACGGGTGGCGCCCCTCGACTCCTAATTCTATGACAGCACGACTAATCAAAAACTCATGGTGGGTCGACTTCCGGGCCGACTATGTTCGCTATCGGAAACGCAGCCCCCAAAACAGCAAGGCCGGCGCACAGGCCTACGAAGCGGTGCTACGACAGAGGCTGGCGCGCGGCGGTGCACTCGACGGCAAGCTTGGCCTAGAACGCAATCCGCCGTTCCGCGAGTTTGCTTGGACGTGGTTCGACGACTACGTTGTCCCGAACAACAAATTCTCCGAGCAACGAGCCAAGCGAGGGGTCCTAAACCGGCACCTAATTCCCTTCTTTGGAGGAGTTCCTATCGGCTCGATAAGCACACATCTTGTGGAGCAGTTCAAAGCGAAACAATTGAAATCTGGGGCAACGAGCAGCAGCCTCCGCAATCGCCTGACCATTCTGAGCAAGTGCCTAAACTGCGCTCGTGACTGGCTTGAGCTCGAGACGCCGCCGCCCAAGATACGCCTACCCAGATTGCCTCCCGTCCGAACGGATTACCTGTCGGGCGATGAGTGCGAGGCGCTGCTCGCGGCCGCGGACGGGGTCATCTACGAGATGATCCTGACTACTCTGTGCACCGGAATGCGCCAGGGAGAGATCAAGGGCCTGCAATGGCCATCAATTGACTGGCAGAACCGCAGCGTTCTGGTTCAGCACTCGCAGTGCGACGTGCGCAAGATTCTCGACACTCCAAAGAACGGCCGTGCGCGACACATTCCTCTTGATACCAACGTCCTGGCACTCCTTCACAAACGAAAGCAAACGAGTGGCTACGTGTTCCTCAACAACGGAAAGCCCTTTCACTGCAAGCCGCTCAACCTTGCGCTCGCAGCGGTTTGCAAGAAGGCCGGAATACGACGGACCACCTGGCACGTCATGCGCCACACCTTCGCAACAAACGTCGCGATGCGCGGCGTTCCATTGCAAATCGTGCAACGCCTACTCGGCCATTCGACGGTAACGACCACGGAGCGGTACGCACACGTTGCTCCCTCCATGTTGCGGGCCGCCATCGACATGCTGAACCCCCAAACGCAGCCACTTCTTACTTTTGGGCAACCGGTGGGCAACCAGTGGAATGCGATATCGGCTGAACGGGGAAAATGCCCAAGCGGCACCACACAAGATCGAGTACGCACTTAGCGGAGAGTGAGGGATTCGAAAAATGATCCGTGCGACCTTGAGGCCGCTAGTTCGCCAATCCAAATCCTCTTCTACTGCAATACCATTCTAGAGTATCCATATAGCTCACCGAAGGATCGAGAATCGGTGAGAGAGCCAGGGATGATCACCAATACTCAGCAGTGATCAGCTTTTGTCACCTTGTGGGCAGCCCGCGGGCAACTGCGGATTATCAACCAAGGCGCTTTACAGGACCAGCCCGGTGATAGAAATGCTGGTCCAACGAAAGGGCCCTGCTTCGGCAGGGCTCTTCGTCTTTTCCAACCTTGAGCTCCGAAACTAGAGCGTTTGCAAACATGGCCGTTCAAGCCGCATCTGCCAGGAAACTGGCTTGTCTATCTGGAACTGCAGCAAGTCCGACGGAGGTGATGATACTTCTAGCGGGCCTCGCGAAGTGCGACGGTCCTTGCCGTTTGGCGAACTCTGTTTGAGCTTCCGCTCATTCCCTTCGATCGATAGTGTAAGGCAACGAAAGCGAATTATTTGACCGGTGAGATCGACTAAGTCGTTGTTTTTTGCGCCGGAGGAGGGCGGTTACACACCATGATCGAATTGCTCGGCGACAGTGATCCGTGGGTTGCGACCACTTCCGGCGAGCGGCTCCTATTCCTGCTGCTTGAGAGCCACCAAGAGTGGCGAGTGCTGGCGAGGTCGCTTAAGGATGCCGAGCTGCGGCTCGGTCGACGCTACGATGGTCTGTCGAGTTTCTTCGTAGGAGCATCGGTGCTGCATCTTCAGCAACGGCTACTGCGCCTCGCACTCGACGTCCGTGACCAAGTGTCCGACCGCTGGCAACAGGCGATCGAATTGCGCGCGCGAGCGTGCGACGTCATTCAGCTAACGCCCCTCGATTATAGCGGCAACTATAGTGAGCTGATGGAAGAGGTGCTCACTAGCGCCGAGCAGATGCCCAAGGAGCCCAGTGTGGCACTTAGGCGGCTCGTCATCCAGAGTGGTCCCAAGAGTTGCTACAGTTGTGGTCGGCTATTCGGTGCTATCTATGAGGACGCGCCAGATGGTCTCCAGGCGACCGCTGACCACATCTGGCCAAGAGCGCTCGGTGGCGACACGGTTGAGGAAAATCTTCTGCCAGCATGCCCGTCGTGCAATAGCGCCAAGGGCCACATCGCTGCCTGGCAAATGGCATGGATCCAACCGGTGGTCTTCGCGAACGTCGACGAAGCAAACGGCCTGAAGAGCCTACAGCGCGAGGTGAAGATGGCGCTGCACGTCCGTGCGGCAATGGCATACGCTCAGCAGAATGGAAGTACACTGCGGAGCGCTTTGTTGGCGATAGGTCCACGTGAACTCCCCGTCCGGATTGACCCAGACCAGGGCTATGATTTCTTCAATTTGCGGGTGCACGACGACATCCGCACGGGCGTGAATTGGACACCGAACTAATGGAATATACGTACCAGGCCTTCGTCTTCCACCAGCGTGCCGACGGCAACGGCCCCTTGCTGGCCGTTTTTCTTGCTCCGGCGGGTCAGGTTTCGGCTTGGGCAGATGTCGATCGGCTCGCTCATGACAATAGGCTCGCGCCGCAGCGCGAGCCGAAGAAAAGTCGCATCAACAGCATCCGACGCTTCTTTGCCGATGATCCCCAGAATACCATCCCGACGGCGATCGTAGTCGGGTTGCGAGGCGTTCACATCGAAGGGGACGGCGCGATCCGGACGCTACGTTTCGAAACGCAGGAGGGGCAACCTCATCCGGGCCTCATCATCGACGGTCAGCATCGCATGCGTGGGCTCGAGGCCGCCGACCCCAACACCATCGTTCCCATCGTAGGCATCATTGAAGCGAGCGACCTTGAGATGGCATTCCAGTTCCTGGTGATAAACAACAAGTCGGCCAAAGTGCCGCCGGATCACCTACGTGCACTGGCGCTCAACTATTCCGCTGATCAGTTGGAGACTCGGCTCAAGACCGCGCGGCTCGCGCTTAACCCAAATCTGGGCTCGGTTGGAGTACTCGACGAGGATCCTGACAGTCCCTTTCGCGGAATGGTCGCGTGGCCAAACAACCCGCCCGAGCAGCGAATTATCGTGCCCGCCGCCATCGAGGCCATGGCCTCGGAAGCCAAGTCACTGGGCTTCGGAGAGCTTGAGGATCTCGACAGCCTAAACGCGTTCCTCATTTCCATGTGGACGGTGATCAAGGAGGAATGGGCGGGCCTGTTCGTCGCTAATAGCAAACTCCTCTCTAAGGTCGGCCTCACCTGCATGACGCAATTTGTCTGCTCGACAATCAAAACCTGGGCACGCAATCCGCGTCTGCGCGACCAAGTCGATCCTGGCGATCCCGATAAGGTGCGTTCGGTGACGAGCGACGTGCTTGCGACGCTCGACCCCAGGTTTTTCGAGGCTGACTGGGCAAGCGCCAGCTATGACACTCGTGCTGGGCGTGATTTGGTCATGGCAGACCTTGAGGCGCTTTCGTTCAATGTTTCCAATGGCGAGCCCTGGTATGAGGGCTTAAAGGTGATCGACCGCAATTGGCTCCAACAGATGCTGGCGGATGCTGGCGGCGCAGCGCCGCCGGTGGATGATGAATAGCAGGGCTAGGATTTGTGGAGTCAGTAGTTGGCGGGCCCTGGCTTCGAATTTGAGGCGCGCCGACTGCCAGATGTAAGGCTGCGATGTCAGAATCGGCGTCAGGTATCAGTTCCAAGCGGCGCCGTGATGTCGGTGACGAAACAGCCCGCAATTACCGCTACCAATATTCCTACGGTGTCATCCTCCTAGCCGCAGCTGCTCGCGGTGATAGGCCGTATTCTGCAATTTGGTGCGAACATCATGACGACCTTCTTGCGGAAAGGCACGATGGTAAGTTCGAGGCGTGGCAGATCAAGACTCGTCGCCCCGAAACAGGATCCTGGACGCTTGGGAATGCAGACTTTCTCGGCGCGCTGAAAAGGTACGTCGACATGAACAGAGCCGTCGGGGAGAAGATTGAGCGGTTCTATTTCGTTTCGAATACTGAGTTTGAAGAGGCGAGCGAAAACGCTAACAAAAGCCGCCTCATCCGCAGCCCCCGCGCACTCCTGGCAGCGGTCCACGCGAGCGGATCATACTCCGCGCTAGCGCTGCCGTTCAGCGAAGTCGTGGAGAGCCTTGCAGCCTATTCCGAAGTGCCTGCCGACCGAATGTTCGCGGTTCTGTCGCGCGTGCATCTGGTCTTGGGGCCCTCGCGCGGAGAGATTGATGCCTCACTTTCTAATGAGCACCTGGCACGCGTCGAGGTTCATTCACGCCGATCCGCAATTGAGTTGGATGAGGTGAGGGATCTGTTGGTTGCCAAGGTCGAGCGCGCGTCGTCCCTGCAGGTAACCGATCCAGAGCGTCATTTGCGAGCCATCACAGATCGGGGGGCGAGGGATCCACAGCACTTGGCCAAGCGTGTAGCAGTCGAGGTGGTCGCCGAAACACGCCCCCGCCAACCAGCCGAAGCAACTGAAGAAGACTTGGCCGGCCTGCACGTCAAGATTGACGACCTCGCTCAGCGGCTAAGTGAGTCGGGGGCGCTAGG
This sequence comes from Devosia sp., assembly GCA_040081595.1. Lineage (GTDB taxonomy): Bacteria > Pseudomonadota > Alphaproteobacteria > Rhizobiales > Devosiaceae > Devosia_A. The sequence continues at coordinate 7,390 of JBEBGE010000005.1, forward strand.
TGGGCTCAACCGCGACCAGGTCGTCGCGCTGCTTCGCGCATTCTCCGAAGTCGAGGTTGACCCGTCGAACGCGATGGACCTTTTGGTTCGAAAAGCAACGGAACTGCGAACTCTTCAGGACGACGTCGCCCAACGAGTAGCAGCAGAAACTCAAGGAGACACATCGTTTGCGCCCGTTCTCGAGGCATTCAAAGCGGGCGACTTCGATATGGCGGACACTGCCCTCGAGAACCTCGCGTCGTCAGGTGCGAGAACCCGGAACAAGACCCTAATTGAGACTGTGCAGCTCTATATCTTGCGTTCAGATCTCGCCTACGCGCGACTCCGCTACGAAGAGGCTGCCGAGCATCTCGGTACGGCCGCTACCATCGCCGGCACGTTCGACAAGACGTACGCGTTCGATCTGCTCGGCTTGCAGGCACAGGTCCATGTGGACCAGGCAGTGCTGCTTGGCGGTTTGCCGCCGTTCCTGGTTGCTTTTGAGATTTGCGCGAGGCGCATCGGGATGGCGCCTGAGAACTCCGAACAGCGCGTCGCTGCGACAGTGCTTATGATCAGCTATTTCGGCGTAGCTTCTGAGAGGGCCCCGACCCCACAAGCTCGGGATCTGGCATCGCGGGCGCTTGAGATTGGACGGCCACTGCTCGAAAGCCTTGATCCCGCCCAACACGCTGAGGCCTGGATTCCGCTCGCCAATACTCTCGGCGCTGTGCTGAACAATGCTGCGAGGTTCGACAATCAGGAGGAAGGGACGTCTGCGACCGCAAGAGAGGCCGTCGATATCTTGAGTCTGGCCGCCAGGGCTGCGCGGAAAAGCGACCATCCCGAGCTGAGCAACATCGAATCCAATCTGGCTACCGCGTATCGGTACGTAGCAAGATCCTCGTCGAACCCACGACGGGAACTCAAGAGGTCGATCACGCATCGCCTTCGTGCGATACAATTTGAGGCGAGCCTATCGACAGAAGGGGACCAGTTAGGAAACGCCTATGACAGTCTCGGCAACGACTATTCGCAACTCGCGGAGGCCGGCCCAGAATTTGATCGGGACGCATTTCGACGCGCAATGGCCGCTTACCGTCGAGCCCTAAGGTTTCGTCAAAAAGAGATTGCTCCGATCAACTGGGCGCGCACACAATTCAATACCGCAACCACTTATAGTCGAGCTTGCCGACGGGCCGGTGGCGACGCAGCGCGCCGATATGGGCTTGCCGCGCTTACTCGCTTCGACTTGGCGTTATCCGTTCTTAGCCCGAGCAATGCCCCCAACGATTGGGCTAACAGCTGCTTTCAAATGGCGATCACCGTCGCTGAGATGATCGATGCCAAATTCGCCCCCGGGATTGACCGCATCGAGCGCGCGGTTACCCTGCTTGCCGAGGTGGGCGACGTTACCGACGGCACGGCCGATTTCGAGTTCGCGACGAAGGCACTCGATACGCAATCGTATTTTGCCCAGTATCTGTTCGCGCAGCGCGGTCCAGACGCGGGCCGCCTCATTGAACTGGCTCAAAGCCGACTCCGGCCGCGGCTGGATCGCTACCGACACACGCCCCTGCAGCTGTTATTCGCGCTCGCGGATGCGCAATTCTCCTTCATGCTAGCCCACCTGGCCGGCAGTCGACCCGGCGTCGATAAAGCAATCGCCGCCCTTGAAGGCCGCGCGTCGCGTCCTTTCGCCGATGAGGATGCGCCCTTGATCGAACTTGCGCGTGAAGTCCTGGTTGATATGCGGTTGTTGCGCGGGCAGATGGATCCATGACCGAACCTCACATTGTCGAGGACGTCGCCACCAAGCTCTCTCGCAAGTGGCTCTACATCGGGTGAGCCCGACTGCCGTGTTCAGCCAAGGCCGCGCATTTACCTGGCCTTCTCGAGAGTGAACCCCGACAAGGGTGTAAGGCCAGCCACAAAACTGCCAATCGCCATATCGACGACTCACGGTCGCTCCGGCTGGAGCGCCATGTGGTGCGCGCGCAACCGAAGCGCGATTGGTGGCTGGTTAGAGTTGGGTTAGACTTCCACAGCGTCCGGCACTGACGGTTCACACATGTATTGGCGCCGGCGAAATACTTGCTACGATAAGTAAAGGGCGGCAGAATGTGTCGCCGCAGGAGATGAGTGGGTTGCTGTTCCGGGGGATGCTCGTTGAAATGCCCGGACGAAAGGGCATTGGGAAGCTGGAGTCGGCAGCGGATGGCCGATGCGTCGTGTCAGTCTTTCACTCTGTTCTTCGAACAGAACGGCTCATCGTAGGCCTGGATGAGATCTCCAGAGGCTACTTGAGCCCCCAGACTCGTGTCTACGTTCGCGACGGAGAGGGCTTTCAGGTCGGCCGCGTCACTGACTACCTAGAGCATGAGAATGGCCTTCTAGACTATGAAGTCCGCTTTCCCAATGGAAGGCAGCGGGACGTAGGTGAGCTTGAGTTGTTCGTTCGGCCCTGGAACGCGCCTGAGGATCCAGCCGAGATCCTCGCGACAGGGGGTGCAGAAAGCCAATACCTTCATGACCGAAGGCAGGCAGCGCTCTCACCACTTCTTTCGTTGCGGAGCGCAGCGCAAGGCCTGACCTCGCTCATTTCCGCGGGCGTCGACTTCGTGCCTCACCAGATCGCCGCCGTTCGACGCGTACTTACGGATCCAATTCAGCGTTACCTGCTCGCGGATGAGGTTGGTCTGGGCAAAACGATTGAGGCGGGGCTGATAATCCGTCAGCACTTAATCGACAATGGCGCCACCCGAGTGCTGATCACGGTGCCGCCGCACCTTTGCGACCAGTGGCGAAGCGAAATGTTCAATAAGCTCCGCCTTGATCAATTCGGTGAAGCCTTCGAATGTTGTTCTCATTCCGACCTTTCTCGTGTGACGCGAAAGCCGGACGTGTTGGTCGTCGACGAGGCTCACCATCTGGTAGGAGTGGATTCCGGTCCCTTGCTTGGTTCGGCTAAGAAGCTGCGTAGCCTCGCGCGTGACGCGCCGGTGCTACTTCTTCTATCGGCAACCCCAGCGCTCGGCGAAGAAGCGAAGTTTCTAGAACTTTTGAACCTGCTCGATCCTATCACCCATCCGCTTGACGATCTTGCCGGCTTTCGCGCGAAGCTGGAGAAGCGCAGAGACATCGGAAGAATGCTGCTCAGCCTCGACCACGAAGCACCCGGGCTAGTGCTGCGGAGCCGTTGTGCCGAGCTTCAGCGATCGTTTCCAGACGACTTGGTCGTTCAGGAATTGGCCCCCCGACTGGTCACCGCTACCCGTGAGGGCCCGGATGAAGTTCCCGACTTGTGCTCGGCCCTCAAAGAACACATTGCGGACAGCTATCGCATCCATCAACGGCTCATCCGCTCTCGACGTGCCGACGCTAAGGGTTGGGAATTCATGCCGCGCGGCCCGGCAGTAGGTGGTGATCAAAGTCTGGTGCATGTTCGCACTGAAGCTGACACTGACGAACAAATCGACCCGCTTTTGGCCGCGATAGAGGACTGGCGATTCTCTGCGTCGGAATCCGCCAGCGGCGACTATTCTGGACTGACAAGCTTGGCAACGCGTTATGCGGGCCTCCTCAGTGCAGCCAGCATCGGCACTGAGGCGCTGAAGGGTTGGTTGGGAACCACAACCCCGGGTTTCGGTGGGGAGGGCGAGATTCTCGATGCGATTCGGTCAATTGTGGACCTCCGCAGTGACGAACAGCGGATCCGGACAATGGCCGAAAGCACCAACCGGCTCCTCAAGACCCTTAGGGCAGACACGTCACATCCAAAGATCGTTGTTTTCGCTTCGTCAAGCGAGATGGCCTCAATGTTTCACGAAAGGTACGTGCCGGAGAGTGATGGCACTATTGTTCTCTTGCTGACGGAGAGGGTTGGCCTAGGAAGCGCTGAGGTTCTGGCTGCATTCAAGGAACCCCGCAGGATTGCTGTCCTCGTCACAGACCGCTCCGGCGAGGAAGGACTTAATCTCAACCTCGCCGACGCAATCATCCATCTCGATCTGCCTCTATCAGCTGCGCGGCTGGAGCAGCGTATTGGTCGCCTCGACCGCTTCGGTCGCCGACAAGGGATCATTCGCCACCGGATCTTGCTACCTTCCGACAATGAGATGAGCCCATGGGCAGCCTGGTTCGACTTCCTCGCCCAGGGCTTCGAGATATTCAACCGATCAATAAGCGACATCCAATTTCTGCTCGAAGACTTTGAAGCCCAAGCCTTCCGTACGTTGCTTGAAGTGGGGCCAAGCGGGCTCGTCCGGCTCTCCGCGGACGTTCGGGTGCGCATCGCTGAGGAGCGCAAGTCACAGGACGAGCAATATGCGCTCGACCGGATTGCGGACGGCGAAGATCCGGTCGAGGCCTTTATCCAAAGGCTCGAAGATTCCGAGGAGGATGAAGACGCACTTGAGCGAGGGGTCGATCGCTGGCTGGTAGAGGCGCTCCAACTAAAGAAGCGTCCTTTTGCCTGGCCGGCAGAAGATCCGTTCAAGCTCGACGTCACGAAACAAACGCTTATCCCTCGGCTACCCTGGCAAGCCGAATTGGGTATCGACCATGCGCAGGCGCTGACTTGGAAGCGGCGTATTGCCACGAAGCGCTCGGATGCGGTTCTGCTCAGACCGGGGACTCCGTTGATCGATGTGGCTGAGCGTTTCACCCGTTGGGACGATCGCGGCACCGCCTTCGTCACGTACCGCACCGTGCCCGACTGGGGGGGTGATGTCTGGATCGGGTTCAAGCTGTGTTTCATAATCGAGCCTGGCCTGGAACCGGCCGATCTGCTGACACCGACCCGGGCCGAACTTGCCGCGGCGCGGCGCTCGCAGCGCTATTTCGCGCCGCGCGGGCACATCCTCTACATTGACGTCAATGGCGACCCTGTCAGCGACGCGGGCCTTATCGCGATCCTTGAACGCCCTTACGACAGCGAACATAAAGGCGGCCAATCGGCTGACCTCAACATCGGTAGTCGGCCGCAACTACTTGCGGAGATCATTGAGTTCTCGACTTTTCAACAAGTGTGTCGCTCGGTTCGCGACGGTGCGCGCGGCTGGCTCGCGTCCCAGAAAGCACTAGTTGAGCAGATAGCCGCTGGAGCGTTGTTGGCTGAGGCAGACATCAATCGTCGCCGGAGCCGACTGCTCCGCCGGGAGTCGGCCGGCGATGCGATGGCACACAACGAGTTGGGGCTCATTGAGTCAATCCTGCCGAGCATCCGAGAGCCGACGATCAGGTTGGACGCCATGGGCTGCTTCATTGTTGCTCAAAATGCCCTAAGAGGCCGTGCAGATGGTTGAGTTCGACGGCCATGACGCCTTCGCGGCGCTAACCCGACTAGTTGCCGGCACAGACGGTGGCGAGACGTGGCGCGCTCGGTCGATGGCGATCGAACGACTCAGGGTCGCCATCAGCGAAACCCCTCAGCGCGCTAGTACGCTCGATCTTGCTGTGTTGCTCCGTCACGCGCTTCGCCACGAGCACGCGAGGCGCGGCTATACTGTTTCACCCACAATCCTGGTTGCACACCATCGGCTAAATGAGTTCGACAATTGGGAACAGGTGGGCCTGCATTCTACGCCCGCAATCGGGGGTAACCTTGTGACCGCGTTGGCCTGGCGGCCAAACTGGCTCGCCCAGAATGACGATCATGGTGTCGACGGCTTCGCCGCCTCCGAGTCCGTCCGAAGGGAGTTCAATGCAAAAGACAGCGCGGGAGACCCCTTCCTGGTCTCCGTCGGGCGCACATCGTACCGAAGTCGTGGTCAGAGAGCTTCTGTCCGGGCCGCTCTTTCGACCCCGGCGGGGGGGACGCTTGTCGTCGCACTGCCTACCGGCGAGGGGAAGAGCATGATCTTCCAGCTTGCGCAAAGCGTCGGCTTCGTCGGCGCAGGGCACACAGAAGGACTCGGTGTAACCCTGGTCATCGTCCCGACGGTCGCACTCGGCGTCAACCATGAGCAGGAGGCGGTAGACGTCTGCGGCCTGTCAAAGCCCTTGGCCTTCCAGGGCGGCAACGACGTCCAGAATGGGATCATCGCCGAGCGAATCGCTGACGGCTCGCAGGGACTTTGTTTTGCCTCCCCTGAAGCCGCTTGCGGACGGCTGCGCGATCCGCTGCGACGCGCCGCTGAGGCGGGTCATCTGCGCGCGCTCGTGGTCGACGAAGCCCATCTTGTGGACCAATGGGGCACGGGCTTTCGGACCGAGTTCCAGGAACTGAGCGGCCTGAGACGCGAGTTAATCGCAGCTGCACCGCCAGCACAACAGATGCGCACGCTGCTCCTGTCGGCGACTCTAACAGAGGCCTCGCTCGAAACCCTCCGTGCTCTCTTCGGCACTGAAGGCAACTTCGAGAGCATCGCGGCGGTGCAGCTTCGTCCCGAACCCGACTACTGGATCGCGTCCATGGCCGGGGAGCAGACGCGAATTGAACGAGTGATCGAGACGCTCCACCATGCTCCGCGCCCGGCCGTGCTCTATGTCACCGAAGTAGACGAAGCCAATGCCTGGTACAGCAGGCTGATAGCCGCCGGTTTTCGTCGCATGCGCAAGCTCCACGGCAGGACCAGCCGAGCCGAACGCGAGTCGATTGTCGCAGAGTGGCGAGACGGACTGCTCGACATCGTGGTCGGCACGTCGGCCTTCGGCCTTGGCATCGACTATCCGCATGCCCGTAGCATCATTCATGCCTGCGTCCCCGAGACACTCGACCGCTTCTACCAGGAGGTCGGGCGCGGCGGTCGCGATGGCAAGGCGTCACTTTCCTTGATCGCCCCGACTACGAAGGACTTCGCGATCGCCGAGACGATAAACGCCCAACAGGTCATCAGTATTGACCGCGGCCTTGAGCGGTGGACGACGATGTTCGGGCGGAAGTTGCCCCTAGCTGAAGGGCGTTTCGCGGTCCGCATCGATGGCCGGCCCGGAACCGACGAGCGCGACATCGACATGTTCGGCGAGACCAACACCGATTGGAACTTGCGCACCGTGGCACTGATGGCGCGCGCCGGTCTCGTCCGGCTTCTGGGCACACCCTATCCGCGCATTCAAGATGAGGGGGACTGGCTCGAGATCGAGATTCTCGATGACCACCACCTCGACAAGGCGACCTGGCTACCGCGCGTAGAGCCTGTTCGCCGCGAAAGTTGGATTGCCAGCAAGCGCAACCTAGATCTCATGCGGGACTATCTCAAGGATGTGCGCTGTCCCGCCGATGTCCTTGAGGAGCTTTACGGTTCCAATCGCCTAGGGCGAGCGTGCAGCCGGTGCAGCCGATGCCGCGCTGACCCAGCTTCCCGAAACCACACAACGCCGGTTGGTGAGCCGCGGGCGCCCTGGTCCAATCCCTTGCATCCGACACTTGCCCGATTGCTCGACCGAAACCTGCGCCTACTGGTGACTTACGATCCCGAAAGCCTCCCACGTGCCGCGTCGCGACGACTTGGAGAAAGCCTCCAGCGCCTCCAGCAAGCGCGACTCGCCAAATTGCTTCTCATGGGCGTGCAGCCGTTCGATATGCCCAAGGCTCTCAAATTCGCGGAGAGGGTCCCTTTTTTCGTGAGTGAGGTTTCGTCACTCGCGCTTTCGCGGCTGCCAAGAGGACCCGAATTGGTGATGGTCGCGGCCGGTCGGCGATTGGAAGAACAGAATCTCGCCGCTCGCCCCGATACTCCACGTATCTTCGTCACGACGCAGGAGCAGAAAACGGTAGACGGCAGACGCCTGCGCGACGTCTTTGGCGGGCGCACGCTTACGCTCGATGAATTCCATGCAAGAGTGGCTCAATGAGTATCATCACCACCGCCCAGGCCGTTCCGAGTCGCTTGTTTGCTATCTATTCTTCGCTTTTCGATAGCGAGAATGGTGAGGTCAAGGAGCGGATAGAGTCCTGGGCGACGCCACCCTCCTTGGGCAGCCGCGGCGCGGACGAGGATGGCGAGTCCTCGACGACGCTCTTCAGCAACACGCTGCAGGAAGCGCGGAGGCTTGGCCTTGTGGAGGACGCCGACGGCAAGCTTCGTCTTACTGCCGACGCGCGTGGCGGGGGCAAGAAGGGGCGGGACAGCGAGGGCTATTTCCGTGACTACCTGAAGCGCACATTGTTCGATCCAGCGCGTGCGGCCGAGACTCAACAAGCCGGATTTATGTTTGCGCTCGCATGGTTCCTCAGTGCCAACCCGTTGAAACCTATGGGCTTTTCGGAGGGTCCGCAGATCACACTCAAGATGGAGATCGGCGATCATGCTAGCAAGACAGAGCTGACCTCAATCAACCGCTATCAGAATTTCCTCTACTGGGCGCGTTATCTTGGTTTCGCAACGATCGTCGGCGGACGGGACTCCGACGATTCCAACTCTCGCCGGGCTCTACCTGATCCGATGCGCGCAATCGAGGGGGCGCTGCCGGCGATCTTCGCCGAGGACGTGGAGCTTCCGATTGAGCAGTTCCTCAACCGGCTGGCTGCCCTCTTTCCCGTCTTCGAAAAGGGAGCCATCCGCCAGGACTATGACTCAATGCGGCTGAACCCGCCGGCAGATGCCGCGCGCCGCCTGTCTATCGCGACGAGCCTTGCGCTTCAGAGGCTTGCCGACCGACAGATGATAACGCTCAACATCGTGGCTGACGCGCCGGCGCGGGTTCTAGATTTTGGTGTTCGCGAAGGCAGGGTGAGCCACGTCAGCCCGAAGGGGGCAGCGTAGTGCGCAACTATCTTTGCTGGGATCCGGGCGCGGTTCGCCAGGTAATTAACCCCTTCGCCGAGCACATGCCCGACAGCCTGTTCCGCGCCGTTCATAGCGACTGGGACCTCAAGGTTAGCCCACCGGTCGGCAAGACTTTTCAAGAGATAACCGAGGCTGCCTGGCGCGAGTGGTCTCCAAGTCAGTTCCTTTCCGACTTCCTTCGCGACGAGCGGCCCCACGCGCTGGCTGCCATTCTCGGCGAAACGGGGTCGGGTAAGTCACATCTCGTCCACTGGATGCGGCTCAACATTAAGCCGGACGAGAACCGCCTCGTGTTGGTGGTGCCAAAGTCTGGCACGAGTCTGCGCGCCATCGTGAAGATGATAATCGAAAAATTGCCGAATGAGGAACAGCAGGGGTTTCTCGATACGCTGCAGTCCGCCGGTGACGGAACCCAGAGTCGCAAAGACCAGAAGCAACAGCTTTTAAATGACCTCGCTCAGGTTATCCGCGAGGACGTACTGGCACCCGATGCTGACGAGGTTGAGCAGGAACTCGTCACGCATTTGCCGCACCTCTTCCAGGATCCGCATATGCGTGCGACGCATCTGCTGGCGGACAATACCGTCACCGCCGAGATTGTTGATCACATCTTCGCGCCGTCGAATGCGCAGGATCGTCCAGAGAGGCGGCGAAGCTTTGTGGAAACGGATCTTCCGCTCGGCGGCATGGATTTCGCGAACGCGTCCAAACAGGCGCGCGATGCGATGCGAATTATCGAACTAGACCCGGCGGCCTACCTTCCGCTGGCGATCAAGATCATCAATCGCAATCTCGACCGCGCAGTTGCGCGCACATTGAGCTTTTCGGGCGACAGGGTTGAGGAACTGATGTCGCGCCTGCGCACCCATCTGAAGCGCCAAGGCAAAGAGCTCGTCCTTTTGGTTGAAGAGTTCGCCCGACTTCAAGGCATCGACCGAGCGCTGCTCCAGGCAATCACTTCACATGGTGACGACCGCCAATGCAGGATGCGTTCAGCGATCGCGGTGACTACAGGGTTCTTCGAAAGCGTCGCCGAAACAGCCTATATGCGGACGACGCACATCGTCGATATGAACCACTCGGCTGGCCGTGCCGAGGGACGGAATGTAACCACGGCGTCGCTCAGCCAGTTCGCGTCGCGCTACCTGAACGCGGTTCGCCTTGGACGTGACGCGATCATCCGTTGGAACGAGACCGCAGAACCCGGCGAAGACCCGCCCTCGCGATGTGCAAACTGCTCTTATCGGGGAGAATGCCACACAATCTTCGGCGCGGTGGACGGCTACGGCCTCTATCCCTTCACGGCGCGGGCGCTGTGGAACTCTGCATCGCGGGCCGATGCATCGATGCCTGAAAGCCTGAACCCACGTATCCTTCAGAATGATTTGCTCGTCGAAGTTCTCGACAACTACGGAGATTCGATACAGGTCGGCGCATTCCCCCCTTTCAAGCTGCTCGAGAAGTTGGGCGGCGTGAAGGCGCTCCCACTCGCGGCGCAGGCCCAACTTCAGAACCGTAATCCGCAGATATTCCAACGCTGGGAAGCATTTCTTGAGCTTTATGACGGCACCGGGGAGATCAAGAACCTCGACGCTCCGCTCCGCGAGGCTTTTGAGGTTCCAGAGATTCCAGGTGCGGTCGAGGGGCCGGTTATCAAGGACGACCAGAACGAGAAACCCTCTAAGGACACGAAGTCGTCGACGGCAAGCCGCGAGGACCTGGCAATTGAAGAATGGATCAAGGACGGAGGGCTGGAACAGACGGTCGCGACCCAGCTTCGACCGCTAGTTTTCGCCGCCATAGCCGATGCGATCGATTGGGACATGCTCGGGCTCGCCAAGACAGCTTTCGTCGGCAAGACCGGGCGCGCATTCCAGGCCAACAGCATCAGCTTCGACAGACAGACTACGCAGATCCAGCAGCACCTTCAGGTCAAGATCAGAATACCCGGCGATCTGGTGGAGCCAGCAACCGCCGGTACGGCGCTCCAAGGCCTGCTCCGCGCAAGCAAGAGGCAGTTCCGTTGGGATTTCGATGATGGCGAGAAAATGCTGGCCGCTTTCCTCGATTGCGTCGAGGCTTGGTCAAAGAGCGTGGAGACGCAGTTGCGCACGCTCTGTGCACCGACGCCCAAATGGAACCAGGCGACCGCCGCACTCGAACTGCTTTGCGTGGCGGCGGCTATCGGAGGCAAGATTAAGCCGGATGCTAGCATCGCCGACATGATCGACGGCGCTTTTAGCCTTTGGCCGACTGAGTGCGCAAGCACAGCCAACGATATGCGGGCAGTGTACGACAGGCTGACACGCGGCCGTGACAAGATCGCCGACGCTGCGCGGGCTCAAATATCGAGCATGAAGGGCGGCCAAGTTGGCGCCATGCTGAACCCTGGGCGCGTCATCGGCGCGGTCCGCGACATTCGGCAATCCAAATGGCGCCTTAGCCTAGAACCTCCCGAAGCCGATCGAGGCGACATCGCCAAGTTCTATCGCGAAACCCGAACTGCCCTTGGACCCGCCTCGACAGCCGAAATGGCAGTCCGCCAGCAATGGCTGAGGGAGATGGAAGCGGCGTTTGGTACCGCAGCGGCCCGCTCGACCATCGTTGCGACGCTGGACAACGCGCGCCAGGCAGCGTTGGACGCCGGCATCGGTTCGAACAACACCTCAAAGGGGCTGCTCGAGGCACTCGAGCGGTTTCGCGGAGCGAACTTCGACGACACACTCTTGGCTGCGCGCACGATTGCCCAGCAGGAAGACGGACTGGCGGCACTCCCACATTTTGGGCGCGGACGACGGAACGCAGTCGAAGCCGGTGTCGCGCTCGCGACAGCCGCGAAAGCATTTCTCGACGCAGTGGATCAGAACCTTGAGACCTACAGCCAAAGCCATAGTGCTACGCACGGTGCTCTCGCAGATAGCCTGTCGCGAATTGACGCGTCGCTCCAGACAATCGAAGCCGATCTCATCGCCATGAGCGCTTCGGAGGGGAGGATCGGCGATGTTGCTTGAACGCGCGACCGATTTAGCAGCAAAGATTGCGCAGTATCAGAAACTCAAAGGCGGAGCCGACGAAGCCGAGCAGTTTCAGACCCGTGCCAATCAATTCGGCGTCCTCTCCGAGAGGGTCTCCCGCACGCAAGCCGCCCTGAAAAATCTAGCCAAGGCGGGTGTAGTGGTCAGCTTCGCGCCGAGCGAAGGATTGGGCTACGCAGCCAAAGCGAAAACGCTTCGCACCGCCATTGAGGAAAACCCAGCGACGATCAATGACCCGCCGTTCGATCTCAAGAACGCGTTCACAGACCGGGTGGCGGGGATCGCAAGCGCCGCCGAGAAGGCGATGAACGAGGGCTGGAAGGCCTATATCGCTAGGCGTGCGGACTTCGGGGCGAACGATGTACTGAGCGCTCTCGCCGAGGTCCCCCAGTTCCGCCCGAGCGTCACCAAGATCCGCCAGTGCCGCACCAGCATCGCAGCATTCGGCAATAGCCTGCCGTCCGATCCGCAAGCGACCGTCGCGCAGTTGGACGCGCTCTTCACCGAGCACGACAGCGCCTGGGCCGAACTGTCGGCCGAGGATATCCCGCCGAAGGTCATCGCGTTTATCCGAGCCGCAGCGAACGAAGGCGCACCGCTCGACGCTTACAACGACGAAGTACGGACCTGGCTCGAAGGCCGCAAACTGCTCAACGCCTTCCGCATCAGGCTTCGGTAGGAGCGCATGGTGACGGTTTCCCCGGAGGCATTGACGGTACTCGACCTGATCGAGGCAGTCGAGATGCGTTCGCTCGAGTGGGGCTTTACCGACGGGTCGTTGAGCGAAGACGAAGCGTTCGCACTCGCCGACGGCGTCAGCACCGTGGATACCAACTCGGGCAATAGCGCAGATCTCATTGAAGAACTTATCGACTCTAAGCTCATCTTCGAATTGCAGAGCATAGGCGGTGGCGTGCGCATACGCTCGCGCTTCGCGGAGATGATGCGATTGTTGGCCGCAAATCGGCAACTTTTCCCGAACAAGCCTTGGCAGGGAGCACCGCACCTTGTGGCCGATTTTCGGGTCGATCGCAGACCTCGCCGGTTTCCGCGGCGCGACCGCTTGCCGTCCGACATTCTGGAGGAACATGGTGTCGCCATCGGACCGACTGCGCTGCGGCGCGACCTATGGCAGGCACTGACGTCTCGTCCTGGAATGAGGCTTGCCGCATTTCAGGAGCGCGCGATTGCGCGGCTTGCTGTGCCCACCGAGGACGCCGGGACAATCGTCACGGCGGGCACCGGCAGCGGCAAGACCATCGCTTTCTATCTGCCGAGCATGCTCCGCATAGGAGAGGCAATTTCGGTCGATCATTGGGTCAAGGCAGTCGCAATTTATCCCCGGATCGAACTGCTCAAAGACCAATTCGCTGAAGCCTTTCGCATGTCGCGGTCGATCGACGCGCCGCTCGCTTCCCATGGTCGTCGCCCACTGAAAATTGGCGCGTTGTTTCGCGCGACACCGAGGCGAGCTAGCCGCCAGGAGTTAATCGACAAGGAGTGGCTCCGGCGCGGTCAGGACTTCGTCTGTCCTTGGATGCGTTGTCCAACATGCGGTAGCGAGCTCCTATGGCGCCAGGCCGACCTTGAGGCTGGAATTGAACGGCTCGCCTGCGCCCGACAGGATTGCGCTGGCGCTGTGGGCGAGGACCAAATCATCCTCACTCGCGGCCGCTTGCAGCAACAGCCGCCTGACATCCTGTTCACAACCACCGAGATACTCAACCAACGCCTTTCGGATCACTGGATGCGAGGGTTGTTCGGCGTGGGATTAGCTCAGACCAAGAGACCGCTCCTCGCTCTTCTCGACGAGGTGCATACCTATGAAGGGGCGACTGGAGCCCAGGCCGCGCTGACGCTTCGACGCTGGCGTCATCTGTTGGCCGCGCCGATCAGTTGGGTCGGATTGTCCGCGACGCTCGGTGATGCGGCGCGGTTCTTCGCCGATTTGACCGGTGCTCATCCCGAGAGCGTTGTCGAAATCACACCGGGCATTGATGAATATGAGGAACAGGGCGCCGAGTATCAGGTCTTGCTACGCGGCGATCCCGCATCACGCGCCTCCCTGCTTGCAACCACCATCCAGACGGCCATGCTGGTGCCGCGCGTCCTCGATCCACCGGGTGTGGGTGAGAGGTCAGGGGCTTTCGGCCGGCGCGCCTTCCTGTTCACGGATGATCTGGACGTTACCAATCGTCTCTACGACGACTTGCGTGATGCGGAGGCCTTCACGATCTTCGGCAAGCCGGACATGCAGCGCCAACCGCTCGCCAACATCCGACGGGGTGGGCCCGATGCGACGATACGCGATGTAGACGGTCAGCGATGGCGGATCTGCGAGGATATTGGTCATCCGCTCGATCGCCGCCTAATCGTGGGGCGCACAACATCGCAAGATGCCGGCGTCAATCAGGAGGCCAACATAGTCGTCGCGACCGCCGCACTTGAGGTCGGTTTCAACGACCCATTGGTTGGCGCGATCATTCAGCACAAAGCACCACGAGGGATGGCGTCGTTTCTGCAGCGCAAAGGTCGCGCCGGTCGCGACCGTGCTATGCGACCAATCACGCTCACTGTTCTTTCCGACTATGGGCGTGATCGCGCCTTCTACCAGGCGTACGAGCATCTATTCGATCCGACGCTCGAGCCGCAGCATCTCCCAATACGCAATCCCTATGTGCTGAAAATTCAAGCGGTGTTCGCCCTGTTCGATTGGCTGGCCGCACGAACGGTCGGCTATGAGAAGGCGTGGCAATGGGACCTGTTAAGTCGGCCGCTGGAGCATTCCAGCCAAGCGGTCCGCACCGTCATCGACCTGACCAAGGCCAAGCTCACCGAGCTTGTTCAGGGCAATGCGGCCACGATTGACGATCTGCGCCGCTACCTTGTCTCGGCGCTCGGCCTCGACGAGGTTACCGCGGAAGGGCTTCTCTGGGAGGCACCCCGCTCACTTCTCCTCGAAGCCGTACCAACGTTGGTGCGGCGCCTCTTTCGGCAATGGCAATTGGCCTTTCCGGGTGTTGCGGGAGACCTGGACCTTCAGATTGACTACCATCCACTACCCGATTTCGTACCACGCAGCCTTTTTAGCGATCTAAGCCTGCCAGAGGTAAGGGTGATACTGCCACCCGCGACCGCGAACCATAAGACGCGGGTCGAAACGATGCCGATCCTCCAAGCCTTGAACCAGTTCGCGCCCGGCCGCGTGACTCGGCGGTTTGCCCATGAGCGCGGCGCACTCTCGCACTGGGTAGCAGTAGATCCAGCCTTCCCGGTGCAGGATCGGCGCATCAGCGATTATGCTGAGGAGCATGAGTTTGTCGGCACCTTCACCGGCCGGCTCAATGATTGCGTCGACAGCCAGCCGTTGCTTGTATTCCGGCCGTGGACCCTCAGGCTCTCTAAGGCGGCGCGCAGCGATGCACTGCCGAGCAGCAACGCGAGGCTTGTATGGCGCACAGACATCGCCTCCAACGGCGAGCCCTTAAGCGTGCCTATTCCGCCACGATCCGAGTGGCGCCCTTATGTGAGGGCGATTGACTTCTACCTTCATCGCTTCCGATCCAGCGTCAGCGTACGAAGGTTCGCTCCAACCGCGCTAGCCAATATCCGAACCATCCAGGATGAATTTGCAGTTACGCTGCATTTCAAGAGCGACGATGATCGACCCGCTGCGGTCGGGTTTGAGCTTGAGGTCGATGGATTTCGCCTCGATCTTTCACTCCCCGACGCCGAGGTACTCGCGACCAGTGTGCTGCCGCCTCCACTCATGGCGGCAAGCAAACTCAGTTATCTTCGCGACGCATTTCGCGCCGATCCCGACCTGCCGACGGATCTCAACAACTTCCAGCGTGACTGGCTGTTTCAGATTCTGCTGTCGGCGCTTCTCGCCAACGCTGCAACCACCGGTCGTACGATCGATACGGTCGCCGCTGAACTCCTCCACGAAGATCGGCTTGAGGGAGTCTTTAGTAACGCGATGGACGAATTGTTCGGAGCGATACCTCCGGACCTCCCGGATGACGATGAGGTCGATGACAACGACGCCGGCGACGACGAGAGCGGCAACGACGGACTAGACCAGGGAAGCGACAGCATGCGTGGGGGCGTGGGAGCCCACGCCGGGCCGGGCCGACTGCAACAGGCATTAGCGGTTCAACTGAATCGACCGATTGTGCGGGCACGGTTGCGCGCGTTGGCAGCACAACTTGTCAACGCCGATCCAGGAAGCTTCAACAAATGGCTTCGGCGTGAAGTTCTCGAAACGCTTGGTGAAGCGGTTTTGCAAGCCTGTATTGCTACGGCGCCGCGTCAAGCGACGGTGGACACCCTGCTTGTGGACGTTCATGAGAATGCCGAGAATGGCGAGGCAAGTGTCTGGATCACTGAGGCAACGCTTGGCGGCGCGGGGGTACTTCAGGCCTTCGCTGAGCGCTTTTCCTCCGAACCACCCACTTTCTTCGCAGCACTCGAAGCCACATTAGCGACGACCGACCTCGAGCTGGTTGACGGGGGCTTGCGCCAGATATTGGAGTTGGCGCTGAGTGACCCCGAAGTTGCCGATCATATGACACGGTTGCGCGCCACCAACTCCCACGGCGAACGCGCAACTCTATGGCAGTCGCTGTCGCACAGACTGACCCAACGTGGCGGCATCGATCTCAGCCACGCCCTTTCGGTTTCGCTGAACAGTCGCCTGTTGCGCTCTGGTTCTGGGCCGCAACTCGACCGGCTACTACAAGATCTTCAAAGCCATTGGGACAGTCTCGAACAGCGATTCAACTTGTCTATCGGTCTTCGCGAGTTCGCTTACGTTTGCAGCAAGGATCCGAACCTTTCGGCATCAGTACGGCAGTTCCTATCGGCGACATTGCCAGCGGTCGCAATCGGGCACGTAACCGTGCTCGCCGCCGTGAACAGCTTACTGTGGCCGCGTGCTGACGAGGTGCGTCAACGTTCGCTTCAGTCGTACAATCCCTATCGCCAGGGGCGCAGCACCGATCCGGCAATCGTGCGCCAACTGCTTTTGAACCGCTCAATCGCGACGGTGGAGCTCGCCGATCCGAATTGGCACGCCCAACTCGATGCCGCCTTCGAAAACCAAGGTACCTGCCGACTGGCGGCAAGTGCCAGCGAGGCTGCAAGGCTCCGCCAGGCAATTGTCCTTCTCGTCGCGACGCCCGTCGATGTCGGCGTCCTGCAGTTCTTCCCAGTCGTCGAGCGGGTCGAACGCGCCGACGGTAGGATACTGGTGACCCTTACACTGAGGGAGCAGGTCTGATGCCCACGCCCTCGCGTGATCTCCACGGCCCCGCGCAGTCGCGCGCCGTCCGCGATATCTTCCAGAGCCTGTTTGTCGCAGAATTGATCAACCCTAGCCCGGAGCTTTGGCTCTTCTTCGCCTGGATCTCCGACGTCGAGATCCTTGACAATTCGGCGCGCCAGTTCGTCGCTGTCGAACCCGACTGGCCGGCTGCGCCGATCCGGCTGTCAGAGGTGCTGCGGGCACTCCTCTCGCGTGGCGTCCGGGTTCGCCTGATCATCCGGGAGCACGGCCACAACGACTATTTCATCGCCAGGCTTGGAGCCCTGAAGGCTCGCTATGGCGATCTCGTGCAATGGGCCATTGAGAAGAGCTTTCACGCCAAGGGACTGCTAGGCGCAGACTACTTTCTCAGTGGTTCAATGAACCTCACTCTCAGCGGCATCTCGGTGAATGGAGAGCACTTGGTGCTCCGAACAGATCCTGCGGCGGTTGCCGAACAGGCGATCGAGCTCGAGACCCGTTGGGAGGGTCTGCTTAAATGATCGGCGTGGATCTCGAAGCTGCCCAAACGCTCGTGAGCGACCTGTCGGCAGTCGGCAACTTCACTGCGCTCGGGTCCGACGTGGCGGCGCTCTGCGCTAAGGTGGTTGAAAGCGTTTCGGATCCAAATTTCCCCGGCGCACTCATACCCAGCGTCGGCCCTGGAGGAGACCTTCGCGTCCTCATCGCGGCACAAACCATGACCGCCTGGAGGCGGCTAAGCCCAGTGCTGCGGGCGTTTGCAGGGCCAACGCTCACCTCATTCGACGGGCTTGTCGAACCGTTCCCCGTAGGCGATGCCGTCGCGGAAATCGTTATGCGGTCGCAGCCGGCCGCGACTGGTGTGATGCGGTTGCCGCCAGTCCAAGGGAACCGCGCGTCGGCACTCCGTGCGCTGGTACGCGCGCGTGACACGCTATCGCGCGCCCCCAATCTCCAACGATCGGCGCCCGAGCCCACCAGTTGGTTGCTCGCGCGCTTCCAGGACTATCTCAACATCGGCCGGCGCGACGCCGCCGCCGACATCCTTGTGCGTCTAAAAGGCGAGTTGCGGCTCGACTCGCTCAATCTCAAATTTCTCGAGGTCCAACTCCTCGCCGCCTTCGGAGACTGGAAAGGTATCGTCGTCCTTCCGGGATTTGCGAGTCTATGCGTCGCGCGCCGGACCCCGCTCATTACTGCGCTCCTTCTTGAAGCGCTCTATCAGGTGCATCTCGCAAACCCCTTCGATGCTGGCGACGCTGACGAGACGCGCTTGGTGTTCGAGAACGCAGTCCGGGCGCTCGCACAGCCATTGTTGACCGTGCCGGTATCGCCCGCGCTGACCGCGGCAGGATGGCGAATCTATGGTTTAGAGGCTTGGGTCACCCCTTCAAGAGGGGATATCAATGCCGCAGTCGCTGATCGGAGCGACGTAATCGGCTGGGTGGCTGATCGCCTTCCGAACGTCCAACCTGTTCAAGCAGCGGAGAATCTCAAAGCAGCCACGCCGCTTGACGACGCCCGCGATGCACTTGTTCGAGTCGATGCGGTAGAAAGCACTGACACCCTGGCGGCAGTGCTGTCAGCCTTGGCGAAACTGAACCCCGAAGAGATCGCGCAGTTGCGCGAGGCCGAGCCTTTCAGAACATCGCTTCAGGTTGCGGAAGAGCAGACTGGCAGGGGCGTTCCGACTTCCTGGGTTGAATGGCTCGCAAGGGCGGCCGACCCGACCTTTACCTCAGCCCTCGATGTTGCGCGCCGAGGCAAAGACGAATGGTCTATTGAGGCAGCCGCCCGCGACCCGCTGTTGGTTGACACACTAGTGTCGAGTCTCAATCAAGCACTGGGAACCGATCTAGCAGCCGAGCGAACGGCGCAATCACTACCGTTCCTGGTCGCTTGGCTGCGTCGCGATCCGGACTTTCCGCGAACGGCGATGATGCCGATTTACGCCAGCCTCTTGACAGTGTTCGCGCTCGGTAGTGCGCGCGGGCGCGCAACCTATGAGTCCAGCCAACTACTCGTCAACGCGTTGCTGGTTGGAGGCCTGGGTATCGACGCCTATCGGGCAGTCATCGCGGACGTAGAAGAACTGGCGGGCGACGGCTTCGGCATTGATATGGTCTATTGGATGCTGGAAATCATTGAAGATTTCATGCGAGCCAGTGCGCCTGACGCCGCAGCACGAGAGGCCTTCTTACACGGTTCTCTGGCGCGCATTTCGCCAATCTACGCCCGTCTTTCAGGCTTGCAGCGCGCCGCGATTGCTAGGCTCGCAACCGAGCTTGGTTGGACTCTTCAATCGATAGGCGTCGATGCGCAGACGGCCCGTATTGACGACTTCGCTGGTCGGCTGCGGGGCCTACGCATTGCAATCTACTCCTTGACCGAATCCTCAAGTCGACGAGCAAAGGCCGCTATTGAGGAGATCGCCCCCCAAGCTGTCATTGATTGCAGCGCAGACCATGGCGGAACCGCACGACTGCGCGCGTTAGCAGAGAATGCCGATCTCTTCGTGCTAACATCGCTTTCAGCCAAGCACGCCGCTACGGACTTCATTCGCCAACATCGCGCGGATCGCCCCCTGCTTTACGCGCAGGGCCGGGGCTTTTCGAGCATCCTTCGAGCGATCGAGGACTTCATGAATTCCGCAGGCCGCTCCACGTGAATGTGCCATGCGAGTGCAGCGGGCACCCCTTCGACTAGGGCGCCGACATGCCAAGCTTGTGATCCCGCGATCTAATCCAGGCCAGCACCGGCAGTGCGGCAGCTACCATCCACAACTTGCCAAGTATCTGTCCCGGGAGCAGATCGAGACTGCCAAAAGCAAGCGTGAGAAACACGATGCTGTCGATAACCAGGCCCACGACGCTACTCGCGGTGGCCGCTAGCACCAAGCCGCGACGTTGAAGCGGTGTGTACACCACAAGGTCAGCCGTCTCCGACAGGGCGAACGCAACTGTTGAGGCGATAACCAACGCCGGAGGTGCAAAGAAGACTGAAAGTACCGCCCCTATAGCAATGGCGGCAAAGGACCAGAGGAGGCCAAGTCGCCTCTGGACCAAATCGCGGAGCACCAGGGCTGCACCAATGGCGAGAACGCCACTGGGCGCGAGAATGCCAGGTGCAACCGGGATGAGACACGGTCCGTTGGGTACGCAGACCGTGCCCACGTTTCCGATGAGCCAGTTGGCAAGCGGGATTGTGCAAGAGAAGGCCACTAAAAATAGCGCACCTTCGATCCTTCGCCTGGTATCCACACTATGCATTGACCGGCTCCTGTGCTGCTGAGCGGAACTTCTGATATCCTCGGGCGCGTAATTCACACGCGGGGCATGCGCCGCAACCGCGACCCCACTCGTTGCCGTGCTCGATGTCGCCATTGTAGCAGGTCAAAGTCCGATTCCGGATTAGGTCGACCAGAGGAACCCCGCCCAGCCGCTCCGCAAGCGACCAAGTCTGGGCCTTGTCTATCCACATCAGTGGTGTCTCAAGAACGAACCGGCTCTGCATACCCAGATTCAGAGCAACTTGCAGCGCTTTGATCGTGTCATCTCTGCAATCGGGATACCCCGAGTAGTCTGTTTCGCAAACGCCGGTGACCACATGCTTCAGCCCCCGGCGATAGGCGACAGCCGCGGCAAACGTGAGAAAAACAATGTTGCGGCCAGGTACGAACGTGTTTGGCAGACCGGATGACGTTGTCGCAATTTCAACTTCGCGCGTCAGTGCGGTGTCGCTGATCTCTCCGAGTACTGACAGGTCGAGCACTCGATCTTCGCCGAGCTTTGCGGCCCATGCGGGAAACTCTAGCATCAGGCCGGTCCGAAACTCGTTACGCGCATCGAGCTCAACGCGATGCCGCTGACCATAGTCGAAGCCGATCGTCTCCACTCGTTCAAAGCGGTCAAGAGCCCAAACAAGACATGTGGCCGAGTCTTGCCCGCCGGAAAAAAGTACGAGCGCGCTACCATCTGACATCACACGCTCTCCAAACCATAGAAGGTACCGGCCCCTGTGTAGCTGTCGCGTCCGACGGTCACACGCCACAGGTTTGGATAGACCGGAGCGGCCTTCGGCATCTCTTTGACGGCGGACCTCATGGCTTCAGGCTGCCTTCTCAGTTTCGGCCAAGCGACGCTTGAGGACCTGAACCAAATAGAACGATAGCTGGCGCACATCGGCCGGAACGTTCTGCAGTCCATTCCATCGCCGACGCTCAGTACCGAATTCCCACTCGCCTTCTCTCCAAGCTGTCTTTCCCTTGAGCAACCGCAAGCCGTTGGCAAATTCGTCGCGGGTGGAGGCGCCGACGACGCTGTTCAGAAAATCCATGACATAGCCCAGGGCTATGATGCCGGTGCCGTGCAGCAGCCTGGAGGACTTTGGCGTTTGTCCCACCCAATCCTCCGAGAATACGTGCTGAACCGCGTGATAAAATTCGCTCATCGTCGTGACCCCCTGCGCGAGCAGAAGTTGGTCCTCGCCTGCATAGAGCCGGAGCGCCCCATCGCTGAGGGAATTCATGATGACCCTTTGAAGCACGGTGTCCCGGATCACGCCCTTTGGATTGGTTTGTTGTTTGATCAGCCCCTTTAGTGAGGATCCTTTTCGATAATTCAGCGCCTCGGTGACCAGGGCAGCTTGTGATCGGTTCGACATGCGCGTTGGCAGATCACCAACTTTCGGCAGTAGCTCATAGACAAGGGCCTTTGGCAGCGGACGCGTGTTATTCACCAGGATGAACTGCTTTTGCAGTTCCTCCTCTGTCTCGCAAAGAAAACCCGAAACGAGCACCTCAAACTCGCGCCCGCGAAGCTCGGAAAGCGCCGTGAACCGCTGTTGCCCATCGACGATCCAGCCCGGAGGGCCATGGGACGTATCAACAACCAACTGATGAAGGCGGCCGCCTGGGCTCACCGCCGGCTCCAATCGAGCGTCACCCATGAACGCGACAACGATCGCATTGGGCAGGATGGAGTTCGGCTTTTCCAGATAGTCGCGGATCTCACGAATGTGGCCCGCTATCTGGGGTCTCTGAAATCCTTGAAGAACTCCACCGTCGTCACGTCCTGCTCGCTCGATGCGAGCGATGCGCGCAACGTCGGATGCCTTCGCGACGAAGGTGAAAACGGCCAACTTGTCGCTTTGAACCGGTGCGAGGGCATCGAACCGAATAAGGTGCTTCTTGCTCATACGGTTTCCTGTCGAAATTCGCTTAGATGGGTGTGGAAGACGTGGAGGTTGTGGATGCCTCGTCGCTTGTTGCGATTGGACGTCCGGAAAATAACGGCCTCAACGCCGCTTTCCCGACAGACCCGGCAGTTGCACCGTTCCCAAGGCCGATCGCCGAGTGTCTGCGTATATGCCTTGCGCTGACGTTCCGCGGCATCCGCCCGACGACTTGGCGAAGCCTCCTCGTTCCAATTCAGGACCGCCCAATAGTCCATCACGGCATCGAGGGCCTCATCCAGTGTGGCGCCGCCGGTGGCATACGCACGAACGTGGTACAGCGCAGCGTCTTCAAGTCGCCTCGCATCCTCCTGGTTCAGGCTCCCTTCAAGCGCCTTTTGCTTGAGCTTGTTATTCTGGGTGGCCTGAGGAATGCGGATTGCAGTGTAGTAGGAGAGATCGCCACTCGTCGTACGGGCCCAATAGTTCTTTCGGGCATCCTTAAACGCCCGCAACAAGGGTGAAGTGGTATCAAAACTGGTTACGCGGTACTTCTCAAGCACCGCCAACTCTTCGATCTTGCCGAAACCAAGCAGGTGAAGGCGGACATTGTCTGGGAGAACGCCACGCAACGCATCCAACACGCGACGAATCTGTTCGATCTTGAGGGGCACCGTGCCCCCGATGGCCAAGTAGTCGTATCCCATATTCGCCAGGTTGCGTGCCGCTTCCGCCATGCTCTCTGCGGACCAGCCTTGGATGACGCCCAATGGCGTGAATCCCGGTCCTAGCGCTTTTGCCGCCCGATGAAACTCGCTGGCATTCTGAAGGGTGATCTCATATCGACCCCGCACGTCTTCGGGGACATCATGCAAACTGCGGGTCACACGCACTTCATCGAAATCGAAGATCAGATGGTCAGGGGAGCATCCGTGAGTGAAGCCGCCATCGGCGTAAAATTCTGCCGTGTCTTCGGCGCGATAGGGTGGCTCGCGAAGGTTGCGGTACGAGAAGGCACCACAGTCTCCCAGCATGATGCTTTCGGGAAATCTTTCGAGCGGATAGCGCAGAAACCTACGCGCGCCTTCCCGCCGGAAGCGCATCAACTGTGCTTCAGAGTACTTTCCTGGATGCCCAACATCCCCTACGATGCCGCGGGATACGAGGATTCCGTCATAGGGCGCTTGCTCCAGGAATTCGTGCGGGTACTCGTCGTCCCGGTGCACTGACCGTCCCCTGCCGTTGCGATCTTCAATGAAATCGTATTCGGGGTCGATTGTGTCGACGCTGTCCGCAAAGAGAAACTTCATCATGCCACCTTGGCGAAGGCGTGCATGTGATCGAGGCGGGCCAGGTGACCGGACAAAAGCTTGATGTCGCGACCGACATTCTGAATTTCGTTCCAGTCTCGCTGCAGCTCGGTCCACCTGCCACTGGTCCAGCGGCAGTAGGGAGCGATGCGTGAGAGTGACTCGGTCGCGTGAGCGAGCAAGTCCGCACCGGGCGCAGCACGCGACATGATGCGATCCATCAGGAGGCTCATCGCCTCGATTCCGGCTGAGTGCATAAGCCGGCTTTCGGTCGCCGGACGACCCCACGCCTCGGGGAACACAACGCGCACAGCACTCCAATAAGCGACGAGTGCGCGATACATGGCGTCGATGTCGGCCAGAGAGTCAGCCGTGGCTTTGTAGGGGGCCAGAGAGCCGAGAGCGCTGTTAATGCTGTTTCTGATCGCCTTGACCAAGGCGGAATCTGTAACGACCGCATTGGCCGAGTCTTCGGACAGCCTCTTGATGAGACCGCAGAACGGGGAATCGGGAGACGACTGGAGAAGATTGACCAGTTCACTAGGGATCTTCCGAGATGAAAGATCGCGGGGAAACGCGGTATCCACCTCCGGAAGCAGTTCATTGATCAGTCGAGGATCGAGGGGTTTGGCCTTGTTCACCAAAATGAACTGCTCTCGGTGGACCGAAAGTTCCTCCGAAACAAAGGCAACAACCGGAACTGGAAAGCTCTTGTTTTGAGCTTGCGACAAAGCGATCGAGCGCTGCTGGCCATCGACGATCCACGCAGCCTTGGCGCCATCCTTCGGCATCGGGATTCGTAGTGTCCCTGCTTCACAAACACGCACGTCGCCGCTCGGCCTCTCACCCCGGGCCTGAGTGAAGCGCGCACGCGGCGAGATCGCCAGAATGATCGCGTTCGGGAATAGAACGGGCCCCTGATCAAGGAACTCCGTGATCGCTTGGACGTGACTCCTGATCCCCTTTCGTTGGAATCCCTGCAGAGAGCCTTCCGCGTCGCGATGGAGGCGACTGATCTCCGCAATGTTCAGAAGGTCGGCACCAGCCACAAAGAACGCATACACAGCTTTGTGGGCCTGCTCCGTCCGAACCGCCCGCACGGCCAGAGTGGGTTCTGTCGTCTTTCGGGGGCGGGTCATGCTGCCTCCATCTCACCGATCGCAGCTCGATATAGCCGGCTGAAGCGCGCCTGCTCACAGGCAACACCCTCGTCATCTCGAAGCGCGCGGAGGATCCGGGCGATGCCCGATTGCGACTGAAGGCGGGCCCTTATCAATTCCGATATCTCCGCATCTGTTCGGCGTGGGCGGTGCATCCTCGTGGGCGCGATCGCCTCGCCAAGTGCTGCAGCGACTGCCGAGTAGTCGGCGTCACGGCCCTGCTCGCGGCGACCGGCAACCAACTGAGCGAAGTGGCGCAATGCCCGCTGAGAGAAGTCAGCCCGCGTTCCGGGAAAAATTCCGTCCAATCGCGCATCGTAAGGCGCAATGGCAGGATGCAATTTCGAGGGCAGAGCCGAATGGAGCGAAACGCCGAAGATGCGCAATCGCTTTAGCGTCTGGGGACCTAGTGCGCTCAGGCTCTCACCGACCATTTGAGCGTAAGGACGAGTGAGCGCTACGAGAATCCGGCTTGGACCCTGACCGATTGCATCGGCCCATTGATCTGAGAAAGGAGACGATAGCAGGCCGGAGAACCAAGCTGCGGGGTCGAAGGTGCCTGTTATTCTAGCGGCAACAGAGTCGGCGTGTCCCGGTGAGACCGTGAGCCCGTACGTCGGAACTTGCCGGTCCGCTGCCACCAAGCCCAAGCCGGCGGAGAGAATGTAGAGTTTTGCGCTTGAGAGTCTGGCCGCTTGAGCCGCAAGTCCAAATCCTCGACCCGCGTAAAGAGCGCCGGCCGCAGCATCCGCAGGTAGGCTCCCGATTCTGCTCATCCAAGCCGCCAGAACGCTGTCCTGTGAGCCAACCGGCAGTGAAGCCGGTGTCGAGGCAAAGGACGGCCGCGCCCTTTTTCGGAACGTGCAAATTGTAATGACCGCGGCAGTTCGCGTCTTCTCTCTTCGCGTTGGCGATGCCCGATGCTTCTTCATTTCACCGATAACTGCGCGAAAACGCCGTTGCCACGGAACTTGCGATCGACCCGGGATCTACATGTAGCGTGCCGACTCCCTTGACCCCACAAGCAGCAGCCGACCTTCGATCCGATGGCAATAGCTACAGGAAATCTGCAGCCTTTGCAAAACGAAAGCCCCAAAAAATGCGTCCCCTCTCGCCGACTGGGCGCGGGTGTCCTCAGTTATTTGACCTGCGGTGGCGGACGCATGCTGTCCAAGCGAGGGCACCTTAGCCACACCAAACTCAGAGTTGCCCTTGTGGGACAAATTGTGGGACAAGCCCAAGTGCAGAACTGTTACTGCAATGATTTCAGCATGTTGAAAGAATAGGTGGCGGAGAGGGAGGGATTCGAACCCCCGATGGAGTTGCCCCCATGCCGCATTTCGAGTGCGGTGCATTCGACCACTCTGCCACCTCTCCGCGAGGCCGGTAGACGCGCCCCGAGGCGGCCGGTCGACACGGGCGGGCTTATGACATAGCAAATTGGGGCCTGCAACTTCATTTGGCCCCGGCTTGGTCCCCTCTTCGAGCCTGCTTTTCGTCTACGGTACGCTGCGCGATCCGGACCTTCTGGCCGGGGTCCTGGCGCGTCCGCTCAATGCCCGGGCGATGCTGGCGGCCAGCGCCCCCGGCCTGCGCGCGGTCCACTATCCGGGCCGCGCCTATCCCGCGCTCGTCCGTGCGCCTGGTGACGCCGCCATCGGTCTCGTCCTCACGGACCTCACCGCCTTCGAGCGGGATCTGCTCGACGCTTTCGAAGGCGAAGAATACCATCGCCGGCCGATCCCGGTCATGATTGGCGAAGAGTTACATGAGGCCGATGCCTATCTGCCCGCGATCGCCATAGGCGCAGGAGCGGAGGCCTGGACGCTCGAATCCTGGCAGGCGGCGCATAAGCCGCGTGTGCTCAAAGGCGAAAGGGCAACCGCCGACGAACTGCGCCGGCGGCTGATCGCCGTCCGGCCGAATTGAGAGGCAAGACATGATCGCCCCGGACAGCCTCGCCTCAAGCGCCGGGCTCATCACCGTCCAGCCCATCAACCACGCCAGCCTGGTGCTGAGCTTTTCCGGCTAAGCGATCTATTCCGACCCGGTTGGGCCGCTCGCCCGCTATCAAGGCCTGCAGCCGCCCACCATCGTGCTGATCACCCACGCCCATGGCGACCATTACGAGCAGCGGACTGTGGACGCCCTTGCGACCCCCACGACCCGTCTGGTTGTCCCGCAAGTGGTCTATGACGGCCTGCCCGAGGCGATGCGCGCTCGCGCCAGCTTGCTGCACAATGGCCAAAGTGCCGATCTTGGCGGCTTCGCCGTCGAGGCGCTGCCCATGTACAACACCACCCCCGACCGGCAGAAATACCACGTCAAATCGGTCGGCAATGGCTACGTGCTGACCATCGCCGATCGCCGCGTCTATATTGCCGGCGACACCGAAGACATCCCCGAAATGCGGGCCCTCAAGTCGATCGACCTTGCGTTCCTGCCCATGAACCTGCCCTATACCATGACCGGGCAACAGGCCGCATCCGCCGCGCGGGCCTTCCGGCCAAAAGTCGTCTATCCCTTCCATTACACAAACGGTCCGGAACCTGCCGACTTCAGGGCCGAACTGGCCGGAGACAAGGACATCGAGGTCCGCCTCCGCGACTGGTACACCGACCCCGTCGCCTGACCGGCTCTCGGAGCCCCATTTGCCCCGAACCACCTTGACTCTGCTTGCCTTTGCGCGGATAAGCCACCCCGATTGGCGTGCCGGGCGACCGGCGCGTCTTTTTGATTTGCTATCAAACCGCTGCTCGAGGCCTTGGCCGGACCCGTTCCGGCATCCGAAGTCCGTGAAATCCTTGAGGATTTTCGCGGCGCCGCAGAGCGCGACAAATAGGGATCCGGGCGGAAAAACCGCACCGGCAGAATGATGAACTTCGCAGTGATCAAGACCGGCGGCAAACAATACAAGGTCGCCGCCAACGACGTTCTGAAGATCGAAAAGCTCGAAGCCCAGCCGGGCGATGTGGTGACCTTCGATCAGGTGCTGATGGTCGGCAATGGCGACAGCGTCACTGTCGGCGCGCCGCTGGTTGAGGGCGCATCCGTCGCGGCCCACTTCATCGGCACCAAGAAGCAGCGCACCGTGCTCATCGTCAAAAAGCACCGGCGCCAGCATTTCGACCGCCGGAACGGGCATCGCCAGATGCTCTCGACGGTGCGGATCGGAGAGATTCTGATCGGTGGCGCCAAGCCGACCCTGGTCGCCGACGAGAAGATCAAGGCGCGCGCCGCGGCAGCCGCGAGCATGATGCCGGCGGTGATGGCCGAACCGGTGGCCGAGGCCCCCAAGCCCGCCAAGAAGGCGCCGGCCAAGAAGGCCCCGGCCAAGGTCGCTGCGCCCAAGGTGGAAGCGCCGGTTGTGGACGAAGTGGCGGCCAAGCCTGCCAAGAAGGCGCCGGCCAAGAAGGCCGCCGCCAAGACGACTGAGGGCGAAAAGCCCGCAGCCAAGAAAGCGCCGGCCAAGAAGGCCGCGCCCAAGGCAGAGAAAGAATAAGGAGCTAGGCGAATGGCACATAAGAAAGCAGGCGGCTCGTCCCGCAATGGTCGCGACACCGCTGGCCGTCGTCTTGGCGTCAAGAAGTTTGGCGGCGAAAACGTCATCGCCGGCAACATCATTATTCGCCAACGCGGGACCAAATGGCATCCCGGCACCGGCGTGGGCATGGGCGTGGATCACACGATCTTCGCCAAGGTTGACGGCACCGTCACCTTCAAAACCAGCGCCAATCAGCGATCCTATGTGTCGGTACTCCCGACCATGGAAGCTGCAGAATAACCCGGTAGGATCAAAAATCCCTGCCGGAGATTAGCTCCCCGGCAAGGCGATCACCGCCAGGCAAAGTTCCAAGGGGAGCCGGTTTCCGGTTCCCCTTTTCGCTTTGAGGGCAGTGAAATGAGACTGTATCTTTCGTCGGAGAGACTGGGCGAGCGGGCGAGAGCCCTACTCGCAATGGTCCCGGAGCGTCGCCAGGAAAAGTTGCAGGACTTCTCCGGTTCTGCGACGCGACAGACAAGAACGTTCGGGCGCGTTGCGGTCATCGCCAACGGCTATGACGGCGCCTCGTCTATGGCCCGCGAGATCTACCGCGCCGAAGTCTATGATCCGATGGCCGAGTTCGCGAGCCTTGGCCTTGAGCCCGAGGCGCTCGATCTGCGCGCCCATTTCGGAGATGCCCAGAGCCTGAGATCGCGCCTTGCGGCCTACGACCTTGTCTGGGTCATGGGCGGCAACAGTTTCGTTTTGCGCCGCGCCATGAAGCAGTCCGGCTTCGACCACGTCATCCGCGATCTCCTCGACGAGGATGCCATCGCCTATGGCGGCTATGCCGCCGGAGCGGTGGTCGCGGGTCCGAGCCTGCGCGGTCTCGAGCTCATGGACGATCCGTTCGAACTTCCCGAGGGCTATGACGAGCCGCTGGTGTGGAGCGGGCTCGGGCTCACGCCTTTCGCCATCGTCCCGCACTACCGCTCGCGCCACCCAGAGGCGGCCGCGGCCGAGAAAGTGGTGTCCTATATGTCGGCGAGAAAGACGCGCTATCGCGCCCTTTCCGATGGCGAGGTGATCGTCCGGGTGGGTAATGTCGAAAGGCTGGCATCATGAAGAAGTTCCAGACCGAGGCCCCGGTAGAGACGCTGCGGCGGAAGTCCGCTTTGCCGGCCCGCAAGCCGGCAGCGACGCCCGCCGTGTCCGCTCCGGCGCTTCTCAAGGGAACCGACCGGGCCATCGCCGAACTCGAGGCCGCGACCGAGCGGCTCGCCCAGCGTCGGGCGCGAGATATGCTGCCTGGCCGCATCGTCACGCGCCGCCTCGTGCTGCGCGCGCCGATCCGGGGCGACGTGCCCGATCTTGTCCGGCTCGCCGACAACAAGACCATCGCGGCCCGGCTCTCCCGGCTGCCGAGCCCCTATACCCGCGCCGACGCCATTGGCTTTGTCGAGATCATCGCCCAGCGCGCCGACGAGCGGCCCTATGCGATCACGCTCGAGGACAGGCTGATCGGGATTGTGGGCTTCAGTTTCGCCCCGGGCAAGCGGCCCGGGTTCGGCTATTGGCTGGGCGAGCCCTATTGGGGCAAGGGCTTCATGACCGAGGCGGCGCGTGCCGTGATCGAGGCCGCGCATCAGACCGGTGCCTTCGACACGATTGCTGCCCTCGCGCTCGCCGACAACGCCGCTTCGCTCAGGGTCCTGGAGAAAGTCGGCTTCGTCCGCACCGGAAAGAGTAAAGGCGAGGTCGGCATGATTGTGGGTAAGCCCTTGATCAAGCTCGAACTCAAGAGGCCAAGATGGATGTAGCCCTCGACACTCCCCGGTTGCGGCTCAGGCAGCCAAGGCTAGATGACGCAGCCCACCTTGCGGGGTGCCTCAACAACTTCGCTGTGGCGGGTAAACTCGCTCGCGTCCCCTACCCCTATGGCGTCGCGGACGCGACGGCATGGCTCAACACCTGGCGAGCAGACCGGCCGGCCGAAGAGACCGGCTTCACGCTCGACCTCCCCGGCGAAGGCCTTATCGGACATTGCGGATTTCATCTCAGCGACGGTACGCCGGCGATCGGCTATTGGCTGGCGGAGCCGTTCTGGAATCGCGGGCTCATGACAGAAGCCGCCGAAGCCGTGCTCGACTGGTATTTCGAGGTAACCGGCGCCGAAATGATCCATTCGGGTGTCTTTCACTTCAACAAGGCGTCATTGGCGGTCCAGCGGAAGCTCGGCTTTACCGAAATCGGAACCGGGATGCTCCGTTGCCTTGCGCGCCATGAGGACCTGCGCCATATCGACACCCGACTGACCCGTGCCCGCTGGGCGGAACGGTCGGACACGAGCCACAAGCCCGAACCCCAGGCGGCCAGGAACCCAAGATGAAATTTCTCGACCAGGCCAAGGTCTTTGTGCGCTCAGGCGATGGCGGCGGGGGCGCAGTGTCGTTTCTGCGCGAGAAGTTCGTGGAATTCGGCGGACCTAACGGCGGCAATGGTGGCCGTGGCGGCGACGTCGTCGTGACCTGTGTCGATGGCCTCAACACGCTGATCGACTATCGCTACCAACAGCACTTCAAAGCCCAGACCGGCATCCACGGCATGGGCAAGGATCGCCACGGCGCCAACGGCAAGGACATCGTCCTGCGCGTTCCCGTCGGTACTCAGATCTTCGAGGACGACAACGAAACCCTGATCGCCGACCTGACTGAAGTCGGCCAGACCGTGACGCTGCTCTCAGGGGGCAATGGCGGCTTTGGCAATGCCTATTTCAAGACCTCGTCCAACCAGGCGCCGCGCCACGCCAATCCTGGCCAGTCCGGCATTGAGAAGTGGATATGGCTCCGCCTCAAGCTTATCGCCGATGCCGGGCTCGTCGGCCTGCCCAATGCCGGCAAGTCGACGTTCCTCGCTGCTGTCTCTGCCGCCAAGCCCAAGATCGCCGATTATCCCTTTACGACGCTCCATCCCAATCTTGGCGTGGTCCGCGTCGGCGAGCGCGACTTTGTCCTTGCCGACATTCCTGGTCTCATCGAAGGCGCTCATGAAGGCGCCGGCATCGGCGACCGCTTCCTCGGTCACGTCGAGCGCTGCGGCGTCCTCATCCATCTGATCGACGGGACCGAGCCGGATGTGAAGACCGCGTACCAGACCATTCGAACTGAACTCGGCGCCTATAGCGAGTTGCTCGCCGAAAAGCCCGAGATCGTCGTCCTCAACAAGATCGATGCCTTGAGCACCGACGAGATCAAGGACAAGGTCAGAGTCCTCAAGAAGGTTAGCAAGGCCGAGGTCCTCACCGCCTCAGGCGTCAGCCACCAGGGTGTCGACGCCGTACTCTATCGTATCGTCTCAATCCTCGATTCCGCCAAGGCCGCCAAGGCTGAGGCCGTCCGCCGCGCCGCCGATCCGCATTGGACGCCGTGATGGCCGACGCACTCGCCCCCTATCGCCGCCTGACAATCAAAATCGGCTCTGCTTTGCTTGTCGATGCCGCAAGTGGCAGGCTGCGCTCCGATTGGTTGGTGGCACTCGCCGCCGATATCGCCGCGCTCAAATCCGAAGGCCGCTCGATCATCATCGTGTCCTCGGGCGCCATCGCGCTTGGACGGCAATTGCTGAAGCTTGATGCCGTTAACCTGCCACTCGAACAGCAGCAGGCCGCCGCCAGCGCCGGTCAGATTGCGCTCTCGCAGGCATGGGCGGAATGCCTCGGCCGCCACGGCATCGTCACCGGACAAATTCTCATCACGCCCAACATCACCGAGGAGCGCCGCTACTTCCTCAATGCCCGCACCACGATCACTACGCTGCTCGGGTTCGGCGCGGTGCCGATCATCAACGAGAACGATTCCGTTGCGACCGCCGAAATCCGCTATGGCGACAACGACCGGCTGAGCGCACGTGTCGCGACCATGGTCGAAGCCGATGTGCTGGTGCTGCTCTCCGATGTCGACGGGCTCTACACCGCCCCTCCGGGCAAGGACCCCGCCGCGACCCATCTCGATTTCGTGCCTACGATCAATGCGGAGATCGAGGCAATGGCCGGAGGCGCCGCCAGCCACCTGTCAAAGGGCGGCATGACCACCAAGATCGAGGCCGGCAAGATCGCGACCCAGGCCGGCACCGCCATGATCATCGCAAAGGGCACCGGCGACAATCCGCTCAAGGCGCTGCGCCAGGGGGCCAGGCACACCCTCTTCGCCGCTTCCGAAGGCCGGGCCCAGGCGCGCAAGCGCTGGATCATGGGTACGCTCGAAGTCGCCGGATCGCTGCAAGTCGATGCCGGAGCCGCCAAGGCCCTGCTATCGGGCAAGAGCCTGCTTCCCATCGGCGTCACGGGCGTCAAGGGCGAGTTCGATCGTGGCGACACCGTCGCCATTCTTGATCCCGACGGCCGCGAGATCGCACGGGGCCTAGCCGGGCTAGGCCGCGAAGAGGCCGAGCTAGTCAAGGGCAAGAACTCGGGACGCGTCGCCGAGATTCTGGGGCTTGGCGGACGCTCCGAACTCGTCCACCGTGATAACATGGTGGTTGTGATGGGATTGGAGGGCAAGACCAATTGAACGCCATCGACAATGAGCTGAAGCTCGAAATGTCCGCCATCGGTCGGCGCGCCCGTAGGGCCGCCAACGTCCTCGCCTTTACCTCGACTGATGCCAAGAACGCCGCTCTGATTGCCGCGGCTGGCGCGGTGATCGCCGAGATGCCGGCGATCCTTGCCGCCAATGCTGAGGATGTCCAAGAGGCCAAGAAGAACGGTATTTCACAAGCGTTCCTCGACCGGCTGACGGTGACCTCCTCCCGGCTTGAAGGCGTCGCGAATGGCTTGCGCGAAATCGCCGCGCTGCCCGACCCTGTGGGACAGGTGATGGCCGAATGGGATCGACCCAACGGCCTTCACATCTCCAGGGTCCGTACGCCGCTCGGCGTCGTCGGCGTTATCTTCGAGAGCCGCCCCAACGTCACCGCCGATGCCGGCGCCCTGACGCTCAAATCCGGCAATGCCGCAGTCCTCCGCGGCGGCTCGGATTCGCGCCGCACCTCGCGCGCCATTCATACCTGCCTCGTCCAGGGACTTGAAGCGGCGGGCCTGCCGCTCGACGCCATTCAGATGGTTGGCACCACCGATCGCGCCGCCGTCGGCGAAATGCTCGCGGGGCTCGAGGGCAATATCGATGTCATCGTACCGCGCGGCGGCAAGACCCTTGTCGCCCGCGTCCAGGACGAAGCGCGCGTCCCCGTCTTTGCCCATCTCGAAGGGCTATGCCACACCTACATCGACGCCTCCGCCCAGTTGCAGATGGCGATCGACGTGACGGTCAACGCCAAGATGCGGCGGACGGGTATTTGCGGCGCCACCGAAACCCTCCTCGTTCACAAGGACGCGGTGGCGACCCATCTTAAGCCCGTGCTTGAGGCATTAATCGCACGCGGCTGCGAGATTCGCGGCGACGAGAACGTGTGCCGACTTATCCCCTCGGCGAAGGCCGTGACGGAGGAGGATTTCCACACCGAGTACGAGGACGCGATCATCTCTGTGAAGGTCGTCGCCGATGTCGGCGAAGCCATTGCCCATATCGGCCACTACGGCTCGCATCACACCGAGGCCATCCTCTCGGAAGACCCGATCTCGGTCGAGCGCTTCTTCGATGAAGTGGATTCCGCCATCCTCCTTCACAACGCCTCGACCCAGTTCGCCGATGGCGGCGAGTTCGGCTTCGGCGGTGAGATCGGCATTGCGACCGGCAAGTTCCATGCGCGCGGACCAGTGGGTCTCGAGCAACTCTGCACCTTCAAATACCTGGTGCGCGGCAACGGGCAGATGCGGCCCTGACCGGGACCGGCGACATGATGGGCCTGCCTCCCCATGCGCCCGGCATGCGGATCGGTCTTTTCGGCGGCAGCTTCAACCCGGCCCACGAGGGGCATCGTTTGGTGGCGCTCCAGTGCCTCAAGCGCCTTGCGCTCGACGCCATCTGGGTTCTGGTGTCCCCCGGCAACCCTCTCAAGGACCAAAATGAGCTCGCCCCGCTCGCATCGCGCCTGGCACATTCTCGGCTAGCGATGTCGCACCCGGCCGTCGAAATCACCGGGTTCGAGGCGGCGTGCGGTTTCAAATATAGTTACGAAACAATAAGTTACCTGACCCGCGCGGTTCCCGAGGCGCGGTTTGTCTGGATCATGGGCGCCGACAATCTCGAGCATTTTGACCGCTGGGAGCGCTGGCGGGATATTGCCGACATTCTCCCCATCGCCGTGTATGCGCGGCCGGGATCGGCGCTCAAGGCCCCTCTTTCCAAGGCCGCTCAGGCTCTCGCGGACTTCCGCCTGCCCGAGGAAGCGGCCGAAACCCTGGCCGGCCGCGCCCCTCCGGCGTGGGTTTATCTCCGCGGCATCATGTCCGAGTTGAGCTCGACCGCTATCCGGCAAGGCCGGCAGACATCGAAATGAGACCTTCGCCTTGCATAATCACCTTCGAATCCTCAATATAGAGCGGTGACCGACGGTCACATGGAACGGGACAAACGACATCGCAAACCCTCTGCGACCCTTTCGAGCCCAAACCCAAGGAATGCTGAAACCCTGATGACTCATGCCGCTATCGCATGGGCAAGAGGCCGTTGCTGATGGCCGCATCGCCCAGAAAGGCCGCCAAGGCGGCTCCCGCCCCCACGCCCGAACTGCACATGATCGATACCGTGATGCAAAGCCTCGACGACGCCAAGGCCGAGCAATCTATTGCCATTGACATTGCCGGAAAGTCCTCGCTCGCCGACTACATGGTTGTGACTTCGGGCCGCTCGAACCGCCATGTCAGCGCCGTCGCCGACCAGGTGGTCAAAGCCTTGCGCGAAGCCGGTTTTCCCAAGCCGCGCGTCGAGGGCCTGCCACATGCCGACTGGGTGCTTGTGGATGGCGGCGACGTAATCGTCCACATCTTCCGCCCCGAAGTGCGTGAGTTCTACAATCTCGAAAAGATGTGGCAGGCGGACTTCGCCTCCGAGTAGGGGCAAAGGAACCGATGCGCATCGACATCGTCGCCATCGGCCGGATGAAGCAAGGGCCGGAACGCGAGCTGATGGCCCGCTACCTCGACCGCGCCAGAGGCACGGGCAAGGCTCTCGGCCTAAGCGGATTCACGGTTTCCGAGTTCGCCGAGTCCCGCGCCCAGACCCCTGAAAAACGCAAGTCCGATGAAGCATTCGCCATGTCTTCATCGCTTTCTCCGGGCGGCATCGTCGTTGCCCTAGATGAGCACGGTAAGTCCATGGGCTCGGAAAATCTGGCGCAGCGCCTCGGACGCTGGCGCGACGACGGCAAAGGCGCCACCACCTTCGTGATCGGCGGACCGGACGGGCTCGAACCCACCCTGGTCAAGACCGCGGACCTGATGCTCAGCTTTTCCCCTCTCACCTGGCCGCACCAACTGGTGCGCATCATGCTGGCCGAGCAGCTTTACCGCGTCACGACCATCCTTTCGGGCCACCCCTATCACCGCGAATAAAGCCCGCTCCGGGTCACGCCCCGGGCCTCCTCCAGCCATCCAAAAGCCATTTCGGTGGGGCAGTTAAGTGCCGCGGATGTTAGGCTTCGGCGTTTGATTCGGATGGTTCGGGCGGCATGGCGAGACTGACCCGGTGGATGGGGCTGTGCGGGGCGGCAGGCCTCGCGCTTGTGCTCGCCGGCTCCGCCCTCGGCCAGATGGAGAGCGCCTCCGGCGCCCCACCTTTTTCCCTTGCGGAACAGAACCCTCAGGACATCCTCGCCGATGTCGAGGCTTCACTTAGCCTGTCTGCGGAGAAGGTGGCCCAGCTCAAGGCCGAAATCGAGGCGATGCGCGGCGACCGCGACGAACAGAACGCAGCTCTGATCGCCGCGGGTGAGCGCGTCCGTCTCGCCGAAACCGATGTCGCCGCGGTTGAGCAGAAGATCGGCGATCTGATCGTCACTGAACTCGAGACCCGCGGACGTCTCGATGGCGCCGATGGTTCCATCTCCAATGTGCTGGCCGCACTCGAGCGGATTTCGCGCAATCCGCCCCCCGCGCTGATCGTCGATCCCTCCGATGCGCTTGGTTCAGCCCGCAGCGCCATCCTCATTTCAGCCATCCTGCCGCAACTCCGCGCCAGGGCCGACGCGGTGATCGAGGACCTCAAGAAGCTCGATGTCATCAAAGCCGAAGCCGAGGACGAGGAAGGCCGGCTGCGGGCCAATTTCGACATTCTCGAAGAAGAGCAACTCCGCATCGCAACACTCATTGCGGCGCAGAAGCAAAACGAGACCATCGCGGCCATCAACCTCGCCGGTGAAGAACAATCGGCCGCCGACCTGACCGCCCGCGCCGCCTCGCTCAAGCAATTGATCGATGCCCTGGCCCAGCGGGCCAGGGCCGTGCAGACCGCCGCCGAGGCGACCCAGAAAGCCAATGCCGGCGCGACGCCGCGCCTCGATAGGGAGACGGTGCGGCTCGCGCTCGCCAATACCGAGCGCACCGAGCCCGCCGTTCCCTTCCTTTCGGCCAAGGGCTTTCTCGCTTTCCCCTCGAGCGGCGTCCCTGTGGTCAATTATGGCGATGGTGATGGCTTCGGCGGCATCTCCAAGGGCATCTCCGTGGTCACCCGGCCCGAGGCCGAGGTGCGGGCGCCTGCCGATGGTTGGGTAGTCTTTGCCGGTGACTATCTCAATTACGGCCAAATCGTCATTCTTGATACCGGCCAGAACTACAATGTGCTTCTGGCTGGGCTCGACGCGATTTCGGTAAAGAACGGACAGTTCGTACTTCTCGGCGCACCGCTCGGCACGATGGGATCACGTACAATTGGCCGGACAGTCCTGACCAGCGCTGGCGCCCAGAATCCGACCCTCTATATTGAGCTTCGCAAAGACAGCCTGCCGATCGATCCGACCGGTTGGTGGTCACAAGACGACAACACGACCCAAAGTGGATAGAACCTGATGCGCCTGACTTCCCTTCGCGCGGCACTCCTGGCCTTCGCCATTGCCGCCCCCCTTGCCTCCATCGCGTTCGCGCAGGAGCAGGCGCCTTCGAGCGAGCCTCCGGCTAACCAGTTGCCTGCCGCAGAAGCCCCGGCCGCCGATGCGTCGCATCCGCGCGAGGCCGACGAGATCTTTTCCGACCTTAACTTCTTCGGCGAAGTCTTCGATCGCATCCGCTCGCAATATGTCGACGCGCCCGACGAGCGCTCGCTGATCCGCGCCGCCATCCAGGGTATGCTGACCTCGCTCGATCCGCATTCGAGCTACATGACCCCCGAGGAATTCACCAACGTGCAGGAGGATACTTCCGGCCAGTTCGGCGGCCTCGGCATCGAGGTAACTCTCGACCAGGGCGTGATCAAAGTCATCTCTCCTATCGACGACACGCCAGCCTCGCGCGCCGGCATCCTCGCCAACGACTATATCGTCGAACTCGACGGCAAGTCGGTGCAAGGCATGCAACTCGATGACGCCGTGGCACTGATGAAGGGGCCGGTGGGCACCAAGATCAAGCTCACAGTCATTCGCGAAGGCGCGATGGCGCCCCTCTATTTCGAGCTCTCGCGCGACATCATCGCCACCCGCGTCACCCGCTGGAACATGGAAGGCGATGTGCTGTATCTCCGCCTCAGCCGCTTCTCCGAGCAGGCCTATTCGGGCATCCAGAAATCGATCAAGGACGCCTATGACCAGCTCAACGGCGTGGCGCCGAAAGGCATCATCCTCGATCTGCGCAACAACCCGGGCGGCCTTGTCGATCAGGCGGTGTTCGTCTCCGACGCGTTCCTGAAGCAGGGCGCGGTGGTTCTGACCCGCGGCCGCGTCGACAGCGAGAGCGCCCGCTATGATGCCAAACCCGATGACCTCGACGCCCGCCTCGCTTCTGTGCCGATGATCGTCCTCACCAATGGCGGCACCGCCTCGGCGGCCG
Source organism: Devosia sp. (assembly GCA_040081595.1). Taxonomy (GTDB): domain Bacteria; phylum Pseudomonadota; class Alphaproteobacteria; order Rhizobiales; family Devosiaceae; genus Devosia_A. The sequence continues at coordinate 45,483 of JBEBGE010000005.1, forward strand.
AAATCGTCGCCGGCGCGCTGCAGGACCACAAACGGGCGACCGTTCTCGGTACCCGGTCATTCGGCAAGGGCAGCGTGCAGTCGATCATCAATCTCGGACCCGATGGCGGCATCCGCCTGACCACTGCCCGCTACTACACGCCCAATAACCGTTCGATCCAGGCCGCCGGCATCCAGCCCGATATCGTCATCACCCAGGATGTGCCGCCCGAGTTCCAGGGCCGCGACGAGATCCTCGGCGAGGCCGGTCTCAATGGCCAAATTGGCGGCGGCACCGAAGCGGTGGCGACGGTGGGGTCCTCGGTCTATGTCCCACAGGACAAGACCAAGGACAACCAGCTGCAGTTCGCCATCCGACTGATCGACGGTCTCGAGGCCAACGCCGCCTATCCGCCCAATGCGGATGGCTGACGGCAGGCGCTGAGGCCGGGGCGCCGATGTGCTATCGCATTAGCAGCGACGGGGCGGCATTGATTCGCCGCCCTCGACGCATCGGCTGAGACGGGAGACAGTCAGGGCCCGATGACCAACGAGCTGAGCGCCCCGTTGAAAGGCAAGCGCCGGAGGCTCGCGCCCGCAGCGCTTGTCTCGGCGACCGGCCGTCTGCCGCTGGCCCGCATCATGTTCGGCCTCGTGGCGTTGGTTGCCCTGGGGATCGGCGCCCGCATCTGGCTGGGCGACGATCCGCTGGGCGGCCGCCCGACCGCTGAGTCGACGATTAACTCGACCCGTAACGCCAATGCCATCGCCGGCACCGTCGCCCCCGACCAGGCATCGGCAATGGCGACGATCACCGCCGAGCCCGAATACCCGGCCAATGGCCCCGGCGTGACCAAGGTGGGGGACGAAACGCCCGACGGCACGCCCTCGGGTCCGAGCCCGCTCGCCGCCGGCGAGGGGCTCGATCCAAACCTGCTCGAAGAAACCGAGTTCGGCACACTCCCCAGAATCGGCAAGACCGGCGCGACGCCCTTCAATGCCTATTCGCGCCCCTCCCTCACCCCCGCCGGCGCCGGCGGCAAGTCGCTCATTGCCATTGTCGTCACCGGGCTCGGCCTCAACGAGCAGGGCACCGCGGCGGCGATCGATGGCCTGCCCGAGCCGGTGACGCTCGCTTTCGCGCCCTATGGCAAGACGCTCGCCCAATCGGTCAAATCGGCGCGCAATGCCGGCCACGAGGTCCTGCTGCAGGTGCCGCTCGAGCCCTTCGACTATCCCGACAATGACCCCGGACCCGATACGCTCCTCACCGGCCAGCCGCCGCGCGACAATCTGAACAAGCTCTTCACTGTCATGGGCAAGTTCGGCGGCTATGTCGGGCTGATGAATCATATGGGCGCGCGCTTCACCGCTTCGGCCGCCGATTTCGGCCCGATGATGGAAGAACTGGGGACACGCGGGCTCGGCTATCTCGATGATGGTTCTTCCAACCGGTCGCTCGCGCCGCAACTTGCCGAGGCAAATGCCGTCGAATTCGCGCGCGCCGATATCGAACTTGATATCAACCCGGCCCGCGCACCCATTCTGGATGCGCTCAAGTCGCTTGAAGCCAAAGCCGTCGCCAATGGCCATGCCATTGGCGTCATCTCGGCCCTGCCCGTCTCGGTACAGACCATCATCGAATGGGCAGGCACGCTCGAGGACCGCAACATCGTGATCGTGCCGGTCAGCGCACTGATGGCAAGGCCCGAGTAAATCGCAATGACACTTCCCGACCGCACCCGCATGCCCTATCGCGACTGCGTCGGCACTGCCGTCTTCAACGGCGAAGGCCTGGTCTTTATCGGCCGGAGAAAACCCGAGGACGACCCCGAGGATTCGAGCGAAGCCGCTGCCCCGTGGCAGATGCCGCAAGGCGGCATCGACAAGGGCGAGGCGCCGCTCACCACCGCCTATCGCGAACTCTTCGAAGAAACCTCGATCCGCTCGGTTGAACTCATCGCCGAGGCACCCAGCTGGATCTACTACGATCTGCCCGACGAAGCACTGGGCATTGCCCTCAAGGGCAAATATCGCGGCCAGCGCCAGCGCTGGTTTGCCTTCCGCTTCACGGGCCCTGAGAGCGAGATCAATGTCACCGAACCGGGTGACGGCTCCATGCCCGCCGAGTTCGACCGCTGGCGCTGGGAGATACTTGAAAATCTCCCCGGCCTGATCGTGCCGTTCAAGCGCGAGGCTTATCGCGAGATTGTCGCGGCTTTCGCCGATATCCCTGTGCGATTGCGCAGACAATGAAGACCATCGGCCTCATCGGCGGCATGAGCTGGGAGTCCACCGCGCACTATTATGCCATTCTTAATCGCGAGACGGCCCGGCGGCTGGGTGGTCTCCACTCGGCGCCGGTCCTGCTTCATTCCGTCGATTTTGCCTCCATTGAGGAGATGCAGCGCGAAGACCGGTGGCAGGAGGCGGGCGAGGTTCTTGCCGCCATTGCGCGCTCGCTTTCCGAGCAGGGCGCCGGCCTTATCGGGCTTGCGACCAACACCATGCACATCTGCGCGCCTCAGATCCGCGCTGCGACAGAGTTGCCCTTCCTCCATATCGCGACGCCTACCGCCGAAGCGCTCAAGGGCGACGGCATCAGACGCGTCGGCCTCCTCGGCACACGGTTCACGATGGAGAAGCGCTTCTATATCGACGAACTCGAAGCCGCGGATCTGGAGGTGCTGGTTCCCGACACCGGCATCACAAATCTCAACGGCATCATCTATGAAGAGCTCTGCCTCGGCATCGTCCGCGACGAATCCCGTCGCACCTATGTCGACGCCATCGCACGGCTCAAGGGACGGGGCGCCGAAGCTGTGATCCTTGGCTGCACCGAGATCGCCATGCTAATCGACGATTCGCTAAGCCCGCTTCCGACCTATGACACGACCGAACTTCACGCCACGGCGCTGGTCGCAGCAGCGATGAGCGCAGAGTAAGCGGTAAGGCGCTATCCGAGGCCACTCACCGCTCACGCCGCCCTCTGCCGCCGGCCCGCGCGACTCTCGCCGTCGCTGATGACGAAGACGTCGACGATGCGGTCTAGCTCGCCCGCCTGCGCTTCGGTCTGTTCGATCGCCGCATTGGTCTCTTCGACCAAAGCCGCATTGTGCTGAGTCATCTCGTCGATCTGCCGCACCGCCTGACCGACCTCCTCGATCGAAGCGGCCTGTTCGCCGCTGTCGCGGGCGATGCCCTGCATCAGCGCCGAGTTGCCTTTGATGGCTTCGAGCATCTGGGCGAGGCGCGCCGAGGCATCGGCCACCAGCTTGGAGCCGCCGGCGACCTCGGCTCCGCTCTGCTCGATCAATGTCTTGACCTCGGACGAGGCCGAAGCCGCAGACTGTGCCAGCCGGCGCACTTCGACTGCCACCACGGCAAAACCCTTGCCGGCATCGCCGGCACGGGCCGCCTCGACCGACGCATTGAGGGCAAGCAGATTGGTCTGGAAGGCGATATCGTCGATCATCCCGATAATGCTCGAGATCTTGGACGACGACGTCGATATCCGCTCCATCGCGGTATTGGCCTGGGCCATCACCTCGCCACTTTGTTCCGCGGCCTTGGTCATCTGGTTGGAGTTGGCTTCGGCATCCTTGGCGCGCTTGGAATTCTGCACCACCGTGCTGGCCAGTTGCTCCATCGCGGCGGAAGTCTCTTCGATCGTGGCGGCTTGCTTGGTCGTCCGTTCGCTGAGATCGTTGGCGCCCGCGAGGATTTCGCCAGTCGCTGTCTTCAGCGCCCGCGAGGTCGAACGCAGCCGCCCCACGATTTCCGAGAGCTGGTCGCCCACCCCGTTCGCATCGGTCTTGAGCTGGGCGAAGGCGCCGCGATACTCGCCAGTAACCCTCTGGGTGAGGTCCGCCTTGGCGAGCGCGGCAAGCACACCCCCGGTTTCGCTGAGCCCGCGCTCAACCGTCTCAACGAGGCCGTTGATCGAGTCCGCCAACGCCTGCAGGTCGCGATTGGTCGGCGTCATGCCCACGCGGCGCGAGAAATCGCCATCCTTGGCGGCGCCGACCACGTGACCGATCTCCTCGTTGAGCTGCACGGTCTCCTCGGTCGTCTTGACAAAATAGGTGCTGACGGCGATGTCGACATCGAGCAGCACCGCTTTGATCATATCGGTCACCGCCGCCGACATTTCGTCCGTCGCGGTCGCGACATCCTTGCCCGAATATTTGCGGGCGAACGGCCCCCCGCCTGTGGGAAATTTCGCGCTGATATAGTCGTGAACCACACCCTTCACTAGCGTTTCGACAATCAGCCCGTAACCGCCGATATACCAGCGCGGTTCGAGGCCAATCCTGGCATGGACCTGGCCGACAGTGTTGGCCGTCGCAAAGTAGTTCTGATCCAGCCGTCCCGCGGCAATGGCGCCCCAATGATCGAGCTGCCGGCTCTTGGCGTGCTCGACCCGCTTGGGATCGGTGAAGAAATGCCCAACGCTCGGAACCCGTGCAATGAGCGAATAGAACCGGGTCAGCGCCTCCGGCAGGTGCGCCTTGATGTGGGTCTGCAGCGAGGCGATGCGCCCCATGGCTGCGGCATCGAGCCCCGTAAAAGTCAGGCGGCCCTCGAGTCCATTGTCGGAGTTGCGTTGGTCCATTCTGTTTTCCCTCCCGAAGGAAATGCGCCTGGTGGCATTTCGGTCGCAGTGAGGAAAGCCTAGCGCTTTGATCTGCAACGCGATTCATCAGCCGGATGGCAACCGAGTCGCGGAGGAGACTGCGTGGTTACACTTACTTTTAGGTTAATAAGTTATGTGACGGAAACTACTTGTGCATTCCGGAGTTCTGAAACGGCAAAGCCGCAAAGGCCGGGTTGGCCGTCGCGGCTTCCGACCCAACAGGATTTGCGCGCTAAGCGGCGCGCGATTGCGTCGCGTGCCGGCGGGTGCTCACTTCTTCGACCTTGAACACTTCGACGATGCGATCGAGTTCCGTCGCCTGGCCCTCGGTCTGTTCGATCGCGGCATTGGTCTCTTCGACAAGTGCGGCATTGTGCTGCGTCATTTCGTCCATTTGCCGCACTGCCGCAGTGACCTCTTCGATGGCCGAAGCCTGTTCCCGGCTCTGCTGAGCGATTGCAGTGAGCAGGTCATGGTTGCGATGCGCGACGCTGAGTACCCCGCCGAGCTTGGCGGCGGCATCCTCAACAAGAGCCCGGCCCGCGGCGACTTCCGTGCCGCTGGCTTCGATCAGTTGCTTGATTTCGGATGATGACTGCGCCGCCGACTGCGCAAGGCGGCGCACTTCGACCGCGACTACCGCAAAGCCTTTGCCCGCCTCGCCGGCGCGCGCCGCTTCGACCGAGGCATTGAGTGCAAGCAAGTTGGTCTGGAACGCGATATCGTCGATCAGCCCGATGATGTTGGAGATCCGTGACGACGACGCGCTGATCCGTTCCATCGCATCGGTCGCCTTGGCCATGACCGCGCCACTAGCCTGCGCCGCATCGGTGACAGCCACGGCATTCGCGCTGGCCTCCTGAGCCTGGTTGGCGTTCTTGACCACCGTCGCTGCCAGCTGCTCCATCGCTGCCGAAGTCTCTTCGATGGTCGCAGCCTGCCGCGTTGTGCGCTCGCTGAGATCGTTTGCACCGGAGAGAATTTCGCCTGTAGCCGTCTTGAGAACACCCGAGGTTTCCCGTAGCTGCCCCACAACCTCGATCAGCCTGCTGCAAACTGCGTTGGTGTCGTTCCTTAGGGTCGCGAAGGCACCGGTATATTCGCCGGTCATGCGTTTTGTGAGATCGGTGTTGGCAAGTGCGGACAACACTCCCACCGCCTCCGAGACGCCACGGTCGACTGTCTCGACCAGGCTATTGAGGCCGTTCGCCAACAGGTCAAATTCTGCCTCTGCATAGTGAGCAGGCATCCGCTCGGAGAAGTCGCCTTTTGACGCCGCTGCGACGACGCGGGCCAAGTCGGCGTTCACCGTCTCGGCCGCTGCAGCACGCTCGCGAGTTCGCGTGGCGCTCTCTTCCGCCTCGCCGGCAAGCCTTAGGCGCTCCTCAAGTGCCTTGCGGAAGCTCGACATGACGCCCTGCATGGCAGCAATTTCGCTGACGCGCTGGATCTGGCTGTTGTCGACTGTGAAGACGCCATTCGACAGCTCGCGTAATGCAGACGTCATGCTCGCCATTGGCCCACTGACGAACCGTCCACTGGCAAGGTACAGGGCGAGGGCAAGGCCGACCGTCAGCACAAGTCCAGCCAGTACCGCCCATTGTCCCGTGGCGGACGCAGCGTTCGCCTCGGACGTAACCGACTCGTTGGCCAACTCGATTGCGTCGGAGATCGCGGCCATCGCGCCTTCGAGGTTTTTGAACTTGGCGTCGAAATCGGCGAGGTTCGCTTCGGCGGCAGCGAGATTGCCGGCCTGTACCATGTTGACCAAATCACCGGCGGTGGTGATGTAGTCGTCGAGCGGCTTGCTTACCACATCGAGCGCAGCCTGGATCGACTGCGGCAAAGCCAAATCGGCTTGCCCGGCGATCGCTTCCCGGAAAAGATCGCCGTATTCCTGGATCTCGGCGCTTGCGTCCTTGGTCATCGCCACGTCAAACTTTGCGCCCGCGTAAAGCGCCCGGAAGACGACGCCGCGCAAACCGTCGTGAAACATATCGGCGGTCATATGACTGCGCAGGGCACTCAGCATAATCACCGAGTGTTCGCCGGATCGGATGAATTGATTGGTGGTCCACCAACTCGCGCCAGTCAGCATCGCGCCGAAGGTCAACAGAACCACACAGAGGAGCGCCACAATCGTCCGCAAGCGCATCGAGAACGGACGTGGGGCACCCCGCCGCTCTATTCTGGGCTCAGAGTTGCTGTTGCTCGGATCAATAGCTGGCAAGAAATCCTCCCAATATGTCTGGCACCGGCCTCAATAGGGCTGGTGGGGAACGCAGTCTCGCCGGTAAGGGTGCCTTGGGGAGGGAACGCTATGCCCATGGACCGCCGACCAAAACTAGCCAGCCCAGACGACAAGAGTGCATTCCCGAAGTTATTTGACGCGAGCTGGGTTAATGCCGGGTAAAGCAAGTAATAGCTTGAAGCGCTTTTGCCTCAAAACTGTACAGGAGACGCCGACATCTGGCTCGGTCAATACCGGGCTTCAACAAAGCGTGAACGTCGCGGCCCTCAGTGGGCCGTGTCTCTGTTGACCGAGGCGTCGAGCAACAGGTTGCGCCACTGGTCGAGCTCTGTCTGCAGCCGGTCCTGCTCCTGAGCGGTCGCCGCCGCCTGGCGCGCCGTCATGCCGGCCGCGATCAGCGCTTCGATCTCGTCGCGCCGGAAATCGACGACGGGACGGGCTTCCTCGGCGAGGATGGTCAGCGCGTGGGGCGCGATATCGGCGAAGCCGCCGCGCACATAAAACACGCGCGAGGCATTGGCCGTGTCGGTGACGGTAATGAACCCGGGCTTCAGCGTCGTCATCAACGGCGCGTGCTCGCCCAGCACCGTGAAATAGCCGTCGGCGCCCGGCACGGTGACACTGCGCACATCCTGGGACAGCACCAGCTTTTCAGGAGAGACGATTTCGATTTTGACGCCGTCGGCCATGGTTCAAATTAGCGAATAGCGAACAGCGATTGGCGAATAAAATTTCGCTCTTGTCGCCACTTCTCCATCCCTATTCGCTACTCCCTGTTAGCATCTGTTCTTACGCCGCCTGAGCCGCGAGCTTTTGCGCCTTCTTGACCGCATCCTCAATGGTGCCGACCATGTAGAACGCCGCTTCAGGCAGATGGTCATAGTCGCCTTTGACCAACCCCGCAAAGCCCTTGATCGTGTCTTCGAGGGCGACAAAGATTCCCGGCGTACCTGTGAAGGCTTCGGCCACGAAGAACGGCTGACTCATGAAGCGCTCGATCTTTCGGGCGCGGGCCACCGTGGTCTTGTCCTCTTCGGAGAGCTCGTCCATGCCGAGAATGGCGATGATGTCCTGCAGCGCCTTGTAACGCTGAAGGATCTCCTGCACGGCGCGGGCCGTAGCGTAATGCTCTTCACCCACGATATTGGCGGTGAGCATGCGCGACGTCGAATCGAGCGGGTCCACCGCCGGATAGATGCCCTTTTCCGAGATGGCGCGGTTGAGCGTCGTCGTCGAGTCGAGGTGGGCGAACGAGGTCGCTGGAGCCGGGTCGGTCAGGTCGTCGGCCGGCACGTAAATGGCCTGCACCGAGGTGATCGAACCCTTATTGGTGGTGGTGATGCGCTCCTGCAGAGCACCCATGTCGGTGGCGAGCGTGGGTTGATAGCCCACGGCTGAGGGGATGCGGCCGAGCAGAGCGGACATTTCTGCGCCCGCCTGGGTGAAACGGAAGATGTTGTCGATAAAAAACAGCACGTCCTGACCCTGGTCGCGGAAATGCTCGGCGACGGTGAGCCCAGAGAGCGCGACGCGCGCACGGGCGCCCGGCGGCTCATTCATCTGACCAAACACCAGCGCGCATTTGGAACCAGCGGTCGAGCCGTTATTTTCATGCGGGTCCTTGTTCACGCCGCTTTCGATCATCTCGTGATAGAGGTCGTTGCCCTCTCGGGTGCGTTCGCCAACACCGGCGAACACCGAATAACCGCCATGGGCCTTGGCGACGTTGTTGATCAGCTCCTGGATGAGCACCGTCTTGCCGACGCCGGCACCGCCGAACAGGCCAATCTTGCCACCGCGCGCATAAGGAGCGATGAGGTCCACAACCTTGATGCCGGTGACAAGAATCTGCGCTTCCGACGCCTGCTCGGTGAAGCTCGGCGCATCCTGGTGGATAGCACGCCGAGTAGCGGTCTTGACCGGCCCGGCTTCATCCACCGGCTCGCCGATGACGTTCATGATGCGGCCCAGCGTTTCGTCGCCCACCGGCACCGAGATCGGTACGCCCGTATCGGTGACGGGTGCGCCGCGGACCAGACCTTCGGTCGTGTCCATGGCAATGGTGCGCACGGCGTTTTCGCCGAGGTGCTGCGCAACTTCGAGCACCAGTCGGCTGCCGTTGTTGTCGACCTCAAGGGCGTTGAGAATGGCCGGCAGATGGTCGTCGAAGGTGACGTCCACCACGGCGCCGATCACCTGGCTGACCTTGCCGGTCATGCCCGCCATCGGAGCGGCGGCGCCCTCGATCTTCTGTGCTGTTGCCTTGGCCATCTCGCTACCTCGTCCTGCTTAGAGCGCTTCCGCGCCCGAAATGATTTCGATGAGTTCTTTGGTGATCTGCGCCTGACGCTGGCGGTTGTAGACGAGCGTCAGCTTCTTGATCATGTCGCCGGCATTGCGCGTGGCGTTGTCCATGGCGCTCATCTGCGCGCCATAGAAGGACGCGGAGTTTTCGAGCAGCGCACGGAACACCTGCACCGAGATGTTGCGCGGCAACAGATCGTTGAGGATGGCTTCTTCATCGGGCTCATAGTCGTAGCTGACGGCTGAGGCCGTTTCGGATTTTTCGAACTTGGCCGGTATCAGCTGCAGCGCCGTCGGGATCTGCGCAATCACCGATTTGAAGGTCGCAAAAAACAGCGTCGCCACGTCGAATTCGCCATTGGCATACATGGCGAGGATTTTGTCGCCGACCGACTGGGCGTTCGCATAGCCCAACAGCCGCACTTCGCGAAAGGTGATGGCATCGACAATCCTGTCGGCAAAGACGCGTTTAAGGATATCGTTGCCCTTGCGGCCAACCGTCAGAATCTTGACGGTCTTGCCTTGGCTGATCAGGCGTGTAGCCGTCTCGCGCGCGAGGCGCGCAATAGATGAATTGAAGCCGCCGGCAAGGCCACGCTCACCGGTTGCGACCACCAAGAGATGCACCTGATCCTTGCCCGTGCCGCCCAGAAGCGCCGGCGCATCGCTGCGATCGGCATAGGCGGCGCCGAGCGACGCCAGGACGTTGGTCATGCGCTCGGCATAGGGGCGCGCGGCGACGGCGGCCTCTTGCGCACGGCGCAGCTTCGCCGCTGCCACCATCTGCATGGCTTTGGTGATCTTCTGGGTCGATTTGACCGAGGCGATGCGGTTCTTGAGGTCCTTGAGCGAAGCCATAAGGCTGGGTCTCTCCTGAGGTGTCGCTTAGGCCGTAAAGGTCTTCTTGAATGCTTCTATCGCAGCTTTGAGCTGGGCGCGCAGGTCGTCGCTCAGCGCCTTCTCCGTGGCGATCTTGGTGAGAAGATCGCCGTTCTTGGCGCGCAGCGCTCCGAGCAGACCCTTCTCGAACGCTCCGACCTGGTTGACCGGCAGGTCGTCGAGATAGCCCTGGCCGCCGGCAAAGATCACCGCGACTTCCTCTTCGGGCTTGAGCGGCGCGAATTGCGGCTGCTTGAGCAGTTCGGTAAGGCGTGCGCCGCGATTGAGGAGACGCTGCGTCGCCGCGTCGAGGTCCGAACCGAACTGGGCGAAAGCCGCCATTTCGCGATATTGGCTCAGCTCGCCCTTGAGCGAACCGGCCACCTGCTTCATCGCCTTGATCTGGGCGTTGCCGCCCACACGCGACACCGAGATGCCGACGTTCACGGCCGGACGGATGCCCTGGAAGAACAGATTGGTCTCGAGGAAGATCTGCCCGTCTGTGATCGAAATCACGTTGGTCGGAATATAGGCCGACACGTCGTTGGCCTGGGTCTCGATGACGGGCAGCGCCGTGAGCGAGCCCAGCCCATGGTCTTCATTGAGCTTGGCGGCGCGCTCGAGCAGACGCGAGTGGAGATAGAAGACGTCGCCAGGATAGGCCTCGCGGCCCGGCGGACGACGCAACAGCAGCGACATCTGACGATAGGCCACAGCCTGCTTGGTGAGATCGTCATAGGCGATCACGGCATGCATGCCATTGTCGCGGAAATATTCGCCGATGGCGCAGCCGGTGAAGGGCGCGAGGAACTGCATCGGCGCCGGGTCGGACGCGGTGGCGGCGATGACGATCGAATATTCGAGCGCGCCATTGTCTTCCAGGATCTTGACGAACTGCGCGACCGTCGAGCGCTTCTGGCCGATGGCGACATAGATACAATAGAGCTTGTCGGTCTCGGACGCATTGGCGGCATGCGCCGGCTTCTGGTTGAGGAAGGTGTCGAGGATCACCGCAGTCTTGCCGGTCTGGCGATCGCCGATGATGAGCTCGCGTTGGCCACGACCGATCGGGATCAACGCGTCGATTGCCTTGAGGCCCGTCGACATGGGCTCGTGCACGGATTTGCGCGGCAGGATGCCCGGGGCCTTGACGTCGACACGGCGGCGTTCCTTGGCCTTGAGCGGGCCCTTTCCGTCGATCGGGTTGCCCAGCGCATCGACGACGCGGCCCAGCAATTCCTTGCCCACTGGGGTATCGACGATGGCGCCGGTCCGCTTGACGGTATCGCCTTCCTTGATGCCGCGGTCATTGCCGAACAGCACGACGCCTACATTGTCGGCCTCGAGGTTCAGCGCCATGCCCTTGATGCCGCCGGGGAATTCGACCAACTCGCCGGCCTGTACATTGTCGAGGCCATAGACGCGGGCGATCCCGTCGCCGACGCTGAGCACCTGGCCGACTTCGGAGACTTCGGCTTCCTGACCGAAATTCTTGATCTGGTCCTTGAGGATCGCAGAGATTTCCGCGGCTTTGATGTCCATTATCCGACCTCTTTCATGGCGATCTTCATCGCCGACAGTTTGGTTTTGAGCGAGCTGTCGATCATCTGCGAACCGACCTTGACGACAAGGCCGCCGATAAGACTGGGATCGACATGTTCGGTGAGGGTGACGGTCTTGCCGATCTTGGCCTTGAGCGTATCGGCCAGGCTCTTGAGCTGGGCCCCGTTGAGCGGGGTCGCGGAGGTCACCTCGGCGGAAACCTCGCCGCGCGACCTGGCGACAAGCGCCTGAAACTGCTTGATAACCGCCGGAAGCGCAAACAGCCTGCCGTTGCGGGCAATGACCTTGACCACGTTGGAAACGGTCTGGTGCGGCTTGGCTTTGTCAAGAATGGCGTCGATGGCGACGCTCTTGATGTCGGCGGTGATCACCGGAGAGCGCAGAAAGCGGCGAAAATCTTCGCTTTCGCCGGCTAGTCTCTCGAACTCTTTGAGACCCGATTCCACAGCATCGACCGAGCCTTCGGATTGGGCGAGATCAAAGAGCGCCCCCGCATAGGGCATTGCGATTTGGGTCAGCACACCGCTTTGCTCTGCCAACGCTGCTCCGCCCTTCTGCTGTCAATTGCGCCAAAGGCCCGGAAAACCAGGCAATTTGCGGCGCCACATCCGCGCGGGGACATCGCGATTGCCCCCGAAACCGCGCCCCCTCTAACATGGGGGCGAAGGCCCGCGCAAGGCGCGGGGAAGCGGGATTTTTGGGGAAGTTGTCGCAGGGCGCGGGCGCTATCACGCCGAGGCGCGGGTAGCCTCTGAAAGCGTATTCGAATCGGGCAATTGCTGGTTCTTCAGGATGAATGCCGCGAGCTCTGACGCCGGCGCCGGCTTGCCATAGAGGTAACCCTGGAAATGATCCGCCGAAAGCGAGGAGAGAACCGAGGCCTGATGGTCGGTTTCGATCCCCTCGGCCGTCACCGTCATATCGAGTTTGTGGCCGAGCACGATAATCGTGTCGAGGATTTCGCGCGCCTTGAGGTCGTTGGACTCGAGCGCGGTCACGAACGAGCGGTCGATCTTGAGCTTGTCGAAGCCGAACTGCCACAGGTAGCCAAGGCTCGAATAGCCGGTGCCGAAATCGTCCATCGCGATCGAAACGCCGAGGCCCTTGAGGCTGCGGAGCTGAGCACCGACGCCCTCGCTGTTCTCGATCAGCACACTCTCGGTGATTTCGAGTTCGAGCTGGCTTGGCTTCAGTCCGCTCGCCTGAAGCGCCCCGTTGACCTGGTCGACCAGTTTCCCGCCGGCGAATTGCTTGACCGAAAGATTGACCGCAACGAACAGCTCCGGCGGCCAGCTCGCCGCAATCCGGGTCGCCTCCTCCAGCACCCAGGCGCCGATTTCGGCGATCAGGCCCATCTGCTCGGCAATCGGAATGAACACCGAGGGTGCGATCATGCCGCCGCTCCCATCCGGCAGGCGCAGCAGCGCCTCGAACCCGGCGCAACGGCGTGTCCGCGCATCGAGCAAAGGTTGGAAATAGATCTCGAAGCTCTTGGTCTCGGTCGCCGCGCGCACCTGCGCTTCGAGCGCCCGCCGCGTCGTCATCGCTTCTTCCATCTCCGGCGTGAACAACCGGTGGGCGTTCCGGCCGTCGGTCTTGGCCTGGTAAAGCGCCACATCCGCCCGGTGCATCGCGTCTTCGAGCGAGGCGCCGCGTTCGACCATGTAGACTCCGGCGCTCACTCTTCCCGCTATCGCCCGCCCATCGGCGCTGATCGGCTCGCGGATGGCGCTCATTATCGCCTCGATGTAGCCGACGACCTCGGCTTGCGGCCGCCCGCACAGCAGCACAATGAATTCATCGCCTCCGGGCCGGCCGCAGGCTTCATTGCGCCCCAGCGGCCCTTCGATGGCGCGCGCCACATGCTTGAGGAAAGCATCGCCCGCTGCATGGCCATGCGCGTCGTTGATGGCTTTGAAATCGTCGACATCGAGGAAGATGACCGTTCGCTGCTGGCGGTCGGCCTTAGCCTGCCTCAGGGCACTTTCGAGCTTTGCAGTGAATGCCGCGCGATTGAGCAGCCCCGTCATCGTATCGTATTGCGCAAGGAATTCGGCGCGCTTTCGCGCCTCGCTTGCTTGGCGGCTACGCAACAAGAAGGCCAGTGTCGGCAGGCCGAAGGCGAGCGCGGCGACGATAGCCAACCCCACGGCAAGCGCTGCAAACGTATTGCGGAATAATGCCGCTGTGCCGGTCTGATCGAGATAGACCTCAAGTGCACCGCGGGGAAGCCCCCCCAGGCCCGGGATCGGCACATAGGCTTCGACGTAGAGCGGCGGGCGGTTGGCCTTGCCCGTCCCATCCTGAATCTCGATCGCAGAGACACCTTGCTCGATGGCCTCGGCCGCCTCCGCATTGAAATCGACGGCTTCCTCTTCGGTACCCTGGCCACGCATCGTCAGATCGTCGGAAACAAGAACCGTGCGCGCCGTCGCGTCATAGAGTTTGAAGCGAAACACATCGCCGAGCTTTTCCGCGGTCTGTACGATCCTCGCCTGTTCAGGATCGAGCCTGCCGGTCGCGATAAGGTCATCGACGTTGTACATGGCCTTGAGGAAATAGTCCGACCATTGCTGGGCCTTGGCCTGCGCATCGGCAACGACGGCGCGCTCGACCGCGTAGTTCACGCCGAAATAGATGCTGCTGCCGAGCAGCACCATGCCCAAAATGGCAATGACGCCGAGGGCGCGGACCGGCAGGACCTGACGAGGCTTATCCATCGCAGAAGCCTACGCATAAGCCCGTTAAGCGGACCTAAACCCGCCGATCACATGAAACTCATCGGGTCGATATCGACCTGGATGCGAAGGCTCCCCCTGGGCTTTTCCGCAGCGCCCAGCCAGAACCGCACATAGCCCGAAAGATCGAACTCCTTGGGGCTTTGCGCAAGGAGGCGAACGCGGTGCCGGCCGCGGACCATAGCGACCGGCGCATCGGCAGGCCCGAACAGCCGCAACCCCTCCGCTTGCGGCGCGGCACTCAACAGGCGCCTGGCAAAGCCCATCGCTTCGTCGTGCTCATTGGCCGAAACGATCAGCGCAGCCAGCCGCCCAAAGGGCGGCAGCTCGCCCTGGCGCCGGACATCAAGCTCATGGGCATAGAAAGCTTCGCGGTCCTGTCTGACCATCGCCACCATCACCGGATGATTGGGATGCCAAGTCTGGAGGAACGCGCGCCCGGACTTGCTCGCCCGTCCCGCTCGCCCGGTCACCTGCGTCAGGATCTGGAAGGTCTTTTCCGCCGCGCGCGGATCGCCATGCGCAAGCCCGAGATCGGCATCAAGGACCCCGACCAGCGTCAGCTTTTCGAAGTGATGGCCCTTGGCGACGAGCTGGGTACCGATGACGAGATTGTACTCGCCGTTTTCGATCTCGCTGAACCGGTCCCGCAATTGCGAATTCGATCCCATGTCCGAGGAAAGGATCACCGGCCGCGCGCCGGGGAAGCGATCCGCCACCTCTTCGGCGACCCGCTCGATGCCCGGCCCGATCGGAATGAGCGAATCCACCGCGCCGCAGGCGCCGCAGGTCTCCGGCTTCTTCTGCTCGTGCCCGCAATGGTGACACATCAACACGCCGCGAAAGCGATGCTCGACCAGCCAGGATGAGCAGTCGGGACATTGATATTGATGCCCACAGGCGCGGCACAGCGTCAGTGGCGCATAGCCCCGCCGGTTGAGAAACAGCAGCGCCTGTTCACCCCGGTCGAGCGTAGCGAACACTTCACGCGCCAGCCGCGGCGCGATCCATTGTCCCTTCTCGGGGGGTTCCTCGCGCATGTCGATAGCCGTGACATCGGGCATCGTCGCCTCGGCGAAACGCGCCTCGAGCAGCACATGCTTGTAGCGGCCACTCTCGGCATTGTTGCGCGATTCGACCGAGGGCGTCGCCGAACTGAGGATCACTCTTGCCTCGGCGAAGCGAGCGCGCACCACCGCCATATCGCGCGCATGATAGTTGACGCCGTCCGACTGCTTGAACGCGCCGTCATGTTCCTCATCGAGAACGATGAGCCCTAGATCGTGGAATGGCAGGAACAGCGCCGATCGCGCGCCGAGCACGAGCCGGATCCCGCCTGAATTGATGCCGCGCCAGGTCCGCGCCCGCTGCGCCGGGGTCATTTCCGAATGCCATTCTGCCGGTCGCGTACCGAAACGTTTGGAGAACCGCGCAAGGAAAGTGTGAGTCAGCGCGATTTCGGGCAAGAGGATCAGTGCCTGCCGTCCGGCGCGTAGCGTATCTGCCACCACCTCGAAAAAGACCTCGGTCTTGCCGCTGCCGGTCACCCCATCGAGCAGCGCCACACCGAACCCACCGACATCAAGCGACCTTATCGCCTTGAGCGCTTCGGCCTGCTCCGCATTGAGCGCTGCAATCGTCTCGTCCGGATTGGGCGGCAGGACGATCGGCGGTGGGGCGATCTCGATCTTTTCGAGCGCACCCGCCTTTTCCAGCCCCTCGATCACCGAAGCCGAAACCCCGCTCGCCCCGACAATCGCAATCTTGGCCCAAGCCAGCCCGTCGGCCACCGTATCGAGTACGCGGTAGCGCGCCGGCGTCATCCGCTCGGGCTCGTGCCCCGTGCGCCGATAGGCGGTGATCAGCCGCTCGGGCTCCAGCGCTTCGGTAGAACGCAGCACCGAGCGCAGTACCAGCCCCGGCGGGGCAAGCGTATAGCGGCTCACCCAGTCGACGGTTTTGATCAGCTCATCGGAGAGCGGCGGCACGTCATAGACCGTCTCGATCTCCTTGAGTCGGTTATGCGCGAAATTGTCCTTCGGCTGGCCCCAGACCACGCCCAGCGTCAGCCGCCCGATCAGCGGCACCGCAACGATCGAACCGCGCACCACCGTCATTCCTGCCGGCACCCGATAGGAATAGGGCCCGTCCACGGATACGCTGACCATTACCGCGACAACGTCGGAAAGCTCGCTCATCTGTGCCCGCTTTGTTCATGGTCGCGCTGCCGGGCGCAAGCGGATTCGTCAGATCATCTCCAGCCCGATCTTCTGGCGCGGCGGCGGGAAGGCCGCGTCCAGCGCGGCAAGATCCGCTGGCGTCAGCACCAGTTCGGCCGCCGCGCGATTGTCGCGCACATGGGCCTCGCTCCTGGCCTTCGGAATGGCGATGACATTGGGCCGCGCCAGGACGAAGGCCAGCGCCACCTGCGCGGCGCTGGCGCCATGCGCCGCGGCGATTCGCATCAGTTCGCGGTTGCGGGCAAGCCGTCCCTGCTCGATCGGCGAATAGGCCATGACCGGAATGCCGCGTTTCTGCTGCCAGCCAATCAGGTCGTATTCTATGCCGCGCCGAGTCAGGTTGTAGAGCACCTGGTTGCAGGCGACGCCATTGCCGCGGGCTTCAAGAAGCTCTTCCATGCCCTGGGTGTCGAAATTGGAGACGCCCCAATAGCGGATCTTGCCCGCCTGCTTCAGCGCTTCGAAACCGGCGACGGTTTCTGCGAGTGGATGCGGACCGGGCCAGTGGAGGAGATAGAGATCGATCACATCGGTCTTGAGCCGCTTGAGGCTCCGCTCTGAGGCCGCGACCACGCCTGAACGGCTGGCATTGGAAGGCAGCACCTTGGTGATGAGGAAAACCTCGCCTCGCCGCCCCTCGATCGCTTCCGCCGTCACCTCCTCGGCCCCGCCATTGGCGTACATTTCGGCTGTGTCGAAGAGGGTCATGCCGAGATCGAGTCCGACTTGCAGCGCCCACACTTCGGCGGCGCGATCATGCCGCCCTTCGCCCATCATCCACGTGCCCTGCCCGAGCGCCGGCACCATTTCGCCACCGGGGAGCGCGATCTGGGCAATGGGCATTTCAAACTCCCGCGAGGGTCAACGACTGGTTCACGACAATCGCCTAGGATAGGCAAATGTCCACCGCCTTTCTCGCCGATTCGGAGATCGAAGCGCAGGTCAAAGCCTGGCAGCGCGAACTCGGAGGCGTGCGCCGCCTCGCACCCAAGACGCTCGAGGCCTATAGCCGCGACCTCGGCCAGTTTTTTGGCTTCCTCGGCCCCCATACCGGTGGCGCCGTGAGTCTTCAGACCCTAACCGAAATGCGCGCCGCAGACCTTCGCGCCTTCATGGCGCGCCGCCGCGAGGACAAGATCGAGCCGCGCTCGCTCGCCCGCTCGCTCAGCGCCATCAAGAGCTTCTTCCGCTTCCTCGAACGCGAAGGCGTGCTCGCGACCGAAGCGCTCAACATCATCCGCACGCCCAAAGCAAAGAAGTCGCTGCCCAAGCCGCTGACCGTATTCGAAGCCAAGGCGACGATTGCGACCACCGAAGAGCTCGAAGACCGGCCCTGGGTGGCGGCGCGCGACATGGCCGTTCTCTCGCTATGCTATGGCGCCGGCCTGCGCATCTCGGAAGCTCTCGCCCTCAGTCGCGCAGATCTCGAAGGTCAGGTGCTGCGCATCACCGGCAAGGGCGGCAAGACCCGCATGGTGCCTCTGATCGATGCCGTGCGCCGCTCGGTCGAAACCTATGTCGAACTCTGCCCCTTCAAGCTCACTCCCAGCCAGCCGCTGTTCCGGGGCTTCAAGGGCGGCGTGCTGTCGCCGCGTCTCATCCAGCTCCGCGTCGTCCAGTTGCGCGGCGCGCTTGGCCTGCCGCCATCGGCGACGCCTCATGCCTTGCGGCATTCCTTTGCTACCCACCTCCTCGGTCGCGGCGGCGACTTGCGCGCCATCCAGGAATTGCTGGGCCACGCCTCGCTCTCGACCACGCAGATCTACACCGCCGTCGATACCGAGCGCCTCCTCGACGCCTATCGCGCTGCCCACCCGCGAGGTTGAATTGGGCCGGACCCGGCGCCTGCTGGCTGGCCTTTTGCCCGTTCCGAATGTGATCCTCCGCCACTGGCGCGGTACCGGACGCTTTCCAAATGTCTGGAACCCGCAGACGCTCAACGAGAAGATCGCTTACCGAAAGCTTCATGACCGCAGCGCGACCCTCGTGGATCTCTCCGACAAAGTGCTGGTCAAGGACTACGTCGCCCGGACCATCGGCGCCCGCTATGTGACGCCTACACTCTGGCACGGAACCGTGCTTCCTGCTGATGCCGGGACGCGCTGGCCCCCGCCCTTCGTCCTCAAATGCAACTATGGCGCGGGCCGCAATATCTTCGTCCGCCCTGGAACGGAACCCAACTGGCCGGCAATCCGCCGGCGCGTCGCGAACTGGCTCTCGATTCCTTATCGCTCCGACGAGAACGAAACTTGGTACGAACGCGTCCTCGCGCAGGTTCTTGTCGAGCCGCTTATCGCCGCGACCCCACTGGTCGATTACCGCTTCCTGACCTTTTCAGGGCGCGTCGAATCCATCTATGTCCATCACCCAGGCCGCCCTGCGACTGTCACATTCTTTGATCGCTTGTGGAACAGGCTCGAGGTCGCCTATTGCGGCCACCCGCAGAATTTGGGACAGCTTCCGCCACCCACCCACCTCGCCGAAATGATCGAAGCGGCTGAGCGGTTGGCCAAGGGCCTTGCCTTCGTCCGCGTCGATTTCTACGACCTCTCCGAGGGTCCACGCTTTGGTGAATTGACCTTCTCGCCCAATGCCGGCAATGGCCGCTTCTCGCCTTCGGGCTATGACGCTTACCTGGGGGCGCTCTGGACCGGGCCGCTGGTCGAGCCCGTCTGAACTCGGCATAGGTACCCCGCTTTACAGTGGCGGATCCGGGGCGTATCTGCGACGTCATGACCACGCACGCATCCATCACCAATCTCATTACCGGTTCCTTGGGGACCGGTGCGCGCCATTTAGCTCGCAACCGGCCCCGCCATCAGGCGCGGGCGATCCGGTGATCTGAGAGCGTGGCCAAGAACGGAACCGCCCGATGGCCGCCCCTCACTCAAAAAGCCCCACACTGCCCAACGCGCAGGTGCTCGGCATTGTTCTCGCGCTCTTCGGCGCGGGCTTTTTCGCGACCAAGGGCATCATCATCAAACTGGCGCTGGCCGAGGGCATCGACACGACGACGACCCTGACCTGGCGCATGATCGTCTCGGTACCGATCTTTGTGACCGTCGGCATTCTCGGCTACCGGCGGCGCCTCAAGACCCACAGCGCGTCAACGCCCATGCTCGACCGCACCACCTTGTTCCAGGCGCTCGGCGTGGGCGTGCTCGGCTACTACATCGCCAGTATGCTGGACTTTTCGGCGCTGGGCTACATCTCCGCCCAGCTCGACCGGCTGATCCTTTTAACCTATCCGTTCTTCGTCGTACTGTTTGGAATGCTGTTCTTCCGGCGTCGCGTCACGCTGCTGATGGTCGCTTCTCTACTGGTCTCCTATGTCGGCATCGCGCTCATCTTCTGGAAGGACTTTTCGATCGAAGGCGACAACGTCGTGCTCGGCTCGCTTCTCGTCTTCGCCTCGGCCGTCGCCTACGCCGCCTACCAGATCATGGCCAAGCCGCTGATCGACAAACTGGGGGCGCAGCTCTTCACCTCGATCGCCATGAGCTCTGCGGGACCGGCCGTGATCGTCCATTTCCTTGCGACCCATCCGGTGGGCGCATTGGCAGTCGACCCTCATGCCTGGCCGCTGATGCTCGCCATCGGCACCATCGCGACGGTGATCCCCTCCTATTGCATCTCGGCGGCCATCGGCATGGTTGGCCCGGAACGCACCGCCATCATTGGTAATGTCTCGCCGGTGGTGACGGTGAGCCTTGCGATCGGCGTGCTCGGGGAACGCTTCACGGAATGGCACGCGCTCGGCACGGCCATGGTGTTGCTGGGCGTCTGGCTGTTCGGCAGGAAGCGGAAGCCGACAAAGGCGGAGCTGGAGGCGGCGGAGGTGGAGCCTTAGGCCAGCAGTCGGGTCCTTCTCCCGCGGTAGGCGTGTGGGGTATCTCAGCGATACAACTGGCTCATATCGAACACAGGTCCGGCCGCCATCCGCTGCAGCGTAGCGATCTTGTCCTTTGGTATCGGAGCCTGCATTTCTTCTTGGACATAGTGGCCAACTATTAGCCACTCCTCACCGACACTAAAGTCGATGTCGCAGTCTCCATCCCCCCAGTGCATCCCAAATGTAGCTAACTCGCCGGCAGCCGGGCCAACGATTGGGACGTCCACCCGAAACAGTGCGGCCGAAACGTCCAAATACCTGGAGCAACTGGGCACGTGGCTCAGCTCTTCCCGATCCCACCAGCGAAAGTCGCCACGTTCGTCGAGACATTGCGTAGGAGGCTTCCCGAAAAATTGAGTGCCATCCTCGGAGACATAGCCGACGACTGTACCGCCAAAAATCTCTCTCACTCCCCCTAGTTTCTCGGCGAGCGTGGGCTCTCGGCTTGGAGGCAAGAGATCGCAGGCGCTGGCTGGCCAGCAGGTCACAATCAAGGGAAGTAGAGCAAGTAGCTGGTTTCGCACGGCCAATCCTCGAAGCGCACTCTAACTGCCTGAACTTGCCGAACGCTTCCCAACCCTACTACCCCTCAGGCGTTTCGCGGGAGAGGAGTCCTCACTGCTAGATGTGAATCGCCCCATCGCCGCACATCAGTGCCGCTTCGCGGACGGCTTCCGAGAGCGTCGGGTGCGGGGCGGTGGTGCGGGCAAGATCCTCGGCTGAGCCGCCGAACTCCATCAGTACCGTCAGCGCCTCGATCATTTCGGAGGCGTTCTTGCCGATGATATGGGCGCCCAGCACCCGGTCGGTCGCGACATCGGCGAGAATTTTGACGAACCCTTGGGTCGCCAGCATCGCCTTGGCGCGGCCATTGGCGGTGAAGGGAAACTTGCCGACCTTATAGTCGATGCCCTCGGCCTTGAGCTCGTCCTCGGTCTTGCCGACCGAGGCGATCTCGGGATTGGTATAGACCACGCCCGGTATCGCGCCATAGTTCACGTGGCCAGCCTGCCCGGCGATGATCTCGGCCACCGCGATTCCTTCGTCTTCAGCCTTGTGCGCGAGCATCGGTCCCGCAATCACGTCGCCAATGGCGTAGACGTTTTCGACATTGGTGCCATAGCCCGGACCGGTAACGATCCGCCCGCGGGTGTCGAGTTCCACGCCCGCCGCCTCAAGGCCCAGTCCCTGTGTGTATGGCTTGCGGCCGATGGCGACCAGCGCCACATCGGCGTCGAGGATTTCCATGTCGCCCCCTGCCGCCGGTTCGAGCCGCGCCACCAGCGACCCATCGTCCTGGCGGTCGATGGACTTGACCTTGGTCGAGAGGCGGAACTCGACACCCTGCTTGGTAAGGATACGCTGGAACTGCCGCGCGACTTCAGAATCCATACCGGGAAGAATGCGGTCGAGAAACTCAACCACTGTCACCCTGGACCCGAGCCTGGCCCAGACCGAACCAAGCTCAAGCCCGATCACCCCCGCGCCGATGACCAGCAGCCTTTCGGGCACCGCACCCAGCGACAGCGCGCCGGTTGACGTGACGATCCGTTCTTCATCGATCTCAATGCCCGGCAGACCGACAGGAACCGAGCCGGTGGCGATGACGATATGCTTGCTCTCGATCGTGGTCGGCGCGCCCTTTTCCGGCGTGATCTGCACTTTGCCCTTGCCTGCCAGCGCTCCCGTCCCCTGGAAAGCGGTGATCTTGTTCTTCTTGAACAGGAAGGAGACGCCATTCACGTTGGCGGCGACCGTTTCGTCCTTGTGCACCATCATCTGCGCCAGGTTCAGCGAAGGCGGCGCGATATCGATCCCCAGATGCGAGAAATTGTGCGCGGCCTCTTCGAAAAGCTCGCTGGCATGCAGCAGCGCCTTGGACGGAATGCAGCCGATATTGAGGCAGGTGCCGCCGAAAGTCGGCCATTTCTCGACTACGGCCACCTTCATGCCGAGCTGAGCCGCGCGGATCGCGCAGACATAACCGCCCGGTCCCGTACCGATCACCGTGAGGTCAAATTGGTCCGCCATCAAGAGCCCCGCTTTCTCGTCGCTTCTATGTAGTCTCTGCTGCAGCCGCTGGCTAGAACAGCACACCGATGAACATCAGGAACAGCCCTGTCGCCGAAACCACCCAGACGAGACTGCGCATGTAGATGACGCCGAACAGGTAGAGCGGCAGATAGACGATCCGCGCCGCATACCAGGTGATCGCGCCCCAGAACACCAGCGCATCCCCCGGCACCGCCAAATGCGCCACCAGCGCGAGAATGATGAAGGCCGGCCAGGTCTCGAGGAAATTCTTGAGCGCCCGCTCGGCCCGGCCCAAGAGCGCACCTTCGGGCGGCGCATCGTCCCGCGCCGTCTGCGCATAGAGTACGCCATGGCGCCAGCGGTAGATCAGCGACTGGGCGCCCAGATAGAGCGCATAGAGCATAAGGCTCCAGAACAGCAGCGAGAGTTCGATGCTCACGGCAGGATCGCGCGCCCGCCGCTGACGGGGATCACACCGCCGGTTGTATAAGAGGCCGCGTCCGACAGCAGCCAGAGGATCGCCTCGGCTACTTCTTCCGCCGTGCCAGCACGCGGCATCGGCAGAGTCGGGGAGACACGCTCGACGCGCCCGGCGTCGCCGCCCGAGGCGTGCATCTCCGTTTCGATGATCCCCGGTCGCACCGCGTTGACCCGGATTCCCTCGCCAGCCACTTCGAGCGAAAGGCCCTGCGTAAAGCTGTCAATGGCGCCTTTGCTGGCCGCATAGACAACCATTACTCCCGCGCCGCCGAGCTTGGCTGCCGCCGAGGTCAAATTGACGATTGCGCCGCCTTTGCCGCCATACCGGGTCGACATACGCCTGATCGCGGCGGCTGCGCAGAGGAAACTGCCGGTGACATTGATGTTGAAGATGCGGCGCAACTCTTCAGGGCTCGTCTCATCGACCCGCATCGGCTTGGGCGGCACAACGCCCGCATTGTTGACGAGGCCGGTCAAAGTCCCCAGACGGTCGGCGGCAGCGAAGATGTGTTCGACATCATCGGGCTGGCTCACATCGCCGCGTACCGCGATGGCCGTGCCGCCCTTGGCGAGGATCGAGGCGACGACCCTTTCGGCCGAAGCGACATTGCCGGCATAGTTGACCACGACGGCGTAGCCGCGCTCCGCCGCGAGCAGCGACGTCGCGGCACCAATGCCACGGCTGCCGCCGGTCACCACGAGAACGCCGCGCGTTGCCATTGCCGGCTTCCTAGAGGTCGAGGACCAGGCGTTCCGGCGCCTCGAGGCTTTCCTTGACGCGGACGAGGAAGGTCACCGCTTCCTTGCCGTCGACGATTCGGTGATCATAGCTCAACGCCAGGTACATCATGGGGCGGATGACGATCTGCCCATTGACCACCACTGGGCGCTCCTGGATCTTGTGCATGCCGAGGATGCCCGACTGTGGGGCATTGAGGATCGGCGTCGACATCAGCGAGCCATAGACGCCGCCATTGGAGATGGTGAAGGTACCGCCCTGCATGTCGGCCATCGACAGCGCGCCGTCGCGAGCGAGTTTGCCCAGCCGGTTGATCTCTTTTTCGACGCCGGCGATCGAAAGCTGATCCGCATCGCGCACCACCGGCACGACGAGACCCTTGTCGGTCCCGACCGCAACGCCGATGTGAGCGTAATTCTTGTAGACCAGCTCCTCGCCGTCGATCTCGGCGTTGACCGAGGGGATTTCCTTGAGCGCATGCACCACCGCCCTGGTGAAAAAGCCCATGAAGCCGAGCTTCACGCCGTGCTTTTTCTCGAACAGGTCCTTGTATTGAGTCCTGAGATCCATGATCGGCTTCATGTCCACCTCGTTGAAGGTGGTAAGCATCGCCGCCGTGTTCTGCGCATCCTTGAGACGCCGCGCGATGGTGGCGCGCAGCCGCGTCATCCGCACACGTTCCTCCCGCGTTTCGTCGGACGCGGCGACCGGAGCACGCGGCGCTGCGGCCGGAGCTGCCGCTGGCACGATCCTGGGCATCTCGGCACGGGGCGGCACCGGTGCGGCGGCGCTGCCCGTCATCGCACTCGGCATGGCTACGCCCATTGCAGCACCCGCAGCGGCAACCGCTGCGGTCACAACCTGCGCGGGCTTGGCAATCGCCGCCAGCACATCTTCCTTGAGCACCTGTCCGCGCCGCCCGGTTCCCTGGACATCGCCAACCGCGTTTTCGGCCATCAGCTTCGTGGCAGCCGGAGACGGTGGCGCTGCACCATTGCCCGCATGTGGGGCGGGCACCGGTTCGGGCTTGAAGGCCGGGGCGGGCTTGACTTCGACCTTGATCGCTGCGCCTTCGCCGATCGCGCCGATCAGCGCCCCGACATTGACCGTGTCGCCCGGGTTGGCCGAGATCGTTTCGAGTATGCCCGCCGATGGGGCCGGCACCTCAATGGTCACCTTGTCGGTCTCGAGTTCCACCACCGGCTCATCGGCGGCGACAGCTTCGCCCACCTTCTTGAACCACTGACCGATGGTCGCCTCGGTGACGCTTTCCCCCAGCGCCGGGACCCGGATCTCAACCGCCATGATCGCCTGAACTCCTAGTTGGCAAATGCTTCTTCGAGGAAGGCCTGCAGCTGCGCCAGATGCGTGCGCATCAGCCCCGTCGCCGTCGAGGCCGAAGCCGGACGGCCGACATAGCGCGGCCGGTCGCTGCTGCGGCCCGTCTGTTCCAGCACCCAGTCGATATAGGGCTGGACGAACGCCCAGGCGCCCATGTTCTTGGGCTCCTCCTGGCACCAGACGATCTCGGCGGCCTTGAACCGGTTGAGCTCGTCGAGCAGCGCTTTGGCCGGGAACGGATAGAGCTGTTCGAGCCGGAGCAGATAGACATCGTTGATGCCGCGCTTCTCGCGATCCTCGAGCAGATCGTAATAGACCTTGCCGGAGCAGAGGATCACCCGCCGGATCTGCTCGTCCAGCACCAGCTTGATCGTCGTCTTGGGCACACCCGGCGCTTCTGCATCGTCCCAGAGCAGCCGGTGGAAGCACGATTGCGGCCCGAATTCGACCAGCCCCGACACCGCCCGCTTGTGGCGAAGCAGCGACTTGGGCGTCATCAGAATCAGCGGCTTCCTGAAATCCCGCTTTACCTGCCGGCGCAGCACGTGGAAATAATTGGCCGGCGTCGTGCAGTTGCAGACTTGCATGTTGTCTTCGGCACAAAGCTGCAGATAGCGCTCGAGCCGCGCCGAACTATGCTCCGGTCCCTGGCCCTCATAGCCATGCGGTAACAGCATCACTAGCCCGCTCATGCGGAACCACTTGCGCTCGCCCGATGAGATGAATTGGTCGATCACCACTTGTGCGCCATTGGCGAAATCGCCGAACTGGGCTTCCCACAGGGTCAGGGTCGTCGGCTCCGCCAGCGAATAGCCATACTCGAAACCCAGCACCGCTTCTTCCGAGAGCATCGAGTTGATGACCTCGTAGCGCTGTTGGTCCGGCGCGACGTTGTTGAGCGGTGTATAAGTCTCGCCAGTCTCCTGGTCGTAGAGCACCGAGTGCCGCTGCGTGAAGGTGCCGCGCTCGACATCCTGCCCGCTGAGGCGCACCGGATGGTCTTCGCTCAGCAGCGTCCCGAATGCCAGCGCTTCGCCGGTCGCCCAGTCGATCCCCTCGCCGCTTTCGATCGCCGCCAGCCGGTTCTCCATGAACCGTTTCAGCGTCTTGTGGATGGCAAAGCCCTCCGGAACCCGCCCGAGCCCCATGCCGATTCGCGTCAGGTCCGCGAGCTCAACGCCCGTATCGCCGCGGCGCGGGCCGTCGGCATCGGCCTTCTTCAGATCCTTCCACTGGCCGTCGAGCCAGTCGGTCTTGTTGGGGCGGAAATCCTGTCCGCTTTCGAACTCGATCTCGAGCTTGGCGCGCCAGTCGGCCTTAAGCCGGTCGATCTCCTCGCCGCTCAGCAGCCCTTCGGCCACCAGCCGTTCGGAATAGAGTTCCAGCGTTGTCTTGTGGCCGCGGATTTTGGAATACATCAACGGTTGGGTGAAACTCGGCTCGTCGCCTTCGTTGTGCCCGAAGCGGCGATAGCAGAACATGTCGATGACCACCGGTCTGCCGAAGCGCTGCCGGAATTCGGTCGCCACTTTCGAGACGTAGACCACTGCCTCCGGATCATCGCCGTTGACGTGGAACACCGGCGCCTCGATCATCTTGGCGACATCGGTCGGATAGGGCGATGAGCGCGAATACATCGGCGAGGTCGTGAACCCGATCTGGTTGTTGATGACAAAATGCACCGAACCGCCGGTGCGATGCCCCTTAAGACCGGAAAGGCCCAGGCACTCGGCGATCACGCCCTGGCCAGCGAAGGCCGCATCGCCATGGATGAGCAGCGGCATCACCACCGAACGGTCGGTCTGCCTGGTTTCGGGAATGAATCGGCCATCAACAGCGGCGCGCTGGTCCTGCTTGGCCCGCGCCTTGCCCAGCACCACCGGATCGACGATCTCAAGGTGACTGGGGTTGGCCGTCAGGCTGAGATGCACCGAATTGCCGTCGAACTCACGGTCTGACGACGCACCGAGATGGTACTTCACGTCGCCCGAGCCTTCGACGTCTTCCGAATAGTAGGCGCCGCCCTTGAATTCGTGGAACAGCGCGCGATGCGGCTTCATCATCACCTGGGTGAGGACGTTCAAACGGCCGCGATGCGCCATGCCTAGAACGATGTCCTTGACGCCGAGCGCGCCGCCCCGCTTGATGATCTGCTCGAGCGCTGGGATCAGCGCTTCACCGCCATCAAGCCCGAAGCGCTTGGTGCCGGTATACTTTACATCGAGGAACTTCTCGAAGCCCTCGGCCTCGATCAGTTTGTTCAGAATGGCCCTCTTGCCGTTGGCCGTGAACTTGATCTCCTTGTCCGGACCTTCCATGCGCTCCTGGATCCACTGCTTGGCTTCAGGATCGGAGATGTGCATGTACTCGACGCCCACCGTCGAGCAATAGGTGCGGCGCAGGATCTCAAGCATCTCGGGCACGGTCGCAAATTCGAGCCCGAGCACGTTGTCGATGAAGATCTTTCGGTTGTAATCGGCCTCGGTGAAGCCATAGCTCTTGGGATCGAGCTCGGACGCCGTCTCGTCGGTCTTGAGGCGCAGCGGGTCAAGATCGGCATGCAGGTGCCCGCGCATGCGATAGGCACGAACCATCATGATCGCATGGATTGAATCGCGCGAGCTTTGCAGCACATCCACCGCCGACGGAAGCGGCGCGCCCTCGGCGCTCGCCTTCTTGCTCAGCGCCGCCTGCGTTTTGACGACGATCTCGCCCCAATTGCCATCAAGAGCCGAGACGAGCTCGCCATTGGCGATCTGCGGCCAGTCGGCCCGCTGCCAGGAGGGGCCATTGGCGTTCTTGGTGACATCGGCGGAACTGTCTTCCAGCCTGCCGAAATAGCTCGCCCAGGTCGCATCGATGCTGCGGGGGTCGGCTTTGAATTTCCGGTAGAGATCCTCAATATAGTCGGCGTTGCCGCCATAGAGGAAGGAGGAGAGTAAGAACTGTTCGTTCTTGTCCTGTCTGGTCATCTGTCGAAGCGGGGCCTTTTACCCCGTGCTCCCTGAGTGCCGGCTTATCCCTGAGCGGGCGCCGTTCCGCATCGGTGCGGACTATGATGATGCTAGATTAGCATCTTGCTAAGAACTTGGTTATTCCGACTGAGGTTCTAAAGCCCCAATCCCCTTCAAAAGCTGGTGTCCGTCAGCCCTTGAGAACCTCAGCCAGCGTCACGCCGATCCTGGCAGGCGAGCGCGACACTTTGATGCCTGCCGTTTCCATGGCCGCGATCTTGTCTTCGGCGCCGCCCTTACCTCCCGAAATTACGGCGCCAGCATGGCCCATCGTACGCCCTTTAGGGGCCGTCAGCCCGGCGATGAAGCCTGCCATTGGCTTTCTCCTTCCCCGCTTGGCTTCATCGATCAGGAACTGCGCCGCATCCTCCTCGGCCGAGCCCCCGATCTCGCCGATCATGATGATCGATTTGGTCGCCTCGTCCTTGAGGAACATCTCCAGAATATCGATGAATTCCGTGCCTTTGACCGGGTCCCCGCCGATCCCCACAGCCGTTGTCTGGCCGAGCCCGGCATTGGTCGTCTGGAACACCGCTTCGTAGGTCAACGTCCCCGAGCGCGAAACAATCCCGACCGAGCCCTTCTTGAAGATCGAGCCCGGCATGATGCCGATCTTGCATTCCTCGGGCGTCAAGACGCCGGGGCAATTGGGCCCGATCAGCCGGGATTTGCTGCCCGCAAGCCGCCCTTTGACGCGCACCATATCGAGAACCGGGACGCCTTCGGTAATGGCAACGATCAAGGGAATTTCCGCCTCGATCGCCTCGATGATGGCGTCCGCGGCTCCGGCAGGAGGCACATAGATGACGCTGGCATTGGCCTTGGTCTTGTCCTTGCCCTCCGCCACCGACGCGAAAATCGGCAATTGCGCGCCATCGAGGCTCGAGGTCCAGGTCTCGCCGCCCTTTTTGGGATGTGTGCCGCCGACCATCTTGGTCCCGAAATAGGCGAGCGCCTGCTCGGTATGGAAAGTCCCGGTCTTGCCGGTCAGTCCCTGCACCAGCACACGCGTGTCTTTGTTGACGAGAATGGACATTATCCAACCTATGGTGCCGGCGCCGGGCCGAGCAGGATGTTGATTTCATAGTCGACATAGCCTTCGGCATGCCCCGCGAACACCATTACCCGATGGTCGCGGGTCTCCCAGGCGCCGTAGATCCCGCCTTCGGCCGCAATCGTCTTGCCCACAAGTCCGGCGACCGAGGCGAACAGGTTGAGATCGATCCGCTCGGCGCTGTCGCCGATGCTGCCGCTGCAATAACCCAGCCGCTGCGTCGGAAAGCTGTCGGTCAGCGCCCGGAACGAGGTGCCTTCATAGCCGTCGAAATCGCGATAGCCTGAATGGATGGAGCGGAAGGGCCCGCCATATTCCTCGTCGCCCGGCTGCCAGCCCGCGCCCCAGGCACGATCCAGCGCTTCGGGATCGCCCGAAGCAACGTCGACGCAGACATCGAACACCGTCTGCAGCATTTCGAGGGCCGGCACCGGCACGATTTCGGGCCCCACCGGAACCGCTTCGGATGGAAGTTCATCACTCGATGGCTCCGACGATGTCGCGCTCGAGCGCGACATGTCAGGTGAGTCGACCGATGAAGACGCAGTTTCGGTGGAAGAGGACGCTTCGGACGAAGATAGCGTCACCGCCTCTTCCGACGAAGACTTGCTCATGTCCTGCGCAACAACCGGCACACTGACGAGGGCGAGCGCGATGAGAGCCACCGCAGTACCGCGCATCAATTCTTGCCCTTGATCGCCGCGACGATCTTTTGCGCCGCGTCATCGAGATCGTCGGCGGAAATCACGTTCAACCCCGACTGGTCGAGGATGGCCTTGCCTTCCTTGACCTTTGTGCCCTCGAGGCGGACCACCAGCGGCACCTTGAGCCCCACATCCTTGACCGCGGCCACCACGCCTTCCGCGATCACGTCGCAGCGCATGATGCCGCCGAAGATGTTGACCAGAATGCCTTTGACCTGCGGGTCGGCGGTGATGATCTTGAACGCCGCCGTCACTTTCTCCTTGGTCGCGCCGCCGCCGACATCGAGAAAGTTCGCCGGTTCCGCGCCATAGAGCTTTATGATGTCCATGGTCGCCATGGCGAGGCCCGCGCCGTTGACCATGCAACCGATATTGCCGTCGAGCGCCACATAGGCGAGATCGAACTTCGAAGCCTCGATCTCCTTGGCGTCTTCTTCGCTGAGGTCGCGCAGTTCCATCAATTCGGGATGGCGGAACAGCGCATTGTTGTCGAACGACACCTTGGCATCGAGCAGCCGCAGATGCCCATCCTTGAGAACGATCAGCGGGTTGACTTCAAGCAGGCTCATGTCCGTCTCGACAAAGGCCTTGTAGAGCGCCGGAAACACCGTCGCCGCACCGGCCTTCGCCGCGCCGTCGAGCCTCAGCGCCTGCGCGATCTTTGCGACATCGGCGGGCGTCACCCCTTTCGCAGGATCGATATCGACCGTCACGATCTTTTCGGGCGTGTCATGCGCAACGGTCTCGATATCCATGCCGCCTTCGGTCGAGACGACAAACGCGACCTCACCCGTCGAGCGGTCGACCAGCAGCGAGCAATAGAGCTCGCGCGCGATATCCGCACCGTCCTCTATATAGAGCCGGTTGACCTGCTTGCCCGACGCGCCCGTCTGCTTGGTGACCAGCGTACGGCCCAGCATTTCCTTGGCATTAGCGACAACTTCGGCGGCGTTCTTGGCCAGCCGCACACCACCCTTGGCCTCAGGCCCCAGTTCCTTGAACTTGCCCTTGCCGCGTCCGCCGGCATGGATCTGCGACTTGACCACATAGAGCGGTCCGGGCAGCGCCATGGCCGCAGCTTCGGCCTCCTCAGGCTTGAAGATCGTAACCCCTGCCGCCACCGGCAGCCCGTAGGTCTTGAGCAGCGCCTTGGCCTGATGCTCGTGGATATTCATTATTCTACCGCCTCACAACTCGCGCCGAGCCAATCCAGTATCCACGGTGTCGTTCCCGCGAATGCGAGAACCTCTGATTGCCAAGAGGCGGCTCGATTCCCTAGGCCAGCTTCGGCGCAATTTTCTTGCACGCCTCGATCAGCCCGTTCACCGACTGCACCGATTTGTCGAACGCCTTCTGCTCGGCGCCGTTGAGCGAGATCTCGACGATCCGCTCCGCGCCGCCTGCGCCGATCACCACCGGCACACCAACATAGGTACCCTTGACGCCGTACTCGCCTTTGAGAAATGCCGCCGCCGGTAGAACGCGCTTCTTGTCTTTGAGATAGCTCTCGGCCATTTCGATCGCCGACGTCGCTGGGGCATAAAAGGCTGAACCGGTCTTGAGCAGCCCTACGATCTCCGCGCCGCCGTCGCGGGTGCGCTGGATGATGGCGTCAAGCTTGTCTTTTTGGAGCCAGCCCACCTTGACCAGGTCCGTCAGCGGAATGCCCGCGACCGTCGAATAGCGTGCCAACGGCACCATCGTGTCGCCATGCCCGCCGAGGACGAACGCGGTGACGTCTTCGACCGAGACCTTCAACTCGTCGGCGATAAAGTGCCGGAACCGCGAGCTGTCGAGCACACCCGCCATGCCGACGACCTTGGAGGACGGCAGGCCCGAGAATTTCTGCAGCGCCCAGACCATTGCATCGAGCGGATTGGTGATGCAGATGACGAACGCATCCGGCGCATATTTTGCAATACCGGCGCCCACCTGGTCCATCACCTTCAGGTTGATTTCGAGCAGGTCGTCGCGGCTCATGCCGGGTTTGCGCGGCACACCCGCTGTCACGATCACCACATCGGCGCCGGCGACGTCCTTATACTCCGACGTGCCCTTGATCGTGGCATTGAAGCCTTCGACCGGAGCCGACTGGCTGAGGTCCAGCGCCTTGCCCTGCGGCACCCCGTCCATGATGTCGAACAAGACGATGTCGCCCAGTTCCTTGAGCGCGATGAGATGCGCCAGCGTGCCGCCAATCTGCCCGGCACCGATCAGTGCGATCTTCTTGCGCGCCATGAGCCAGAACCCCCGGTTTTACTTGGAAAATGCCGCCCCTATTAACCTTACGGTCGGGGGGTGGCAAGGGAGCCTTTGGACGGTATCGGCGCCCTGCTCCTAATCCCTGTGGGCAAGCCCCAGATAGTCCGCCGAACGCATCTCGGTAAGGCGGGAAACGCAGCGCGCGAACTCATGCAACATGGCGCTGTCACGGCCCAGTTCCTCAAGCGGCGCGGCAAAGCTGGCACAGAGCTTGATCCCCCTGTCGTAGAGCGTGTCGATCAAGAGAATGAACCGCTTGGCCGCATCGCGATTGCTGCGGTCGAACACCGGCACATGGTCGATCATCACCGTCTCATATTCATGGGCAAGCCTCAGATAGTCGCGAGCACCCAGGGGCACTTCGCAGATCGCAGCGAACGAAAGCCGCGCCGCGCCGAGATGGGCGACCGGGATGACAATATTGCGCCCCAGCGAATGCAGCACTGCCGGTTGTCCCCCAGTCCCGCCGCTGAGCCTCGCCCACAATCTGTCCATCGCGCGCTCGGTTTCCGGACCTGCTCCGAACCGGAACACCTCCTCGCCGGCAAATTTCAGCGCCCGATAGTCTACCGGGCCGTCGAGGGTGACGATCTCGGCGTTGGCTTCCAGCAAGTCTATGAACGGCAGGAACAATTGCCGGTTGAGCCCATCCCTGTAGAGGTCGCCGGGCAGAGTGTTGGAGGTTGCGACCAGCGTCACCCCCGCCGCGAAGAGTCTTTCGAACAGCCGACCCAGCAACATCGCGTTGGTAATGTCGGAAACCTGAAACTCATCCAGGCAAAGCAGCCTCACATCGCGTATGACGGCCTTCGCCACCGCCGCCACTGGGTCTGCACCTTCCGCTATCCCTTTGGAGATCTTTCGAAATTCTGCAATAGCCTGGTGCATCTCGTCCATGAATTCATGGAAGTGCACCCGCCGCTTCTCCGCCACCGGCGCGGCGGCAAAGAACAGATCCATGAGCATGGTCTTGCCGCGCCCGACGGCCCCGACGAGATAGGCGCCGCGCACCGGCTTCCGTCGTGAAAACAGGCCTCTGGGTTGCCCGGTCTCGTGCGCGATCCGGTCCAGCACCCGCGCGGCGCTCGCCTGCAGCGGATCGGCCGCCATCGTCCCGCCCGCGACCAAGCCGGCAAGCGCCTGAGAAACCGGATGATTTTCGAGCTGAGACCGGACCATCACCAGGAGCACATAGCACCCACTTGGTGAAGGTTGGTCTAACCCACCATCGAGATGCCCTGCCCGCCGGCCAGGGTGCCGATGAAGCGGTTGCCGCTGAGGATGAGCGTACCAATCATATCGCCGTTCTCGTCGAAGAGCTGCACCTGGCTGCCCGCCAATTGCCAGCTGGCGACCACCGCGAGGCTCTTGATCACACAGGCCGGCGACGAGGCGCGGAAGCGTGTTGTGCCGGTCTTGGCCGTCTTGGTGAGATTAAGCTGGCACTGATCGCCACCCGAAACCACCGTCCAACCCCCGAGGAGTTTGTCGACAGTTAGGCCGCCGGTCAGGTCGCGGCCGGAGCTATTGGGCAGTGCACCCACCGGCTCCAGCACGCCGAACGAGCCTTCGGTGTCGGCGGTCTGGGTCGTGTCGGTCGGCGCCGGGCCGAACGTGTCGGTCGTCGGCGCGGCATTCGGATCGATCGGCTCAGGACCCTGGACTTCGCCATTAGGCCCAAGGGGCGGCAAAGCGGTCGTCGAAACATTACCCTGCTGGACGGGCGCCAGCTGCTCGGTTTCGCCCACGTTCGAGACGCTAACGCCCGCGCTGGCGCAGCCCTGAAGCAGTGCCGCCGTGCCAATGGCGGCCAAAGTGAGCGCGAGTCCGCGCCACGAATTCGTCATGCCAGCTCCGTCGCCTCGGCGCCCAGGGTTAACCGGGGATTAATTTTGAGTGAGCGCATATAGCTCAAAGGCCTCAGCCCCTCAACCCGCGCAGTGCCGTCACATACACCATAAAAAGTGGCCAAGTGACGGCGCAAGGAAGTATCAGCGCGCGATCATCTGCTTCAGGAGGTCTTCTGCCAGTAAGCGGCCATCCGCAGCCTCTTCTTCAGGCAGACGGATGGGAATGCCCTTGCCGAAGATCGGATCGATGATGCCCGGCAGGCCTCCGTCCTCGATATCGGGCGGGTGAAAGCCGTAGGCTCTGAGCGCCACGATCAGCGAACGGGCGAGGCTCGCATCGGGGACACGCGCGACAATTTCCACCACGGCGCTCCTGTTGGAAACGATTCGCCCGCTCACGCGACCTTGCGTTCGACCATCATCTTCTTGATCTCGGCAATCGCCTTGGCCGGATTGAGGCCTTTAGGGCAGGTCTTGGAACAATTCATGATGGTGTGGCAGCGATAGAGCTTGAACGGATCCTCGAGATTGTCGAGCCGCTCCTCGCGCGCTTCGTCCCGGCTATCTATGAGCCAGCGATAGGCTTGCAGCAGCACTGCCGGCCCCAGATATTTCTCGCCGTTCCACCAATAGGACGGGCACGAGGTCGAGCAGCAGGCGCACAGGATACATTCATAGAGCCCGTCGAGCTTCTCGCGCTCCGGCCGGCTCTGCAGCCGCTCGGTCACCGGCACCGGCGTGGCGGTCTTGAGCCATGGCTCGATTGAGCGGTGCTGTGCATAAAAAGTCGACAGATCCGGCACCAGGTCCTTGACCACCGGCATATGCGGCAAGGGATAGATGCGGATCGGCCCTTTGATGTCTTCCATCGCCTTGGTGCAGGCGAGCGTGTTGAGCCCGTCGATATTCATCGAGCAGGACCCGCAAATGCCTTCGCGGCACGACCGGCGGAGCGTCAGCGTCGGATCGGTGTTGTTCTTGATATAGAGCAGCGCATCGAGAACCATCGGCCCGCAATTGTCGAGATCGATGAAATAGGTGTCGATGCGCGGATTGGCTTCGGTGTCCGGATCGTAGCGATAGACCCTGAGTTCGCGCAGCCGGATCGCGCCGGCCGGCTTCGGCCAGACCTTGCCGTCGGTCGGTTGCGAGCGCTTGGGAAGCGTCAGCTGCACCATCAGGCGGCCTCACATATAGGTCGGTTTGCAGATCTGGTTAGATTTGAAGATGTAGTCGTCATAGGCGTCATAGGCGTCCTCCGGCGGCGCCTTGCCCTTCATCGACGAAATCACGATCGCCATGAAATCGCTGTCGATCAGCCGGACCGCGGCATCCGCTTTGCATGAGCAGAGCGAGGCATCCTGCGCAATGCCCATGCAGACCTTGTAGAAGTCGGCCTTCTGCGCATCGGTGACCGGATTGGTGATCTTGGTCTTGGCTTCCGCCACTC
Source organism: Devosia sp. (assembly GCA_040081595.1). GTDB lineage: Bacteria > Pseudomonadota > Alphaproteobacteria > Rhizobiales > Devosiaceae > Devosia_A. Next base: position 80,892 of record JBEBGE010000005.1, read on the forward strand.
CCATCGACAGGGCCAGCGCAAAGAGCACGGCCAACGACACTTTCATCATCTCAGTTCCTTCCGGATCACCATCTTCAGTCCCGACCAGATGTCGCTGACTGCCGCAACCTTTACATCCACCAACCCGATCGGCAAAACCACTTCGCGGATCACATCTTCGGTAATGTCGGTCTCGACCTTGCTGGCGTTCTTCGGCCAGGAAATCCAGACCATTCCATCGCGATCGATCTGCTTCATCAGCTTCTTTGCCGCTTTCTGCAGCACAGCGCGCGAGGCGGTGAAGCCGTGGATCACGTCATAGCCGGGATCGCCATCGGTGAAAGTGTCCCACCCAGCTTCCGCGATCTCGACGAAATGTGCCGACTTGCGCAGATCCTTGAGCTCGGGCGGCAGCGAGATGAACATGACTCGTTGCCCGTCCTTCAAGCCGAGTTTTTTGGGCAGCGGGGTGCCGGAATAGCCGACTGCACTGGCCGCAGCCCTGATCATCAATAAACACGCGCCTTCGGCGCGATCTTCTTGAGCGATATCCCGCCCTCGCTTTCTGGCGTCAGCGGGTCGACATGCACCGGCCGGTAGCTGAGAGCCACCCCGCCGTCCTCGCCGATCCGGCTGATGGTGTGCTTGCGCCAATTGGTGTCGTCGCGGTTCGGGAAATCTTCGCGTGCATGGGCGCCGCGGCTTTCGGTCCGCGCCTCGGCGGAAACCACCGTGGTCAGCGCATTGGCGAGAAGGTTCTCGAGCTCCAGCGTTTCGACCAGATCGGAATTCCAGATCATCGAGCGGTCGGTAACCTTGATATCGGCGCGGAGCGCATAGACTTCGTTCATGCGGCGCACGCCAATAGCGAGCGTCTCGCCGGTGCGGAACACGGCGGCATCTTCCTGCATGGTGCGCTGCATCTTGTCGCGCAACTGCGCGGTGGGTGTGCCGCCATTGGCATGACGCAGCCTGTCGAAGCGCGCAAGGATCTTGCCTTCGCTCGCCTTGTTGACCGGCGGCACCCTTGAACCCCGATCCAGAACCTTGCCCGCACGTAACCCCGCCGCCCGGCCGAAGACCACAAGATCGGTCAGCGAGTTCGAGCCGAGCCGGTTGGCGCCATGGACCGACGCGCAGGCCGCCTCGCCCACCGCCATCAGGCCGTGCACTGTGCGATCCGGTTCGCGCTCGGTGGGGTCGAGCACTTCGCCGTGATAATTGGTCGGGATGCCGCCCATATTGTAGTGGACCGTCGGCAGCACCGGGATCGGTGCGCGCGTCAGGTCTACGCCTGCGAAAATCTTGGCGCTCTCGGTGATGCCCGGCAGCCGCTCGTGCAACACGCTCGGATCGAGATGATCGAGATGGAGGAAGATGTGATCCTTCTTCGGCCCGACGCCGCGCCCCTCGCGAATTTCGAGCGTCATGCAGCGTGACACCACATCGCGCGAGGCGAGATCCTTCGCATTGGGCGCATAGCGCTCCATGAAGCGCTCGCCTTCCGAATTGGTGAGATACCCACCTTCGCCGCGCGCCCCTTCGGTGATCAGCACCCCCGCGCCATAGACGCCGGTCGGGTGAAACTGCACGAACTCCATGTCCTGGAGCGGCAGGCCGGCCCGCGCCACCATGCCATTGCCGTCGCCGGTGCAGGTATGAGCCGAAGTCGCCGAGAAATAGGCCCGGCCATAACCGCCCGTGGCCAACACCACGAGCTTGGCGCGGAACCGGTGCAGCGTGCCGTCGTCGAGCTTCCAGGCGACAATGCCCTGGCAGGCGCCGTCGTCGCCCATCAGCAGATCAAGCGCGAAATACTCGATGAAGAACTGCGCGTTGTGGCGGAGCGACTGGCCATAAAGAGTATGGAGAATGGCGTGTCCGGTGCGGTCGGCGGCGGCGCATGTACGCTGAACCGGCGGACCCTCGCCGAACTCGGTCATGTGGCCACCGAACGGGCGCTGATAGATCTTGCCCTCTTCCGTGCGGCTGAACGGCACGCCGTAATGTTCGAGCTCATAGACGGCGGCCGGCGCCTCGCGCGCCAGATATTCCATCGCGTCATTGTCGCCCAGCCAGTCCGACCCCTTGATGGTGTCGTACATGTGCCACTGCCAGGAATCAGGGCCCATATTCATCAGCGACGCGGCGATGCCGCCCTGCGCTGCGACCGTGTGCGAGCGCGTCGGAAACACCTTGGTCACGCAGGCGGTGTTGAAGCCCTGCTCGGCCATGCCCAGCGTCGCGCGCAAGCCCGCACCACCCGCGCCGACGACGACCACATCGAATTCGTGGTCGACAATTTCATAGGATACCACGCATCAGCTCCAGAACAGGATTTTAGCAATGCTGGCGACGGTCAGCAGTACCACGAGAATGGCGAAGGCCGCGTTCGCCCGGCGCGCCAGCTGATTGAGCGGCCCTTCGTCAATATAGTCCTCGATGACCTCGTTCATGCCGATGCGCATATGCACCGCGACATTGACGACCAGCAAAGTGAGGATGATCGCGACAAGGGGGCTGCGGACCACGGCCAGCATCTCGGCGCGATCGGCACCCGCAAGGCTAACCACGAACCACACGAAAAAAATGAGGAACAGAATATTCAGCGCGCCGCTGACCCGTTGCCAGATGAATTGCCGCGTGCCGCCCGACCCGTAATGGGCCTTGGGATCGGCGATCTTGCTGAGGGGAATTTCGCTCATTTGAGCCACACCAACAGCACCCATGCGGCCAGCGTCAGCAGCACCGACCCTATGAGTTGGATGCGGACGATCCACTCCCGGCTCGCCGGCTCCAGCGCGCGGACGCTGTCCCAGACGAAATGGCGAACCCCGCCCAGCATGTGATGGAACAGCGCCCAGGTCGCAAGGAACAGGATTGCCTGCGCCGGCCACCAGCTGAGGACCCGGTTGACCAGTGCGAAGGGCGCTTCGCCCAGCGCGGCGGCGCCGAGCCACAAAACGATCAGCAGTGTCCCGAAATAGAGCGCCACACCGGTGCCGCGATGCACAATCGACATCGTCATCGTCAGGGTGAAACGGTAGACCTGAAGATGCGGAGAGAGCGGCCGGAACCGGGTTGCCATCAAATGTCTCGCCAGAACCCGATTTGGGGTGTTTGGGACGGGTGCCAGACTTCTAGCCGCGTCGCCGGACGGGGTCAAAAGGCGATTGTATTGTGCGAGCTAAACTTTGGACTGGAAAGTGTGGCGCGCCCAATGTCAGACGTCATCCGGACGTCATAGGGCGCGCAGAAGCGATGTGGAGACCAATCGGTGGACGATTTCCTGAGGCCGATCGGCCAAGAAACGCTTTCGGACTTTTTTGGCCTGGTCCAGCGCCACAGTTTCGAGCTCAAGCGCCGCGACGGCACTTGGCAGCGTCAGGTTCGTGAAACCTATGACCGCGGCGACGGCGCGGCGGTTCTCATCTGCGATGCGGCCGCAAAATCCGTCATCCTTGTCCGCCAGTTCCGCTATCCCGCCTATTACAGGGGCGAAAACCCTTATGTCATCGAGGTTTGCGCCGGAAAGCTGGAGGGCGACGACCCCGAAACCTGCGTCCGCAAGGAGGCTCTCGAGGAAACCGGCCGCAAGCTTGGCCACGTAGAGAAGGTCTTCGACAGCTTCATGAGCCCCGGCTCGGTCACCGAGCGCCTGACGCTGTTTCATGGCTGGGTCGATGAAAATGCTCGGCTTTTGCCCGGTGGCGGCCTCGACCACGAAGGCGAAGACATCGAAGTGCTGAATCTGCACTTCGCCAAGGCGCTGGACATGGTCGAAACCGGCGAGATTGCCGACGCCAAGACCATCATGCTGTTGCAGCATGCCGCCCTGCGCGGGCTCTTCACCTAAAGCTGCGCCGCAACCAAGGTCTTCAAATCGCTGGGCTTTTCAAAGCTGAGCTGGTTGACGAGGAACGGATCGGCCAGCATCTGCGAAACGACGGAGGCGGTCGGAGCTGGCGGGAGGGGAGCGCTCGCCGCCAGCAGCTGGTTTGCCGGCAGCGGCAGGGCCAGAAGGACGACGGCGAGTGCGATGCTCAAAACCTTGTTGGTCATGATCTTGCCCCTCAGGGTTTGCGGCTTCATATCGCCGCGTTCTTGAGAGTGTTTTACGACCGGGCGCCGGAACCGGCGGTGAAGCCGCCGTTCATAATCGGTTTAGCCGCGTGAAACCGCGCCTATCGGTAGTCGACGAGCTTTCGCTCTGGATCATAGGGCTGTTCGGACACCGTTTTGACGACCGCCTGTCCGACCCGCATCTTCTTGCTCACCGCGTCATAGGCATAGCTGGGTGAGCCATGAAGCTCCCAACCCTCGGAAAGCGCCTTGGTGACCCGGTGGCAGAAGGCTGAATCATCTTCGCCGCTGAGGAACCGGTAGATCTGCATAGCCAGCCTTCGCGACCGAGAGTTGAACCGCCGCCTACTTACCGATAATCCGGGCGCATGCACAGCTTTCCGCAACACCTGATCGACGGCTACGCCGCCTTCATCCGCGGCCCCTATGCCGAGGCCGAGGGCAAGTACAAAAAGCTCGCCAAAGACGGTCAGTCGCCCAAAACCATGGTCATCGCTTGCTGCGACAGTCGCGCCGCGCCCGAGACCATCTTCGATGCCGGACCCGGCGAATTGTTCGTTCTAAGGAATGTCGCCAATCTCGTGCCGACCTTTCAGCCCGACGGCGGCCAGCACGGCACCTCGGCCGGCATAGAGTTCGCCGTCCATGCCCTCGAAATCGAAAATCTCGTGGTGCTCGGCCATGGCCGCTGCGGCGGCATCCGGGCAGCGCTCAATCCCGGCGAGGCATTGGCCCAGGGTGATTTCATCGGCAAGTGGATGAACCTCTTGGCACCAGTCACCGAACAGGTCGCGACCTACTCGTTCCTGACGCCGGTCGAGCGTGAAACCGTGCTCGAGCGGCTATCGGTCCGCAACTCGATCAAGAACCTTCGCACCTTCCCCTATATCCGCGAACGCGAGGCCGATGGACGGCTTAGGGTTCACGGCGCCTGGTTCGATATCTCGACCGGCGAGCTCTGGGTGATGGACAATTCGACCGGCGATTTCAGCCGGCCGGAAATCGGTTGATCAGATCTCGGACGGGCGCGCCAACAGCCGCGGCCCAAGCACGTTGACCAGCAGGCCGGCAAAGATCAGCGCACTGCCAATCATCTCGATCCCGGTGATGCGCTCGCCCAACAGCAGAGCCCCGCTGGCGACGCCGGTGACCGGCACCAGAAGCGTAAAGGGGGCCACGGTCGAGGCCGGATAGCGGCTGAGGAGAACGCTCCAGCCGCCATAACCGAACACTGTCGATGCCCAGCCGGTAAAAAGCAGCGCACCGATCCCCAAAAGCGTGATGTGCTGCATCGCCAGCGGCACCGCCCCGGGTCCTTCGAGAACGAGCGACAACAGGTAGAGCGGGATCGGCGGCACCAGGCTCGACCACACCACGAACCCCAGCATATCCACCTTGCCTGCCCGCTTGGTGAGCAGGTTTGCAAGGCCCCACGAGGCCGCGCCCGTAATCGTCATCAGCAACGGCCACAGCGCCGCCCCACCGAGACGTTCGGCTGCGATCACCACAATCCCGGCAAAGGCAATTCCGGCGCCCGCGAGCTGCGGCCAGCCGGGGCGCTCACCCAGGAACATCATGGCCAGCGCGATGGTGAAGAACGCCTGGAGCTGGATCACCAGCGCACCCAGGCTCGCCGACATCCCCAGCTTGATTGCCGTGAACAGGAGCCCGAACTGACCGACGCCGATCGCAAGGCCATAGCCCACCAGAATCCAAAGCCCGACCTTGGGCCGGCGCAGGAACAAGATGGCGGGAAGCACCGCCGCGACATAGCGCAGCGCCGTCGCCAACAGCGGCGGCACCTCGTTCACGCTCCAGCGGATGGCAACGAAGCTAAGGCCCCAGACCGCAGCGACGGCGAGGGCCAGGAGGATATCGCGCGGAGACATCGCCGCCTCCCTGGCCGTCAGGCCGCCTTGCGCGCGACCAGATTGCGTTCGATCAGCGTCTCGAGAATCTGCACCGTGTTGAGTGCCGCGCCCTTGCGCAGATTGTCCGACACCACCCAAATCGAGAGCCCGTTCTCGACCGTCACGTCCTCGCGGATGCGGCTCACATAGGTGTCATATTCGCCCACAGCTTCGATCGGCGTCGCGTAACCGCCGGGCTCGCGCTTGTCGATGACGCTGATCCCCGGCGCTTCACGCAACAGATCGCGCGCCTCATCGGGAGAGATCGGCTTTTCGAATTCGAGATTGACCGCTTCCGAGTGACCGACAAACACCGGCACACGAACGCAGGTTGCCGTGAGCTTGATCTTGGGATCGAGGATCTTTTTGGTCTCGACCACCATTTTCCACTCTTCCTTGGTCGAGCCGTCTTCCATGAAGACGTCGATATGCGGAATGACGTTGAAGGCGATCTGCTTGGGGAACTTCTTGGGCGTCGCGCTGTCATTGACGAAGATGCCCTTGGTCTGGGTCCAAAGCTCGTCGCGGCCTTCCTGACCGGCGCCCGAGACCGATTGATAGGTCGCAACCACCACGCGCTTGATCGTCGCGAAATCGTGCAGCGGCTTCAGCGCCACGACCAGCTGCGCCGTCGAACAATTGGGATTGGCGATGATGTTCTTGCGATCGTTGCGCGCCATGTAGGCATCGAGCACATGCGCATTGACCTCGGGGACCACCAGCGGCACGTCGCCGTGATAGCGCCAGAACGAGGAATTATCGACGACGATGCAGCCGGTCGCCCCGATCTTTTCGCCATATTCCCTGGCAATGGCAGAGCCGGCGCTCATCAGGGCGAAATCGACGCCCTTGAAATCGAAATGCTCGAGGTTCTGAACCTTGAGCCGCTTGTCGCCGAAGCTGATTTCCTGGCCCTGCGAACGCGAGGATGCGAGCGCGATCACTTCGCTCGCCGGAAACTTGCGCTCATCGAGGATGTTGAGCATTTCGCGGCCAACGGCACCCGTGGCCCCGACGACTGCTACGCGATAACCCATTCTCAGAAGTCCTTTGACCCGTTCCCCCGCGCCGGCTGACCGGCGGCTCAACTGGCTTGGGCCTCTCCCCGGCGGGAGGTGGCCCGGGGAAAAGCGCTAGCGGGTTTTGGTGGTTTTGACGTCCTGGCAGATTTCGACATCGAGCCGCAGGATATCGCTGACATCGATCAGAACGATCGGTTCTCCGCAGATGTCGTAGCGCATCGCTCTGGCCCTTGCTGGACGATAAGCGGGGCTTTTACGCCGAAATCCTCAAGAGTCAATGTTTGCGGGGGCTTGAGGGTGCTATGGCGACGCCCATGAGACAATTCGACATCGTCGTCCTCGGCGCCGGAGCGTCCGGCATGATGGCCGCTATCGAGGCGGGCAAGCGCGGCCGTTCGGTCCTCGTTGTCGACCATGCCAAGGCACCGGGCGAAAAGATCCGCATTTCGGGCGGCGGGCGCTGCAACTTCACCAATCTGAACGCCACGGCCAAGCTCGCGCCCGAACGCTTCCTTTCGGCCAACCCCAAATTCCCGCTCTCGGCTCTCTCCCGCTACACGCCCGAGCGCTTCATCGCGCTGGTTAAGAGCTATGGTATCGTCTTTCACGAAAAGACCCTGGGCCAGCTCTTCTGCGATGGCAGCTCCGTGCAGGTGGTCAATCTCCTGACCTCTGAACTGGGCAAGGCAGGCGCAAAGCTCGAACTCGGCGCCGAAATCGAAACGGTCGAAAAATCCGAGAGCGGGTTCCGCATCCGCCTCTCGACCGGGGAGGTCGACGCCTGCGCGCTGATCGTTGCCACCGGCGGCAAGTCGATCCCGAAAATGGGCGCCACCGGCCTTGGCTACAAAATCGCCGAGCAGTTCGGGCTGAAGGTCACCGAGACCCGACCTGCTTTGGTTCCTCTCACCTTCGAGCCGCGCATCCTCGCACGGCTCGCTCCCCTGTCGGGCATATCGACGGACGCCACGGTTTCCGCGAACGGCCGCACCTTTCGCGAGGCCCTGCTCTTTACCCATCGCGGGCTTTCGGGTCCGGCGATCCTCCAGATCTCGTCCTATTGGCGCGAGGGCGATGCGATCAGCATCCGCTTCTTGCCAGACAGCAATATTACCGGCGTCCTGAAGACCGCCCGCAGCGAGACGCCGAAAGCTGCGCTGCAGACCGTGCTCAGCGAGCACCTTTCGAAGCGCCTTGCGCAGATGCTGGCCGAGGACATCGCCCTCATCGGCATGATCGGCGACTTCTCCGACAAGAAGATCGCGACAGCCGCGGACCTGCTTTCCCATTGGACGCTGAAGCCCACCGGCTCTGAAGGCTATCGCACCGCCGAAGTCACGCTGGGCGGCGTCGATACGGCCGGGCTCGACTCCTCCACGATGGAAGCCAAATCCATCCCAGGCCTCTACGTGATCGGCGAAGCCGTGGACGTCACCGGCTGGCTCGGCGGCTACAATTTCCAATGGGCATGGGCCAGCGGCTGGGCGGCGGGACAGGTGGCGTGAGCCAAGAACAATCGACGGCTCGTTACTGTTGCCGCGCGACCCTTGCCGTGCCGGGCGGCCTTGGCTATAGAACGCACATCTCAGACACCAGCCAGGGGAGGCGCCAAGTGATGACATTTCCGTCCCGCCTCGCCGGCGGAGTTCCGGCGTAACTCCAGTTCGCCCCGGACACTGCGTGTGTCCAAATTCGAATCCCCTGATCGCTGAATGTCTTGTGGCGTTTGCCCCTGACGGTCTCCATTTCCACTTCTTCTGGGACCGGCGTCCGATGCGCCGGACGAAATCATGGCCCGATTCAAACTCGATCTGCAGGGCGAGTCCTACCGCAAGGTTCTGGGGTTCATCTTCCGCCACTGGGGGCGTCAGCCCTGGTCCGTCGTGTCGATGTTCTCCCTGTTCATGCTGGCAACCGTACTCGACGTCCTGACCCCGCTCTATGCCGGCTACCTCGTTGAAGCCGTCGCCAAGGGAGGCGCCGGCGCATTCAATTCGGCCATGCTGTCTTTTGGCGTGCTTGTCGGACTCGGGCTCGGCGCCGTCGTCATCCGTCAGTTCGGCTTCATGTCGCTTATCGAGTTCACGCTCAGGATGATGTCCGACGTCGCCCAGGACGCCTTTCATCGCGTTCAGCGCTTTTCGACCGACTGGCACGCCAATACCTTTGCCGGCTCCACCGTGCGCAAGGTGACGCGCGGCATGTGGGGCATCGACCAGCTCAACGACGTGCTGATCATCTTTCTTTTCCCATCGCTCGTGATGCTGGTGGGGACCTCGATCCTGCTCGGCCTGATCTGGCCACTGATGGGAATCGCCATCGCCATGGGGTCGGTCCTCTATATCGGGCTGACCGTGTTCCTGTCGGTGAGCTACGTGTCGCCGGCCGCGACCCTTGCCAACGCGTGGGACACGCGCATGGGCGGCGCGCTGGCCGATGCAATCTCCTGCAATGCGGTGGTCAAAGGCTTCGGCGCCGAAGACCGCGAGGAGCGGCGGCTGAGCGGAGTCGTCGGCAAATGGCGCTCGCGCACGGCCCGTACCTGGCGGCGCGGAACGCTCAATGGCGGCATCCAGGGCGCGACGATGATCGTCATCCGCACCATGGTGATCGGACTTGCGATCCTGTTCTGGCAGCAGGGCACAGCCGAGGCGGGCGACATCGCACTCGTCCTGACCTCGTTCTTCGTGCTCCAGGGCTACCTGCGCGATATCGGCCAGCACGTCCGCAACCTGCAGCGCGCGGTCAACGACATGGAGGAGCTGGTCGATGTGCAGCTGACCCCGCTCGGAATCGCCGACCGGCCCAACGCAATCGACACCGCCATTCAGGAAGGCCGCATCGAGTTCGACCGCGTCACCTTCCAGTACGGAAAGCACACGACCCCGCTCTACGAGGACTTCGCGGTGACCATTCCGGCCGGTCAGCGCGTCGGCCTTGTCGGCCGCTCGGGCTCGGGCAAGACTACTTTCGTCAAGCTGATCCAGCGGCTCTATGACGTGACCGGCGGCCGCATCCTTATCGATGGCCACGATATCCGCGACCTGACCCAGGCTTCGCTCCGCAGCCAGATCGCCATCGTCGCGCAGGAGCCGATCCTGTTCCACCGCTCGCTGGCCGAGAACATCGCCTATGCGCATCCCGGCGCCACCCGTGCCGAGATCGTCGAGGCGGCCAAGCTCGCCAGCGCCGATGAGTTCATCGAGACTCTGCCCAAAGGCTATGAGACGCTGGTGGGCGAGCGCGGCGTCAAGCTCTCGGGCGGCGAACGCCAGCGCGTCGCCATCGCCCGTGCCTTCCTTGCCGATGCACCGATCCTCATCCTCGACGAAGCAACCTCGAGCCTCGATTCGGAATCGGAGCGGCTCATCCAGGATGCCATGGAGCGGCTGATGGTGGGGCGGACAACGATCGTCATTGCCCATAGACTCTCGACCGTGCGCGCCCTCGATCGCCTGCTGGTCTTTGACAAGGGCAGGCTGATCGAGGAGGGTACCCATGCCGAGCTGGTTGCCCGCAGTGACGGCGTTTATCGGCGGCTGTTCGAGCAGCAGGCGCTGGAGCTGACCAAGGGTCTGGCGCTTGCATGAACCTGCCCCTCTCGATCCTCGATCTCGCGCCGGTACCCGATGGCACAAGCACGGAATCGGCGCTGCGCAATATCGTCAGCCTCGCCAGACTCGGTGACGAGCTCGGCTATACGCGTCTGTGGTACGCCGAGCATCACGGTATCCCCTCGATCGCATCTTCCTCTCCCGAGGTCCTGATCGCGACGGCGGCGGCCCATACCCAGCGCATCCATGTGGGTTCGGGCGGCGTGATGCTGCCCAATCACGTGCCGCTTCGCGTGGTCGAGACGTACCGAACCCTCAATGGCCTTCACCCCGGTCGCATCGATCTGGGCATCGGCCGCGCGGGTGGCAGCGATGGCCGGACGCTGAGCGCGTTGCGCTCGACCGACGGCAGCTACTTCCCGCAGGAAATGGCCGAGCTCCTCGCCTTCGAGCAGTCGAGTTTCCCGCTCGATCATCCCTTCGCTTCGATCCATGTTGTGCCGGAGAACCTCAGTCTGCCGCCGATCTTCATTCTGGGCTCGTCGGGTGCAAGCGCGGCAGCCGCGGGCGAACTGGGCGTGGGCTATTCATTTGCCGCCCATTTCAGCGCCACCCCCGCTGGACCGGCCTTTGCCGCTTATCGAGAGGCATTCAGGCCCTCGGCACAATTCGAAAGACCCCATGCGATTCTCGCCGTCTCGGCGCTTGTCGCGCCGGATGCCGGAGAAGCGCGCTATCTCTCGTCCTCGCAGGCAGTGAGCTGGGCACTCTTTCATTCCGGCGAGGAGCGTAAGCTCTCTTCTCCGGACGTCGCCTTGGCGCGTCAGCTGACCCCGCAGCAACAGGCCGTCATCGACAAGCAGAGCAGACTCTGGATCATCGGCACGCCCGATGAAGTCAAGGCTGAGATCGAGCGGCAGGCGGAAGCCGCCGGCGCCGACGAGGTGATGGTCACCACCACCATTTGGAGCCATGACTTGCGCCTGAGGTCCTACCGACTTCTGGCGGACGCCTTCGGACTTCAGCCCCGCTGAACCGCGCGCCACGCGCCGGTGATGGCGTCGGCGCTGATGTCGATATCGGCCTCTGTCGTCGGCTCCGAGGTCACTGAAAGCCGCATCACCCAGTCGTCCCGCCACTGCGCGCCACCGGCAAACAATACGCCCTCCTTCTGGACGCGCGCGATCACTGCCTCGGTCATCGCCTTGCGCGCTGCGGCGTCGCCGCTGCCAAAACTGACGATCACCTGGTTAAGCACGACGTCGTTGAGGATCCGGATCCCCGGTTCCTGCTTGAGCCTTGCCGCGAAACGCTGCGCCAGGCGGCAATGCCGCTCGACCATGTCGGAGATGCCCGTCCGGCCCAGCATCCGGATCAAAGCCCAGACGGCAACGCCGCGGGCCCGGCGGCTGAGTTCGGGCACGTAATTTGAGGGCACCCGGTCGCCTTGCGAGACCGAAGGCAGATAGCTCGACCATTGCGTCATGGCCCTGAGCAGAACTTCCTTGTCGCGCACGATGGCGAAACCGGAATCATAGGGGACCTGCAGCCATTTGTGGCCATCGGTCACCCAGGAGTCGGCGCCCTCGATGCCCGCGGTCAGATGCTTGTGCGTATCTGTCGCGCGGGCCCAAAGCCCGAACGCGCCATCGACATGGAGCCAGGCATCATGTGCCTTTGCAATCCGCACCAACGCCGCGAAGGGATCATAGGCGCCGGTATTGATCTGCCCGGCCTGCGCGATGATGATCTTGGGGCCCTCAAGCGGCGCGATCGCCGTCTCGAGTGCTTCGGGCAGCATGCGGCCCATGCCGTCGGTCGCGATCTTGATGACTCTGTTATAGCCAAAACCGATCAATTGCAGTGACGAGAACAGCGATGAATGTGCGTCGGCTCCGATCAGCACATGCACCGGCGGTGCGCCGAACAGGCCATCGGCATCGGGGTCCCAATTGTGCTTGAGCAAGGTGCCGGTGCGCGCCGCGGCGAGACAGATGCCGTTGGCCACCGTTGCACCGGTCGAAAATCCGATAGCGCTGCCGCACGGCAGATCGAGCAGGTCGAGCAGCCAGCCTTCGGCCGTCTCTTCGATGGCGGCCATCGCCGGCGTCGGTGAGTGATAACCGGCATTCTGGCCCCAGGCCGCGGTGAGCCAGTCGGCGGCGACGCCGACCGGATGCGACGAGCCGATGACCCAGCCGAAAAAGCGCGGGCCGGTCATCGGCATCAGTCCGCCCTCGACCATAGCCGCCAGGTGCGCGATCACCTCTTCGGGCGCGCTGCCCGCCTCAGGCACCGGCGACGCAAAGAGGTCGCGCAACTCGTGATAGCCGCGGCGCGGTGGCCGCGTATCGGTAGCGACGGCTTCGCGATAGGCAATGGCGGCTTCCGCCGCCAGCTCGAGCAGTGAGCGCGTCCCGGCGGCCATCAGGCCGCCCTCCGCGCCCGTAGCGCCGGTTGCAGCAGCATCTTGAGATAGCCCCTCAGCGACAGGATTTGGGCCGGCAGGATCGACGGATCGTCCAGCGCCCTGCCCAGCACAATACCGCCATCGACCACACAATAGACCATTTGCGCCAGCCGCTCGATCTCCTCCTCGGCCATGCCGCCACAAGTTTCGGCCGCTGCCGAGATGCGGTCACGGAACATCTGGTTCCAGCGCACCACGGTCGCCGTCATCAGCGCACGCACTTCGCGATCGAACAGCCGCTCCTGATAGGTCATCGAGGCGATGAGGCACCCCGGATGGCCCTTGGGCAGATCGGCCATGGTCTCGGCAAGCAGCGTCAGCCCGATCAGCAGCGTCTGCACCGGATCATTGTCGGCCAATTGCTCGGCACGGCCGAAAACCGAGCGGAACATCTCCTGATTTTCGACGTCGTAGCGAACGATCAGCGCTCGGGCCAATTCGTTCTTGTCGCGGAAATGATAGAAGAACCCCGACTTGGTCAGTCCGGCTTCGGCGATGATCTCCTCGATCGAGGTGGCGCCGAACCCCTTAGCCAGCACCGAGGCTTCGGCGATGGTGAGGATGCGCTCGCGCGTCTCGCTGCCCTTGCCCATTCGTCCACTCCCTACTTCTTTGGCGCACTGCCGGTAAGGTTTTGCACCTGAAGGCACGATGAACGGACGTTCAGTCATTGGCAAAGCCCTGGCCGGCTTCGCATTTTGACGGCGCGGATCGCTGTACCACGCACCCGCTGTCGCAATTGGGGTTCATGGGAAACAATCGAGGCCATGTGATCCACCATGTCGCCCGATAGAGCGGCATTTCAACAAGGACTGAACCATGACCACCATCGACCACGAGACCATGCCGCTTACCGGCATTGAGGCGCAGAAGCTTCGCTTCCGCACGCTGCAGAAAATTGCCGATCTGCTCGGGGCATTGTCCAGGCGGCGCCAGCGCAAGCGCGCCTATGAGGAGCTGTCGCGCCTCGATGCGCATCTGCTTCGCGACATGGGGATCAACCCCGACGACGTGCGCGACGCCTTCGAAGGGCGGCGGAGCTCGCTGCTGTTCGAGCCGATCCGCCGGCCCTTCAATCGCGGGTAGGCCATCATGGGGGGACACAGCAGGTAAGGGCCGGACCATGCGTCCGGCCCTTGGCTTTTTACGCCTTGAGCTTTCCGAGGATCGCCGCGCCCATGGCTTCCGTGCCGATAGTCTTGCGATTGTCCTGCGCGATATCGCCAGTCCTGAGCCCATCGGCCAGCACACCGGCGATCGCCGCCTCGACCCGGTCGGCAAGCGCGATCATGTTGAACGAATAGCGGAGCGCCATCGCAAAGCTCGCGACCATCGCGATCGGGTTGGCGACGCCCTTGCCGGCAATATCGGGCGCCGACCCATGCACGGGCTCGTAGAACGCCTTGCGCTTGCCGGTCGCCATGTCGGGCGCGCCCAGCGAGGCCGAGGGCAGCATGCCGAGCGAGCCGGTGAGCATCGCCGCGGTATCGGACAGAATGTCGCCGAACAGATTGTCCGTGACGATCACGTCGAACTGGCGCGGATTGCGCACCAGCTGCATCGCGCAATTGTCGGCGAGGATGTGGTTGAGCTCGACATCGGGATAGTCCTTGCCGACTTGCTTCACCACCTCGTCCCAGAGGACGCCCGACTTCATCACGTTCTTCTTGTCGGCCGAATGCACCTTCTTGCCGCGCGTCCGCGCCAGGTCGAAGGCGACGCGCGCGATGCGGTCGATCTCATAGGTCTCATAGACCTGCGTATCGACGGCGCGCTTCTGCCCATTGCCGAGATCGGTGATCTCCTTGGGCGCGCCGAAATAGACGCCACCGGTGAGCTCTCGGACAATCAGGATATCGAGGCCCTCGACGATCTCGCGCTTGAGCGCCGAAGCATCGGCGAGCGCCGGATAGCAGATGGCGGGACGAAGATTGGCGAAGACCGCAAGCTCCTTCCGAAGACGCAGCAGCGCTGCTTCCGGCCGGTGCTCGTAGGGCACATTGTCCCATTTGGGTCCGCCCACCGCGCCGAACAGCACCGCATCGGCGGCAAGCGCTTTTTCCATATCTTCATCGGAAATCGCGACGCCATATTTGTCGTAAGCCGCGCCACCCGCCAGCCCCGTGTCGAGCGTGAAGTCGGTCTCGCCCTCTTTGTTGAGCCAGGCGATGATCTTTGCGACCTCCGCCATGATTTCGGTGCCGATGCCGTCGCCGGGGATGAGGAAGAGCTTGTGGGCCATTGAGGTCTCTCAGGACTTGTGTGCGCCGATGCGCGCGGTGACTTCGATTTCGAGTTTCATCTCGGGCGTGGTGAGGCCGCACACGACCATCGTCGCCGCCGGCCTGATCTCGCCGAAGGTCTCGCCCAGCACCGCGACCAGCGCGTCGTAGTGGGCCATGTCGGTGATGTAGTAGCGGGCGCGGACAACATCGACGAGCAGGGCCCCAGCCTCGCCCAGTGCCTTGGCAATCGTGCCAAGCGCATTGCGGGCCTGCTGGCCGGCATCGGGCGGCATGGTCATGGTCGCATAATCGTAACCGGTCGTGCCGGAGACATAGACCATGTCGCCGTCGACCACTGCGCGGGAATACCCGATCTTCCGCTCGAACGGCGAACCGGACGAGATGCGTCGAACCATCAGATCCACGGCCTCTGGGCCTGGACCTTCTGCTCATAGGCGGAAATCTCCGCCCCCTCCTTCATCGTCGCGGCAATGTCGTCTAGGCCTTCGAGCAAGGTGTGCTTGCGCGCCGCATCGATATCGAAATGGATGGTGCCGCCATCGGGACCTTTGATGGTCTGGGCTTCGAGATCGACCGAAATGGTAGCATTGCTGCCGCGCTCGGCATCGTCGAGCAACAGCTTCAATTGCTCGGGCGTCACCACGATGGGCAGAATGCCGTTCTTGAAGCAATTGTTGTAGAAGATGTCGGCAAAGCTGGTCGAGATGACGCAGCGTACGCCGAAGTCGAGCAAGGCCCAGGGCGCATGCTCGCGGCTCGACCCGCACCCGAAATTGTCGCCGGCAACGATGATGGTCGCCTTGCGATAGGCGGGCTTGTTGAGGACGAAATCGGGATTCTCCGAGCCGTCCTCGTCATAGCGCATCTCCGAGAACAGGGCCGATCCCAGGCCGGTGCGCTTGATGGTCTTGAGGTACTGCTTGGGGATGATCATGTCGGTGTCGATATTGATGATCGGCAACGGCGCCGCCACACCCGTCAACTGCGTGAACTTATCCATGATCGTCTGCCTTGCTGGTTGCGGGGGTTAATGGACGAAGCGGGGGTGCGGGGTCAAGAGCGCGAGCGGAGACGCCGGACGGGCCCAGCCCTCCGGGTTTGGGGTGGTCATTGCCGCTTGCTGAGAAGCGGCATGGCGAGGCTCCGAACCCCGGAGCGGGTAGACCGCATGGGTAGTGAGGCCGGAGCCTCGCCACGCGACCGGGGGTTTGGGCTTGAGGTCGCCGGGCCCGGCCAACTTGACCGCGGATGCGCAC
>JBEBGE010000041.1:0-27798 GCA_040081595.1 Devosia sp.
CAACAATCATGCCAGATCACCCAAGCTAGCGTTTTTCCGCGCCGAAACTGAATCGGAACGATGTACCTCTGGCGCATCGCCTTTAATGGGTCCTGAGCCAAGCGCTTCGAACACTCCTTGGGGGTAATGCATCTTGCCAAGTCAGTGTTCGATGTTGTCACCAATGAAGCTAACATTCACCCCGCAATCGAACATGTGATTCCGGATCGAGCTCATCTGCCTTACTGGCGATCAGTAGTTGCTCTTGCAGCTCTCGCTCACGATACGGGTCACTTGCCATTCTCGCATGCCGCCGAAAAGAGGCTACTCCCGGAAGGCGAGAGCCACGAGACTCTGACCGTTTCCCTTATCGAATCCGATTACCTCAGGTCGGTATGGGACGTCGGCCAACGAGTGCAGTTGCGTGACGTTCAAAAGCTCGCAGTCGGCCAAAAGAAATTGAAGGGTGTTGATTTCTCTACTTGGGAGTCCCTCCTTTCGGAGCTGATCGTTGGAGACTCGTTCGGCGTCGACCGGATGGACTATCTGCTCCGTGATGCTTATCACGCGGGCGTTGCCTATGGGCGATTTGACCATCTGAAGTTGATCGCGTCGCTGCGGATTTTGCCGGACTCGCTCGCTGGCGAGGAGATCGGTGAGCCGCGACTAGGCGTGGAGCTTAATGGTCTTCACTCAGCAGAGGCGCTGTTGCTCGCGAGGTACTTCATGTACGAGCAGGTTTATTTCCATCCCATCCGGCGAATTTACGACCTTCATCTTATCGACTTCATGGTCGACCACTACGGGCCGAATGGGTACTCGAAGGATTTGGCCTTTCATTTGTCGCAGACCGACAACGAGGTGACGGCTGCGATTCGAACGGCCGCCAAAAACGTTAAGATTCCAGGGCATGTTTCAGCGGATGCCATTCTAAATCGCGGTCATTTCCGCTTCGTATATGGCTACAATCCGTCGGATCAGGCGATTCTAGGCAAGGCCATCTCCGAAGGGAAAGTCCAAGTCGAATTGGATAAGCCATTTAACAGCCCGGCGGAAAAGCTCCTAGGTCCGCTCTCCGCGGAGTTTGGAGAAGGAAGCATCAAGAAGGACTTGTACATAGAAGGGTCATCCCCGGCCCTTTTTCCGGTCTTGATGCCTGACGGTCGTGTCGAGTCATCAGTGTCACTTTCGCCGATACTTGGGAGCTTCCCCCTTATGACCGTCGATTCTATTTACGCAGCGCCAGAAATCGTTCCCAAGGTCAAACGTTGGATTGAGCTAAATAGAACATCGGTCTTGAGCGGAGCGGCAGCATGACAAAGTCGCGGGAGATGGTGCTTATCGGAGGTACCGTTAAGCTACTCCGGGAGAGGCATAGCTGGGCGGGTGAGACGCACATCCAGAAGACGGCGTTCGTGTCGAAAGTCCTCAAGGGCGTACCGTTTGAGAGCGAGTTTGTGCTCTACAAGCATGGGCCGTTTTCCTTTGAGATGAGTACCAGCCTCGTCCACATGAGAACTCGCGGTCTGTTGTCGATCTCACAGAACCCGGGTTATGGCCCTAGTTTCGATGTCAACGAGCCGCTGTGGAAGGCATTGGATCGCACTGCATCCCAGTATTTTGAGCAATATGAAGCGGATCTTGCAGCCGTGTGCGATGTTCTGGCTACGAAGAACGTGGCTTGGCTGGAGCGGGTGGCTACCGCCACGTATCTGAACTCCTTAAGGCCGAATGCAAGCGTCGAAGAACGAACAAATGAGCTCGTTCAATTGAAGCCGCATATTCCGTACGCACTGGCTAGGGATGCGTTCGATGAGGTAGCGTCGATCAGTTAGGGCACGGCTATTTTTCGCGCCTTACGCCCTTGAAGGGACTGCCGTCTTTCTTCCCATCCATGAACCGTCCCGTGCCGCCGTCGCGCTTTGTCCAGACGTCCGTCTTCGGATTGAGCGTTTGACTGCGATCGCGAACCGCACCGTTGCGATGTCCGTCACCTTTGGGCGGATTTGTGGCCATGAAATTCTCCTTCGGTTCCCTCAACTACACCCTGTCGTCGTCCCGCAATCCTCACACACCATGCAGTGCCCGCTGACCTTCATCCGCATGGAGTTGCAATTGCTGCACTGGTCACCGGTATAGCCCTGCATCAGCGCCTGGGTGCGGAGCTGGCTGGCGCTCTGGCCGGGGGGCGGTGAGGGGACGGGTTCGAGTTCGCCCGCGTTGAAGGCGGCCGGGGCGACGCCCGGCTCGGGCTTGTAGGCGGTCGAGCTCTTGAGAGCGGTGACGGTCTGCTGGAGCGCCGTTCCAACCGGGTTGAACTGCGCCGTGGGGCTGTTGGAGACCAGCATGATGTTCTGGCCCTGCATCTTGCCGCGCGTCATGCCGCGCGACACCACGGACTGCGCCGGAACGGGCGCGGGCGCATGGGAAGCGTTGCGGGCGGCGCTTTCGGCTTCGCCCTTGCCCAGGCCCGTATTGGTCGTGGCATCGGCGGGCACGTGGGCGAGGTCCTCGCGGTCGAGATAGGAGACGGCGAGTTCGCGGAACACATAGTCGAGGATGGAGGTCGCGTTCTTGATCCGGTCATTGCCCATGACCATGCCGGCGGGCTCGAAGCGGGTGAAGGTGAAGGCCTCCACATATTCGTCGAGCGGCACGCCATATTGCAGGCCGAGCGAAATCGCGATGGCGAAATTGTTCATCATGGCGCGGAAGGCGGCGCCTTCCTTGTGCATGTCGATGAAGATCTCGCCGAGACGGCCATCCTCATATTCGCCGGTGCGCAGATAGACCTTGTGGCCGCCCACGATCGCCTTCTGCGTGTAGCCCTTGCGGCGCGAGGGCAGCTTTTCGCGGTCATGGGTGTTGATGATGCGCTCGACGATCTTTTCGACCACCTGCGGCACGCGCGCCGCCTGGCTGGCGGCCATCAGGGTTTCGACCGCGTCCTCGTCCTCGTCGTCCTCATCGGCGAGAAGCGAGGCATTGAGCGGCTGCGAAAGCTTGGAGCCGTCGCGATAGAGCGCGTTGGCCTTGAGGGCGAGGCGCCAGGACAGCATGTAGGCTTCCTTGGCGTCGGCGACGGTCGCATCGTTGGGCATGTTGATGGTCTTGGAAATGGCGCCCGAAATGAAGGGCTGCGCCGCCGCCATCATCAGGATGTGGCTTTCGACCGAGAGGTAGCGCTTGCCGAGCTTGCCGCAGGGCGAGGCGCAATCGAAGACCGGCAGGTGCTCGGCCTTCAAATGCGGCGCGCCCTCAAGCGTCATGGCACCGCAGACATGGATGTTGGCCGCCTCGATGTCTTTCTTCGAGAAACCAAGATGGGCGAGGAGATCAAAGCTCATGTCGTTGAGGTTGGCGTCGGTGACGCCCAGCGACTTGAGGAAATCGGCGCCCAGCGTCCACTTGTTGAACACGAACTTGATGTCGAAGGCCGATTTGGTCGCGGCGTTGAGCGCGGCGATCTTGTCGTCGGTGAAGCCCTTGGTCCTGAGCGTCGCCGGATTGACGCCCGGCGCCTGGTTGAGATTGCCGTGGCCGACCGCATAGGCCTCGATCTCGGCGATCTGGGATTCCGAATAGCCGAGGGTGCGCAAAGCCGGGGGCACGGCGTTGTTGATGATCTTGAAATAGCCGCCGCCGGCGAGCTTCTTGAACTTGACCAGCGCGAAATCGGGCTCGATCCCGGTGGTGTCGCAATCCATGACGAGGCCGATGGTGCCGGTGGGCGCGATCACCGAGACCTGGGCATTGCGGTAGCCGTGCTTTTCGCCGAGCGCGAGGGCTTCGTCCCAGACGGTTCTGGCGCGCGAGGAGAGCGCGCCGTCGCCGATCGAGGCATGGTCGAGCGGCACCGGGGCGATCGAGAGGCCCTCATAGCCGTCCGCCTTGCCGTGGGCGGCGGTGCGGTGGTTGCGGATGACGCGCAGCATCGCCTTGGCGTTGCGCTTGTAGTCGCCAAAGGCGCCGAGCTCGCCCGCCATTTCGGCGGAGGTGAGGTATGACGTGCCGGTCATCACCGCGGTGATGGCGCCGGCGATGGCGCGGCCCTGAGCCGAGTCATAGGGAATGCCCGAGGTCATCAGCAGGCCGCCGATATTGGCGTAGCCGATGCCGAGCGTGCGGTAGATGAAGGAGCGTTCGGCAATGGCGCGCGAGGGGAATTGCGCCATCATCACCGAGATCTCGAGGACGACGGTCCAGAGCCGGCAGGTATGCTCGAAGGCGGCGACATCGAACGAGCCGTCCTGCTGGCGATAGGGCAGCAGGTTCACCGAGGCGAGATTGCAGGCCGTATCGTCGAGGAACATGTATTCCGAGCACGGATTGGATGCGACGATCGGGCCGGCGGCGGGGGACGTGTGCCACTCGTTGATGGTCGTGTGGTACTGGATGCCGGGATCCGCCGAGGCCCAGGCGGCATAGCCGATCTGCTCCCAGAGGTCGCGCGCCTTGAGGGTCTTGGAATATTTCTTGTTGACCCGGCCGGTCAGCGTCCAGTCGCCATCGGTCTCGACGGCCTTGAGGAATTCGTCGGTGACGCGCACGGAATTGTTGGAGTTCTGGCCCGAGACGGTGAGATAGGCCTCGCTGTCCCAGTCGGTGTCGTAAACCGGGAACTCGATGTCCTTGTAGCCTTGCCTGGCGAACTGGATGACGCGCTGGATATAGTTCTCGGGAACGAGCGCTTTCTTGGCCGCCTTGACCTCGCGCTTCAGCGCCGGGTTCCTGGTGACGTCGAAGCAATCGTCATTGTTGCCGTCGCAATTGACGGCGGCTTTCATGATGAGTTTGAGGTGCTTGGAGACGATCTTTGAACCGGTGACGAGAGCGGCGACCTTCTGCTCCTCCTTCACCTTCCAGTTGATGTAGTTCTCGATGTCGGGGTGATCGATATCGACCACCACCATCTTGGCGGCGCGGCGGGTGGTGCCGCCCGACTTGATGGCGCCCGCCGCGCGGTCGCCGATCTTCAAAAAGCTCATGAGGCCGGAAGACTTGCCGCCGCCGCTCAGCTTTTCGCCTTCGCCGCGGAGTTTCGAGAAATTGGAGCCGGTGCCCGAGCCGTATTTGAACAGCCGCGCCTCGCGGACCCACAGGTCCATGATGCCGCCCTCGTTGACGAGGTCGTCCTCGATGGACTGGATAAAGCAGGCATGCGGCTGCGGATGCTCATAGGCCGATTTGGACGACATGAGCTTTTTGGTGAACGGGTCGACATAGAAATGGCCCTGGCCGGGGCCGTCGATGCCATAGGCCCAGTGAAGGCCGGTGTTGAACCATTGCGGCGAGTTCGGCGCGACCTTCTGTGTCGCGAGCATATAGGCGAGCTCGTCGAAGAAGGCGCGGGCGTCCTCTTCGCCGTCGAAATACTTGCCCTTCCAGCCCCAGTAGGTCCAGGTGCCGGCAAGACGGTCAAAGACCTGGCGGCTGTCGGTTTCCGAACCATAGCGCTCGGCTTCGGGGAGCCTGGCCAGCGCCTTCTCGTCGGGGACCGAGCGCCAAAGCCAGCTCGGCACGTCGTTTTCCTCGACGCGCTTCAGCTTTTTGGCGACGCCCGCCTTGCGGAAATATTTCTGCGCAATGATGTCGGCCGCGACCTGCGACCACGAAGCCGGCACGTCGATGCCTTCAAGCTTGAAGACCACCGAGCCATCCGGGTTTCGAATCTCGCTCGTGGTCGAGCGGAATGCGATGCCCTGATAGGCACTCTTGTTGGCTTCGGTGTAACGACGTTCGATGCGCATGCTCTCAATAGTCCCCAAAAAACGCGGACAAAAACGTCCGCTCGCCGCCGCCACGGCTTCCGATCCGGTGTTTGACGCTGTACTTGCCCGCCCCCATCGCCATGGGTTGAAGGCTTTGCCCCGTGCCCCAGTCGCGCGCCGGTCTGAAATGCCGGTTTTGCTTGCGGGGACTTGAACCGTGCGGACCCAAAACGCGGGCCGTCACAGCGTCTAAAAACTTGGTCCGATTCAATTCTGGCGTCAATCGCCATACTCGCGCCAAACGACAACCCCTTGTGTCTGGCTGGGTCATCATCACCAGATTTAGTATAGGATATGTGAACAGCGGGGAAAACCCGGCAACGTGGAATCGGTTACCAAACTCGCCCCCGAGGGGGGCGATTCCCCCACCCGGCAAGCTCAGTAACCGGGCACGGATTCGACGCTAAGTCAGCGCGGAATCGAGGGTTCCCCGCACTCCCGTGATCGGGGTGCCGATGCCCCATTCTGACACCCTTGGAATGCATTTCCCCGGGGCCGAAAAAGCGCCAAACCTGTCAAGCCCATTATTTGTTCCGGAGCGGCCCCGGTTTTGTCCACAGCGGCTGACGGGCCGGCTGACCGGCGGGCAACATCGACCCGTTCGAAACGTCACCAAGACGATCATGGCGGCACAGGGCTGAAACCGCCGCAAAAGCTGTGCCGTCTTGCCATGCCGGGGCCGCTATGGTCGCTTAGCCGTTGGCGAAACGGATGATTTCGAGGAGCGCGTGAGGGGACGGAAATCAGCCTGGATAGCAGGCCTCGTCGCGCTGTTGATCACCGCCGCGCCCATCAGCGCCGATGAGCTGAGAGGCGTGGCGCTGGTTATCGGGCAATCCGAATACGACACCCTCACGGCGCTGACCAACCCCAAGGCCGATGCGCGGGCGATGGACGACGCGCTCGATGCACTCGGGTTCGACGTCACCCGCATCCTCGATGCAGATGTGGACAGATTTCGGGGCGAGATCGCCGATTTCATCGACGAGGCCAAGGATGCCGACGTAGCGCTCGTCTACTATTCGGGCCACGGCATCGAGGCGGGCGGCGAGAACTATCTCGTGCCGGTCGACGCCGATCTCCGCTCCCCCAAGGCGGCGGGCGAAAGCCTTGTGCCGCTCGGCGGCTTGCTCGACGGATTGGCGAGGATTGTTCCGGTGACCATTGTCCTGCTCGATGCCTGCCGCACCAATGCGTTTCCGCCCGGAACGCAGATCCTGCTCCCGGGCAACGAGGGCGCGCTGGAGGTCTCCGCGACGGGCCTCGAAGCGGTCCGCGGACCGACGCCGGTCGGCCGCCCCGATCTCGACCCGGAAGGTCTCGGCATGGTGATCGGCTTTGCCGCCTCGCCCGGCCAGCCCGCATTGGATGGCGAGCCCGGCGGCAACTCGCCCTATGCGGCGGCGCTGCTCAAGCACATCGCGGCCGGCGGCTATTCCTTCGGCGATCTGATGATTCTGGTGACCGAGGAGGTCTATCTGAAGACCAAGGCGCGGCAGCTGCCCTGGACCAGTTCGTCGCTGCGCCGGGTGCTCTCGTTCGGGACACCCGTCGAAGCGGGGGAGGGCGACGAGGCCGCGATCCGGGAGGGACGTCGGCAATTGCTGCTCTCGATTGCCGCTGCGCCCGATACGACGCGCCGCTATGTCGAGGCGGTGGCGCAATCGGAAGATGTGCCGCTCGATGCGCTTTACGGCATGCTCAAAATGCTCGGCGTCGATGCCAGCGATCCGGGTCAGATCGAGCAGAAGCTGGCCGAAGGTGCCGATCGGCTCAAGGTGTTGATCGCCGAGACTGCGACCATCGACAGTTCCGATGACGAAATCCTGCGCCTCTCCGAGTTCGCGGCCCGGGCCGAAGCGGAAGGCGCCATTTCTGTGGCGCTGGAATTCCGCAACCGCGCCAGTGCCCGCGCCGCAGAACTTTCAGCAGCGCTCGATACAACCCAGAAACGGATCGACGACCGGCGGCGCGAGCTCGCCGCGACCTTTGCCAGCAATGGCGCGACGGCAATTGTCGCTTTCGATTTCGAGCAGGCGGCGGCGCGTTACCGGCAGGCCTATGACGAGGTTTCGCGGGTCGATCTGCCTCTCGCACTGCGCTACCAGCGCGCCGAGGCTGACGCCCTCCAGAGCCTTGGCGAATTCAAGGGTGACAATGACGCGCTGGATCGGGCCATTGCGATTTATGCCTCTGCCTTGAAGCTGGCCGACAAGGAGGGCGATCCCGACAATTGGGGGGCGCTGCAGAACAACATGGGGCGCACCCTGCGCGTACGCGGCCAGCGTGAGGCCGATCCGGCTCATTTGGTCGCCGCCGTCGAGGCGCTCGAGGCCGCATTGACGGCGCGAACGCGCGAACGCGTGCCGTTCGACGGGGCGGTGACCAAGACAAATCTGGGGGGTGCGCTGACGGTTCTGGGTGGTCGGCGCGGCGACAACGATGGGCTCGAAGCGGCCGTCGCGGCGTACAGGGATGCCCTCGAAGTCCAGAGCAAGGACCGCACTCCGCTCGAATGGGCGACGACCCAGAACAATCTCGGGGCCGCATTGCAGCGGCTAGGCGAACGGCTCCAGGGCACCGACGTGCTTGAGCAGGCGATAGCCGCTTACCGCGCCGCCTTCGAGGTCCGAAGCGGTGAGACGACGCCCTATTACTGGGCGACGACACAGCAGAATCTCGGCACGGCGCTGACGACGCTGGGCAAACGTGCCGACGATGTGGAACTTTTCGCTTCCGCCGCGGAGGCCTTCAACAACGCCCTCAGCGAATGGACGCGCGAACGCGTACCGCTCGACTGGGCCATGGCCGAGACAAGCCTTGGCGGGCTCTACCAGCATTGGGGATCGGTGAGCGATAGTCTCGACCTGCTAGAGCGGGCCGAGGCGGCCGAGCGCGCCGCGCTTGAAGTCTATACCGAGGATATCTCGCCCGCGGACCGCGCCTATGTGCAGGACGATCTGGGATGGACCCTGGCCATGATTGGCCAGCGGACGGGCGAGAAGGGAAGGCTCGAAGAGGGAAAGGCTTCGATCGAGGCGTCATGGGCCTTCTACAGGGCCTCGGGGCAGAACCTGGACGAGTATTTCAAGGCGCGCATCGCCGCTATCGAGGGCGTCCTGGAGAGCCTCCAATGAGACCGCTTGTCGCCATCGTGCTGCTCTTGCTGTGGATGCCTTCCGCGGCGGCGGAGGACAAGCCGCTGCGCGGCGTGGCGCTGGTGATCGGGGAAGGCGCGTACCAGACCCTGCCGGCGCTGGCCAACCCATCCAACGACGCGCATGCGGTCGGCGAATTACTCTACAGGCTGGGGTTCGACGTGACGCCGGTCAACGACGCGGACAACCGGCGGCTGACGCGTGCCTTCGAGCGCTTCATCGAAGACGTCGAGGGCGCCGATGTGGCGCTGGTTTATTACTCAGGCCACGGCATCGAAGCCGGCGGGGTGAACTATCTCGTGCCCGTCGATGCCGATGCCTCCACTCCAGAGTCGGCCGGGGCGAGCCTGGTGCCGCTCAACGGATTGCTGGAGCGGCTACGCGACGTCGTGCCGGTCACGATCATGCTGCTCGATGCCTGCCGGTCGAGCCCCTTCCCCGAGGGCCAGGCGATCATGGTGCCGGGCACCGCCGAAGCGGTGCCGGTCGCGGCGGCAGGCCTGGGCGAATTGCGCGGACCCAACCCGGTGGCCAAGACCGCCAACCCAGCCAGCCTCGGCATGGTCATCGGCTTTGCCGCAGAACCCGGCCGGCCGGCACTCGATGGCGAGCCCGGGCAGAATTCGCCCTATGCAGCGGCGCTTCTCAAGCACTTCGCGGCGGGGGCGACATCCTTTGCCGACATCATGACCATGGTCACCGAAGAGGTGTATCTGAAGACTCGCGCCCAGCAATTGCCGTGGACCAATTCGTCGCTGCGCCGGGTGCTCTATTTCGGCGAAAACGCGGAACAGGCGGGCGGCGACGACGCGCTGATCCGCGACGGCCGGCGGGCCTTGCTGATGACCATTGCCAATGCCCCCGAAGCGACCCGCCGCTATGTCGAAACGGTCGCAGGGAGCGAGGGTGTGCCACTCGATGCGCTCTACGGCATGCTCAAGGTGTTGGGCATCGATACCGCCGATCCGGGCCAGATCGAAGCCCAGCTCAAGGCTGGTGCCGATCGCCTCAAGACATTGATGGCGAGCCGCACCGGCGCGGTGCAATCGGATCCCGAACTGGCCCGGCTCGCCGGTCTCGCAGAACGCGCCGAGACCGAAGGCGCGATCGATGTGGCGCTCAAGTTCCGCGCCGAGGCTAGCGCCCGCGCCGGAACGCTGGAGGCCGAAGTCGACGCCAACGAGGCCAACCTCAAAGCCGACCGGTTGGAGATCGGCGAGACCTATGCCGAACATGCCCGCATCGCAGCACTCAATTTCGACACGGCCACGGCTATCGAGATGTGGCGAAAGGCGATTGGCCAGGTTGAAGACCGGGACGATGTGCTGGCCGCCGGCTACCGCAACAACCTCGCCGTCGCGCTGATGGAAGCGGGCAGCCACGAGACGGGTACGGCGACGCTCGAAGACTCTGTCGCGGCGCTGCAATTGGCGCTCAAGACCTTCGACCGCGGGTCGGCACCGCTCGACTGGGCGCGGACCCAGAGCAATCTGGGTAATGTCCTCCAGATCCTCGGCGATCGAGAGAGCGACCGCTCGCGTTACGAGGCGGCGGCGGAGGCGCATCTGGCGGCGCTCGAAGAGTTGACTCGCGACCGTGGGCCGCTCGATTGGGCTACGGCCGAGAACAATCTGGGAAATGCCTATGCGCGGATCGGCGAGAACGAGGAGGGGACCGAAAACCTCGAACGCGCCATCGAGGCCTTTCAGGCGGCGCTTGAGGAGAGGACCCGCGAACGCGTGCCGCTCGACTGGGCCGCGACCAACGACAATCTGGGCAGCGCCCTTTCGAGCCTGGGCGGTCGCACCAGCAACCCGGACCTGTTCCAGAAGGGGATCGCCGCCTTCCGCGCCTCGCTCGAAGTTCGCAACCGACAGACCGCGCCGTTGGACTGGGCCCAGACCCAGCGAAACCTCGGGCTGGCGCTCAAGACTCTCGGCGTCGGCATGGACGACCTGGACCTGATCCGGGAGGGCGCCGACGCCTATCGCGCGGCACTTCAGGTCTTCAGTGCCGAAAAGACGCCGGAAGACTGGGCGCGGACAAATGCCATCTTCGGCTTCGCGCTGATGGAGATCGCCCGGCGGGAGCCGGATCGGGCGGTGCTGGAAGAGGCGCGGGCGGCATTCGATGCGGCTTACAAGGTCTACGAGCAGGCCGACCCGGAGACTGCGGACTATCTGGCGGGACGGATCGACGAAATCGATGCCGCGCTCGCCAATACGCCCTGAATCGGTCGCCTTCCGGCTCTAGTCGTCAGCTTGGGGCGATGCTACAGCGGGCATGAGCAACCCGAGATTCTGGACCCGATCGCATGGCTGAAGGCGGCTTCAAGGACTTCCTCATCGAGATTTTTGCCTGGTGGCGCGGCAATACCTGGGGAACCCGGCTCTGGGCTGCGACCCAGGGGATCTATGTCGGGGCCGACGAGGCGGGCAACCGCTACTTCCGCAGCCGCCAGGCCAAGGGTCCGCACGGCATGGAGCGGCGCATGGCCATCTATGCCGGGGGTTCGGCCGACCCGACCACCATCCCACCCGGCTGGTATGGCTGGATGCATTACCGCACCGACACGCCCCCCAAAGCCGGCGACTACACACCGCGCGACTGGGAAAAGCCGCATGAGAGGAACCTGACCGGCACAGCCATGGCCTATCGCCCCGATGGCAGCCTGCTCAACAAGGGCGAACGCCCGCGCGTTACCGGCGACTACGACGCCTGGTCGCCGGACTGATCGCCGTCGCCATGACCCGCCTGTTGATTGCCGGCCTCCTGGCGCTCCTTGCCGCGCAACCGGCGCTGGCCGAGACGATTGCCAATCCGATTGCCGCATTTTCCGGTCTCGACAAGATCACCGGCCGGATCACCAATTTCGACGTCTATATGGACGAGACCGTCCAGTTCGGGGCGCTGCAGATCACCCCGCGCGTCTGCTACACAAGGCCACCGACCGAGACGCAGCGCACTTCGGTGTTCATCGAAGTCGACCAGGTCTCGCTCAAGGGGCAGGTGCAGCGCATCTTCACCGGCTGGATGTTCGCCGACAGCCCGGCGCTCAACGCCATCGACCACCCGGTCTACGACATCTGGCTGGTCGATTGCCGGCAGACCTCCGATACGCCCCCACCGCCATCGAGCGAGCCGCCGCCAGCACAATAACTGGGTCAGCCCTGTTGATTGGAACCGGCGGGGTGAGGGTGATATTCTCAGTGGCCGAAGGAGGATGCGATGCGTCGTTTGCTTCTGATCGTTCCGGGCCTGCTGCTCCTGAGCCTGCCGGCCCTTGCCATCACCTCGCCGCGGCCGGTCTATCCGCTTTGCAGCGACGAGAGGCTCCGCTCCTGCATCGAGAACGGCAACACGTTCTGGTATGGCGGCGAGCTGATGCGGCTCGAAAACGTCAACCCGCCCGAGCCCGTGCAACAGGCCTGCGCGCCAGATGCCAGCACCGCCGCCGCAGCGACTGCTCGATTGTTCGAACTGCTCAACTTCAAGGAAATCTTCGTCTTCCGATACGGCACCGACGCTGAGGGACATACGCTGACCCATGTCATCTCGGGCGGTCAGGATGTGGGGCAGGTCCTGCTCGACGAGCACCTCGCGCGACCCAATACGGCAACGAACGGCCCCTGGTGCGACTGAGGAATCGCGGAAACGGCTCAGCTTGACAGCCAGAGGCGGCTGGTATTTAACAGGTGTGTTATTTAACAGAGTCGTGAAATGCAGATGGATGCGCTGACGGCCACCTTTTCCGCGCTCGCCGACCCGACGCGGCGGGCTATCCTGAGCCGGCTGGCGAGCGGGGAGGCGACGGTCACCGAACTCGCCGAGCCGTTCGAGATCAGCCTGCCGGCAATCTCGAGACATTTGAAGGTCCTGGAGCAGGCGGGGCTGATCTCACGCGGCCGCGATGCGCAATGGCGCCCGTGCAAGCTCGAGGCGGCGCCCCTCGAGCGCGTGTCCGGCTGGGTGGAGCGTTACCGCCGCTTCTGGGACAGGAGCTTCGATCGTATGGACGCCTATCTGGCCGAAATCCAGAAAGGGGACGGCAATGGCCGCAAACAGTAGCCAAAGCGCGTCCACTTCCGACCAGACCCTGGAGATCATCCGCATTTTCGAGGCGCCGCGCGAACTGGTGTTCAAGCTCTGGACGCAGCCTGAACATGTGGTGCGATGGTATGGGCCGGAGGGCTACTTCCTCAAGCACTGCGATCTCAATGCGCGAGTGGGCGGCACTTATCGCTACTGCATGGCCCGCCCAGACGGCTACGAGCACTGGATTTCGGGGACCTATCGCGAGATCAGCCCGCCGGAGCGGCTGAGCGTCACCTATGTCAACGACTATGACGGCCACGAGATGCTGGTGGAGCTCAAGTTCCGCGACATCGGAGGACGGACTGAAATGTCGTTCCGGCAGGCGCCCTTCACTTCGGTCGCGGAGCGCGACAGCCACGGCATCGGCTGGAATTCGACGCTCGATCTGTTCGCGGCCTATGCGAGCCGCGCCGATGTCGCTGGCGGACTGCCGGCGGGCCGACCGCGTGGGCCTGAATCACCCGACATTGCCGCGATCGCGGCCAAACTCAGGACCGGAGGCTGATTTTGCTGACGCTGCCGACTATTGTTAAGCGCAAGGCGCAGCCCTACGCCGCGATCCGTCAGGAGACCAAAATTCCATTCCAGACGGTCATCAGCAAGACGCTGCCTAAGGTCGAAAAATGGCTCGGCAAGCGCAGCGTTGAACATGGGCCGATGCTGATCAAATACGATTTCATCAACATGCCGGAGCTCACGCTCCAGCTGGGTTTCCTGCTCGATGAGGCGATCGAGGGCGACGAAAAAGTGATGGTCGGCATCCTGCCAGCCGGCAAATACGCCACCCTGACCTATTGGGGCCATTACAAGAATTTGCGGGACGTGACGGGCATGCTGATCGACTGGGCGCGGGGGCGCGGCATCGCCTGGGATGCCGACGAGTCACCGGGCGGCGACAGCTTCGCCTCACGCTTCGAGCTCTACCCGAATGGTCCCGATGACGAGCCCGATCCCGACAAATGGGAAACGCAGATCTTCATCAAGGTGAGGGGATGAGCATGCTGCTCAAGGATCGGACGGCTATCGTCTATGGCGGCAGCGGCGCGGTCGGTGGCGCGGTGGCAAAAGCCTTTGCCCGCGAGGGAGCGAAGGTGTTTCTCGCCGCACGCAATCGCGAAGGGCTCGAGGCCGTCGCGGCCGAGATCACCGCGTCCGGCGGGCACGCTGAAGTTGCCCCTGTGGACGCGACGGACAAGGACGCGGTGGAGGCGCACCTTGCGGCCGTCGCCGAGCGGGCCGGACCGGTCAAGGTTATGTTCAACGGTTCGGGTTGGGTCGACGCGCAAGGCGCCGTGTTGACCGAAATCGACTTCGACCGCTTTTTCGGGGTTATCGAGGTTGCCCTGCGCAACTGGTTCGTGACCGGCACCGCCATGGCCCGGCACATGGCGGAGAACGGTGGCGGATCGATCGTTGGTATCACGGCCAATGCCGGCACCCAGGCCTATAGCCATACCGGCGGTTTCGGCGTCGCCTGCGCGGCGGTGCAGCACTATCTGCGGCTTCTGGCGGTCGAAAATGGACCTATGGGCGTCCGCGTCAACTGGGTGCGGTCGCCCGGCTCGCCCGATGCGCCGGGCGTGCGCGAAGCCTGGCAACTGCGCGCGGACGAATGGGGCATGAGCTTCGACGAGGTCCACAAGCTCTTTGCCAAGGACACCCCGCTGCGGCGGGTTACGGCACTGGCGCAGATCGCCGATGCGGCGGTGTTTCTTGCATCGGACCTTTCAGCGGGAATGACTGCGACCATGACCAACGCAACGGGCGGGGCGCAGTCGGATTAGGTCCGATCGAGCGCGGTCCAGTCGCTTTGGTGCCTGAGGGCCTCGCCGAGGAGGATCTCATAGTCCTCGCGCGGGAGCTCGATACCGCCGAAGGTGCGGAGGTGATCGGTCACGAACTGGGTGTCGAGCAGGCGATAGTTGCCGGCTTTGAGCCGCTCTCCCAGGTACGCCATGGCGATCTTGGAGCAGTCGGTCTTGCGATGGAACATCGACTCCCCGAAGAAGGCCGCACCGATCGAAACACCATAGAGACCGCCGACAAGGGCCGGGCCGTCCCAGACCTCGACGGTGTGCACATTGCCGCGGCGGAACAATTCGCCATAGAGGCGCCGGATTTCGGGGTTTATCCAGGTGCTCTCGCGCTCGGTGCCTGCCGTGGCGCAACCCTCGATCACGCCGTCAAAATCACTATCAACCTTAATGGCGTAGGGGTGCGATTTCAGGGTCTTCCTGAGGCTGCGCGAAACGTGAAAGGATTCGAGCGGTATGACCCCGCGCTGCTCCGGGGACACCCAGAATAGATCAGCCGATTCAGCACTTTCCGCCATCGGGAAGATGCCCGCCTGATAGGCCCTGAGAATGAGTTCAGGGGTCAGTTCGACGGCAAAGGGATCGGTTTTTCGCGACATGACACTTAGACCGTTGCGCCTACAGCATGATATGGGCGCGACATCGTGTATTGCCAGCGTTCATAAATTATCGCCTAAGAAGCGCCGATTCAGAAACACGCCGAGTGCCGAGCCCGATGTCCGTTCCCGTTATCCAGACTGAAAAGACCAATCTCGAACTGATATCCGGCCATTCCAAGCTGCACATCCTCAAGGATGTGACGATGCAGGTGAATGCCGGCGAGGTGGTGGCAGTGGTCGGACCCTCGGGTAGCGGCAAGACCTCGCTGCTGATGGTCCTGGGCGGACTCGAGCGGGCGACCAATGGCAAGGTTGTCGTTGCCGGCCAGGATACGTCGACCCTCAATGAAGACGGGCTGGCCATCTTCCGCCGCAAGAATCTCGGCATCCTGTTCCAGAACTTCCACTTGATCCCGTCGATGACGGCGCTCGAAAATGTCAGCCTTGCACTGGAGATCGCGGAAACAGGCCAGTCGATCAAGGAGATCCGCCAGGCCGCAACCGCCGCTCTCGAAGAAGTCGGGCTTTCCGACCGCATGACGCATTTGCCGAGCGCGCTTTCCGGCGGCGAGCAGCAGCGCGTGGGCCTTGCCCGCGCCATGGTCACCAGCCCCAAGCTGATGCTGGCGGACGAACCCACCGGAAACCTCGACCAAGATACCGGCGCGATGGTGATCGAACTGATGTTCAATCTCGCCCGCAAGAAGGGCGCGGCCGTCCTGCTCATCACTCACGATCGCAGCCTTGCCGCCAAGGCCGATCGCAGGATGACCATGAACCATGGCCACCTGACCACCGCCAACGAGACCGTGCCGGCATGAGCCGCCTCCGCGACTGGATGCGGGTCGCGCTGATCGACCTGCGCGGCGACCTTCGGCGCTTTGGCGTCTTGCTCGCCTGTCTCGCGCTCGGCACCGGCACCATTGCCGGCGTGAGTTCGGTGGGTGCGGCACTGCAATCGGCGATCATGCGCGACGCCACGACGCTGCTTGGCGGCGATGTAGAGGCCTCGCGCGCCGACCGGCGGGCGACGCCCGAAGAGCGCGCCTATTTCGCGAGCCTTGGCCAGGTCACCGAAACCATTGATTCCAATGCCCGCGCCGGCTCAATGGACGACAGCGGCAATTCGGCTTTCCTCGACGTGCTCGCGGTCGGGGACAATTATCCGCTGCTCGGCAAGGTCATCAGCCCGCAACTGACCGGCGATGTCACGCTGAAGGACTTGCTGGCCGAAAAGGACGGTGCGTTTGGCGCACTGGTCGACCCGGTGATCCTCGACCGCCTGGGCATCGACATTGGCGGGCATTTCACCGTCAGCGATGTCGAGTACGAGGCGCGGGGCACATTGGTGTCGGTGCCCGACGGCGCCGTGCGCGGGTTCCATCTGGGGCTGACGGCGCTGATCTCGATTCCGGCACTCGAAAAAAATCCGGATGCGCGGCCGCCCATGCCGGGGCTGCTGACCCAGCACCGCTACAAGATTTCGCTGAACGAGGGCGACTACACCACGGCGATGCCGCTGATGCAGGCGCATTTCGCCGATGACTCAACCTGGAAGATCCGTTCGCCTTACGAGGCGGCGGGGCAACTCTCGCGATTTTACGACCTGTTCATCCGGTTCCTCCTGATCGTCGGCCTTTCCTCGTTGCTGGTCGGCGGCGTCGGCATTTCCAACGCGGTCTCGGCCTATATCGGGGAACGCCAGCGCTCGATCGCGACGCTGAGGAGCCTCGGCGCCACAGGCCCCCGCATCCTTGTTCATTTCTTCACCCAGATCGGCGTCCTGTCGCTTGTCGGCATCGGGCTCGGGCTGCTCATTGGGGCACTGCTGACCGCGGCGGCGCTGCCGGTCCTTGGCCGGATCCTCTCGGTCGACCTGCCGCCATCGGTGGACCTGTCGTCGCTGGCGGTTGCACTGGCCTTCGGCGTTCTCGCCGCTTTCGGCTTTTCCTACCTGCCGCTGGTCCGCGCGCGGAAACTCAGGCCCGCGATCCTGTTCCGGACGGTCGGCAGCTCGATCCAGAACCTCAAGACGCGCGAATACCTGGAACCGGGTGTGGTGTTGCCGCTGCTCGCATCGGGCCTCGGGATCTTCGGTCTCGCATGGCTGGTGACCCGCAATTTCGAGCTGGTGTTCTGGTACACGGTCGGCGTTATCGGCACCTTCATCCTGCTCCGTGTCGCAGGTTGGTTGCTGCAGGCAGGGCTGCGCCGTTTGCCGCCCTTGCCGAGTTCGTCCTGGCGAAATGCCTTGCGCGGTATCTACAGGCCCGGCTCACCGGCGCCGGTGGTGATCCTCTCGCTCGGGCTTGGCCTGGCGATGCTGCTCCTCATCTCGATCCTGTCGAGCAACGTACAGAGCCAGTTGACCGGCCAGGTGCAGAAAGATGCGCCGACCTTCGTCGCCTCGGGTCTGTTCGAGGACGAAGTCCCGGAGCTACAGACCTTCCTCGAAGGCACCGGCAAGCTTCAGAATTTCAACTTCTCACCCAGCCTCACCGGCGCGATCACCAAGATCAAAGGCGTCCCGGTCGAGGACATCAAGAACGTCAGCGAAGAAACGAGCTTCATGATCTCGGGAGAAATCCCGATCACCTGGCAGGCCGTGCCCGGCGCCGACACGACCATCACCGACGGCAAATGGTGGCCCGCCGACTATGACGGCCCGCCGCTGGTGTCGCTGCGCGACCGCGTCAAGGCGGACCTCGGGCTCGAGGTCGGCGACAAGATCGAAATCACCCTGTTCGGCGACACCATTGAGGTGACGGTCGCCAATTTCCGCGACTTCCAGTTCCAGAACGGACTCAATTTTCTGGTGACGCTCTCGCCGCATTCGCTCGACGATTTCCCGGCAACCTACCTTGCAACGATCAAGGCCAAGGAAGGCCAGGAAAAGAGCCTCGAGCGCGACCTCGCGCGACAATATCCGGACCTGACCTTCATCTCGATCGGCGACGCGCTCAACCAGGCGGCCAATATTCTGAGCCAGCTTTCGACAGCGGTGAATATCGTCGGCGCGCTCGCGGTTGTGAACGGGCTGCTGGTCCTTGCCGGCACCATGGCGGCAGGCCGCAAGCAGCGCGAGGCCGATGCGGTGGTCAACAAGGTGCTGGGCTCGACTCGTGGCGACGTGGTCAAGGTCTTTGCGCTCGAATATGCGCTGCTCGGCGCCTTCTCGGCGCTGCTCGCTTCGGGCGTCGGCATCGCCGGCGCCTACGCAATCACCTCACGACCGCCAATGGACATCGACTTCTCGGTCGATCCGGTGCTGATCCTGTCGGTACTGGTGGGGGCGGTGGTGCTGACCATCATCACCGGGGCGCTGACGACATGGAGCGCGTTGAGCACAAGGCCCGCGCAATATCTGAGGGCGCTGGGGTAGCATCGGTCAGCCGGAGCCCCGCGTGCGTCGATCGCAGCTTTAGGAGTCGCTGATTGGCCCTCGTTTCTAGCAAATGGCTGAAAGCGCTGGGCCTAGTCGTAGTCCTGCTGGCGCTTGGCGCGGCACTGAATTGGCAGCAATCGGCCCATCCGCTCGTAGCTGCATTCGACCGCGCGGCCGTCTTCCCGCGGCAAGGGGTCATTGACCTGACGCCGGAAGTGTCGAACTTCATACCAATGGGAATGGGTGGGTCCGAAGCCGAGGCGCTTCTGGCCGCAGCCGGGTTCGAGCGAGCAAGCCGCAGCGACTTCCTGTTCGGCGTCGAGCAATCCGCCGACTACTACGACCACTTCCAGAGGAAAGCTCGGTGGTGGTCCGTCATCTTCTTCGATGTTTACGACGTTTTCGTCGGCCAGAAGGACGACCGAGTGAATTTCTTGTTCGCGCAGATCGCCGTCGTCAGCCCCTGAGAGGTTCCCCATTCGTAAGGGTAGCACCGAGCAGAGCGAGGCGCCGTCGGCCTAGCTCTTCATCCCCAGGTACTTCTCCAGCCAGTGGATGTCGTAATTGCCCGCGATCACGTCGGGTTCGCGGATCAGGCGTTGGAACAGGGGCAGGGTGGTCTTGACACCATCGACCACGAACTCGTCGATGGCGCGGCGGAGGCGCATCAGGCATTCCTCGCGCGTCCGGCCATAGGCGATGAGCTTGCCGATCAAGCTGTCGTAATAGGGCGGGATGTTGTAGCCGGCATAGACCGCTGAATCGACGCGGATGCCGACACCGCCGGCCGGATGGTAGAAAGTGATCTTGCCCGGCGAGGGTGCGAAGGTCTGCGGGTCTTCGGCATTGATGCGCACTTCGATCGCGTGGCCCGTGAACTGCACGTCCTTCTGCTTGATCGAGAGCTTTTCGCCCGAAGCGACACGGATCTGCTCGTAGACGAGATCAACGCCCGTGACGCGCTCGGTGACCGGGTGCTCGACCTGGAGCCGCGTGTTCATTTCGATGAAATAGAACTCGCCATTCTCATAGAGGAACTCGATGGTGCCGGCGCCCGAATATTTGAGCTTGCGCATGGCGGCGGCGCAAATTTCGCCGATCTCGTCGCGCTGCTTGGCGGGGACGGTGGGGGCGGTCGCCTCTTCCCAGACCTTCTGGTGACGCCGCTGAAGCGAGCAGTCGCGGGTGCCCAGATGCACGGCATTGCCCTGGCCGTCGCCCATGACCTGGACTTCGATATGGCGCGGCTTGCCGAGGTATTTTTCCATGTAGACGGAATCGTTGGCGAAAGCCGCCTTGGCCTCAGAGCGTGCGGTCGACCAGGCGGTGAGCACGTCGAGTTCGGTATGGGCGACCTTCATGCCGCGCCCGCCACCGCCCGCCGTGGCCTTGATCAGGACCGGGTAGCCGATCTCCGCGGCGGTCTTTTTGGCTTCGGCTTCGGTCGCGACTTCGCCCACTGAGCCGGGAACCACGGGGATGCCCAATTCCACCGCGGTCTTTTTGGCGGTGATCTTGTCGCCCATGATCTCGATATGGTGCGAGGAGGGGCCGATGAAGGTGATCTTGTGCTCGGTGAGAATGCGGGCAAAGCGCGCATTCTCGGAAAGGAACCCGTAGCCGGGGTGTACCGCGTCGGCGCCGGTGATCTCGCAGGCCGCAAGGATCGAGGGGATATTGAGATAGGAATCCTTGGCCGCGGGCGGCCCGATGCAGACGCTCTCGTCGGCGAGGCGCACATGCATGGCGCTGGCGTCGGCGGTCGAGTGCACGGCGACGGTTGCGATGCCCAGTTCCTTGCAGGCGCGCAGCACACGGAGCGCAATCTCGCCCCGGTTCGCGATCAGGACTTTTTGAAACATCTTATTCGATGACCGCGAGCGGCTGGCCGTATTCCACCGGCTGGGAATCGGTGACTAGGACGCGCGCGATGACGCCAGACCTGTGGGCCGGGATCTGGTTCATCGTCTTCATGGCTTCGATGATGAGAATGGTCTGGCCTTCCGAGACGCGCGTGCCGACCGGCGCAAAGGCGGCCTTGCCCGGCTCGGGCGAGAGATAGGCCGTTCCCACCATCGGAGAGGTCAGGGTGCCGGGGTTGGATGCCAGATCGTCGACAGGCGCGGGCTTGGCTGCCGAAGCCGAGCCGGCCGGAGCCAGGGCCTGGGGGGCATGGGCAACGGCTTGCGGTGCCGGAACCATGACTTGCTGGACGCCCGTGCTGGCATAGGAGCGGGTGACGCGCACCCGCAAATCCTCGCGCTCGATCTCGATTTCGGCGAGATTCTGCTCGTTCAGCAATTCGGCTATGGCGCGGATCAGGTCCTGATCCGTGGAGCCGTCCTTGGACATCGATTTGTCTCCCTGGGGCGGGTTGTTGGTGTTGGAGCGTTCAGGCGCTCTTGAGTCTTTCGGCCAGGGCCTCGAGCGCGAACCTATACCCTGCCGCGCCGAAGCCGCAAATGACCCCGGTCGCTACCGCAGAGACATAGGAATGATGGCGAAATTCCTCGCGGGCGTGGATATTGCTGAGGTGAACTTCGACGGTCGGGATGCCGACCGCGCTTATGGCATCCCGGATCGCGATCGAGGTATGCGAATAAGCGCCTGGATTGATGACGATCCCTGCCGCTTTCCCGTAAGCCTCTTGAATCCACTCGCAAAGTTCGCCCTCGCGGTTGGTCTGGCGGCACTCGACGGTAAACCCGAGCTTTTTGCCTTCGGCTTTGCACATCGCCTCGATCTGGGCGAGCGTCTGCGAGCCGTAGGTCTTGGGCTCGCGAATCCCCAGCATGTTGAGGTTCGGGCCGTTGAGGATGAGGACGCGCTTGACCATGGTTCTGACTTCTCTAGCGGCGGCTCGCCGTTGCGGGAAGCGCAACTACGACAAATGCACCAAAAAGCAAGGGGAACGGCCTAGCCGGCCGTGTCCGTAACCATGGTCGCGCAGACCGTGCTGCCACAGGTGCGCATATTGGCGATCGAACGCCGCAGTCGGTCGATCGACACCGCCCCCGGGATCAGCTCGTCGCCGATGATGTAGGTCGGGGTGCCGGAGATCTTCAGTTCCTTGGCAAGATCATAGACTTTGGTGATGGTCTCGGCGGGCATGGTACCACCCATGTTAAGCATGAGGTTGACCCGGTTCATGCCCATACTTTCGGCCACCTGCAGCGCCGTGTCACCGGTGACCTGCCCGCGACTCGAGAACAGCTGCTGGTGGAAATCCCAGTAGCTGATCGAGGGGTCCCGGTTGACAAGGACAGCGACGCGCGCCGCCTCGACCGAACCTTCGGAGAGGATCGGGAACTCCTTGAGGATGACCCTGAGATTGGGGTCTTCGGCAAGCAGTGTCGCGAGGTCCGGCAGCGCCTGACGGCAGTACCCGCAATTGTAGTCGAACATCTCGACCAGGGTGACGTCGCCATCGGGATTGCCGAGCACCACGTTGCCGGGGTCGTCGTAGATTTCGGCGCTGTGCATTTCGAGCGCCGCCTTCTGCGCCGCCCGCTGCGCCACAAGCTTGGTCTCGTTGAGCTTGGTCGACATGCGGTCAAGGATGGAGGGATCCCCCATCAGGTAATTCTCGATCATCGGATTGAGCGTTTCCGGATCGATCGCGGCAACCGATTGCTGCATCGGCTCCTGGCTGCTGCTCATCTGCCCGATGATGGAGCGCACCGCCGCCTCGTCGAGCCCCATCGGCACCGGCCGCATCAAGAGGACGCCAAAACCGCCGGCCAGAAGACCGACGAGCAAGGCGAGAACGAGCGTGAGACGCGGCATGGCAACTCCGGGAGTTCGGCTGGGCACCGAAACTAGGCGAAAACTATCACGAGACCGTAAGCACGAGCCGCCTCATCCGATCAATTCCAGTTGAGCCGGCAAGCGGTTGAGGCTAGGCGGAGGCGTCTTTCGTGGGCGAAGTGGACCAATTCATGACCGGCGGCGGCTTGCAGCCATTTTATTCCATGGAAATCAATGCCATGGCGCGAGGTCTCGAAGCCGAGGGCCGGGATATCTGCTTTCTCGAGCAGGGCCAGCCTGCCGTAGCACCGGCGCCAAGGGTGATTGAAGCCGTAAAGGCCGTGCTCGACGGTCCGCAGATGTACACTCATTTCGCGGGACTGCCCGCCTTGCGCGAAGGGCTTGCGGACTATTACCGGGTCCGGCACGGGGCAGGGGTCTCGCCCGAAAACATCATCTGCACGATGGGATCGTCCGCGGGCTTCATTCTCGCGTTTCTCACTGCGTTTGAGCCCGGAGCGAGGATCGCAGTGACTCGCCCCGGTTATCCCGCTTACCTCAACACCCTCAACGGCATGGGCTATCGTGCAGTTGAAATCCCGGTCCATGCGGCCAATCACTGGCGGCTGAGCGCCGCCGATATCGAGGCCGCGCACAAAGCGGAGCCGTTCGAAGGGCTGCTCTTTGCCTCGCCTGCCAACCCGACGGGCGCGGCGGTCACCCGCGAGGGCCTGGCGGAGATCGTTGCGATGTGCCGCAAGCTTAACGTCCGGCTGCTGTCGGACGAGATCTATCACGGCCTCGACTTCCGCGGAGACTCGATCAGCGCCAGCGAGTTCGGCGACGACGCGATCCTCATCAACAGCTTCAGCAAATACTATTGCATGACGGGCTGGCGCATCGGCTGGATGGTGCTTCCCGAGGCGCTCCTGCGCCGCGCCCAGATGCTGCAGCAGAACCTCTTCATCGCGGCGCCAACGCTGAGCCAGGTCGCCGCGATCGAGGCCCTGAAGCAGCGTGATTATTGCGAAGTGCAAAAGGCGCATTACGCCGAAAATCGCTTGCTGCTTCGGGACGGGCTGAGGGCGCTCGGCATGGCGGTCGATGACGGCGACGGCGCCTTCTACGCCTATGCCGACGTCTCTCGCTTCACCAATGACTCGCTGGCCTTCTGCAAGGACTTGCTGAATGTCGCGGGCGTCGCGACGACGCCCGGCATCGACTTCGACCGCGTCAACGGCAACCGCTTCGTCCGCTACTCGTACGCGGGGAGCAAGGCCACAATGGAGGAAGCGCTTCAGCGGATGGGTGAATTCCTCAGGCGCTAGCCTTCAACGATCGAGGCGAAACCGCCGAAATACATCCGGTCGAGCGCAACGCCGAGACCCTTCATCACGCCCATCATTGCGCCCATCCGAGGATCGGACATCACCGCCTTGTTGGCTTTGTCCCGGGTGGCGCGATCCGGATAGGTAGCCATTCCGAGGACGACCACCTCGCCGTCCTTAAGCTGAACCGAACGCGGAAAAGAGGTGAGGCTCCCGAGCGGTGCGTCGTCACCGAGATACTCGGTGTAAGTCAGTGCGCCATGCTCTTTCCAGACGGACGCGACCTTCTGAACCTCGTTCTTGTAGGCATCGAGGTTGGCTCTCGGCACGGCGAGGACAAAGCTGTCGATATAGGTCATGGGGGCTCCTGTTGGGCGGCATAAGGCGCCTTGCGGCGGCCGGCCGCAAGTCAGCTCGGTGCGAACACGCGCAGCCGGTGCCCGTCGGGATCGGCGGCGGTGAAGGTCAGGCCGAAATCCATGCGTGTCGGCTCCTGGAGGATCTTCATGCCGAGCTTGACCCAGGCTTCGAGGGTGGCCCCGACGGCCTCGTCACTCGCGACCGGAAAGCCGATCTCCATGCCGCCGGGAAGAGTGGCCCGCGGCTCGACTTCGTCCCGGCTCCAAAGCCCCAGTGCAAGCCCGTTGGGGAAGGCGAACATCGCCCAATTCTCGGATTGCTCGACCGGCTCAGTGCCGAGCAGGGTGCGGTAGAGTATCGCGCTTTTTGGCGCGTCGGCGACATAGGCGAGGATGAAATTGGGGTTCATGGCGGGACTCCGTTGGGGTGCGGAGAGACTGGCCCCGGCCTCTGTCAGATATTGGCAGCAGGCCGTCAGATCTTTTGCGGCGCGGCGATGCCGCGCTGTTCGCGCCATTCCTTGAGCATGACCGCCCGGCGGCGCGGCGACCGCTCGCCGGTGGCGACGGCAGAGGCGATGCGATCAACGCGGAAGTGGCGATAATCGGTGCGCAATTCGCACCAGGCGCCGACGACGCGGGTTTGTTCGTAAAAGCCGATCAGGAACGGCCAGATGACGCGTTCGGTCTCGGCCCCGCTCTCATCGCGATAGCCGATGCGAAGCTTCATCTCCTTGCGGATGGCTTCACGGAGCAGGGACACGTCTATTGCGACGGCCTGCCGCTGGCGGGGGATCACCAGCAGCGTTCCGGCCTCGACTTCATTGCGCAATTC
The DNA here is from genome assembly GCA_040081595.1 of Devosia sp. Classification (GTDB taxonomy): domain Bacteria; phylum Pseudomonadota; class Alphaproteobacteria; order Rhizobiales; family Devosiaceae; genus Devosia_A. Next base: position 25,071 of record JBEBGE010000041.1, read on the forward strand.
CGGCGGCAACACCGCCGCGATCTTGCTCAGCGCGTTGCCCGCGGCGTTGCCGAGCCTGCGATCGTCGGACTGCGCGGCAACCCAGCGTGAGCCGAGGACCAGAGCCTCAAGTTCTTCGACCGAGAACATCAGTGGCGGCAGCATGAAACCAGGCTTGAGCACATAGCCGATTCCCGGCTCGCCCTCGATCTCGGCGCCCTGTGCCTGGAGCGTCGCGATATCTCGGTAAAAGGTCCGGAGCGAAATCCCCAGCTCCTGCGCCAGCGACGCGCCCGTGACCGGCGCGCGGTGGCGGCGCAGGATTTGGAGCAGGTCAAGCAGGCGCTCTGTGCGGGACATCGAGGGAAACTAGCCCTTTGGTTCCCTCAGGCAAGCACCTTGCCCAGGAAGTCCAGCGTCACCCGGTTGAAGAGATCTGGCTTCTGCAGCATGGCAAAATGGCTCACGCCTGGCAGCAACACGAACTGGGCGCCCGGGATTGATCGCGCGATATACTCGGCGTGTTCGCGCCTGATGAACTCGTCGTTCTCGCCGAGGACGCTGAGGACAGGTACGCGAATGCGGCCGAGTTCCTCAGCGCTGTAGTTGGGCTGGCTCCGCTGCATTTGCCCGACTGCCTCGAAGACGAGGTCGAAATCGGCAGGCGTCGATGACAGGGCCGCATAGTCCTTCTTGAAATGGTCGAGGGCACGGCCGATTGGCGGTGTGAAAACAAAGGGTTTGGTGCCACTCGGATCGACATTGCAGGCGAAGAACAGGACCCCGGCCGCGCGCTCCGGGGTCTCGTCGGCAAGGGTCAGCGCCGTGTCGGCGCCGTCGCTCCAGCCGATAAAGGCCGCGCGGGCGACACCCAGATGGTCCATGACGGCTCGGGTGTCGGCCGCCATCTGCACGTAGGAATAGGGCAGCGAGTCCCGTGTGCTGCGGCCCTGTCCACGGCTGTCGATGGTGATGGCGCGATAGCCGGCCGCGACCAGCACCGGCACCTGATAGGCCCAGTTGCCGCTGCTGCCCATGCCACCATGGAGCAGGATCACGGATGGACCGTCGCCAAAGCTGCCGAACCAGATTCGTGCACCGTCGTTGGGGACAAAACCATTCGAAACCGCTTCAGGCAGGGGCGGGACGCCACGCGCCTCGACGTCCAAAAGTTCAATGTCTTCAATGGTCATGGGTTCATGATTTGCACCGCTGATGGGGCGCCGCAAGTTTTTCAAAAGACCGCTTGACGGATTAAAGCATTAACTCTAATTACTCCGAATAGAGTAAATGCTCTACAAACCGTGCAGGCCATGACCGACACCAAGACGCGCATTCTCGACGCCGCGCTCCAGCTCTTCAACGAGCAGGGAACCGCCAACGTCACCACGAACCACATTGCCGAGGCGCTGCAGATGAGCCCCGGCAACCTCTACTACCACTACCGCAACAAGGCCGAGATCGTGCGGGCGCTGTTTGCGCGCATCGAGGCCGAGTGGGCAACCAACTACGCGGTGCCGCCGTCAACCATGCCCAGTGTTCCGATGATGGAGACCATGGTGGCCGGCAATTTCGACATCCAGGCGCGTTACCGGTTCTTCTTCCGTGACCTGACACTGCTCCTCAACGCCGACCCCGAACTCGCTGCTGCCTATCGGGCAAACCGCGAGGGCGGCTTGGCCAATACCAAGTTTCTAGTCGGGCTCTTCGTGCAGGCGGGGGTGCTGAACCCCGTCGGCGACGACGAAGCACTCGACGATATCGCCCAGCTTCTCTGGCTGGTCGGTGATTTCTGGCTCGTCTTCAAGGATACCGGCGGCACGGTCTTCAGCGATGCCGACAGCCAACAGGGCGTCCGGATGTTCCGGCGCATTCTCACCCCACACCTCAAAGGCTCTTCAAAATGAACGCAATGACTCGCACGACCGGCCTGCTTCTGATCGCTGTGCCGCTGGTCTTCACTGCCGGATTCACCGGCCTGCAGATGACCTTCGGTTATCCCGACATCCTGCGCCACCCGGCAGGCGAGGTGCTGACCCGCTTCGCCCAGAGCGGCGCGGACCTCCACCTCTACTGGTACGCCATGATGGCGGCATCGCTCGCCATGATCGCCGCAACCATCGGTGCCGGCCTCATGTTCATCAAGGGTGACGCCTTTCTCGCCTCGCTCTCGATCGGCGCGGGCGTGCTTGCCGGTCTGGTCCAGGCGATGGGCCTGCTGCGCTGGGTCATCCTCGTGCCGATGCTGGCCGCGCAGTACACCACGCCCGGCGCAACCGAAATCGACCAGGCCATGGCCACCTCGATCTTCGACTTCGCCAATCAGTATCTGGGCGCCGGCATCGGCGAGCATTTCGGCTACTTCTTCACCGCGATCTGGACGATCCTGATGTCGGCCCTGATCTTCAAAGCGCACCGCATTGTCGCCTCGGCCGGCGTTGTGATCGGCGCAGGCGTATTGACCGGCATGCTCGAGCCGTTCGGTGTGCCGATGGCTGGAACCATCGTTTCCCTGAGCTACACCGTCTGGGCCCTCTGGACCCTCGCCCTCGGCGTCGTGACGCTGTCCGACGGCCGCCGTTCGATCCTGGGCGCTGTCCAGCCGGCCTGATCGCGAACCCGCCACCCTAAGTCCAAACCCCTCAAACTCTCACGTGCCGTCCAACGCGGCGACCGTCCCGGCGAACGCACAATCTTGCCTTGAAGCAGGCGATCGGCGGAGGTTCCCGCAGCCCGGCCGATGAGGATC
>JBEBGE010000096.1:0-7897 GCA_040081595.1 Devosia sp.
CCCTCGTTTTCTTCTTCCCCGCGTTGCGCAGCACATGGGCGAAGCCAGGATCATAGAGCCGGCTATCGCGGAACTGCGTTGCGCCGAACACCTGCCCGACAAACACGAGCGCGGTGCGCGTGATCTTTTCTTCGCATACGCGGGCGCGCATATGCCTGAGCGTCGTGACGATGATTTCTTCGTCGGGCCAGGTGGCGCGATAGACGATGATCACCGGACAATCGGCCCCGTAATGCGGGGTCAGCGCCGCTTCAACATAGGCGAGATTGCGGATGCTCAGATGGATGGCGAGCGTCGCGCCGGATTGGCCGAGCACTTCCAGCCTTTCCCGCTCGGGCATGGGCGAGGCCTTGCCGGAGGTTCGGGTCAGAATGATGGTCTGCGAGATCTCCGGCAGGGTCAGCTCGGTAGCGAGGCGCGCCGCGGCACCCGCAAAGGCAGGCACGCCGGGCACAACCTCATAGTCGATCCCCAGCGCATCGAGCCGCCGCATCTGTTCAGCGACGGCGCCATAGATCGAGGGGTCGCCGGAATGAACGCGGGCCACGTCCTCGCCGCGCGTATCGGCCGCCGCCATGATGGCGATGATCTCGTCGAGATGCATCGGCGCGGTGTCGCGAACATCGGCGCCCCCGGGCGCGGAAGCCACGATCTCGGCGGGGACAAGTGAACCCGCATAGAGGCAGACGGGGCAGCGCTCGATCAGCCGCTGGCCGCGCAGCGTGATGAGATCGGGAGCTCCGGGGCCAGCGCCGATGAAATAGACGGTCATGCGGGCGCGACCTTCCGCTCATAGCCGCGCGGTGTGTAGGCATAGGTGCGGCCGTCGCCGCGGGGGAGCACTCGCGAGGTCGAAGCCCCGATCAACACGATGGTCAGCATATCGACCATCGTGGGATCGAAATGGGCGAGCGTGGTGATGGTCACTTTCTCTTCCGCGCGTCCGAGATTGGATGCGACGATCACCGGGGTCCCTGGCGGCCGTTCCGCCTCGAAGATTGCCTTGGCTTTGTCGAGCAGGTCGAGCCGGCGTTCGGAGCGCGGGTTGTAGAGGGCGGTGACGAAATCGGCAGCGGCGGCGCCACGCAAGCGCCTGAGGATGTCCTCGCGCTGCGTCAGCAGATCGCTGAGCGAGATGCAGCAGAAATCGTGACCGATCAGCGCGCCCGCCGCCGCGCTTGCCGCCTGGAAGGCGGAAATGCCGGGGTGCAGCTCGACCGCGACACGGCGCGCGGCGGCGCTCACGGCGCGAACGCCCTCGGCATCGAGCAGTTCATAGACCAGCGCGCCCATGGCGTAGATCTGCGCATCACCCGAACAGACGAGCGCCACGGTCTTGCCCGTTGCCGCCAGTTCGAGCGCATGGCGCACCCGCGCCTCTTCATCGCCGAGGAGGAAGCGATGCTGGTCCTGGCCAAAGGCAAGATCGGCGATGAGATCGAGATAGAGGCCATAGCCGATCCAATGCGCGCTCGAGGTCAGTGCCGCGACCGCGGAGGCGGTGCGCGAAGCCGCATCGCCGGGCCCGATGCCGACCACATGCAGCAAGCCGGGGGCTCGACCGAAATGCGCGACATCCAGCGGTCCGGGCGAAATGCCGATGGCGCAGGTGGCGCGCTTCGACTTCCGCTTGGGGACAAGCAACTCGCCGGCCTTCATCGCGGCGGCTTCGGCAACGCTGGCCGTGCCGGTTTCGGCCTCGACGATGGACGAGGGATTGGGGACGGGCTCGCTCGAGAGTTCGGCGGCGGCGAACAGGCACAACGGTACGCCGAAATGTGCCGCCGCCCGATGCAACGCGGCTTCATCGGCCTTGATGTCGATGCTCGCAATGGCGGCGAGCGCGAGCGGCGACAGGCCGGCGTTGGCAAGCGTTGAGTCGATGAGGCCGATAATCTCGTCCGCATGGACGCCGCGTTCCGAGCCGACACCGGCAACCAGCGTCCTGGGATAAATGAGCAACCCCTCGCCACTCCTTTTTTCGGTGACGGTGATGCGGACATTGCCCGTGGGGTCGATGGGGTAACCGGCATCGGCGATCCAGTCTGCCGCACCGGACAGAGCGATTGATTCGCCCTTGAGCAGCGCGGCCATTGCAGGCTTGGCATCCTCCGAATTGCCGAGGACATAGCCATCGGGCGGCTCATCGAGCGCGCGGGTGAAGCGCGAGTCCGATGCCGTGGTGAGCGAAGCGCTTCCGCCCAGTATTTCGGCGATCTCACGTGCGAGGCGATTGGCGCCGCGATGGCCGCCGAGCAGCGGCACGACATGGGTGCCATCCTGCGACACGACAATAACCGGCGGTTCGTCGCGCTTGTCGCCAAGATGCGGCGCCAGCAGGCGGATGAGGATGCCGGCGGCGCAGATTCCGATGACCGGCCGGCCCTCGGCGAAGAGGCGCGGCAGGCTTGCCTTTGCATCGGCGATGATTTCGCCGCCGATGGCCGAGGCGATGCGTTGCGCGGTCTCGCTACCGCTCGCGGCGAAGGTTACGATGGCGGGCCTCACCGCCATGCCTCGGCACCGCGATAGCAGAGGATGGTCGAGAAATAGGGCCGCTCGTCATGGGCAAGGAGTTCGAGCGGCGTGATGCGCTGCCGCGCGGTGGTCGCGTGTTCGACGATGACGGCACCTGCTGCATGGCCGGTATCGGACAGCAGCTTGCGGATGCGGTCGAAATGCCGGCCGACCTTGATGATGGCGACGGACTCGGCGCCCACGAGTTCGGCACGCAGGGTCTCGTCGGGCAGCGGCGCCGGCAGGATCTTGAGGATTTCGTTGCGCGCCGCGAGTGGTCGCGCAATGGCGGCAGCGGCGGCGGTGAGCGAAGTGACACCGGGCACGATCTCGATCCGCGCATCGCCAAGGCGCGCCAGAAGATACATCGCTGAGCCATAGAACAGCGGATCGCCCTCGCAGAGCCAGGCGACGCTGCGGCCCGCGTCGAGATGGGCGCGGAGGGCGACGGTTGCGTCATCATAGGCGGCCTGCGCCGGCCCACGGTCGACGCTCATGGGTATTGTCACCGGCAGGCGCAACGCAGTCTGCGACACGTGGGCCGAGGCGATCTCGAGCGCGAAGGTGGACCCTGCGCCGGTCAATGGATAGGCGACCACATCCGCCTCCCGCAGGATGCGGACGGCCTTCAGCGTCAGCAGTTCCGGATCGCCCGGGCCGACGCCGACGAGATGGAGCGTGCCACGCCCGGCCGGATTCATGGCTTGGTGACACTCCATTGCGTCACCGCCATGCGGGGCCGCATGACACGATGGTCACCGACGATATCCAGTGTGGACACTTCGATCCGTGCGAGCTCGCCGCCCAACCGCGCTTGCCTTGCATAGAGCGCCTGTTCGCCATCGAGCGTCACGGCATTGGCCACCAGCCTTCCGCCAAACCTCAACGCCTCCCAACAGGCATGGAACAGCGTTTCATCGCCGACGCTGCCGCCGAGAAAGATCGCATCCGGCTTGGGCATGTTGGAAAGGCTCGCGGGTGCCGTGCCGTTCTCGATGCGAAGGCCGGGCACACCGAGCCTGTCGGCATTGACGGCGATAAGTTGCAGCCGCTCGCCTTCGCTTTCGAAGGCGATGGCCGTGGCATCGCGGGCCGCGCGCATCCATTCGATGGCGATCGAGCCCGAGCCTGCCCCGACATCCCAGAGCAGCGCACCGGGATAGGGCGCGAGCTTGGCGATGGTTGCGGCGCGGACTTCGCGTTTGGTCAACTGCCCATCCGAGGCGAAGGTGTCGTCGGGCAAGCCGGTCAGCCCCAGGAGCGGTGCGCCGGCATCGGCAACGCAGTCGATGGCCAGCACGTAGAAGTCGCCGATCTCGAGGGCGAAACCTTCGGCCATGGCACTCGCGGTGCGCTCGTCCGGTCCACCGAGATTTTCGAGAGCGGTGAGGACGCTGCGTCCGTAGCCTCGTTCGACCAGAAGCCGCGCGACTTGGGGAGCGGTGGTCGCATCGCTGGTCAGCACGAGAACGCGGTTACCCGGCGTGACGTGCTTGTGGATCAACTCGGGTGGACGGCCGTGGAGCGACAGCGTCGTCACATGCTGCAACGGCCAGCGCAGCCGCGTCGCCGCCAGTTGCAGCGAGGAGATCCCCGCGTGGATGCGATACTCGCTTGCATCGAGGTGACTCAGAAGCGTCGCACCAATGCCGAACCAGAGCGGGTCGCCGGAGGCGAGGATTACCGTCGTCGTGTCGCGATAACGCCGGACCTGCTCAAGCATCTCCTCGAGACCGGGCTTCCAGGTCTTGCCGTTGCGCAGCCCGGCGACCAGCCGCTCCGGACCGAGTACGGTGCCCGCCGTGGTCACCAGCCGCCGCTGCGCCTCGGGCAGGCTCGCGACACCGCCTTCGCCGACGCCGATGATATCGAGCCAATGGGTCATGCGATGCCTCGCGCGATGGCGTTGAGCGCGGCGCTCGCCATGGCGGAGCCGCCGCGGCGGCCGAGCACGGTGATGAAGGGTACATCGCGGATATCGAGCGCGAGCTCGGCCTTGGCCTCCTCGGCGCCGACGAAGCCCACAGGCGTCGCAATGATCGCGGCGGGTCCCGGCGCGCCGGCATCGAGCATTTCAAGGAGATGAAACAGGGCGGTCGGCGCGTTGCCGATGACGACGATGGCGCCCTCAAGCTTCTCGCGCCAGAGTTCGACTGCTGCCGCCGAGCGCGTGGTTGCCAGTGCCCGCGCGAGTTCGGGCACGCGGGGATCGTTGAGTGTTGCGATCAGCTCGTTGCCGTGCAGATGGCGATGCGAGATTCCCGCCTTCACCATTTCGCAATCGCAGAAGATCGGTCCTTTGCGGACCAGCGCGAACTCGATCTTTTCCACCACGTCTTCGCTGGCGCGCAGATGCAGCGGCAGGTCGATCAGGCCAGAGGCATGGATCATCCGTATCGTGACATCGTGCAGCGCCGGGTCGAGGCCGCTCAGGTCGGCTTCGGTCCGGATGGTCTTGAAGCTCTGGGCATAGATCGCTTCGGGGTCGCGCAGGTACTCCATTACTTGCCTCGCTCATCGCGCGCGAGCTTTCCCGGCACTTTCGGGAGCGTCAGCGGGCCGAGCGGGTGGCGGGCATGGGGATAGGGCGCGTGGTGGTGGTCGCCATGGTCGTGGGCGATGCCGAGGTTGTGCAGCAGGTCGTGGTCGTGATTGTGCAGCGGCGTCCAGGGCAGGCCGTGCGTCTTGCAGAAGGCCTCGTCGCGGCAGGAGCTGTCGCAGTCCCCACCGCAGGGGCAGTTCTCGAGCCCGCCGCCGATGCCTTCGACATGATGGTGATGGCTCTCCTGCTTGAGGCCGATCTCGGCTTCGAAGCCCAGCACCTGCTCGCGATATTTGCAGAGCGCGCAATTCATCAGGTTTTGGCCGACGAGCATCTCGCGGATGCGGTCGAGGAAGGTGTCGATGACCAGCGGATGATCGGCGAGATAGGGCGCGTTGAGGATCTCGACATTGGGATACTTGAGCTGCGCCTCGTCCGCCGCGTCGTAGATGCGCTTGACCAGCACGCCGGTGAACAGGAAATAGGGGAAGACCACGATCCGGCGGTAGCCGAGCTTGACGGCATGATCGAGCGCCGGGGCCACCAAGGGAAAGGTCACGCCCGAAAACGCCACCTCGCTCCAGCCGAAGCCCATGCCTTCCCAGAGCATGCGCATGACCTTGGCAACGTTGGAATTGGCATCGGGATCGGATGCCCCGCGCCCCACCACCAGCAGCAGCGTCTCTTCGCGCTTGATCGGACGGGGCGACTGCTTCAGCCCCTCCTCGATCCGGTCGCCGGCGGCACGCAGCATCTTGAGGTCAACCCCCAGCTCGCGGCCATAAGTGATGCGAAGGCCCTGATGCTGGGCTTCATAGGTCCTGAGCACGGCTGGAATGTCGTTCTTGGCGTGGCCGGCGGCGAACAGCATGCCGGGGACGGCGAGCACATGGGTGACGCCCTGCTGGCGCAGCCGGTCCAGCCCCAGATGTATCACCGGATTGGCGAACTCGAGATAGCCATATTCGAGCGGAACGCCCGGAAGCCTCTGCTTCAGTTCCTCGCTCAGTGCGGCGAATTCGCCGACCGCCAGCTGGTTGCGGCTGCCATGGCCGCAAAGCATCACGCCGGTCCCCGGCGGGAGCAGAGAAAGATCTTCCATTTCACCTCGGCAGCTCCGGGATTGGCCCCCGATTTGGGTCGGCCGCACCGGACTTGTGTCTCATTCCGTCGCGGGAATGCTGCGAAGCGGGGATTCCTATTGCCTCGGTTCGCGCCGGTCAATCGGCCGCGCCGCAGGACGCAACAGCCACGCTCGTCCCTGCGGTTGAAAATCATTCGCGCAGACTGTGCTGGACGTAAGAGCATGGGACAATTATGCCGCCTAGTGCGGGAGTTTTGATAGAATCAGAGCACTCGCCCTAGTGTTTAGTTGTCGCGTCGTTTTGCGGAAAACCGGAAACCCACTTTTCCGCGCGATGCTCAGTGTCACCCAGCATTCCCCGATTACGGGACCTTTGCCTATGGCCCTGCCTTCGACATCGCTGACCAGCCGCATCGCGCTGGGTTCGCTCGCCGTGGGCATCGCGGTCCTGGCGCTCAAGGGCGTCGCGGCCTGGCTCACCGGTTCGATCGCACTTTATTCCGACGCGCTTGAGAGCGTGGTCAATGTGGTGACGGCGGCGGTGGCGCTGGGCGCGGTGACGCTGGCGGCGCGGCCGGCTGATGCGGCGCTGCCCTATGGCTATCACAAGGCCGAGTATTTCTCGGCCGTCATCATCGGCGTCTTTATCGGCCTCGCGGCTTTGTTCATCTTCGGTGAGGCCTGGCGCGGCTTCACCACCGAGCATTCTTTCCGCGCCGATCCCTTCGGGCTTTCGGTGAGCGTCGTGGCGACGGCGATCAATGCCATTTGGGCCTGGTTCCTGCTGAGGACCGGGCGCAAGGAACGCTCACCCTCGCTGCTCGCCGATGGGCGGCATCTCGTGACCGATGTGGTCTCGACGCTGGGCGTCCTGATCGGCGTGCTGCTGGCGCTCGCCACCGACTATGCCAAGCTCGACGCCGTGCTGGCAGCGCTGGTCGGCGTCACCATCCTCTGGTCCGGCTGGCGGCTCATCCGCGAAAGCGTCATCGGGCTGATGGACGTGGCGGTCGACCCCAAAAAGCTCACGCTGATCCGCGAGATCATCGCATCAAACGCCGAAGGCGCTATCGAAGCGCACGACATCCGGACGCGACAGGCCGGCAAGATGACCTTTATCGAGTTCCATCTCGTGGTCTCGGGCACGATGAGCGTTGAGGCCGCCCACGCCATCTGCGACCATATCGAAGCCAAGCTCCGCGACGGCGTCGAGGACGTCCAGGTGACTATCCATGTCGAGCCCGAGAACAAGGCCAAGCATTCGGGGATTGTGGTGGTGTAGGAAGCCGGACGCGCAGTCTGGTTCCTCTCCCGTGACGAAGCCTGCCGCGGGAGCCTGACTGCCCCTGCTGCCTACTTCCTGTTCGCCTCCTTCAGCCCATCGATCACCCGGTTCATCATCTCCATGAACTGGTCCATCTCCGCCTCGTCCAGCACCGCACGCGCGGCGTCGTTCGCCCGACGGGCGGCGGCGATGGCCGGGTCCCGGGCGGCAATCGCCTTTGCGGTTAGAACCAGATTCTCATTCGGATCCGCCGGGAAGCTTTCGATCAACCCGGCCTCCGCCAGCGACCGAACCAAAGGATCGATGATTTCCGCCTCCGCCTCCTGCGCCTCACAAAGCGCCGCGCGGCTCGCGCCCGGCCCGAACCACAGGGCGACGAGAACCGGAAACTGCTCCGGCGATATCCCCAGGGGCCCCAGTCCTTCGCCCGAAACTTCATGAAACAACCGTGCCATGAGGTTGGCGAGGT
>JBEBGE010000042.1:0-27680 GCA_040081595.1 Devosia sp.
TGCCCCCTCGCGTCTCGTATCGAACCTTCTCGTGGGAATGGTGTTCTAATGGCTTCGACCGCTCAGGCCTTGGGCCGGCGTCCCTCTGAGTTATTCGGAGGCTGGGAGATCGGCCTCGTCCTCCTAATGATCGGCCTCTATGCTATCGGGGCGTTCATCAACCCAACGTTCTTCGGCGGAACTGATGCCTTCCAAGCGCTGCTGCGCGACACGGCGCGCTATGCGGTGATGGCCGTGGGTATGACGTTTGTCATCGCAAACAAGGACCTCGACCTTTCAGTCGGCTCCATTTTCGGGCTGATCGGCGTTGTGTTCGCCTATGTGTTCGATCCCAACCACTATGACATGGGTGTGGTTGAAGGGATCGCAATCTGCCTATTTCTGGGCGCAGTCATCGGACTGCTCAACGGCGTACTGGTGACGATCCTGCGGGTACCCGCGTTCATCGCCACGCTCACGATGCTGTTCATCGGGCGCGGCCTGATTCTCGGCCTTACGGGCGGCCAGTCCATTCTGTATCCCGGCAAGGCGAAGGACTTCCGATGGTTCTTCCAGCTTGGCGAAGCCAATGGCTGGGGCTTCAACAATCAGATCCCACTTGCACTGCTAATTGTGGTGCTGGGCGCGTTCGTGCTCGCCAAGACGCGGTGGGGTTATGAGACTTTTGCGACCGGGGGCAATGAGCAGGCGGCGATCTATGCCGGTATTCCAACGCGGTGGGTTCGCGTGCGCGCGTACCTCTTGTCCTCAATCTGTGCGACGATCGCCGGACTGATGGCGGTCGCACAGGACAAGGGTGCTTCACCGCAGGGTGGGCTCAGTGCCGAACTCATCGTCATCGCAGCGGTGATCATCGGAGGCGCCTCGATCATGGGGGGCAGGGGCAGGGTACTTGGCGGCTTCCTCGGCGCGCTTCTGACGGTCCTAATCAACAAGGTGTTACGCGAGGGCTTCGCCATTACGCGGACGATGGTCGTCGATGGGGAAGAAGTGCAGGTTCAAGCCAACTACAGCCTGCCGGCGGGAGCGGTCCCGGCGCTGATCGGTCTTATCCTGGTAGCCGCAGTTCTGATTGAACCCTTTATCATACGACAGAAGATACCGCAGCGCATCTGGGCGCGGCTACGCGGACTGCCGCCTCCCGTGGTTGCCGCGATGGATGGCGTTGCTATTGTCGGTGCGCAGACCAAGGGCGTGATGGCGGAAGACAAAGCGCTCACCGCGCGCGGAATCGGGAAGTTCTTTGCGCGGCGCGACGCGCTCGCGATTACGCTGACGGTCATTCTCTGGCTGGTTGGCTTTGCGCTCAGGCCGGACTACTGGGCACTTCTGCCAAACAGCTTTGCCATTCTGCTCAACTACACCGAACTGGCGCTGATCTCGATCGGCCTGACATACGTAATAGCGGCGGGCGATATTGATCTGTCGGTTGGCGCTGTGCTCGCGCTTGCTGGCAGCGCGGCAGCGTTCAGCCTCAAGGTGCTAGGCCTAGATCCAGGGACCGCGATCCTTATCGGACTTCTCGCGGGCATGGCTGCGGGATTGTTCAACAGCGCACTGACAATTGCACTGGGGCTACCGGCGTTCATTGCAACGCTCGGCATGTTCTACATTGCGCGCGGCGTAGCGTCCTACCTCGTTGCCGGCAAGCAACTCACGGGCTTCTCGGAGGCCTACAATCTTCTCGGCCGCAAGATCGGGGACCTACTGACCTATTTCGGCATACCGCATCCGGCTGACGGACTGCTCGGGACGCTGGCCGACGTTGTGAGCGTGCAGACACTTTGGATGGCGGTCGTCGCGGTGCTCGCGGGTGTCGTGCTCGCCTACATGCCCTACGGTCAGCGGCTTTACGCTGCCGGCGGAAATCGACGCGCAGCGGACTATGCTGGCATTAACACCAATCGCGCTCGCTTCACCGCGATGATGTTCTGCGCCCTTTGTGCAACGATGGCGGGTCTCATCAATGTCGCGTACTTCCGAAGCTTCAATCCGGTGGCCGGGCAGTTCCGGGAACTCGACGGCATTGCCGCGGTCATCATTGGAGGAGGCTCGATCTTCGGCGGCTATGGCACGATCATCGGCGCGCTGGCCGGTGCGGCGGTGATTACTCTGGTGCGAGCGCTGCTGCAGCTCAACGTGAATGGCTTCTCAATGCCGCAGCACTGGGTCAATGTGTTCATAGGGTCGATCCTGATCGCCGCCGTGCTGATCGACATCTGGGTGCGCCAGGCCAATATCTTCGCGATTGTCCGGCGGGCCCTCAGGCCACCAAGCCGAACTGTAACCAAGCTCAAACCAACGGAAGCCGCCGATGTCTGACGCTCCCAATGTGACGCCCATCGTGGAGATGCGGAATATCGACAAGACATTCGGCGCCGTTCGGGCGCTCAAGAATGTCAATCTAACGCTCTATCCCGGCGAGATCCTTGGGCTGGTCGGCGACAACTCGGCGGGCAAGTCGACGCTGATGAAGATCCTGACGGGCGCATATCACCGCGACAGCGGAGACATTCTTGTCAACGGCAAGACCGTGCACTTCAAGAGCCCACACGAAAGCCGCACCGTCGGGGTCGAGATGATCTACCAGGACTTCGCGCTTTGCGGAAACATGGATGTCGGCCAGAATATCTTCCTCGGTCGCTGGCCGCGACGCGGCCTCTTCATCGATCGCAACAAGATGTACGCTGAGGCGAATGAGGTGCTGATGCGCCTCAAGGTAGATGTCAACTCCGTCTATCAACGAGTTGAGAGCCTTTCCGGGGGGCGGCAGCAATCCGTCGCGATTGCTCGCGCGATTTCGTTCGAGCCGAGGGTCGTTATCCTCGACGAGCCGACCGCAAACCTTTCGGTGATGGCCACTGAGAGGCTTCTAGAGACCATGCTCGAGCTCAAGAGACAGGGGGTAGCGCAGATCATCATCTCACATCGCCTCGAAGACATATTCGCGGTAGGGGACCGCGTCATGGTGCTGAAGCGCGGCGAGAATGTCGGCGAACGTTTCGTGGCCAAGTCGAGCGCGGCAGAGGTGCTTGAAGTCATCGTCACCGGCACGCCAGAAAAGGCGTTAAATGCGGAGCAGTCCGCTCGGGGAAAAACCTGAACTAGTGGCTTGTCTATCTGCCAGGCCGCTAGGCGGCGGGGTCTCCCGGCCCCGCCGTCCTCTAGTGCATTGTCCCCCGTCAGCACCTATGGTGACCTGAGCCCCGAAAGCTCCTCCAGATTTTGGTAGAGTCCGCAACGTCAGGAAGGACGTTTCGGAGAAGCGCAATCGGTTCAACGAAGAGCAGATCATCGGGATCTTGCGGGAGCAGGAGAACGGGCTTGGTCTCCCCCGTCAGCACCTATGGCGCAGATTTGAGGTTGTGATTTAAGGAGGGTTTTGGCCTCGTCGCAGAGACGAAGGAACGAAGATGACCCTCAAGTCCACGACTGCCAAAAGGCCTGCGGAGCAGGTGATCAAGGATATCCGCCGGGCGACCCGGCGGCACTTTTCGGCAGAAGACAAGATCCGGATCGTGCTGGACGGATTGCGCGGCGAGGACAGCATCGCCGAGCTGTGCCGCAAGGAAGGCATCGCGCAGAGCCTCTACTACACCTGGTCCAAGGAGTTCATGGAGGCGGGCAAGCGCCGGCTTGCCGGTGACACTGCCCGCGCCGCCAGCAGCGACGACGTCAAGGGCCTGCGCCAGGAGGCCGCCGCGCTCAAGGAGGTCGTTGCCGACCTGATGCTGGAAAACCGTCTGCTCAAAAAAAGCATGATCGCGGATGGGGACGAGCAAGAATGAGGTATCCCGCATCCGAAAAGCTCGAGATCATCGGGATCGTCGAGCAGTCGCACTTGCCGGCAAAGCGCACCCTCGACCATCTGGGCATCGCGCGGCGAACCTTCTAACGCTGGTATGACCGCTTCCGGGAAGGTGGGCCGGAAGCGCTGGCGGATCGGCCATCGGCGCCAAGCCGGGTGTGGAACCGCATCCCCGACACTATCCAGGAGCAGATCATCGAGTTGGCGCTGGAGCAGTCCGAGCTGAGCCCCCGGGAACTGGCGGTGCGCTTCACCGACGAGAAGCGCTACTTCGTGTCTGATGCCAGTGTCTACCGGCTGCTCAAGGCCCAAGACCTGATCACCAGTCCGGCCTTCGCGGTGTTCAAGGTCGCCGATGCGTTCCACACCAAGACCGTGCGGCCCAACCAGATGTGGCAGACCGACTTCACCTACTTCAAGATCATCGGCTGGGGCTGGATGTATCTATCGACCGTGCTCGACGACCTCTCGCGCTACATCATCGCCTGGAAGCTGTGCAGCACCATGCGGGCCGAGGACGTCACCGACACGCTGGAACTGGCCCTCACAGCCTCAGGCTGTGATCAGGCCAACGTCTGGCACAAACCACGCCTGCTCAGCGACAATGGCCCCAGCTACATTGCCGGCGAACTGGCCGAGTGGATCGAAGCCCAGGCCATGAGCCACGTGCGCGGCGCTCCGATGCATCCCCAGACCCAGGGCAAGATCGAACGCTGGCACCAGACCCTCAAGAACCGCATCCTGCTCGAAAACTACTTCCTGCCCGGCGACCTCGAACGCCAGATCGAGGCCTTCGTCGAACACTACAACCACCGCCGCTACCACGAGAGCCTCGACAACGTTACCCCGGCCGACGCCTACTTCGGCAGGGCCGCAGCCATCATCAAACAGCGTGAAAGGATCAAGCGAAAGACCATCGAGCATCACGCTTGCAGCACCGCAAGCTCGCCGAATAATATCAACACCACGACGAGCCCGAAACTCCACTAATCCCCACCGCCAAAAGCGCTAAGTCATCTGACGACGGACATTCCGCCATATTCCGCTGACCTATCAGAATCTTAGAGGCTCCAAGCGTCGCGCAGCAGCACAACTATTGTTAATTTCCTGCAAGGCATGGCTGAGGCTATTTGAGGCTGTGGATTGGGATAGAAGCGCAAATGCCTGCCAATTGGGCGACACAGCTGCCCAACTCCATGCTCCCGGCCGGACTGAAGCGTCGAGACAGATTGCTCTCCCTGCCGAAGCCAACTCAGCGGCCCGCTATTGCACCAAGGCGAGGGAAGGGCATCGAGGGTTCGACGGCATGAACCCATTCGATGAATCCTGCAATGCGGGTGCGAACCTTGGCCGCATGATTCACGGCGATGTCTGAGAGGCGATGGTTGAGGAATGGATTTCGAAAACGTTCGAGGGTAGTCGCAATGTAGTGGTGGGCGTCGTCCGCCATGCCCCGCGCGGTGAACCCGCTTAGGACTTCCTCCAGATAGAGCGTACCGAGCGACTGGGCTACAGCCTGGTCGGCGAGAATTTCACGAACAGTCTCGTCCTTTGGCCGGTTTTGCCGAAACCATATGTCGGCAAGTGCCGTGTGGCCCAGGTTGAGGATGTGAATCTTGAGCCGCTCGAACGGTTCGAGTCTTTCGACCAGTCGAATCGCCGGGTGGGTGAAAGGCAGGGTTGCGCCCCGGCAACTGACGGCGAGCAAGGCATAGGGTTCGGCGATCGCCCCTATCGGCTCAATTGCCTCCGACACAATCCGGTCTACCAGCGTGTCGGCAAAAACGACTTCGCGCTCGAGCCAAAGCCGGAAATCCCCTGGCGCCCCTTCAGCAAGCGAAAGCACGGCCCGACGCAATGCCTGACCGTTGGATGGACGCAACTCCATCGGCAGAAAGAGCAGTTTGCGGCCGCCGCTGCGGTAGCGGGCGAGCAACAGAGCGACGAGCTTTCCTGGAAAACTGCGCGGTGGCGTTGGGCGGGCGAAATCGACCTGAAGATGTTCGTCGGCGACCTCGTATCCGCGCTCGCCGACATTGGAGACCGCCAGATCGATGGTGGCGGCGAAGCAATCGACCACCGCGGCCCAGTCCCGACCCGCATCCAGCGCGCGCTCGACACTGTTGACCGTCACCGTCTCGTCAACAACCCCGCCGTCGCGATTTCCCCGAATGCGCACCGGAAATCCTGCCGCATCACCTAACGCCCGGACCCGATCCGCCCGCTCGCTCGATGCAGAGGTCTTAACAACGGTAATTGGGCCGACGGCCTGCCCCTCAAGGCGGGCTTCGTGAACGAAGAGATCGAAATGTGCTTGCAGGAACCGGCTTGTTCCAAACTGCATGATCCTCACAGTCACGGTCTGCCCCGACCTGTCTGCGCACGGACTTCAATCATGTCACTTGCCACGTCGGCTGCCGGCTCGCCGTCGCCGATTTCGATGAGGGCCTTGATCAGCCCTCGCTTCTCGTTGGCCCAGACCGGAATGTCCTGTACCGCGTTGGCCAGAGAGGTCCGATGAGTGATCAGTCGATCCACCGGCACCTTGCCCATGCGGATCGCTGACATGACTCGCGCAAAGTCAGTGGAGGTGGCGTTCCGGCTGGCAAGGAGCGTCATCTCGCGGCGGTGAAAGTCGGCGTCTTCGACCGAGATCGGACCTTTGACCACGCTCACGAGCACGTAGCGGCCACCGTGGGCGACATAGTCAAAGCTGCGCAGCATCGAAGCTCGACTGCCCGTTGCGTCAAAGACGACGTCGAACGCCTCCCTAAAGGTTGCGGCGGGACTATCAGTCTCAACATCGAGGATTGATACGCCAAGGAGCTCCCTGGCAGCCCTGGATCTGTCAGCATCGAGATCGGTTACCGTCACAGCATTGCTATCGAGCGACGCAAACAGGGCAGCGCCGAGCCCGATCGGGCCGGCGCCGACGACGAGAACCCGGTCGCCGCTCTGCACGGCAGCTCTGCGCACGGCGTGCGCACCGATCGCGAGGAATTCGACCGTCGCGCATTCATCAATGGAGAGGCCGTTGGCGGGAATGAGGTTTCCCGCAGGCAGGGTGAATTCGGAGGTCATGCCACCGTCCTGGTGCACACCCAGGACCGAAATGGTCACGCAGGCATTGGGCTTGCCGGCGCGGCAGGCAACGCAATGTCCGCAGGACAGGTAGGGGTTGACCACGCAGATATCGCCCGCGCGCAAGCCGCTGCCGCTGGGCGCGGAGACGACCTCGACCGCAAGCTCGTGGCCGATAACGCGAGGATAGTTGAGGAATGGGTGCGAGCCCTCGAAGATATGGTAGTCCGTGCCGCACAACCCGACACGCCGCGTGCGCACGAGAGCTTCGCCGCTGCCGGCGGTCGGGCTCTCGCGCTGTTCGAGTGACAGTTCTCCCGGACGGACGCAAACGAGGGCCTCGATCGACACAATTGGCTCCGGTCAGTGGAATTGGAAATGAGCGGGATTGGCGCGATGCCAACCCCGGCCCAGTTGCACATGGCTATTGGAATTGCGCCATGTTGTCAGGAGTCACAAGGGCAGCGCCGGAGTCGATGAGGTTTTCAACCTTTTCATCACGGATCGCCTTCACCAATGCGTCGACGCCAAGTTCCGCCATCTTGGCGGGGAACTGTGCAACGGTTGCGTCTTCGATGCCAGCCTGCAAAGCTTCGGCCTCGCCGCAGCAGAAGTCGAAACCAACAAGCACGAAGGACTTGGTGTCGATGCCCGCGTTCTTGATGGCCTGGGCTGCGCCGGCGGCCGGAGGACCGCAAGCCGCATAGATGGCCTTGAGGTCGGCGTTGGCCGTCAGCAGGTCCTGCGCGACGTTGATGCCCAGTTCTTCCGTGCAGTTGGTGGCGCCGCGTCCAACGATGTTGACGTTCACGCCCTGCAGCCCTTCGAGCATGCCGTTGACGCGATCATCGAGGGCGGGAACTCCGGGCACGCCTTCGAGAATGCCGAGCTTGTCGCCATCTTTGAGCACGGTCTTCAGATACTCGCCGGCGATCTTTCCGGCGGCATAATTATCGGTGGTTGCGAGGGCAGTCCTGCCCTCCCAGCCCGGGATCGAGTTGTCCATGAGGACAACCTTGACGCCCGCGGCAACGGCCTTGTCGAGCGTCGACGCGACGGTCGGGTCGACCGGCGTAATGGCGATGCCCTGGACACCCCGCGTGACCATCGATTCGATGAGTGCGATCTGACCATCGATGTCGGTGGCCGACGTGCCCTGGCCGAATTCGATTTCTACGCCGGGATTGGCCGCGGCGTAGGCCTTGGCAGCATCTTCCATGGTTGCGAAAAACGGCACCGGGAACTTGGTTATGAAGCCGAGCTTCACTGTATCCGCGGCCAGGGCCGATCCGGTAGTCGCCGCAGCGAGGACAAGCCCGCCGAACAGCAATCTGAGTCTCATTTGCGTACCTCCCAAATGGGCGCCCCACAGCGAGGCCACCCGATATTCGCCTGCCTCAAGGGCAAGAGAATTCCGTCACATTTCCGCACCGACGATGAGCGAGACGATCTCGCCCTGATTGTCGCGGCTAGGCTTGAGTTCACCGACTTTCTTGCCCTGCCGAAGCACCACGGCGCGATCAGCGAGTTCGATGACATGTTCCATGTTGTGCGTGATGAGGATGACCGCGTTGCCTTCCGCGCGCAGTTGGCCGATCAGGTCCAGAACCTTGCGGGACTCCCTGAGGCCGAGAGCCGCGGTGGGCTCGTCGAGGATGACGATCTTGCGGGCGAACACGGTGGCGCGTGCAACAGCGATGGCCTGCCTCTGGCCGCCCGACATTAATGCGACAGGGGCGTCCCTATTGGACAACCTCACCTTCAGCCGGTCGATGGTTTCGGCGGCGCCACGCTCCATGGAACGGCCATCAAGAAAGCGGAGCCCCCGTGGCAACCACGCCGGGAAGGAAAGCTCGCGGCCGCAATAGAAATTCTGTGCCGGCGTCAGGTTATCGAAAAGTGCGAGGTCCTGGTAGACCGTCTCGATGCCGGACCGGCGCGCGTCAGCCGGCGACTTCAGCGCCACATCCACGCCATCGATCAGAAGCTGACCTTCGTCGAGTGTGTGCACCCCGCTGATGCATTTCACCAGGGTCGACTTGCCGGCCCCATTATCGCCGAGCAGCGCCAGCACTTCGCCGCGGCGGGCCTCGAGACTCACATCCTGCAAGGCATGGACTGCCCCAAAGCGCTTATGGGCGTTCCGGACCGACAGAACGGGGGTGGGTGCCGGTGTGGTCACGACGTCCTCGCCGCCCGCATGATGCGAACCTTGCCTTCCAGAAAGGTGCGAAGCACGTCAGCCTCAACTGCGACCACGATGATCAGGCCGATGGCGATCATCTGGAAGAAGACGTCGACACCAAGCAGATTGAGCGCGTTGCGGATCACCCCGATCATCACCGCGCCGACCAAGGCATGGCCGATATGCCCTCTGCCACCGAGAAAGCTGGCACCACCGATGATGACGGCAGCTATGGTATCGAGCTCGAGCAGGTTGCCGTAGAGCGGCGAGCTCGCCGCGGTGCGGCCGGAAAGCACGATCGCGCCCACGCCGGCGCATAGCCCGGAAATGACGTAGGTCGAGATCAAGACTCCACGGACCGGAATGCCCATCTGGAGCGCCGCTTCGGGACGGCCGCCAACAGCGTAGATCCAGCGGCCCCAGACCATCGATTTGGCCATGACCAGGGCCAGTAGTGCGACACCAGCGATGACAAAGAATGAATTCGGAATCCCAGCGGTCGATTCACCACCCAGCGTCACTACAAAATCGGGCATGCCGCGCATGGTGGTATGGCCCACCGCCAATTCGAGCGCGAGACCGCGGCAGATGCTGAGCGTTGCGAGTGTGATGATGAAGGGATGCGGCAAGCGTCCGAAGACATAGACGATGCCGTTGACGGCACCGACGGCGGCGCCGGCTGCCACCATTGCAAGCATGACCAGCAAGGCGGAGTCGGTCACCCTGACCACTAGCCCACCCACGACCGTCGCCAATGCCAGGTTGGCGCCCACCGAAAGGTCAATGCCTCGGGTCAGGATGACGAGGTGCTGGCCGATCGCGACGATCGCGATGACTGCCGTCTGCGCCAGGATATTGCCGATGTTGATCGGCTTCAGAAAATTGGGTGTCAGCAAGCTCACGACGGCGATGAGCAGCAGGAGGATGAGGATCGGCCCCATACTCAGCAATCGGAGCCCAATCGCCAACGCAGAACCCGCGCGGGCGGGCTCGCCGTCGAGTGCTGGCTCGGCGCGTTTGGGACGCGTCATTTCGGACATTGCAGACCCCTTAGTCATTATCTTATCGACAAAAACCGCATGTCCTGGTCTGGTCAACTTGTTTTTTAACTAGTAAAAGACATGGCATGAAGACAGATACAGTGTTCAAGCGCGCATATAACGACGCCCTTGCCCTCGTCGCAGAGCAGCCAGAAGGGCAGGTTCTGCCCTCGGAAAATGCGCTCAGCACCAAGCTTCGAGTTAGCCGGACGACAGCCCGCAAGGTCATCGCTGCGCTGGTGCAGGAGGCCGTAATATCGAGCGGCAAGCAGCACGCCGTATTGCGGCGACCAGATGTGGTCGGCGAGCGCTTTCCCGAGGCAGAAACCTTGCCCATGTCCGCTCAGGTAGAACGTCAGTTTATGGAATGGCTACTGCGTGACGACCCTCGCCCGGGAACAACAATCAATGAGCGCGAACTCGCAAGACGGTTCGGCGTGGCCACGACAGGCATCCGGGAATTTCTCAATCGCTTCCAGAGATTTGGCCTGATCGACAAGCGGCCAAACGCGGGTTGGGTATTTCGTGGCTTTACCACCAGCTTCGGCCTCGAGCTTTTCGAAGTGCGCGAGATGTACGAGCTCAGATCCGCGACAACCTTCGCCGCATTGCCGGACGACGCGCCACAATGGCGACAGATCGATGGGTTGCGAGCCGAGCACGAAGAACTCCTCACTCAAGTCGAGGAGCGCTACAGGGATTTTTCGGATCTCGACAGCCGCTTTCACCGGCTAATCAACTCGGCGGCCCCAAACCGTTTCATCGACAGTTTCTATGATTTGATCGCGTTAATCTTTCACTACCACTACCAGTGGAACAAACATGACGAGCGTGCGCGCAACGAAGTCGCCATGCGCGAACACCTGACCTATATCGATGCCTTGCACACCCGAAACCGGGCTCTGGTGGAGCTCGCCTGTCACGCGCATCTGACTTCGGCCCGCGACTCCTTCATGCGCTCGACCCAGCAGCGAGGTGGCGTATCGTTGCGGCAAGGCCAAGTGGTCGCGCACTAGGTCTGCGAGGAGGGGCCGGTCAATAGAGGCGGAATGCTTCGCGGTGGGCCAATTCGCGTGAGCGGCGCTGGCTAGATGGACACGAACCTGGCGCCGGGTTCACATTAGAATGCAATTTTCGAAAGCGGAGGACTCATGCGGGTGTTGATTACCGGTGCGACGGGCAAGGTTGGCCAATGGTTTCTCGGGCGGTTTCTCGAAGATCCACGCTGGGTCGACGCTACAATTGTCGCCCTATGCCATAACCGCACATTGCCGGAAACGGAAAGAGTCAAGGTCGTCCGCGGCTCTATTTCCGACCCGAATGTCGCAGGGCGGGCCGTGGAGGGGGTGTCGCACGTCTTTCACATGGCCACGGTGAAGGAAGATCCGGCGAACGCGATGCAGGTTTCGGTCGGCGGTATGTTTAATCTGCTCGAGGCGTTTCGCCTGTCCCCTACGGCACAACAGTCTGTCCTCATTGGCGGCGACTGCGTTGTCGGCCACTGCATTGTGGGGCACCCGATACCTGTGACCGAAGACTCGCCACGGCTTTCCTATCCGGGAGTCTACGCGCTCTCCAAAGTGCTCGAGGAAGTCATGCTCGAGCAGTATGGAATCCAGTACGGGCTCAACTGGACCGTGCTGCCTGCCCCCTGGATCATGGAGAAGGACGACTTTCGCTATGCCCTCAGCTTCGGCCCGGAACAATTCGGCGGTCCCGACTGGGACGGCCTGATCGACTCCGGCAGGAGAGCGCATTATACCGAAACCGGACGCGTACCGGTGATCACAACGGCAGCCGGCCTTCCGCTCAAGCGCAACTTCGTCCATGTCAGCGACCTTGTGGAAGCGATGCTCGCGGCCATCGACCATCCCGCCGCCCGCCAACAATTGTTCAATATCGCGATGACCGAACCGGTCGACTACGGAATTGTCGGCGAACACCTCAGTCGTACGCGAGGTATGACCCCCGTAGAAATTCCCAGCGGGATGCATTCCAACATTCTCGACAACGCCAAGGCGCGGCTTCTGCTCGGGTGGGCTCCAAAGGTCGATCCGCTTTCGCTGGTCGACATGGCGTTCGACTATGTCCGCAGCTCGGATGATCCGCGGAAGGTCTGGTATGTCGGCTAGAGCGGAACACAAAGCTCACGGAACCTCTGGTGCGCCCGGCCAGCATTCCTTTGAGGCACTCTCGGGATGTCTGACGCGCTTCGTCAGACGGAGCACGTGGCGTCGGCAGAGTCCTGACTATCGGTACCGCACCTGGTTCCATCTGTGGCCCAGGAGCGACAGGATGATGATCAGCCCGTAGAAAAACTGAACGTAGAAGCCTGAGAGGCCAACTCCCACCACGCCCGTCTGGATGAAGGATACGGTCAATGCACCGATCGCTCCGCCCAGCACGGTGCCGATCCCACCCCAGGGCGGCGTGCCACCTACGAACACCGAAGCAATCACCGGCAGTAAATAGCCGTCGCCCGATGTCGGCCACCAGGTGAAGTTGATCATGGTCGAAAAGACTCCTGCAAGTGCGGCACCGACGCCCATGAATGCGAAGACCTTGACGCGTGTAAGGCTGACGTTGATGCCCATTTCATTGGCGCTATCTGGATTGTCGCCGACGACATGGACCTGCGCGCCAAAGCGATGGCGGTTGTAGAGCAGTGCGCAGAACACCACGAACGCAACGGACCAAAAGATCTGGACCGGGATGCCCCAGAGCTGGCTCGAGGTCACCTGGAACGCCAGGCTGTCCGAGAGCTCCGGCATGGCGATGGACTTCGAGTTGGTCAGGATCAGGATCACGCCGCGCAACATGAAGTTCATGCCGAGCGTCGCAACGAGCGAAGACAGTCCCCCATAGACGACCAGGGCGCCGACACCGAACCCCAGTCCCGCACCGACGACAAGAGCGGCGGCTATCCCGAGAAACGGATCGTATCCCGCCTGGACGACCACGGCGAACGCCAGGGATGAAAAGCCCATCACAGCGGGGAAAGACAAATCGATCTCGCCCGAGGTGACGACGAAGACGAGTGGTGCCGTCATGAACAGTGCGACCGGCAGCACCGTCAGTACCGCGACGTAGAGTCCCCAGTTAGAGAAGACACTTGGCCGACCGGCAAAGAACAGGCCCAGCATCACGATGAAAACGGCGAGTGAGCCAAGCGCTGCGCGGTTGGCGAACAGAAACTCGCGGGCTGGCCGCTCGGAGGGATGCCGCCCGTCGGTCTCACCCGCACCAGTTTTGACAATGTTAGCCATCATGCCATCTCCCCGGTCGCGATGCTTGGCGGTTTTGCAACGTCTTCCATGTATTCAATTAGTTCCTGGGCCGACGCGATTTCGGACTTCTTCTTTTCCATCGCGACGCGGCCGCGATCGATGACAACGAAACGCTCAGCAATGTCGTAGACGTGGTGGATGTTGTGGCCGATGAAGACAATCGAGCGGCCGGACGCGCGCACCTGTCGCACGAAGTGGAACACCTTGGCCGTCTCGGTGAGAGAGAGCGCAGTGGTCGGTTCGTCGAGGACGATGAGGTTAGCCTGCTTCAGAATGGCGCGCGCGATGGCGACGCCTTGCCGTTCCCCGCCCGACAGCTGACCGACGATCGAATTGGGTGAGAACACCTTTGACGTGAAGCCGATCTCGCGCATCAGCCGCTCTGCCTCGCTGACCTGCTTCTTGAGATTGAGCCAGCCAAAGGGGCCGGCGAGTTCGCGGCCCATGAAGATGTTGCGCACGATCGACTGCTGGACCGCGAGCGCGCGATCCTGGAACACGGTTTCAATGCCGGACGCGCGCGACCTCGCAGGGCTCCAGTTGTTGACCGGCACTCCATTGATGAGAATCTCGCCCGAAGTCGGCTTGATAACGCCGGCGAGGATTTTGATGAGCGTCGACTTGCCGGCGCCATTGTCGCCGATGAGGCCGACGACCTCGCCTGGATCGACATGCAGGCTGACACCACCCAAGGCAAAGATGTTGCCGTAGGATTTGGTGATGTTCTTGAGTTCGATGATGTGCTGGGCCATTGGGCGATCCTGTTGGTGGACGCCGCCCGCACCACTCGTGCGGGCGGCGTCACGCAGTGTTTAGCGCAGGCCTTCAGTGGCGAGGTCTGCAACGGCCTTGTAGTTGTCGGGCGTCACGAAGCCGGCGCCAGTGTCGACATTAACCGGTGCAAGACCATACACGACCTGCTGGCAGAGGCTCAGGATCGGCATGTAACCCTGCAGGAAGGGCTGCTGATCGGCGGTGAGCTGCACCCAGCCTTCTTCGAAGCCCTGCACGATCTGCGGGCTGGTGTCGAAGCCGATCTGGATGACTTCGCCCGGCTTCTTGCCAGCCGCCGTCATGTAGACGCCGGCGTTTCCGAGCAGCTGACCGCCAGGATAGATGATCGCCTTCGTCTCGGGGTTGGCAGTAAGCGCGGCCGTGATGACCGGGATCGCCTGGTTGGGATCAGCGGCCCACTCGGGCGGGGACGGGATGCGGATGACTTTGAGGCCGGCGGCCTCGAGTGCATCGGCAGTCGCGCCTTCTCGCACGTAGCGTTCGGGCTGCTGGTCGAACGGCCCGAACACGATGGCGGTGTCGCCCGACTTAAGGCCGAAGCGGCGAACCGATTCTTCGCCCAGCGCCTTGCCCTGCGGACCCTGCTGGGCACCGACATAGCCGCCGCCGAACTTGGCAGTGACTTCGTCGAGTGGCACGTTCTGGTACATCATCTTGATGTCGGCCTGAGAGGCCTGCTCGGCGAGCGGCATGATCGCGGCGTTGCCGGGATGGCCCATCATGGCGATGCCATCGGGCTTCGCTGCGACGGCTTCACGCAACTGCTGAACCATGGTCTCGGCCTTCCAGCCCGAGAACACATAGTCCACCTGAGCGCCGGTATCTTTGGCAGCCTGTACAGCACCATTATAGACGATCGAGGCGAATGCATCGCCCTCGGCGCCACCCGCGAAGAAGCGGAGATGGACCGCCGAGCACCAGTGGTCGCGAAGTGTCTCTGCGTTCGACACCGCGGGAGCGGCGACAAATGAGACGCTGATCAGCGCCGTGGTCGTCAAGGCTTGCAGAATGGTCCTAGAGATCGACATATGTTCCTCCTCCTGTGGTGCTTCCGCACCGTTGTAGTGCCGGGCTTTCAACCAGGCATCTTCCTCAGTTGGCGCGCTGCAGTGACGGATCTCCTCCCGCATAACGCGCCGACAAATCGATGAAGTCTCCCCCGCGAGACCGCTTGAGATAGTTCAGCGCCGCGACCTGTCCGGTCATCTCGAGCGCTTCGCGATAGACCGGGTCATGCCAGCCTTCGATGTCGATGGAACCGCTGTAACCCGCGAGCCGCAGCTCCGAGATGATGTCGACCCAGTTGCTATCGCCGAAGCCCGGCGTGCGCATGAATACGAACTTCTTTTTGCCGAAGATGCCGTGCTCGCGGATCACCTCCCAGCGCACCGTTGCGTCCTTGCCGTGCACGTGGAAGAACTTGTGTGCCCACTTGCGGATCTGCGGCATGGGATCGATCAGATAGACGAGCTGGTGACATGGCTCCCATTCGAGCCCGATGTTGTCGTCGGGCGTTTCGTTGAACATCAGTTCCCAAGCATCGGGATTGTGCGCGATGTTCCAGTCACCGGTGGCCCAGTTGCCATCCATTGCGCAATTCTCGAACGCAATCTTCACGCCCTTGTCGGCGGCGCGCCTGGCGAGCTCACCCCACACTTGCTTGTAGTGCGGCAGGCTATCCGTCAGCGGTTTGCCCCGGATTCGGCCGGTGAACCCTGCCACGCAGGTCGCGCCGAAATGATGGGCATTGTCGATACAGTCCTTCCAGCCCTGCAAGGTCTGGCGATCCAAGTCCTGGCCTTCGAGCGGATTGCCGAACATGCCGATGGTCGAGATTGTAATGTCGCGATTGCCGATCGCGTCGAGGCTGCGCTTGCCGAGCTCGGCGAGGTCCTGGCCATTGGTCGTCTGCCAGAAGAACGGCTCGAAACTTTCGAAGCCGAGATCCGCGATAGCCCGGATATTCTCCGGGGCTTTTCCGTCTGAGGCCTGGATCATCGTACCGACGCGAATGGCTTTTGCAGGGTCGTTCATAGTCACTCCTGAACCTTTATGCGTTCGCCGGTGCGGGCGCTTTCGATTGCCCCGAACACCATAGCGAGGCTCTTGATATTGTCGTTGCCGGCTGTCTCAGGTGTGCGTCCGGATTCAACCGCATCGACGAACTCCGCAATGACGCTGACATGGCCGTGCGTCTGGCTGTCGTTCGCGGCGGGCAAGACTTCGAGATCCGCCAACGGGCGGTGGAAGCCGTCGCTACCGGTGACGATACGTGCTTCGAAATGCTCCGCTCCGTCCCAGAGCACCGTGCCGCGCGTGCCGATGATGCGCCATGTGCTTTCCCAACTCGTGTTGGCGCCTT
Source organism: Devosia sp. (assembly GCA_040081595.1). Lineage (GTDB taxonomy): Bacteria > Pseudomonadota > Alphaproteobacteria > Rhizobiales > Devosiaceae > Devosia_A. The sequence continues at coordinate 16,559 of JBEBGE010000042.1, forward strand.
CCGCGGCCCATGAGCCGCGATAGGTGAATACGACCCCATCCTGGAGTTCGAAGATCGCATTCGCCGCCGCGCCATGCGCGTACCAGGAGCCTGCGGGGTTGGTCTCGAGGCAATAGACCGCCTCCGCGTCCCTGTTCGACATGAATCGTGCTGCATCGAAAGTATGGATCGCCATGTCGAGGAGGAGCACGTTCTGCATCAGGTCGCGGAAGCCGCCGAAATGCGCCCCGATGAAGAAGTCGGCATGCAGAGCCGTGAGCTCACCTAATGTGCCGCTCTCGAGCATTCGGCGGATCGCACGCACGCCCGGGATGTAACGGCGGTTCTGCACGATCGCGTGGACACGCTCGGCCTGGTGCGCCAGCCGCACTAGATTGCGCGCCTCCTCCAGAGAAGTCGCCATCGGCTTTTCGGAGAGAACGTGGCACCCACGCGCGAGACCGGTGGCGACGACGCTGCCGCGCGCGTCAGGAACGACCACGTCGAACAGGATATCCGGCGTGAGCGTCGCAAGCATCGCGTCGAGGTCACTCCCAAACGGAACCTTGGAAAGGCCAAATTCATTGCGAAGGCGTTCCGCGGCCGAGGCGTCGCGATCGACGAGCCCGACGATCTCGACCCTACCTGCCAGTTGGGGGTGATCGAGCGCCTTGACCCAGCCTCGGGCCATGGCACCGCATCCCGCAAGAACGGTGCGAAAAACCAAATCCTCCCCCTCGACAGCGTCACTGCCCAGTCTGCGAAGCAGCCTTATGGCCGTCATTCGCAATCGTTTACGGAACTTGGAGCGAAAACGTTTACGAGTCAACTGGCTAGTCTTTTCGTTCTGCGCTAGTGACGAGGGCGAGGGATTGGGGACGTTGGGAGATGATCGGGATCAGGCGTTTGGCAGAGCATCTCGGCCTGTCGATCGGCACGGTTTCGCGGGCGCTCAATAACCGCCCCGACGTCAATCCCGAGACCCGCAAGCGCGTTCTCGAAGCTGCCGACGAGCTGGGTTACGTTCCCAACCAGTCAGGGCAGAGTCTGCGAAAAGGCACAACGAACTCTATCGGCTTTATGATCCAGTCAGGGTTCGATCCCAGCTCGAATAGCGACAATTTTTTTCTTGGGGTCTTCGACGGCGTGCAGATCGTCCTGCGCCGACACAACCTCGATCTGACGGTGTTGCCATGCCCGTTGGACGAAGACCCCGCGCAATACCTTCAGAGGATGGTCGCGCGGCGCGGCGTCGATGCGATGATCATCTCGGCGACGCGCCGGGTGGATGCCCGTATCGACATGCTGATCAAGGCACGCATGCCGTTTATCGCGCTGGGGCGGTCGACATCGGGAAGCAACTATCCCTGGATCGACCTCGACTTCGAAGGCGTCGCCAATGTGGCGATTGATCGGCTCGTGGCGCGCGGCCATCGCCGGATCGCGCTCGGCCTTCCGAGTAACGACATCAACCTGGGCTATGTCTTTCTCGACGGCTACAAGTCGGCTCTCAAACGGCACAAGCTTAGTTTCGACCCGTCGCTAGTTGCCCGCGTGGCGACCTCTGAGCAGGGTGGCTACCAGCTCACCCATCAGATCCTTGCCATGCAGCCGCGCCCCAGCGCCGTTCTGCTTGTGTATGAAATGATGGCTATCGGCGCGTATCGCAGACTCAACGAAGCTGGACTGCTTCCTGGCAAGGACCTGGCGATCGTCACCTTTCGTGAACCCCCTATGGCGCGGTTCCTCTCTCCGAGCCTCACCTGTTTCCGTATGTCGCTCCGCGACTTCGGCGTCAGCCTGGGAGAGTCGCTCCTGGCCGCAATGCCAGATTTCGCGAGCACCTATCCCAACGGTATCGTCAACAAGATCTGGCCGCTTGAGCTCGTGTCAGGCGAGAGCGATCCGTTCATGCCTAAATAGGATCACGACCAAAGCAGCGAGGCGACTCAAACCCCAGTGCAGGCGACCGACATGCGCATCGTAGAATGTCGTATTACCCGTTTCAGTTTGCCCGTGACCGAGTGATCGGGGACAGTCAAGTCCGCACAGACATCGTCAACGTCACCACGCTCGAACTTGTCACCGATGATGGTACCATCGGGTTGGACTTCATCCAAACTCTCTTCCAACTGCTTGCTTTTCAGGCCGAGACCGAGCGGGTCTTTGCGAACGAAGTCTGGCAGGGCCTAGTTGGCCAACCGCCCATGGGGTTCGTCCATCGCGTCTACCGGCCGCGCGGCGGCAACCAGCGTGCGTATTCTCTGCCGTTCCATGAAGCCCTGCAGTTTGCTCTGTGGGTTCTCGCGGCCAAGCAAGCAGGTCTCCCGCTTCACCTCATGCTGGGTAGCGGGAGGAACAAGGTGCGGGCCTACGCGTCGGGCCTCAACTTCCATCCGAGTGACAGCGAATTCGAAGCCCTGTTCCCATATGCCGACCAGATCGGCTATCGCGCCTTCAAAATCAAGCTTGGACACCCTGACTTCGACCGAGACCTCGGCCGCCTCAGACTCCTCGCCAAGACAGTGCGTCCCGGCGCACAGATCATGAGTGATGCCAACGAGGCGTGGGGTGCCAAGGAGGCTGCCGTCAAGCTCGCTGCAATCAAGACCGTGGGGTTTGAACTTCTTTGGGTCGAGGACCCGATCCTGCGCAACGATTTGGAGGGGCTGCGTGACCTGCGCAGCAACGCGCCGTGGACACTAGTCAATTCGGGTGAGTACCTCGATGCGGCCGACAAGCGCCAACTTTTGCTTGCCCGAGGCACAGATATTCTAAACGTCCACGGACAGGTGAGCGACGTGATGCATGTCGGCTGGCTCGCCGCAGAGCTCGGAATACCGGTCACGCTCGGGAGCACCTTCCTTGAGGTTGGTGTTCACATGGTGTGCGCCTTGCCCGAGGTCGAGTGGCTGGAGTACTCGTCTCAAAACTTCGACCATCTTGTCGAGCAGCCCATCGAGATCAGTGATGGCTGGATAACCGCACCCGATCGCCCCGGACACGGGCCAGTGCTATCGGAATCGGCGCGGCGTGAATGGGCTCGTCCCGATGTCTTGCCGGGGAACAGCCTCGGCGCTGCTCCAGTCAATCTACGGTCAGGGCCAAATCTCTTCTGACAAAATGCCTAAGTCCGATTGACAGACAGTAGGAGCTAAATGCATTTAGCAGTTGAGGAGTGATGCCTTGGTTGTTGGTCGTTGACCTCGACCGAAGTCGTGCCGGAGAGCGTCGTGTTTCGACTGAAAGACTATTGGGTGTGGGACTTTTGGATTGCCGATGATGGCGATCGCTTCCACTTGTTCTACCTCCATGCGCGGCGGTCGCTTGGCGACCCGGAGCTTAGGCATCGGAACGCGCGCATCGGGCACGCTACCTCAACCGATCTCACAGATTGGCAGAACCACGGCGAGGTCCTCGCGCCGGGTGCGGCCGGTAGCTTCGACGAGACCGCCACCTGGACGGGTAGCGTGGTGCGTGGCGCCGATGGCCTCTGGCGGATGTTCTACACTGGCTCGTCCTTCATCGCGCCCAACTCAGCTCGCAATATCGAGGCAATCGGTGTTGCGGTGTCGGATGACTTGCATAGCTGGCGAAAGCTGCCCGGTCCAATCTGCCGCGCGGATCCGCGTTGGTACGAGACGCTGGGCACATCGACCTGGCCCGAGGAGGCGTGGCGCGATCCATGGGTCTTTCCAGACCTTGAGGGCGACGGCTGGCACATGCTCATCACAGCGCGCGCCAACTACGGCGAGGATGCGGGCAGGGGAGTCATCGCCCATGCCTTCTCTCCAGACATGCAGAACTGGGACGTCCGTCCGCAACTCAGTCTGCCGGAGCAGGGCTTTGGTCACCTCGAGGTGCCACAGACGGTGGCGCACGATGGCAAGATCGCGCTGATCTTCTGCTGCAATGCGCCGCGGCTGAGCAATCATCTGTCCGGACAGATCGGCGGCATCTGGGTAGCGCCGGCGGCGTCACTCGCAGGACCGTTCGACATCAGTCGCGCACAATTGCTCGCGAGCGAACGCCTTTACGCGGGCCGGCTTGTCCGGGACCGCAAAGGCGATTGGGTCCTCATGGGCTTCCATTTGCAGGAAGCGGGCGGAAAGTTCGAAGGTGGCGTCAGCGACCCCCTTCCTTTGCGATGGGATGGCGAGACAGGATTGCCCGTGATGGCGGAGCCGATTTGATGGTCAATATTCAAGGCAGCACCGATCGGGGGTTCGAGGGCGTTTCGGATGCCTTCGCCGGGAGCTTCGAGGGCGCCGCCGAGATGGGCGCGTCGCTGTGCGTCTACGTGGCGGGCCGTCCGGTTGCGGACCTTTGGGGTGGTCTGGCTGACGCCCGCACGGGCCGGCCATGGGACCGCGATACGATCAACGTCGTCTTCTCCTGCACCAAGGGCCTTGTTTCAATTCTTGTGGCTCGGCTCGTCGAAGAAGGCCGTCTCGACTACGAGGCAACCGCATCCGACTACTGGCCTGAAATTGCCCAGTCCGGAAAGGGCTCCCTCAAGGTTCGCGATCTTCTCGCGCATCGCGCCGGCCTCTCCGGTCCGCGCGTACCCTTCACCACCGAAGACATTCTCGACTGGGGGCGCGTCGTCTCTGCGCTTGAGGTGCAGGAGCCGCTTTGGCAACCCGGCTCGGGTCACCAATACCACACAATCACCCATGGCTGGCTCGCGGGAGAACTTGTCCGCCGCGTGACGGGCAAATCCGTCGGCCAATACTTTGACGAACTAATCGCGCGTCCCCTCCACGCTTCGGCATGGATTGGGCTGCCCCCTGCCGAGGCACCGCGCGTGTCGCACCTGGTTGTCGGCCCGACTCTCGCGCGCGACGTCGCAGCTGCGCGGGCATCGCGAAAGGGCGAGCAAGGCCATTGGCTCGAACAAGCCGCGACTCTTGGCGGGGCGCTGCCCGAGACACTGGCGACCCCGGATTCCGGATTCAACGACCCGCGCCTGTGGGCGGCGGAGATCCCCGGGGCAGGGGGCATCACCAATGCCCGCTCGCTGGCGCGCATTTGGTCGGCTTGCATTCATGAAACCGACGGTGTGCGGTTGCTGAAGCCGACAACCGTCGAGAAAGCAACGAAAGCGGTTTCGTCAGGCGCGCCGATGTTCGATGTGCCGCCCCCTTGGTCCGCCTGGGGCATGGGCTTTCAGCTCGATTCAGAAGCCCGTCACTACATGACGCCGAGGGGCTTCGGACACGACGGGGCAGGCGGGCAGGTCGCCTTCGCCAATCCCGAGACCCAGGTCGGTTTTGCCTTCGTGACCAACTACATGCAGGCCGGGGGCGACAATCGCGCCACTGCCATCATCGATGCTCTGTCCGAGAGTCTGGCGACCAGAGGAGAGGTCGCGAGCTAGGCCCGCAACTTGGCATGAAAGACGGAACTTGGAGGCGGTCGGCCCGGGCGCCTCCAGATGCGAATTGACCGGGTCACAACGTGATGCTAAATGCATTTAGCACACTTCATCGTGAGGAGGAACACTTGAACGTGCGATACTATGCAACACTCAGCGTCGTGACGCTTATGGCCGCTACGGCGGCCATGGGTACAGCGTCGGCTGCCCCGAGCTGTGGCGCAGACCCCGTCGTCTTGAATTCGTACTTCGAGACGGGCTTTCCGTTGCCGACCAAGCTGTCGGAAGAGTTCGCCAAGCAGTTCCCGAACGTGACCTTCAACATCAAGGAAGATCAGTTCAAGAACCTGATGGAGAACAGTCCGCGCGTTCTCGCTGGTGACAATGCGCCGGATCTCATCCGTCTGCCGAGCATCAGCGACCTCGTGGTCGATGGCCTGCTCAAGAACCTCGATGGCTATTTCACCGAGTTCGGCTGGGACAAGTTCCCCCCGTCGCAACTGGTCCAGCTGCGCATCAACGACTCCGGCCGTCCGCGCGGCGAGGGCTCGCTCTACTCGATGGGTCTCAACTACAGTCTCACCGGCGTGTTCTATAACAAGGAACTCGCCGCCAAGATCGGCATGACCGCGCCGCCGCAGACCCTTGACGAATTGGACGCTCTGCTCGAGAAGGCCAAAGCCGCCGGAATACAGCCCATCCAGGAATGGAACGCCCCCAACGCAGGTCTTGCTTTCCCGCTCCAGAATCTGATGGGTGCGTACGGTGATCCGATGCCGATTAACGACTGGATCTTCCAGAAACCGGGTGCAACGATAGATACGCCCTCAAACCTGAAGGCGGCCGAGCATCTTGAGAAGTGGATCAAGGCGGGCTATTTCCCGGCGGACACCAACGCGCTCGACTACGGCGCCAATATGGGCCGCTTCATCGGCGGTACGGGCCTGTTCCTGTTCAACGGCGACTGGGAGTCGGGCAATCTCGACAAGCAAATGGCTGGCAATGCAGGCTTCTTCCTGATGCCGCCGGCCGTCGCCGGAGCCAAGCACGCCGCGATGTCGGCGCCGCTCACCTACGGCATCGGTGCCAAGGCAAAGAACGCCGACTGCGCCGCCTTCTTCCTGAACTGGGTTGCAACCAACCCTGACGCGCGCAAGATCAACGTCGATGTTGGCGGCTCGAACCCAGGTGGCCCACCAGACCTTCCGATTCCGGCGGTCGCGCCGGGCTCGGTTACGGAAGCAACGCTCGCAGCAGGGAACGTGCTCGCGGGCGACAACGGCGCAATGGACTTCATCGCCAACGCCACCGGCGCAATCTTTGCCGAAGGCTGGACGCCGCAGCTGCAGCTTCTGGTCGGCGGCAAGACCGACGCAGCGAGCGTACTCAAGGCAGTTCAGGCGGAGTATGAGAAGGAGCTAGCACGCTAACTCCCTCCCGCGTGGATTGATGACTGACATTTCAACACAGTCTCTACCACAGAGCCCGCGACCCCGAACCTCCCACAGGGGTCGCGGTGCTATTGTGGACTGGCTGTTCGTCGCCCCGGCGCTGTTGTTCTACAGCGTGTTCGTTCTCGCCCCGATCGGCGTCACGGTTTACTATTCGCTGCTCCGCTGGAACGGCATCGGCGCCGCGCAGTTTCGCGGCTTGACCAACTACCTCACCGTCCTAACCGAACCCGACCTGCTGCTGACCATCGGCAACGCCTTCCAGCTCGTCCTCTATTTCACGGTTCTTCCGGTCGGCATCGGCCTCGGCGTTGCGCAGATCATTCGGAAGCATCTGGGCGGCCCGTTCGGCACCACGGCTCGCACGGTGCTTTTCATTCCACAAGTGATTCCCCTCGTCGCCGCCGGCATCGCCTGGAGCTGGATGTTGGCCTCCAACGGCGTCGTCAATCAATTGCTGAGCCTCATCGGCCTCGGCCCGTGGACGCGCGGCTGGCTTGGAGATTTCGATTTCGCGTTGCCGGCGGTCGGCATTATCGGGGCATGGGTGCTGCTCGGCCTCTGCACCATGCTGTTGGTGACTGGCATCGCCAAGATCGATCCAACGCTCTACGAAGCCGCCAAACTGGATGGCGCCTCCGGCTGGGACGAATTCTTTTATGTCACCTTTCCCAGCCTGCGGCAGGAAATTGGGGTCTGTGCCACCGTGACGGTGATCGCCGCGCTGGCAAGTTTCGACATCGTCTATATCGCGACTGGAGGCGGGCCGGGGCAGACGACCACGGTTCCGGGGCTAGAGATCTACCGTCTCGCCTTTGCGCACCGCCAGGTTGGCCTCGCCTCCGCGCTCGCTGTGGTGCTGATGACCCTCGTGATCGTCTGCATCCTGCCGATCCAGTGGCTCATGCGGGAGCCTCGCAGATGAGCGAGGGCGCCGCGACTACCAACGGAACACTCGGCGCCTTCGCAGCGCGCGGCGTCCTCGTCGTCCTGATGCTCCTGACGCTGCTGCCGTTCGTCACCATGTTCTCGGCGGCGCTGGCGCCGTCAGGAACCTATCCACCCGGGCTGCAATGGCCGGTCGATCCGCAGTGGAGCAACTTCGTCGAGGCCTTCAAGTCGGCGAGTCTCGACCGATTGCTGCTCTCGAGCATCACCATCGTGGTCTGCGTGGTACCGACCTCGGTGCTGATCGGCACGATGGCGGGCTTCGGCCTTGCAAAGCTTGCACCCCGCGGCAGCCAGTTCGTCTATCTGTTGTTCGTTGTTGGGCTCACGCTACCGATCGAAGTGGTGATCATTCCCCTTTACTACGAGGTGCAGTGGCTCGGCCTGCTGAACACCAAGTTCGCGATCATCCTGCCGCTCATTGGCCTCTTCATGCCGTTCTCGATCTTCTGGATGCGTGCGCATTTCGTAAACGTACCCAACGAAATGAGCGAGGCCGCCGAGATCGACGGCGCCAATGCCTGGCAGCAATTCTGGCTTGTCCAGGTGCCGCTGGCGCGCGCCCCAATCCTTTCGCTCGCGATCCTGCAGTTCCTGTGGACGTGGAACTCGTTCCTCCTGCCACTGGTCCTTGTTGAAGTGCCACTTGAACGCACCATGGCTGGCGCGCTTGGTGCGTTCCAAGGACAATGGGGAACCAACATTCCGCTGCTTTGCGCGGGCGCGCTGATCATCCTCGCACCCTCGGTGATCCTCTTTGTCGTCTTCCAGAAGCAGTTCGTCGCGGCGCTGCTGCAAGGTGCCGTGAAGGGCTGACGCAAGGGGGTTGCGTGGACACTGCAACGCGTGTGCTGATATAGGCGGCTATACTTGAGGGTGGCTGGTCGGCCAGATCGAGAGCATGGAGAAGATTGAAGGTCGGAAGCGGGCGACCCTTGCCGACGTGGCGCGGCTCGCAGGTCTGTCACAAACTGCCGCCTCGATGATTCTCACTGGCCGCCCGGACACGCGCCTCTCGGCGGAGGCGCATGCCCGTGTCATGGAGGCGGCAGAGAAACTCGGGTATCGCCCGAACGTGGCTGCGCGCAGTTTGCGGACCGACCGCACGCAGTCGATTGCCTTCATATCCGACGTGGTTGCTACGACGCGCTTCGCCATGGGCCTTATCCGAGGGGCACTGGACGCGGCGACGGCGGCCAAGCACGTGATGCTCGTCCTCGAGACCGGAGGCGAACCGGCCCGCGAAAGCGAAGCCATTGCTGTGGCGCTCGACAGGCAGGTAGATGGCATCATCTTCGCGGCTATGCGCGCGCGTGAGGTGTTCGTGCCTGATCTCGATATTCATACCAAGGTCGTAATGCTGAACGCGACCAATCCGCGCTTCGGCGTGTCGGTGCTTCCCGATGAGCAGGAAGGTGGGCGCGCTGCCGTGGAGCTTCTTCGAAAGGCCGGCCGCCGCGAGGGCATCGCCTTGCTCGGGCAGAGCGATGCCGCGGAAGCGGGTCTGTTTCGATCCGAAACGGTCTCCCGCCGGGTCCTTGGCATTCGCGCCGAGATGAAGCGGCGGAATCTCGGATTCGTCGCCGAGGAATCGTGCTGGAACTGGGAACCGGAGGAGGGTTACCGTCTCGCCAAGCGCATTCTCAAGCGCGACCGCAATGTACGTGCCTTACTGTGCATGAACGACCGGCTTGCCTTTGGCGCCTACCAGGCCCTAGCCGAACTTGGCCTCAATATTCCCGAAGACGTGTGTCTTGTCTCATTCGACAACGACGAAATCGCCGCCTATCTCAGACCGGGCCTAACGACCATCAGCCTTCCCCACGAGGAGATGGGACGTTTGTCGGTTGAGCTCCTGCTGGGAGGCGGAGTTGACGGAGAGAATCTTGTCAAAATGCCGATAGTTGAACGCGGATCGTTACCTGTGCCAATCAAGCCCGACGTTACACGTCGCAACCGTCGCGGCACTTCAACTGCGACTGAGGGTTGAAGTAAGCTGTCCGCCGCCTCGGCCGCGAGACAAGCGGTGGGCGCCGTCTACTGTGAAGAACGCGGATCCCGTTCGAAGCCCGGATCAATCCCACAGAAACCGAACAGGCGAGGTGCAGGTCTCACGGTTGTGCATCAAGTCGACGGCCGACCGTAACATTTTCCAGTGAAAGCATTTGGCTAAAGCGTCTCGTGACATTGTGCTGCGTTTGACAATCGCCGGCTGGCCCTGCGCGCACTTCAGCCGGCGATGCACGAGAGTCTGTCGATACCTGGCGAGTGGTTTAGTGGCGCGCTAGATGTGAGCTTTCAGTAGGTTGTTCAGTCTTTGGAATGGGGTGATGCCGCCGATACCGGCATGGGGTCTGGTTAGGTTGTAGGCATCGGTCCATGGTCCGATGGCCTGGTTACGATGGGCTGAGGAGAGGTAGGGCCTTGCGTAGGCCCACTCGCGCAGCGAGGTCTGGATGAAGCGTTCGGCCTTGCCGTTGGTCCTGGGCGTATAGGGCCGGGTTCGAATGTGACGGATGCCGGCATTGTCGAGAGACTGGGCGAACAGCTTTGAGCGATAGGCCGAGCCGTTGTCGGTCATCACCCGCTCAACCTTGATGCCAAGGTGTCCGAACCAGTTCAGCGCCCGCCCCAGGAACCCAGTGGCGTGCTCACGTCCCAGGCCGTCGAGCACTTCGGTATAGGCGAGCCGGGAGCAGTCATCGATGGCAACATGCAAGTGTTCCCAGCCGATCCCCTCGACGCTGTCGCGGCGGTTGCCGGTGACCCGGTGGCTGGGGCGGGCGATGCGGCCCAACGTCTTGATGTCGAGATGGATCATCTCGCCGGGACGCTCGCGCTCGTAGCGGATCACCGGCAGGGTGGGCTCGAGCCGAGCCAGCCGGTTGAGACCCAGCCGTCTGAGCACCAGCCCCACCGTCGAGATCGCCATGCCCAGGGCCCGGGCGATCGCCGGGCTGGTTAACCGCTGCCGGCGCAACTGCTCGATCCGGGTGACGTGCTCCGGGCGCAACCGATGCGGGCAGTGCCGCGGCGCAGAGCTGCGATCGGAAAGCTCCCGGTCACCAGACCGCCAGCGCTGCAGCCACCGATGTGCCGTGTCCGTCGTCAGATGATTTGGCGCTATTTGCGGCGTAGATTAGCGGAGTGTTGGGCTCGTCCTGGGGTTGATGTTAAGCAGCGAGTTTGCGGTGCTGCAAGCGTCGATGTTGGATGGTCTGTCGCTTGATCCTTTCACGCTGTTTGATGATGGCATCGGCCCGGCCGAAGTAGGCGTCGGCCGGAGTGACGTTGTCGAGGCTCTCGTGGTAGCGGCGGGGGTTGTAGTGTTAGACGAAGGCCTCGATCTGGCGTTCGAGGTCGCCGG
>JBEBGE010000043.1:0-27391 GCA_040081595.1 Devosia sp.
AAGCTCCGGGTCGGCAGCAGCAGGAACAGAGCCACGCCCGCGGGAATCATCGCCAGGAAGGCGATGGCAACGATGCCCTGCTCGAGCGCCGGCGCAAATATGCGCAACGGCAGCAGGGCAAGCGCCACGGCGAGCACCGCCGGGAATATCCAGCCGGTACCAGACAGGGTAGCTGCTGCCGGCGTGTCGCGCGGACCAGAGGCACGGAGCGCCCAGATCATTGCGGTAATCGCGGCATAAATTCCCAACGTGAGGACCTGGATGGCCGGTGGCGGCAGATTCTGTGAGAGGAGGTTGCCATAACTCCAGAGGTAGATGGCGAGTAGGATTGCGCCGGTGACGATCTGCTCGGGGAGGGAGAGGATCGGCGTTGCCATCCGTTCGCCTGACTCGCCCGTGCCCGCCGCACCGAGACGAATGAGCAAGAGATATCCGCCCCAGAGCAGCAAGATGGTGGGAAGCCACGTGATCAGCAGGGTAGGGAAGTCCGCAAGGTTGTGTCCGCTTCCGGCGCCATCGACGGCGATGAGGGCAATCTGGCCGAGCCGGTTGGCCCGGCCGGAGCCGAACAGCCAACTGGGCTCAGGAAAGTGCCGCCCGAAGGTGGGGAACAGGCGGCTCAGAATGGCAAGCGGCAACAGGAACGACGTCACCGGGTGATAGAACAGCGCGAGCCCCAGCGTCTCATGCAGGCCAAACCACGGCCCAATGCCACCGACCGCGAAAGCGCCGACATCGAAATAGCCGTGCCAGATCACCTTGGTGATCCAGGTCTCGTAAAAACCGAAGATCACGCCAAACAGGTAAAGCGCTGACCACGAGGTCCGGCGCGTCCTCGCAGCCAGATGGGCCAGCAGCAGCAGATGCGTGCCGTACAGCGGAACCGTGAGCAACCACGCGAAGGCATTGAGGGGCCAGTTCGGGCTGGAACCCGCAAAAACCTCCGCGGTCGTGAACGAAAGGAACCCCGCGAAGACCAAGAATGCCATCCGACGCATCGCAGCCCCCTCTGCGGCAAGCCTGATAAGGCGGGGCCATCGCGGCGAGGTTGTGGCGTAGACCGCTGGAAGCGATCGGGGGACGGGTGGCGCCGAGGCGCCACCCTGAACATCACATCGTCACCAGTTCGCCGATCTCGATGCTGCCGCCTGCGCTGATCTGCGGGCAGCCCTTGGCGAGCTCCACTGCGTCGTCCAGGTTCGAGGCTTCGATGATCGAGTAACCCGAAACCGCGTTGGCGCCACCGCCCTCGGCCACCTTGCCACCCGGCGCAATGATCCTTGACTTGCCGGTCGGATTGCCGCCGTCGACGAGCGATTTGCCCAGCGTCCCCATCCAGTCGTTCCAGGCTTTCATCACCTTGGCACCGTCCTCGGGCGTCTGCGGCATGCTGCCGCCGTGATAGGCCAGAATGTATTTCGTCATTGTCGTCTCCCTTGTCTTGGAACCGTGAACTACTGCATTTCCGGCACGTTGAGGGGCTTGCCCGTTTCGAGCAGTGTCTTGAGGCCCGCGGCGATCAGCGGCCAGCCGTTCTCGGCGCCGGATTTCGACGCGGCCGCATTCTCGTGGGTGAGGGTGAACTTGCACACTTCGCCCATCGGTTCGATTTCGAAGATGACCTTGGTGGTCGCCGAACCCTCAACCCAGGTTGGAATGAATGTCGATACAATCCGGGTCTTGGGCGTCACCTCAACCACGACACCATCGACCATGACCGAGCCATCGGCATCGCGATAACGGAACGGCCCGCCGGGTTTGAGGTCAGTCTCGATCCGCGAGCTATAGTAATACTGCGCGGTCTTGCTGGGATTGATCAGCGCGTCCCACAGCGCATCCTGGGTGGTTCGAATGTAGGTCTGCAATACGAAATCGGATTTGCTTGCCATATCCCGGCGTCCTTCCAGATCGTTTTTCAAATCGAGCGCGAACCGGGCCAGCGGCTTTCCGTAGGGCGCCATCCAGCTATCTGCGACCTCCTGGATCGGCAGCGCATTGAGGTAGTGGTATTTGAACCGCCCATCCCGGCGGGTCACGACGAGGTTTGCAGCCTCCAGCACCTTGAGGTGCTTCATCACTCCGAACCGCGTCATCCCAAGCCCCGCTTCGAGCTCGGTCAGCGTCAGTCCTCCCCTGTCCCGCAGGGTATCGAGCAATCGGCGCCGGGTGGGATCGCCCAGCGCCTTGAAGACGGCATCCACGACAACGACGATAGGTGACTAAATGGTCACGTGTCAAGCGGTCATTGTGAGCCCCAGGGACTCCCGATAGAAACCGCCGCCTGTGGCCAGTGCGAAGATCACGCTGGTCGGTTGGATTTGGCACGGGCCGGCAAGGCCGCGCCCCGGGGGAGAGAAATCAATGGCGAAATCCGCCGCGGCCCTGTCTGGCCGCATGAAAGCCTATTCCGAGCTCGATCTCAGCGGGACCTTCCAGCTCTCGTCTCCTTCCAATCGGATCAAGGCGCCGATCAGCCTGCCCGGCGACGTCCACACGGCCCTTCTAGCGGCCCGCGAAATCCCAGATCCCTACTTCGGCGAGAACGAAAAGGCGGTGATGTGGGTTCACGCCGCGCCCTGGACCATGGAACGGCGTTTTACCGCGACGCCCGCCGACATCGATGGCTACCTGACGCTCACCCTCGACAATGTCGATACGATTGCGACAGTCTTCCTTAACGGTGAGCCGATCGCCCGCACCCAGAACCAGTTCATCCGCTACGACCTCGACGTCACCGGCAAAGTGAAGTCCGGAACCAATACGCTGCGGCTCGAATTCGACGTCACCAAGGACGTCGCCCAGGCGCGCTACGACGCCCATCCGTTCCCCATTCCCTTCACCGGCAACTATCTCAGCAATGGCCTGCCCGGCGTTCACATGAACTTCGTGCGCAAGGCCGCCTGCCATGCCGGCTGGGACTGGGGCATCTGCCTGATGCCCACCGGCGTCTATGGCCGCATGGCGATCGGCAAGTCCCGTCTCGCGCGACAGGACAGCGTCCAGGTCACCCAGGCGCACGGTCCTAAAACCGTCGAACTCTCGATCACCACCCGCGTCTTCGCCTTCGCCGAAGGCTCGGTCGAATTGACCCACGAGATCGCCGGCCAGGAGCTCACCGACAAGCCGGCCGTGCGGCCGGGCGAGAATGTCTTCACTCATAACCTGACCATCAAGAATCCGAAGCTCTGGTGGCCAAACGGGCAGGGGGAGCAACCGCTCTACGAGCTCGTCACCGATCTCGAAGGCGAAGTCACCCGCCGCCGCATCGGCCTGCGCAAGCTCGAATGGATCGTCCAGAAAGACTCGATCGATCACACCTTCAAGGTACGCGTGAACGGCCGCGACATCACCGCCATGGGCGCCAACTGGATCCCCGCCGACGCCATCCCATCCCGCATCACTCCCGTTGTTGTTCGCGACCTGCTCGAGAGCGCCAAGGCGGTCAACATGAACATGATCCGCGTCTGGGGTGGCGGCCAATACGAGCCCGACTATTTCTATGACCTGTGCGACGAGCTTGGCCTGATGGTCTGGCAGGACTTCATGTTCTCCTGCATGCTCTATCCGACCAATCGCGACTTCCTCGACGATGTGCGCATCGAGATCACCCAGCAGGTGCGCCGTCTCAGCCACCACGCCAGCCTCGCGCTGTGGTGCGGCGACAACGAGGTTATCGGCGCCATCGGCTGGACCCCGGAGACGCGCAACAACCGCGAGCGTTTCGTCGCCAACTACACGCGGCTCAACTACATGCTGCAGACCATCGTCGAGGACGAGGATCCGGTGCGGCGCTTCTGGCCCTCCTCGCCATCGCTGGGCTACCTCGATTTCTCCGACGGCTGGCATTCCGATACCCGCGGCGACACCCATTTCTGGCAGGTCTGGCACGAGGCCGCGCCGTTCGAGCGCGCCCGCGAGGTCAATCCGCGCTTTGCCTCCGAATTCGGCTTCCAGTCCTTCACTTCGATGAACGTGATCGAGACCTTCACCAACCCCGAGGATCGCAATCCGTCCGCGCCGGTAATGGACGCTCACCAACGCAATACCGGCGGCAACGCGCGCATCGTCGAGACCATGCTGCGCTATTTCCGCTTCCCGTCGGACTTCGATCAGATGGTCTTCCTGAGCCAGATTCAGCAGGGTCTCGCCATCAAGACCGCCATCGAATATTGGCGCTCCACCAAGCCACGCTGCATGGGTACACTCTATTGGCAGATCAACGACACCTATCCGGTGGCGAGCTGGGCGAGCCTCGACTACGGCGGGCAGTGGAAGCTCTTGCACTACATGGCCAAGCGTTTTTTCCTCCCCATCAACGTCGTGGCGCTGCCCGACGGCGATGCGCTGGTGCTCAAGGCTATCAACGACAGCGCCGCCAGGGCCGAAGTGCAGCTCGAGGTTCAGGCCGTCGATATCGGCGGCCGTGCGCGCACCATCTTCACCGGTAAGGGCATGGTGTCGCCCGACGCCGCGCGTGAACTGGGGCGGGTGGCGCTGGACGATCTGAAGCCTGCCGAGTTCCTGTTCTTTTCCTGGCGCGACAAGGACGGAACGCTGCTCGGGGAAAACGACTACTTCCCACAGCCCTACAAGGCCTATGACATCCCCATGGCAAGGGTTACCTCGAAATGGGAATCGGGCCCATCGGGACCGGCGCTGGTGCTGAAGTCGGACAAACCCGCGGTCTTCGTTACCGCGACAACCGACGTGCCGGGCTATTTCTCCGATAATGCGGTAACGCTTCTGCCGGGCCGGGAAACCAGATTGACCTTCACGCCCCGCCATGGCGCAAGGGTTACCCAGAAAGCGCTGGCATCGGGCCTCAAGGTCCGGCACCTTCGCCAAACCTATTGATCGAGGAACTCCGGATGCTGAACTCAGAACGGCTTGCCATTCTCCTGGTGATTATTGGTGCCGGCAGCCGGCTGCTGCACCTGCCGCCAAACATCGCGGCGGTCACCGGCGTCACCATTTTTGCCGGCTTCGCCATCCGCAACATCTGGCTGGCGCTGCTCGTACCCATTGGCGCCATGGCGCTCGCCGATATCGTGCTCGGCTGGTATCCGGGTGTGTTCTTCACCTATAGCGGCATGGCGCTCGGCGTGCTGCTCGCGCGTGGCCTGCTGCATCCGCTCACGCCGGTCCGCCTTATCGCCACGACGCTTGCGGCAAGCATGGCCTTCTTCGTCCTCTCCAATTTCGGCACCTGGCTTGAGGGCTGGTACGGCTACACCTTCGAGGGCCTCGTCGCCTGCTTCGTCGCGGCCTTGCCCTTCTGGCAGAACAGCCTCATCGCCGACTTCACCTCGACGGCGCTGGTTTTCGCCATCTACCTTGTCGTCAAGCGCGCCGTCCCCTCCGTAGGCGTTCCCGCATGAGCGGCAATTCGATCAAGCGCAGCGATGTCAACCGCATCATGAAGGAGTCGGACAAGTTCATCCGCTCCTTCGGCTACATCATGCCGCCCTTCGCCTACTGGACTCCGTCCGAGTTCAAATCGAGGAAGGCTGAGGCCGAGGCGATCATCACCCACAATCTGGGCTGGGACATCACCGACTACGGCCTCGGCCATTTTGACAAGACCGGGCTCTTCCTCTTCACCGTGCGCAACGGCAACAACGAGGATCTGAGCAAGGGCCGCGGCATGCTGTATGCTGAAAAGGCCATGATCAGCCGGCAGGACCAGTACTCGCCCATGCACCGGCACAATCTCAAGGCCGAGGACATCATCAATCGCGGCGGCGGCACGCTGGTGATCGAACTGTATGGCGACACTGACGGCAAGTGCGACAAGTCCAAGGGCGTCACCGTCTATACCGACGGCATCCGCCGCGTCCTGCCCGCGGGCGGCAAGCTGCGTCTGGCACCGGGTGAGAGCGTGACGCTGATGCCCAACGAGCACTGGCACGCGTTCTGGGGCGAGGGCGGTGACGTCTTCATCGGCGAAGTTTCGACAGTCAACGACGACAACACCGACAACGTCTTCGACGACCCCCGCATCTCACGCTTCTCGGGCATCAAAGAAGACGAAGACCCCTGGCATCTGCTGGTCAGCGACTACAAGACCTGGCTGGGCTAGAAGCCCAGGAAGATCATGTCGAGCGCGGCTTTGATTGCCTCAAAGCGATAGGTCAGGCTAGCCATCGGTTTTTGGAGTTCCGATTTTCTGATCGCGGCCATGAACTGAGGCACCATCACATAGGCGACCCCGTCAATGACCATCTGCGGATTTAGCCGATCGTGGCTGATGGGAGCGAGATCGGGCGACATCAGTGGAACGACGATCCGGCTTTCGAATTGGGCGAGAAGATCGGTTTGGACGTCGAGCACAATCTCACCATCGCGGAGCCTGTAGACGTCGTACTGCGCCACTAGCGCGCCCGGTACTTCTGCAGCGGCAAGCCGTGCATTTCGATGTACTCGTTGGTGCTGTGAATGACATCGGCGTTTTCCTCAGCCCAACGCCGCGCCTTTTCCGCAGCGACCGCGCGCGCTATCCCATCCTCGGCGGCCCTCGAGAGGTTGATCTGCATGCCGCGCGCCTCACGCACGAGTCCCTCGTTCAGTGACAAGTTCGCGGGGCGTCGAGACGGAGCCGTCATTGGCAGATCCTCATCGTTATGTGCATATTTATGCGCATGCTACCGCCAGTTGCGAACATTGCAAGGCGGCTATTTGGCCCGACCGCAATGTTGCTCACGCAATGAGTCTGGGACGTGAGCTGAATATCGTTATCCTGCAAAGGCTTGTGGCCCGAAAGGGCGCCTTATGCGCATCCTCTCAACTTGGGCTATGGTCTCCCCACCTCTCCGGCGCGAGATGCGAATGGGGCATCGCGGAGGGGGTCTGGGCTGGAAGGGAGCCATCTCTTCCAGGGTCGGCCGGCGCTCTTTTTCCGCAGGGCTCCGGTCTGGCCTAAAAACCGGTCGCGATGGGCGGGGCGATAGTCCCACCTCTAGTTCTGGCGGACTACCGCCATCGGGATGAAAGTCCCGCCCGCGCCGCTTTGCCCAAGGCAAGCGGAGACGACGCAGAAACCGGAAGCCATCGGCTGTCCGGCGTCTTCTGCTGCCGGTGCGAAACGATGCCCTCCCATTGCGGACCAGCCCCGAACCTCATTAGGTTCACTCCGTAGTCGAAGGGGTTGCGGTTTCATGCCTGTCCATCTGATCGAAGCGGCTTTGCCGGACTTCGGTGTTCCCGCCATGCGCCCGGAAATCCCGCGCGCCACCTATGCCGCTCGATTCGATGCCCTGAGCCGCGCCCGGCGCGGTGCCGGCCTTGATGCGCTGGTGATCTATGCCGATCGGGAACATGCGGCCAATCTCAGCTGGCTCACCGGCTTTGACCCCCGCTTCGAGGAAACGCTGCTGATCATTGTTCCCGGCACGACGCCAACGCTCCTCGCCGGGCCCGAAAATCTCGGTCGCGCCGCCGCTGCCATGATCGAGGTCGAAGCGCGGCTCTATCCGCCCTTCGGACTTATGGGCCAGGACCGCTCCAAGACGCCGGACCTCGAGGAGGTGATGACCAATGCCGGCCTTGCTTCGGGCCAGCGCATCGGCGTTCTCGGCTGGAAATATTTCGGCCCCGACGAGACTGCCAAGCCCGAGAGCTGGTTCGAGACCCCATCCTACATCGTCGATGAGTTGCGCAAGATCGCCGGCGGCACGGGGAGGGTTCTCAATGCCAACGATATCCTCATGCACCCCAGCCATGGCCTGCGCGCCACTAACGAAATCGAGCAGATCGCCCAGTTCGAATTCGGCGCGGTCATGGCGTCGGAAGCCATCAAGACGCTTTGGCGCAATCTCAAGCCGGGCATGAGCGAATTCGCCGCCGCCCAATCCATGGGCCTCGGCGTCCTCCCCCATTCCTGCCACACCATGCTCTCGACCGGTGCGCGGCTTTCAGGCCTCGAAAGCCCCTCGGGCAAGATCATTGCCCGCGGCGACCCGCTGACCACCGCCGTCGGCTATTGGGGCGGTTTGTCGAGCCGCGTCGGTTGGGTCATCGCCGATGGCTCGGAGCTTCCCGAAAAAGCCAGCGACTATGTCGAGCGGCTGGCCATGCCCTACTTCGCCTGCGCCGCTGAATGGTATGAAGCCATTGGCATCGGGGTCGCCGGCGGCACGCTCGACGCCATCGCCCGCCGGCATCTGGGCGCCTCATTCTTCAACTTGATTCTGAATCCCGGCCACCTCATTCACCTCGATGAATGGATGAACACCCCCATCTATCCGGGGTCGACGGAAACCCTCAAATCCGGGCAGGCCATCCAATGCGACATCATCCCGGCAACCGGCGCACCCTATTACGGCGCCAATATCGAGGACGGCATTGCGCTGCTCGATGAGCCCGGGCGAGACGCCCTCCGAGAGAGCTTTCCGGATGTTTGGGAACGTATTTCGGCGCGCCGCGCTTTCATGCGCGATGTGCTGGGCATCAAGCTCAAGCCCGAAGTGCTGCCACTCTCCAATCTTGCGTCCGCGTTGCCGCCATTCCTCCTCGCACCCCAGCGAGTGCTGGCGATCAGGTAGGGCATCCTCCTGATAGGCCTTGCGAAAAGGTCCCGATATCTCTATGTCGTCACCATCGAGATTTGGCTGACACTCGGCCGTATCGCCCCCAGAACTGGCTAGGCGCAACGTTCACTCCGCAAATCATCGAACTAGCCGGGCATGGGCGCGCAGAGATTTGCACGTTCCACCCACACTGAAGACGAACTGAAAAGGAACCTGCTATGCAGACCGGTACCGTCAAATTCTACAACGACCAAAAGGGCTTCGGCTTCATTCAGCCGGACGACGGCGGCAAGGACGTTTTCGTCCACGCCACCGCTCTTGAGCGCGCTGGCATGCGCGGTCTCAACGAAGGCCAGAAGGTCTCGTTCGACACCGCCGAAGACCGCCGTTCGGGCAAGGTCGCCGTCAACAACATCACCGCCGCGTAATTTCGGCAGCGATGTCGTGAGACATTGGAGCCGGGTGCCTAGGCACCCGGCTTTTTGCTGTCCGCCTGGTCCTCGGTGATCAGCCGCGCGCTGCGATAGCCGGTGAGGTAAATCCAGAGCCAGTTGAGCGCGACGAAAATGCGGTTCTTGAGCCCGATCAGAAAGTAGATATGGGCGAGACCCCAGGTCCACCAGCCGATCCATCCGGTGAGCCGGATCCAGCCGAAATCGATCAAGGCCTCGCGCCGGCCGATCGTGGCGATATCCCCCAGATGCGAATAGCGGAACGGCATGGGTGAGGTGGCGCCACCAAGTCGCGCGACGATCATGTGTGCGGCGTGCCGTCCACCTTGCTTGGCGGCATCGCCGATCCCCGGCACCGGCTTGCAGTCGGGCCGCTTCGCCGTCACCGTGTCGCCGACGGCGAAAATCTCCGGATGCCCGGGCACGCTCAGGTCGTCATTGACCTTGACCCGTCCGGCCCGGTCCGCTTCCGCACCAAGCCAGTGCGCGGCGGGCGAGGCGAGGACGCCCGCCGCCCAGATGATTGTTCCGGTCTCAAGCACCTCGTCACCAAAGCCGATCTGGCCCTCGCGCACCGAGGTCACCGCCTTGCCCAGCAGAACCTCGACCCCGAGTTTCCTCAGCGCCTTCTCGGCATAGGCCGACATCTCGGGAATGAAGTTGGCCAGCACGCGCGGCCCGGCCTCGATCAACACGACCCGGGCATCCTCGGGATGGATCGAGCGGAAATCGTTCCTGAGCGTGATCCTGGCAAGTTCGATAATCGCGCCCGCCAGTTCGACGCCGGTGGCGCCCGCGCCGATGATCGCAAAGGTAAGGAGCGCCTTGCGCTTTGCCGGATCGGTTTCGAGCTCGGCCCGTTCGAAGGCCAGCAGCAAGCGCCGGCGCATCGCGGTGGCATCCTCCAGCGTCTTCAGGCCCGGTGCGAACGGCTCCCAATCGTCATGGCCGAAATAGGTGTGCCGCGCTCCGGTGGCGAGGATCAGCGAATCGTAAGGAACTTCGACGCCGCCCTCCAACTGGACGAGTCGCCGACTCGTTTCGATGCCAATGACGGTTCCAAGCAGGGTTCGCGCGTCCGGCCTGCGACTCAGCAACTGCCGGATCGGCCAAGCGATCTCCGAGGGGCCCAGCGCCGTGGTCGCCACCTGGTAGAGCAGGGGCTGGAACAGGTGGTGATTGCGCTGGTCAATCAGCGTGACGTCAACGCCAGCGCCCTTGAGCGCCTGAACGGCCGCGAGACCACCAAACCCGCCACCGACTACAACGACTTTGTGCTTTTGGCCCATGATCTTGAACCCGGTCGCGCCCCGAGCCGGAAATAGGCCTATCGCCTGCCATTCTCAAGCCACCGGGCCATCCACCCCGGCAGGCCGGCCATGCGGCCCGGACATCACCTATTCACCTCGTATTCAGTCGGTCCCACGAGCGCCGCGCGGCGTTCCGTCGCGGTCGGGAAAACCGCCGGACTTGATCCAAGTCAAATGTCCTTTCCCCGCCCCGTCTAGCCATTGCCGCTGAACCGAAGACTAGGGCCAAGGGGGCTGATTTGAGATTTCCGGGATGGACCATCGTGCTGGCGGTGGGCGCGGCACTCGCGCTCGCACTGGCCGGCCTGGCGCAGGACGCGCCGTTCAGGGTGCATATGGGCATCCTCAGCTTCGTCTTGGGGCTGGCAACAATCATCCTGCTGCGCATGCAGCCGCTGGCTACTCCCGAGGATAAGTCCGGCTACATGGATGGCCCGATTCGCATCGGCTCGATCCTCACGGTCTTCTGGGCCGTTATCGGCATGACCGTGGGCGTCGTCATCGCCCTCCAGCTTGCCTGGCCTGAGCTCAATTTCGGTCCCTGGTTCAATTTCGGCCGACTGCGCCCGCTCCATACATCGGGGGTGGTCTTCGCCTTTGGCGGCACCGCGCTGATCACCACGAGCTTTTATGTCGTGCAGCGCACTTCGCGCGCCCGGCTCCTCAACGACAGCCTCGCCTGGTTCGTGTTCTGGGGCTACCAGCTGTTCATCGCGCTCGCTGCGACCGGCTATCTCCTCGGCATCACCGAGGGCCGCGAATATGCCGAGCCCGAATGGTACGTCGATCTCTGGCTGACTGTCGTCTGGGTCGCCTATCTCGTGCTGTTCCTCGGCACCATCATCAAGCGCAAGGAGCCGCACATCTACGTTGCCAACTGGTTCTACCTGGCGTTCATCGTCACGGTGGCCATGCTGCACGTGGTCAACAATCTCTCGATCCCGGTCTCCCTTCTGAGCTCCAAGAGCTACTCGGCATTCTCCGGTGTGCAGGATGCGCTGACCCAATGGTGGTACGGCCACAACGCGGTCGGTTTCTTCCTCACCGCCGGGTTCCTGGGCATGATGTACTACTTCATGCCCAAGCAGGCGAACCGCCCGGTCTATTCCTACCGGTTGTCGATCATCCACTTCTGGGCCCTGATCTTCCTCTACATCTGGGCGGGCCCGCATCACCTCCACTACACGGCTCTGCCCGATTGGGCACAGACGTTGGGCATGACCTTCTCGATCATGCTGTGGATGCCCTCATGGGGCGGCATGATCAACGGCCTGATGACGCTGCAGGGTGCCTGGGACAAGATCCGCACCGATCCCATCATCCGCATGATGGTCATCGCGGTCGCCTTCTACGGCATGTCGACCTTCGAAGGCCCTGTCATGTCGATCAAGTCGGTCAATGGGCTCTCGCACTATACCGACTGGACCATCGGGCACGTCCATTCCGGCGCGCTCGGCTGGGTCGGCATGATCTCGTTCAGCGCCGTCTACTTCATGGTGCCCAGACTCTGGGGCCGTGCGCAGCTCTACTCGCTCCGCATGATCAACTGGCATTTCTGGCTCGCAACCCTCGGCATCGTCATCTACGCGGCGGTGATGTGGGTGAGCGGCATTACCCAGGGTCTGATGTGGCGCGAGTACGATAGCCAGGGCTTCCTCGTCTATTCCTTTGCCGAGACCGTGGCGGCGCTTCACCCCTACTACATCGCCCGGGCTTTCGGCGGCGCACTCTATCTCGCCGGCGCCGTGGTGATGGCCGTCAACATCTGGATGACCATCGCGGGCAAGGTGCGCAAGGAGCGCCCCATCGTCGGCGCCGTCCAGCTCCAGCCCGCCGAATAGGAGACAGCAGAAATGGGACTTATCGAAAGACATGGCGCTATCGAACGTAACGCGTCGCTGCTGCTCCTCCTGTCCCTGGCCGCGGTTGCGGTCGGCGGGATCGTCGAAGTCACGCCGCTGTTCTTCTTCCAGAACACCATCGAGAAGGTGGAGGGGATGCGCCCTTACACCCCGCTGGAACTGGCTGGCCGGGACATCTATGTGCGTGAAGGCTGCTACGTTTGCCACAGCCAGATGATCCGGCCGTTCCGCGACGAAACCGAGCGCTACGGCCACTATTCGCTGGCAGCGGAGTCGATGTACGACCACCCCTTCCAGTGGGGCTCCAAGCGGACGGGCCCCGATCTCGCGCGCGTCGGCGGCCGTTATTCCAACGACTGGCATGTCGAGCACCTGAACGACCCGCGGGCGCTGGTCCCGGAATCGATCATGCCCGGCTATGGCTTCCTCGCCAAAGCAGAGCTCGACCCCAACGCCATCGCCTCGCACCTCGCGGCCAACGCGTTCGTGGGCGTGCCCTATACGCAGGAAATGGTCGACAACGCCACCGCCGACCTCATCGCCCAGGCAACGCCGGATGCCGACACCACGGGACTCGTAGGCCGCTATCCAAAGGTCCTATTCGAGGACTTCGACGGTGATCCAACCCGCATCACCGAAATGGATGCGCTGGTCGCCTACCTGCAGATGCTGGGGACGCTGGTCGATTTCACGGCCTACGACTCCAAGGCCAACTACCGCTGAGCGAGGATATTATGGAAACCGCCTTCTACGATGCGCTCCGGCAATTCGCCGACTCCTGGGGCCTCGTCTACATGCTCGGCATCTTCCTTGTGGTGCTGGCGCTCATCTTCCGCCGCGGCGCGAAGGACTCTGCGCTTGAGGCCGCCCGCATTCCCCTTGATGACGACACCCCCGGCGGGAGGATCCAGCCATGAGCGACAAGGAAATCGATGCCCATAGCGGGGTCCAGACCACCGGCCATGAATGGGATGGCATCAAGGAGCTGAACAACCCGCTGCCACGCTGGTGGCTGTGGACCTTCTATGGCTGCATCATCTTTGCCGCGGTCTACATGGTCCTCTATCCGGCCTGGCCGCTCCTCGGCTCGGCAACGCCAGGCGTACTCGGCTACTCGAGCCGTGCCAACCTCGATGCCGATCTGGCCGCCGCAAAACAGGCGCAGGGCGCCACCCTCGCCAAGATCGAATCGACCCCCGTCGCCGGCATTCTCGCCGACGAGGAGTTGGCGCGCTTTGCCCAGGCGGGCGGCCGTTCCTTCTTCAAGGTCAACTGCATCCAGTGCCACGGCACCGGTGCCGAAGGTGCCAAGGGCTACCCCAACCTCAACGACGACGAGTGGATCTGGGGCGGAAACATCGACCAGATCTATACGACCATCGTCCACGGCTCCCGTTCGACCGCCGATGCCGACACTCACAGCAACACCATGCCCAGCTTCGGCGCCGATGCCATGCTGACACAGGACCAGATCGTCGCCGTCGCCCGGCAGGTCGCGTCTTTCTCAGGAATGGAAGGCGGAGCCGCAACACCTGAAGGCGCGCAGCTTTTCGCCGACAACTGCGCCGGCTGCCACAGCGAGACGGGCGGGGGCAATGCCGATCTCGGCGCGCCGTCGCTTGCCGATCCGATCTGGCTCTACGGCAATGATCTGACTGGCATCGAGTCCCAGATCACCAAGCCCAGGCATGGCGTCATGCCGGCGTGGGGATCCAAACTCAGCGACAGCACGATCAAGCAGCTCGCCGTTTACGTCTACAGCCTCGGCGGCGGCCAGTAGGGCCCCACCGTCAAAGGCCGATCACAAACAGGGGGCGGCTTGAGCGAAATCAAGCCGCCCGCTTGGCCGCGGTGGCAATCCAGACGCGATAGACCGCAGGACACCTAGGATATGGCTCTCGATACCGCCGCACCGGAACGCTTCGACGTCGAGCCCGTCAACTCGCCCAAGCAGCGCCAGCCACTCTATGCGCCGCGCAAGAAGATCTTCCCCAAGCGCGCCTCCGGCGCCTTTCGGCGCTTCAAATGGCTGATGATGCTGATCACCCTCGGCATCTACTATGTCACGCCGTGGGTGCGGTGGGATCGCGGTCCCTTTGCGCCCGACCAGGCGGTTCTGGTCGATCTCGCCAATCGGCGCTTCTACTTCTTCTTCATCGAGATCTGGCCGCAGGAATTCTACTATGTCGCCGGCATGTTGGTCATGGCCGGGGTCGGACTCTTCCTCGTCACCTCGACCGTCGGCCGCGCTTGGTGCGGCTATGCCTGTCCGCAGACGGTCTGGGTAGACCTGTTCCTGGTGGTGGAGCGGGCCATTGAAGGTGACCGCAATGCCCGCATCAAGCTCGAGGCCGCGCCCTGGAGCGCGAGCAAGCTGGCCAAGCGCGTCAGCAAGCACGCCATCTGGATCGCCATCGGCGTCGTCACCGGCGGTGCCTGGATCTTCTATTTCGCCGACGCGCCGACCCTGCTGGGCGACGTGGTGACCCTGCAGGCGCCGTATGTTGCCTATTTCACCGTCGCCATCCTGACGGCCACGACCTACACCTTCGGCGGGCTGATGCGCGAGCAGGTCTGCACCTATATGTGCCCGTGGCCGCGCATCCAGGCCGTGATGCTCGACGAGAACTCGCTCACCGTTACCTACAATGACTGGCGCGGCGAGCCGCGTTCACGCCACGCCAAGAAGTCGGCGGCTGAGGGCAAGTCGGTTGGCGATTGCGTCGACTGCAATGCCTGCGTGGTCGTTTGCCCCATGGGCATCGACATCCGCGACGGCCAGCAGCTCGAATGCATCACCTGCGCACTCTGCATCGATGCCTGCGATGACGTCATGACCAAGCTGGGCCGGGAGACGGGCCTGATCTCTTACGCCACCCTCAACGACTACAACGCCAATATGGCCATTGCGGCCGGCGGCGGTCAGGTCATCGAGCCCGCGCGCGTCCGTGACCCCCTGACCAAGAAGCTCGTTTCCACGCTTCGCCACACCACCTGGCGGTCGATCGTCCGCCCGCGCACGCTGGTCTACGCGTTGGTCCTCGCGGCGATCGGCCTTACCATGCTCACCGTGCTGTCGCTGCGCTCGCCCATCGATCTTTCGATGCTGCATGACCGCAATCCGCTCTATGTTCAGTTGTCCGACGGCGAAGTCCGCAACGGCTACGACGTCAAGATTCTCAACATGACGCCGCAACCGCGCGTGGTTCGCCTCTGGATCGAGAATGCCCCGGGCGCCCGCTTGACGCTTGCCGGAAGCCAGGACGAGCCGGCCGACAATCTTGTCATCGAACTCGAGCCCGATAAGGTCCTGCCGTTGAGGCTCTATGTCCGCATCGATCCCAAGCTCCTGCCGTCGCCTCACTCGGTGTTCCGTATGCACGTGGAAAGTACCGACGGCGCAGTGCGGGCCAGCAGCGATTTCAAATTCGAAGCTCCGGAGAACTAGATGAACCCGGTCGAGACATCCCCCGTAGCCGCGGGCAAGCCCTTCACCGGCCGTCACTTCCTGATTGTGATCGTCACCTTCTTTGCGGTCGTCTTCGCGGTCAATATCGGGCTCGCGGTTCTCTCCTCGCGAACCTGGACCGGCCTGGTCGTCGATAATTCCTATGTTGCGAGCCAGGAATTCCAGGAACGGCTCGATGCCCACAGGGCCCAGCAGGCACTGGGCTGGCAGGGGCATCTCGACTACGAGGGCGGCGATGTCCGCCTCGTCGTCCGCGATGGTGCAGGCAAACCCGTTGATCTGGGCGAAGTCGCGGTTCTGATCAATCGGCCCGTGGGCGGCCACGACGATCATCAACTGACCCTGACGCGCACGGAAAGCGGCGACTACGTCGCCTCTGTCGTTCTCGATTCCGGCGTCTGGGAGGTCAACGTCACCGCCGAGAAGACCACGGCTGGCCCCTTCGATCTCCACGAACGCATTTCGGTCAAGGCGGAGTAGGGCTGTGACCTGCTGCGTTCCGGTTCCGGGCTACCCCGACGACGCCGAGCAGCGCGTCGAAGCCGACGACAAGGCCTTGATGAACCTTGCGCGCAAGCTTGGCGACGGCGCGCGTCAACTCGAATTCGCCGTCCCCGATGCCCATTGCGCCGCCTGCATCCGCACCATTGAAACCAGTCTCAAGAAACTGCCGCAAGTCGAGACGGCTCGCGTCAACCTATCCAAGCGCCGCGTACGGGTCGTCTTCGACCCGGCCCGGGGCGCACCCTCCGAGATCGCCCCAGCAATAAAGGCCAGTGGCTATCACACCTACCTCGTCGAAACCGATGCCGACGCCGCGGGCGACCCGGCGCTCTGGGAACTCGTGCGCGCGCTCGCCGTCGCCGGCTTTGCCGCCGGCAATATCATGCTGTTTTCGGTCTCGATCTGGTCCGGCGCCAATGACGCGACGCGCGATCTCTTTCACTGGATCTCGGCCTTCATCGCACTTCCCGCTATTGCCTATGCGGGCCGGCCGTTCTTCCGCTCCGCCTGGCGGGCGCTTCGCGTCGGCCGCACCAATATGGATGTGCCGATTTCTATCGGGGTAACGCTGGCGACGCTGCTCAGCATCTATGAGACCGCCGTCTCGGGCGAGCACGCCTACTTCGACGCCTCGACCTCGCTGCTCTTCTTCCTCCTCATCGGGCGCACCCTCGATCACCTGATGCGTGAACGCGCCCGCAACGCCATCACCAACCTCGCCCGTCTGGCTCCACCCGGTGCGACACAGATCAAGGCCGATGGCAGCCGCGAATTTGTGGCGCTCAATGAAGTCCGCCCCGGCATGGTGCTGGACCTGAAGCCGGGCGAACGCGTGCCCGTCGATGCGACCGTGCTCAACGGTTCGAGCGCGATGGACTATTCGATCGTCAGCGGTGAGACCGTGCCCCACGATGTCGCGCCCGGGGCCGAGATCATGGCCGGTGCCATGAACCTCTGGGGTAGCCTCAACATCCGCGCCGAACGCGCCTCGACCGACAGCTTTCTTGCCCGCATGGCCGATATGATGGAAGCCGCCGAAGGCGCGCGCACCCGGCAGCGCCGGGTGGCCGATCGTGCCGCTTCGGTCTACGCACCCGTGGTCCACACCCTTGCCGCAACGACCTTCCTCGCCTGGGGTCTCGTCACCGGCGACTGGCACGCCGCCATTACCAATGCGGTTGCGGTCTTGATTATCACCTGCCCCTGCGCGCTGGCACTTGCCGTGCCGATTGTTCATGTCGTCGCTGCCGGTAAGCTCTTCGCCCATGGCATCCTGATGAAGGACGGCGCC
The DNA here is from genome assembly GCA_040081595.1 of Devosia sp. GTDB lineage: Bacteria > Pseudomonadota > Alphaproteobacteria > Rhizobiales > Devosiaceae > Devosia_A. Next base: position 17,414 of record JBEBGE010000043.1, read on the forward strand.
GCCCTCGAGCGCGCCGCCGAGATCGATCGCGTCGCCTTCGACAAGACCGGCACGCTGACCCGCGGCCGGCCCGTCCTCGTCGCGCAATCGGGCACACTCAGTGCCGCGCTCGACATGGCCGCGGCGCTCGCGGCCGCGAGCACCCATCCGCTTTCCCGGGCGTTGGTCATCGCGCTTGGCCACCGCGATACCGTCGCCGCCGAGATCGTTGAGAGGCCGGGGCAGGGCATCGAAGCCCAGGCGAACGGTGTGCTTTGGCGTCTGGGCAGCGCCGGCTGGTGCGGCGTAGCCGACCGACATGACGTCGTCGGCACTCAGGTCTGGCTCACCCGTGATGGCGAGCCACTGGCCTGGTTCCGCTTCGCCGACATTCCCCGCGACGATGCAAACACCGCCATTGCCAGTCTCAAAAAGCTCGGCCTTCGTATCAGTCTCATCTCCGGCGATCGCAGTGACGCCGTCGCCGCCCTCGCGTCCGAAGTCGGCATCGCGGACTATTCGGCGGGCCTCTTACCTGCCGACAAGGTCGCCGCCGTCGGCGGACTAGGCAACGCCATGATGGTCGGCGACGGGATCAACGACGCGCCCGCGCTTCGAGCCGCGCATGTGTCCATGGCCCCGGCAAGCGCTGCCGATATCGGTCGCAGCGCTGCCGATTTCGTCTTTACCGGCGAGCAGCTTGCCGCCGTGCCCTTCGTCATCCGGACCGCGAGGCAGGCCGCCTCCATCGTCAACCAGAACCTCGCCATCGCCATCGGCTACAACGCGATTGCGGTGCCGTTGGCGGTCAGCGGCATGGTAACGCCGCTGATTGCCGCCATCGCCATGTCCTCTTCTTCATTGATTGTGGTGCTGAACGCCCTGCGTCTGCGCTGGGAGGGACGAACTAGGGTGCCAAAGCCTCGCAGGTCGGCCCCGCTTGCCGAGCCCATGCCGGGGATCGCCGAATGAGCGGGCTCGTCGTCCTCATCCCCATCGCTATTTTTCTGGGCGTCCTTGCGCTGGTTTCCTTCCTCTGGGCCCTGCGCAACGGCCAATACGAAGATCTCGAGGGCGCCAGCCAGCGCATCCTCAACGATGACGACAGCCCGGAATAGGCCCTGACTTGACGGCGCCTCCCGAAATGGGGGACACGCTGCCGCCATGACCTCAATCGACCATTGTCAACCGGACACGCGACACGCGGCACTCGCCGAAGCGCGCCGGTTCTCCGTTGCGCCCATGATGGACTGGACCGACCGCCACTGCCGCTACTTTCACCGGCAGCTGACGCGCCAGGCTCTGCTTTTCACGGAGATGGTGACCAGCGCTGCCATCGTTCACGGCGACCCCGAGCGGCTGCTGGGCTTCTCGGAGATCGAGCACCCGGTCGCGGCGCAACTAGGGGGTTCCGATCCGTCGGAACTGGCAGAGGCCACCCGCATCGCCGCCAGCTTCGGCTATGACGAGATCAACCTCAATGTCGGCTGCCCGTCCGACCGCGTTCAGTCGGGCCGCTTCGGGGCCTGCCTCATGGCCGAGCCGGGGCTCGTCGCCGAGTGCGTCCGCGCCATGAAGGGCGCGACCGGCCTGCCGGTTACCGTCAAGTGCCGCATCGGTATCGACGATCAGGATACCGAGGAGAGCCTCGACCGCTTTGCCGACCTGATGGTCGCGGCCGGTGCCGATCATCTCTACGTCCATGCGCGCAAGGCCTGGCTCAAGGGCCTGTCGCCGAAAGAGAACCGCACCATCCCGCCGCTCGATTATCCGCGTGTCTACCGATTGGCGGAACGGCTTTCGCCCTTCAAACTCTCGATCAATGGCGGTATCGAAACCCTGGATCAGGCCGAAGGTCACTTGCGCCACGTCGCTGGCGTCATGCTCGGTCGCGCCGCCTATCACGATCCGCGGCTACTCGCCGAGATCGACCACCGCTTCTTCGGCGACGCAGAACGCAACGTCTCGCTGCCAGCCATCATCGCGACCATGGCCGCTTATGCCGAAGCCGAATTGAGAGGTGGCGCGCGCCTCAATCAGATCACGCGCCACATGCTCGGTATTGCCAATGGCCGGCGCGGGGCGCGGGCCTTCCGCCAAATCTTGAGCGTCGATGCCTGCCGTAAGGGAGCTGGGCCGGATGTCCTGTTCCGGGCGCTCGCCGCTCTCGAAGACGCGCCGGCGCTCGAAGTCGCCTGAACCCGCGCTACTTGTGGTCCCAGAAATCGGCCTGCAGCTGCGCCGCTTCGTCGGCCAGCAGCGGTCCCACCAGTTCGGTCGGCCGCTGCCCGGCTTCAAAGACGATGTAGCAGGGCAAGTCGAGCGTCGGGTTCTCTTCATGGGCGCCGGTCTGCGCCTTGAGATCGCGTTCAGTCTGGCCGAACACCACGCGTCCGATCCCAGCCCAGTAGATCGCGCCCGAACACATCGCGCAGGGCTCCGCCGACGTGTAGAGAGTGCATCGGGACAACTCGTCGAGGCTCAAGTTCTTAGCCGCCCAGGAGGCGAGGAGTCTTTCGGCATGCGCGGTGCGGTCGCCGCCTTCCGACGAATAGCCGTTCCCCTGTTCGCGCAGAACCTTGCCGCTGCCGTCCGCAAGGATCGAGCCGAATGGATGGTCGCCGCCGTCGCGGGCGCGCCTTGCGACCTCGAACGCATGGCGAAGCAGCCGCTCGTCATAGTCGCGCTGGGGCATTTCTAGTCTCCGGTGTTTGACGCTCCGGCCAGTATGCACTGGGGCGCTTAACCAGCAAGCTCCAGCTGGTTGCCGGACACGCCGTAACTGCTGAGCGTTTCGAGGAAGGTCATGCCAAGGAGACTCCCCTCGAGCGCCCCGCGCTCGGCAACGAAGGCGCGGATATTGCTGCGCACGATCCCGCCGATTTCGATCCGCTCGAGTGTCACTATCGCCGCCCGGCCCGTGCCGTTGGCGGTGGTCACCGGCGTCGTGAACCGCAGGGAGCCGACATCGATCCCCGCCCGCTGCGCGTCGCCATAGGTCAGGACTACCGCGCTGGCGCCGGTATCAAAGAGCATTGGCATGTCGGCGCCATTGACGCTGGAGGCGACGAGAAAATGCCCGTCGCGGCTGCGCCGGAAGCTCGCCGTCCCGGTTTCGGAATCGATCACTGCGGCGCTCGGCACCAATTCGCCGAACACCCGGTTGCCGACCGCCGCCAAGTCGTCGCGATAGCTATAACCAAGGATCGCGACGCCGAAGATCGCAATCCAGATCATGAGGTTGCCCGCAATGGTCGAGAATCGCTGCCGGCGGGCGAAGATACTGGCGGCGAACACGATCAGGAGGATGAGCAGAGGAATCAGCTGGCCGAATTGCTGCTGGCTGAGCCCGAAATAGGCGCCCACATCGGCGCTGATCAGCAGGGCGATTCCGACGGCGACCAGTAGCGCAATACCGATGAAGAACATGAACGGTCCAATCAGGAACGCGACGCAGTATGGACTAGACGAAGATCATAAAGGCACTGAGCGCGGCGATTTCAAGGAGAGCCTGCAAAGCGCCGACCAGGTCCCCGGTTTGTCCCCCGATGAGCCTCCGGCAGAGGGTGATCCAGCCCCAGATCACCGCCGCGCCCAGGAGATAGGCCGAAGCCAGCCCCAGTACCCCCACCGCAAACCCGGCAAAGACAAAACTGAGCAAGACCGCGAAGATGCCGCCGATCACGAAGGATCGCATGCTGACTCGCCCGGCATTGGCCGCGGCGCCTCCACTTCGCGCCGCGGGCAAGGCGCGCGTCAGCCAGAGCGAGCCCGAACGCGCCATTACACCTGAGGCGAGCCAGACCCCCGCCGCTTCCAGCGGATTGGCAATCGAGCCGATGGCGGCGACCCGCAAAAGCAACAGCATCGCGATGGCCGCCACCCCATAGGTGCCGTGGCGACTGTCCTTCATGATGTCGAGCCGTTCCTCGATGTTGCGCCCGCCACCCAGACCGTCGGCGGCGTCCGCCAGAGCATCCTCGGCCATAGCGCCCGAGACGATGACCATCGTGCCCACCGCGAACGCGGCGGCGAAAAAATGTGGTACCCGCAGCCATTCGAGCCCGAGCAGGATCGCGACCGGAAGAGCCGCGATGACACAGGAGGTGAAGGGCAGGGCGAGCGCGATGCGCGACAGATTCGGCTTTTCGTGTGGCCGCTCGCCTGTGGGCAGCCGTGAATAGAATCTGAGCCCCATGACCAGGTCATCAGCCAGCTTTCCGCCCGGCTCGCCGCCCAGATTGTCGTTGTGGGGCCGCAGCAATGGCGGGCCGTCGCTCAATTGCATTTCCGTGGCGCTGGTCTAAGACTGGCCGACTGTCCCACCAATCTTCGGAGCTTGGCAAGCTTTGGCCGCGACGCGATTCGATCTGGTCAGCGAGTGGTACCTGAAGGCCCCACTCGAGCGGGTCTGGGGCGAAATCTCGCGCCCCGACGACTGGCCACAATGGTGGCGCGCGGTCAAGCGAGTGGGGTTGGTTTCAGCTGGCGGTCCGGATGGAATCGGCGCGGTTCGTTCCTTCACCTGGCGCACCGCTTTGCCCTATGAGCTCACCTTCGAGATGACTGCGACCCGCGTCGAGCCGATGGCGATCCTCGAGGGACGCGCCCGGGGAGAACTCGACGGCACCGGGCGTTGGACGCTGCGCGCCGAAGGCGGGGGCACCTTCGTCCGCTACGATTGGCAGATCGAGATCACCACACCCTGGCAGGTGGCGCTGGCGCCTATCCTTCGCCCCGCCTTCGCCTGGAACCACAATGTCGTCATGGGCTGGGGCGAAGCCGACCTCAAGGCCCGCCTCGCTCTCACCTGATCGGAATCCAATGCCCCAGTCTGCGGTCTTCGCCGACATTGTCGAGCTGCTCACCATCCTGCCGGACGGGGACGAGGCCGCCGTCGCCGGGGTACGCCGCCGCGATGCGCAATTGACCAAGCCGCCAGGCTCGCTCGGCAGGCTCGAAGAGCTGGTCGAGTTTCTCGCGCGCTGGCAGGGCAAGTCGCCGCCCGTGCTCGACAACCCGATGGTCGCGATCTTCGCCGGCAATCACGGCGTCACCGATCAGGGTGTCTCTGCGTTCCCGCGCGCGGTCACCGCGCAGATGGTCAAGAACTTCACCGATGGCGGTGCGGCCATCAGCCAGTTGAGCGCGCTGCACGAACTCAACCTGCGCGTTTTCGAGCTGGCGCTTGAGCTGCCGACCGGCGACATCACCCGCCAAGCCGCGATGGACGACAAGATGTGCGCGGCGACCATCGCCTATGGCATGGAGGCGATCGCGGGAAATCCGGACGCGCTCGCCATCGGCGAAATGGGCATCGGCAACACCACCATCGCCGCCGCCATCTATGCCGCCCTCTATGGCGGCAACGGCGCCGACTGGGTTGGGCGCGGCACCGGGGTCGATGACCAGGGGCTGGGGCGCAAGGCCAGCGCCGTCGATCGCGCTCTGGCCCTTCACCATGACGAGCTCACCGATCCACTCTCAATTCTGGCGCGGCTTGGCGGGCGCGAAATCGCCGCCATGCTCGGTGCGCTCATCGCGGCGCGCCAGCGCAAGATCCCCGTCTTCATCGACGGCTTCGTCGCAACCTCCGCCGCTGCCATCGCCCATGCCGTCAACCCCGAAGCGATCAGCCACTGCATCTTCGCCCATGTCTCGGCGGAGTCAGCCCACGCCGCCGCGCTCGCGCGCATGGGCGTCAAGCCGCTCCTCGATCTCAATATGCGGCTGGGCGAGGGGAGCGGCGCGGCGCTCGGCCTGGTCCTGGCCAAGACCGCCCTTCACCTTCACAACCACATGGCGACTTTCGAAGGCGCCGGCGTGAGCGGCAAAGACTAACGCGCGTCCGTGTAGATCTTGAGCCGCGACTTCCGCTCGACCACCGGCGCCAGTGCATCCATCACCCGCGCCCGGGGGAAAGTCGCGATCACTTCGGTACCGAAGCGCAGCTTGCTGAACAGGTCGAACCGGCCCTGATGCAGCTCCATGATCTTCTGGACGATCGGCAGGCCAAGTCCGGCGCCCTGCTCAGCGCTTTTTTGCGCAAGGCTTCCCTGCCCGAAGGAGGACAGCACCGTCTCGATCTCGCTGTCCGGAATGCCCGGACCATTGTCGCGGACCGAAATCATCTGACCGCCATCGGCGCTGCGCGACACCATCAGCGCGACCTTGCCAGATTGCGGGGTGAACTTGATGGCGTTCGACAGCAGATTCAGCACGACCTGACGGATCGCCCGCTCGTCGCCCCACAGCTTGGGTAAATTGCTGCCGACGCTGAACATCAGGTCGATGCCCTTGGACTTGGCGCGAATCTCGACCATACGGCGGCAATCCTCCGCGATCTCGGCGAGCGACACCGCCTCTTCGTTGAGTTCGTACTTGCCCGCCTCGATGCGGCTGAGATCGAGCAGTTCGTTGATGAGATTGAGCAGGTGCTGGCCGGAGCTATGAATGTCGCCGGCATATTCCTTGTATTGCGGAACGCTGTGCGGCCCGAGCAACTCCGATTGCAGTACCTCGGAAAAACCGATGATGGCGTTGAGCGGCGTTCTGAGTTCGTGGCTCATCGTGGCCAGGAATTGCGACTTGGCGATATTGGCTTGCTCGGCGTGGCGACGGGCCTCGTCCGACATCTGCCGGGCTTCCTCGAGCTCGTTGATCAGCGAGTCCTTCTCCATCTGGTGGACCACCGTCTCGAGCTCGGACCCATGCAATTGTCGCGCGACATAGACAAAGAAGATTTCAGCCCCCACCGTCACCGCGGCCAGCGACAGGTTGAGCATCCCGCCCATGACCACCAGGTTGATCGAGACCGTCAGCGCAGTGGGCAGCGTGCTCATCAGCGTCGCGGCGGGGAGGGTACGGGTCGAGACAGCATTGGCGGCGATCGCCACCAGCGCAATCGCGAACATCACCACCGCGATGCTCTGATGCGCCTCCGTCACCAGCGTGAACAGCGTGAACAGCGACCAGGCGATGCCGAACACCGTCTCGCCGATGACGAACGTCGCCGTCCATTTGCCGGCGTTGAACCGCTCCGGCGCCACGCGCTTGAAGCGGCGGCAGAACAGGACGACCAGCGAGTTGGCGGCGATCACCAGTCCCGCCCAGCCCGCGGCTGCGTAGAGCGGCGCCCACAGGCTCGAAAAGCCCGCGAGGATGATCAGCACCATCGGCATCAGCAGCACGCCGGAAATGCGCGCATTGGCGTAGTCGTCGAGCAGTTCGAAATCGAACGAGGAGCGCGTGCCGGAGGACGAGGTCAGCTTCTGCCGGGCCTCGAACACGGTCTTCTGTGAGCTTCGGCGGCGACTGCGCCCGGCGAGCGAGCGCATATCGGCCTGTTGGGCCGGTTCGAACGGCATACGCGGTACTCAACCAACTCGACGATGCGAACCACAAATGCATTCGCTACGCTCGGGGGGAAACCCTATCCGAACCATGGTTAAGAGGATGTGAATTGGGGGCCTCGCATCGACGCCGAAACGGCCCGATTTGGCGGCTCTTGGCACTTGCCGCGACACCGCTGGCGATCGCCGTTGTGGCACTGATCGCCGGGCTGCTCGCGCCGCCTCCGCCAACCCTGAACGGCCGCGCCATTGCAGCTGATGGCGATAGCTTGCGCATGGGGGTGACCCGCATCCGCATCCTCGGCATCGATGCCCCGGAATTCGGCCAGACCTGCACCGGCCAGGACGGCCAATCGTGGAACTGCGGTGCGTTGGCACATAGCGAACTGTCCCGCCTCGTCGCCACCCACACGGTGACCTGCTACGCGGACGGCATCGACCGCTACGGTCGCACACTGGCACGATGCCGGGCCGCAGGACTGGACCTTGGAGAGGCGATGGTGCGGGCAGGGATGGCTGTCGCCGATGGCGATTACGGGCTCATCGAACTCGAAGCCCGAGCCGCCCGGCGCGGCGTCTGGTCCGGCCCCTTCGATCGCCCTGCCGACTGGCGCGCGCATCACGGGGACGATGTCGGTTTCGATTTCTTCGCCTGGATCAGGGGATGGCTGAGATAGTGGGAATTATGCACTTGACTTAGCAAGCCCCATCCCCTAGATAACAGGGACAGGAGCGATTGCCATGAACTTGACCGCCAAAATCTTCAATGACGAAGCCGCCGCCGAGGCACACATCATCGCCTCGCGCTGGGCCGATGGCCTGACCTGCCCGCATTGCGGGTCGGTCAACGCCATGCGCATGGCGGGCAAGACTCAGGCTGGCATGTTCCTCTGCCGCGATTGCCGCGACAAGTTCACCTGCCGCACTGGCACCGTCATGGAACGCTCGCATATTCCGCTCCACAAGTGGCTCCTGGCCCTTCACTTGATGGCGTCCAGCAAGAAGGGCATTAGCGCCCTTCAGCTTCAGCGCAACCTCGGCTTGGGCTCTTATCGCACCGCTTGGTTCCTTGCCATGCGTTGCCGTGAGGCTATGGGCCTTGGCCCGGAAGCTGGTCCGATGGGCGGCCCCGGCGAAGTGGTCGAAGCCGACTCGTCTTTCATCGGCGGCAAAGAATCCAACAAGCACGCCAGCAAGCGCGCTCCGAAAGGCACGACCAATGCCGGTATCGGCAAGCAGATCGTGCACACGCTCGTTGAACGTGGCGGCGCTGCCCGTTCACATCACCTGCCGAACATCACAAACAAGACGCTCAAGACGGTCCTGTTCAAGAACGTGTCGCGCAAGTCAACTCTCGCGACCGACAAGGCCAGCGGCTATCGCTTTGCTGGCCGCCAGTTCGCCAAACATGAGCAGGTCGATCATGGCAAAGGCGAATACGTGCGCGGCGATGCCTACAGCAATACCGTCGAGGGCTACTTCGCCATCCTGAAGCGCGGCATCTTCGGCGTGTTCCACTCAGTCAGCGAGCAGCATTTGTCCCGCTATCTGAAGGAGTTCGATTTCCGTTATTCGAACCGCTCTGCCCTTGGCGTCGAAGATACCGAACGCGCCGCCCGCGCCCTTGAGGGCACCGTGGGCAAGCGCCTGATGTATTCCCAACCTCGTAAAGCCGCGCACGCGTAAGCAGCGGATCGCGCTCATCAAGCGAGTCCACAAACGGCTGAAACAGAAATCCCCGCGGGCATAGCCCGCGGGGGCACTTTTGATCGCCTAACAAGCGGTTAACCGGGGTCGACTCATGCGACAGAATCGCACAGACTTGCCCTTGGCCGGGGCTGCGCTCGTAACGCAGTTGACCTTGCCTTTAACCGCCGTCTGAATGGGGCGACCAGTGATTTTAGTAACAAACTCGATAATGCATGTTCGCATTAAAGGTTCAAGTCCCATCACGGCTTCTTCAAGGAGCCATCATGGCCATTCCTGCAATACAAGTTACCTGCCACAAGCCCGACAACGCCGATAAAGACCGACGCCTGCAAGGGCTTGGTGGTCCGGCGCAAGGCGGCTGGTATGAGCCTATTGATACCCTCATCAAAGGTATCGAGTCTTCGGCCTACCAGCTCTGGACAGTTGCCCCCAGTGGGGAGTCAGTCTGGATCGAAGTGAAGCAGCGTCCTAACGGCCGCAAGTACCTCAAGACTCAGCCGGACGGCGTCGAGCCGAATAACTTGCTGGCGCTTCCCCACTGTCCTTAACGCCATCTGGCGGAACTGCCCCCGCGCGCTTCGGCGCGCGGGACTTGTGAGGCTTCGGCGGGGTCGCCAAAAGCTTCTTCAGCCCCGCCTCGCGGCGGGCGTCGATTTCTTTGTCGGTCAATTTTTCATCGGAGGGCTTCGCCATGCCTGCCTCTGCCTCATTGGATGAAGATGAAACACTAGACTTTGACCCCAGGAATATCCCGATGCGCTACCAACGGGCAATTGGCCTTGTCGCGGCATCATCGGCCCAAACTGAATCAATGGTCCAAATGGCGATATGCGCTTGTCTAGGCTCAGGACCCATTAAAGGCGATGCGCCAGAGGTACATCGTTCCGATTCAGTTTCGGCGCGGAAAAACGCTAGCTTGGGTGATCTGGCATGATTG
>JBEBGE010000044.1:0-27342 GCA_040081595.1 Devosia sp.
ACGCCGATCCGCTTGTCCTTGAAGTCCGCCATTGTCTGGTCCTTGCCTTCGCCGCGAACCTGGTTTCGGATTGAAAGCAGGTATCGAAAAGAGATCGACGCTCTCCTACGCGGCTGCTAGGGACAGGGGAAGGCGGCACTTTCGCCACAGCAGGTCACAGGCAGGTAACCCATGACAAAAGAGGTGCTTTCGAGCGCGCGCGACGGACTCGCAGCCTGGCGAGCCGAAAATGACGGCGCGGAGATGTTCGAGAACTGCCCGATCCGCGGGGTACTCGACAAACTCGGCGACAAATGGAGCATGCTGGTAATCCTCGAATTGTCGGGTGGGGAGCAGCGCTTCAGCCAGTTGCGGCGGCATATCGGGGATATTTCCCAGAAAATGCTGACCCAGACGCTGAGAATCCTGCAACGCGACGGGCTGGTGGAGCGCGAGGTTTTTCCCACGAATCCGCCGGCGGTTTCCTACCGGCTGAGCCCGCTTGGCCAGTCGCTGCTGGAGCCGTTCGGGGCGCTGGTGTCCTGGGCCGACCGGAACCATGGCGAAGTGCTGGCGGCGCGGGCGAAATTCTCGGCCGCAAACAACAATTAGCGCCTCGAAAACACCCCTATTCCAATCTATCTGAAAATGCGGTGGAAGACCCCGGTCGAATTGGCCCAAAAGCCCTGAGAAAATTGGTGTTTCCGGCCGGAATCGCATAGACCCGCAGCAGCATTTTCAACCACGACATCATAGGCCCGTGACAGACACGCCAGAGACCTCCGGAAGCGCGCCGCCGCCTTCCGACATTGCACCCGTTTCCATCACCGAAGAGATGCGCAAGTCCTATCTCGATTACGCCATGAGCGTGATCGTGAGCCGGGCACTGCCCGACGTGCGCGACGGCATGAAGCCGGTGCACCGGCGCATCCTGTTTTCGATGAACGAGCAGAACTTCACCTGGAACCGGCCCTATCATAAGTCGGCGGCGGTGGTGGGAGATGTGATCGCCAAATACCACCCGCATGGCGACCAGGCGGTCTATATGTCGCTGGTCCGCATGGCGCAGGATTTTTCCATGCGCGAACTGCTGGTCGATGGTCAGGGCAATTTCGGCTCGGTCGACGGCGATATGCCGGCGGCCATGCGCTACACCGAAGTGCGCATGGAAAAGATCACGTCGTTCCTGCTCGACGATCTGGACAAGGACACGGTCGATTTTTACGACAACTCCGATGGCAGCCGGCAGCAGCCTGTGGTGCTGCCGGCACGGTTTCCAAATCTGCTGGTCAATGGCGGCGGCGGTATCGCCGTCGGCATGGCGACCAATATCCCGAGCCACAATCTGGGCGAGGTGATCGACGCGACGCTGCTGGTTCTCGACAACGCAAATGTGAGCGTCGAGGAGATCATGCAGAAAATGCCGGGGCCGGATTTCCCGACCGCGGGCATCATTCTGGGTCGGGCGGGAATCCGAGCGGCCTACGAGACCGGCCGCGGCTCGATCCTGGTACGCGGCAAGGTCGAGATCGAGGAGATGCGCGGCAGTCGCGAAGCGCTGATTGTCAACGAGATCCCCTATCAGGTGAACAAGAGCCTGATGATCGAGAAGATGGCCGAGCTGGTGCGCGACAAGCGCGTCGAAGGCATTTCCGATATCCGCGACGAGTCCGACCGCAACGGCATGCGCGTGGTCATCGAATTGAAGCGCGATGCGGTTCCCGATGTCGTGCTGAACCAGCTCTACCGGTTCACGCCGCTGCAGAGTTCGTTCGGCTGCAATTTCGTTTCGCTGCATGGCGGCAAGCCGCAACTGACCGGCGTCGTGCCGATCCTCCAGGCCTTCGTAGATTTCCGCGAACAGGTGGTGACGCGGCGCGCCAAGTTCCTGCTCAACAAGGCGCGCGATCGTGCCCATGTGCTGGTCGGGCTTGCGGTGGCGGTGGCCAATATCGACGAAGTGATCGCGCTGATCCGGTCGGCGCCGGATGCAACGGTCGCCCGCGACCAGTTGATGGCGCGCGACTGGCCGGCGCGCGACGTGGCGCCGCTGATCAAGCTGATCGACGATCCGCGCCACACGATCAGCCAAGACGATACGTTCCGCCTGTCGGAAGAACAGGCGCGCGCGATCCTGGCGTTGACGCTCAGCCGCCTGACGGCGCTGGGGCGCAACGAGATCGGCGACGAACTCAACGGGCTGGGCAAGGATATCGAGGACTTCCTCGACATCCTGCGCTCGCGCGAGCGGGTGCGGACCATCGTCCGCGAGGAACTCGTCGCGATCAAGGACGAGTTCGCCTCGCCGCGAAAGACGGTCATCGACGAGGCGGCAGGGGATTTCGAGGACGAAGACCTGATCGCGCGCGAAGACATGGTGGTGACCGTCACCCATGGCGGCTACATTAAGCGGGTGCCGCTTTCGGCCTATCGGGCGCAAAGGCGCGGCGGCAAGGGCCGCTCGGGCATGGCAACCCGCGACGAAGATTTCGTCACGCGGCTGTTCGTCGCCAACACGCATGCCCCGGTGCTGTTCTTCTCCTCGTTGGGACAGGTCTACAAACTCAAGGTCTGGCGGCTACCGATGGCCGAACCGCAGGGCAGGGGGCGGGCGCTGATCAACATGCTGCCGCTCGATGAGGGCGAGCGGATCACGTCGATCGTTCCGCTGCCGGAAGACGAGGCTGAGTGGGCGCAGCATGACGTGATGTTTGCGACCTCGACCGGAGGTGTCAGGCGCAACAAGCTCAGCGATTGCGTACCCCGCACGACCCTGGGCAAGCGCGTCATGGAGTTCGACGAGCCGGGCCAGTCGATCATTGGCGTCGAACTCAGCCACGAAAGCGATGACGTCCTGCTGACCACGGCGGTGGGGCAGGCGATCCGCTTCCCAAGCGGCGCCATCCGCGTGTTCGGCGGCAACGGTGGTACCGGGACGTCGAATGGCGTGCGAGGCATCTCGCTGGGTGAGGGCGACAGCGTCATCTCGATGTCGATCCTGAGGCATGTTGAAGCTGCGCCTGCCGAACGCGAGGCCTATCTCAAGCAGTCGGGTGCGATCAGGCGCGCGGCGACGGGCGAGGACGCCGACACTGACGCTGATGTCGAAGAGGCATCAGAGGAGATCGAGGAGAACGGCGGGGCGGTCGCACTCAGCGAGGCGCGCTACATCGAAATGGGTGCGGCGGAACAGTTTGTCCTGACCATTACCGAGCTCGGATTCGGCAAGCGCTCGTCCTCCTACGAGTTCCGCATCTCCAACCGCGGCGGCAAGGGGATCAAGGCGACCGACCAGCGCAAAACCAGCGAGATCGGCCGGCTGGTAGCAGCCTTCCCGGTGGAGGATGCCGACGAGGTAATGTTGATTTCGGACGGTGGGCAACTCATCCGTGTGCCGGTCAATGGCATCCGCTACACCAGCCGGGCGAGCAAAGGCGTGCGCGTGTTCAAGACCGCTTCGGGTGAGAAGGTTGTCGCCGTCGAGCGGATCAGTGAGCCGGAGGGTGAGGACGGGGACGAGAGCGACGCGTGAGCCCAAGCCGATGCGGCCGGTTGACGGCACGGGCGTGAGGCTTGAGCCGCAACTCGCCGCCCATGCGGACGAGCTCTATGCCATCCTTAGCGATCCGGCGCTCTACACCTATACCGACGAGAAGGAACCGCAGAGCGCGGCATGGCTGCGCGAACGGTTCGGAAGGCTCGAGGCAAGGACCTCCACCGACAGGTCAGAGGACTGGCTGAACTGGGTGGTACGTAACGGTTCGGGGGTCGCCTTAGGCTATGTCCAGGCGACGGTCACACCGGATGGCGACGCCGAAATTGCCTACGTCCTTGGCCGCGGCTATTGGCGGCGGGGCCATGGCTTTGAGGCGGTGTCGTTGATGCTGGGGGAGCTTGGGGCAAGCTACGGCGCCAAGCGAGCGACGGCGACGCTCGACCCGCGAAATGCTGCATCTCTTGCGCTTCTGAGCAAACTCGGCTTTGCCTTGATCGAGGAGAATCCGGCGGAGGAGGAAGTCCGGTACGCCCGCGATCTGCCCGGAGAGATGCGATGATCGACCTTGCCACCCTGCTGCCGTACCTGCTCGCCTGCTTTCTGCTCGCCATCGTTCCGGGCCCGACGGTCACAGTGATCCTTGCCAATTCGCTGGCGCGGGGAACGCTGGCGGGGCTTTCGATCGTCCTTGGTACGCAATTGGGGCTGATCGGGATGATCCTGGTGGTGGCGCTGGGCTTGCAGGCTGTGATGAGTTTCATGGCTTTCGCTTTCGACTGGATCAAGCTCGCGGGCGCGGCTTACCTGATCTGGCTCGGCTTCAACATGCTGCGCTCAAGCGGGCAATTGGGCGAAGCGTCAGCCGGCCCGGCAAAGTCCTATCGCCGGTTGGTACTCGACGGGTTCCTGGTGATCTGGTCCAACCCCAAGGCGTTGATATTCCTGGGCGGCTTCCTGCCGCTCTTTGTTCAAAAGGAAGCGGCGGCCTTTCCCCAGGTGATGCTGCTGGGGCTGTTCTTCATGCTCATCGCCGGGCTGTCGGACTCTGTCTATGCCGTGCTTGCCGGGCAGGCGCGCGGCATGATTTCAGCGGCTCGGGTGCGGTTGGTCAGCCGAGTTTCAGGGGGAATCCTGATGATCGGCGGCGTGTGGCTGGCGCTGGTCAAGAAGGCCTGACGCGTACATTGCCGCGCATGATCTTGTCCGAAAACGGGTTCGCACTATTCGGGATCATAGGTTGATTCATCTTCCCGATACCGGAACGCTGATCTCTTTCATCATTGCGGCCTTCGTCGTGGTGTACGCCCCCGGCGTCACCGTCTCGGCGGTGGTCAGCATGGCGCTGGCGCGCGGCGTCGCGGCGGGCCTGTTGCATGAAATTGGTGCGACCACGGCGCGGATCACCATGGTGGTGGTCGTGGCGCTGGCGCTCGAGGCGGTCACGGGCATCGTCGTCGCCATGTTCGACGTCATCAAATATGCGGGCGCGGCCTACCTTGTCTGGCTCGGCGTCGGGTACCTGCGGTCCGAGAGCATGGTGAAGGTCTGGACCTCTGGGGCATCCGCCAATTCGTGGCGGCAAGTGGTGCAAGGTTTCTTCGTCCTATGGGGCAATCCCAAGGCCTTGCTGTTCTTCGGGGCGTTTCTGCCGCTATTTGTGGACAGGCAGCACCCGACATGGCCGCAGGTGCTGGTGCTCGGAGCGATCGAGATCGTCGCGGCGATCATCGCCGACGTGACCTATATCCTCATGGCGAGTTATGCCCGAAGCGCCCTGACCGGCCCGGCGGCGCGCTGGGCCAGCCGGGCGGCGGGTCTGATCCTGATCGGCGCGGCGGTCTGGCTGGCACTCCAGCATCATTCGGCTTGAGGCGGCGCGACTTGCCTTGGCGCCCCGGGCGTGACAGAACCCCCGCGAAATTCCCACCCGGGGCTGAAAGGGCGGCAAATGACACGGCTTGTGGGCTTTTATCCCGGCTCGTTCGACCCCTTGACCAATGGCCATCTCGACGTCATCGAGCGGGCCTGCAAGCTGGTCGATACGCTGGTCGTGGCGGTGGGTACGCACCATTCCAAAAAGCCGCTCTTTACCCATGAAGACCGGATCGAGCTGCTGAGGCAGACGCTCGAGCCGATCGGCAAGCGCACCGAGACCGAGTTCAAGATCGTCGATTTCAACGGGCTGATGGTCAGCGCGGCGCGCGCCAACGGCGCCAAGCTCATCATCCGCGGCCTGCGCGACACCACAGACTACAATTTCGAGATGCAGATGGTCGGCATGAATGCACAGATGGCACCGGACCTGCAGACCGTGTTCCTGCCCTCCAGTCCCCATGTCCGCCACATCTCGGCCACGCTGGTGCGTCAGATCGCCGAAATGGGCGGAGACATCTCCGCTTTCGTTCCCGCCAACGTTCTCAAGGCATTAAAGAAAACATGAGTTCCCCTTTGAAGCGCGCTGCCGCGATCCTCGGCATTCTCGCAATCGCCGCCGCCGCCGTGTTCGGTGTGACATTGACGACTTCGGCTCGCGCCGCCGAAGGCACGCCGCACCTGATGCTGACCCTCAAGGACGGCGTCGTCGATATCCAATTGCTGCCTGAGGTTGCGCCGCTCCATGTCGAACGCATCGTGACGCTCGCCGAGCGCGGCTCCTACAATTCCGTGCTGTTCCACCGGGTCATCGAGGACTTCATGGCGCAGACCGGCGATGTGAAATTCGCAAAGACCGATGCGCCGACCTTCGATTTGAGCATGGCCGGTACCGGCGATTCCGAGCTGCCCAATATCAAGGCCGAGTTCAACGCCGAGAGCTTCACTCGGGGCGCTGTTGGCGCCGCGCGGACGAATGACCCGGACAGCTTCAACTCGCAGTTTTTCATCTGTATTGGCGAGTGCACGTTCCTCGACGGGCAGTACACGGTGTTCGGTCGTGTCGTTTCCGGCATGGAATTCGTCGACAACATCACGCGCGGCGAGCCGCCGGCGAACCCGGACCAGATCATCTCCGCCACGATCGAATACAAGTAAGAGGAGCCAGTCCGATGGCCGACTACAAGGATCCCGAGAACACGCTTCTCATTGAAACCACCCAGGGCCCTGTCGTGATCGAGATGCGTCCCGATCTCGCGCCCAACCATGTCGCCCATATCAAGAAGCTGGCGCGCGAGGGCTTTTACGACGGGATCGTCTTTCACCGTGTGATCGACGGCTTCATGGCTCAGACCGGCTGCCCGAACGGCACCGGCACGGGTGGATCGAAATACCCGAACCTCAAGCAGGAATTCAACGCCGAGCCGCATGTGCGTGGCGTGGCCTCGATGGCGCGCGCGCAGAGCCCCGACAGTGCCAATTCGCAGTTCTTCATCGTTTTCGACGATGCCCGCTTCCTCGACCGGCAATATACCGTCTGGGGCAAGGTCACTTCGGGCATGGACAACGTCGACAAGATCAAGCGCGGCGAGCCGGTGCGCGATCCCGACAAGATGATCTCGGTCAAGGTCGCGGCCGACGCTGTATGATCCGTGCAATAGCGGTCCTGACAACGCTGTTCGTCGCGAGCCCGGCGCTCGCGACGGAATGGGTGCATTGCGCATCGGCGGGTGGTGAGGCGAGCTTCGACTATCTCGCCGGTGATGGCCTGGGCGTGCTTTCGGTCGTCGGGCTTAATGTCTCGGTGGGCGAACAGGTCTGGGCCAGCGATGTCGCCTATGGACCGGGCGAGCCGGTGAGCATCGGCCAGCAGTTCGAGGATGCCGACACAGTGCGCATCGATGCGATGGGCGGAGACCTTTCCAAGCTGGCCGAACTGCGCCTCTTCAAGGCATCGGAGGCCGATGCCTATGCTCGAGGCGGCACGCTGCGGATTGCAGGCCACGGCGCCTGGGCCGTCGGCTGCGAAGGCCCCTAGCTACAGCTGCAACTGACGCTGGAGGTCCGCGACCTTCGGCCAGGGCACGATGTCGGTGATGAACCGGTAGGCCTGGTCGCCGAGGTTGGCGGGCAAATCGACCTTGCCATCGGTGTGCTGCGCGACGACGTCGCGCAACCGGGATCGATGCTGGTAAACGCGCCCGAGAGCGCGGGCCCGGATGTGTTCGCGCGGCAGGTTGCGCCGGATCATCTCGGCGACGCCCGCGGACACGGCCTCGGCATTGACGTCGACGGTCAGCCAGTATTCTGGGTCGGCGAATTCGTCGCGGCCGCCCGTTGACGGCGTCGAAACGACCGGCAGACCGGTGAGCAGATATTCCATGCTCGCGAACATGGCGCCCTCGACGGCCGAAAGGCAGAGCCCCACACGTGCCTGCCGGAGCAGGGCGACAACCTCGCGCGAGCGCAACAACGCGATGTTGCCATCGACAATTTCGTTGACGAAGTCATGGGACGGCATGGCCGCGCGGAGCGCCGCGAAGCGGGCCATCGTGACCTCGTGCGGCACGTCCTTTTTGTCGTAGGTGATCTGCAGGCAGGAATTGACCAAGCCCGACAGGTGGTGGCGCTTCCAATCGACCATGGCGGCGTTGTGGACCGCATCGTAGCGTATCGTGGCATCGCCCGGCGCGAAGACTTCCTCGTCCACGAAGGCATTGTGGTTGCAAAGGACGGCGGCGAGCCCCGCCGCCTCATGGGCCGCCCGCTCCCGTTCGGCGTTGCAAAGGAAGACAAACCTGTGGTGCGGGCGCCGTTGGCGATAGACCGAGAGTGCCTTGACCGAACGATCGACGGCGAGGCGCCCGTGCGACGCCCAGGTGAAGAAGAGAAGGAACAGTGCCGGGCGGTCGCCGAGTTCCCTGCCGACGAAATTGGCGGCGCCCAAGGGGGCCGCCGCACTGGAACCCGAGTAGATGACCGGGAACGCGCCTTGATCCATCCGGAAGGCCAGAAGCCGGCCTTCCTTTCTCAGATCCGGCGCATAGCGTCCGGCATATACGCGCCTACGGAGGAAATCCCTCAGGGAAGCTAGACTGGACATCAATGGCGGACGCTAATGAGGGGGCAGAGCCAAGGCAAGCGGCGGAAGGCGCTCCCCCCGATTTGACTACAGCCATGGCGGGACGGTATGGCGCGCCATGCGCGTCTCAGATTTCGACTTCGACCTGCCCGAGGAGCGCATCGCGCTCCATCCCGCCGAGCCGCGCGACGGCGCGCGGATGCTGGTGGTCCGGCCCGGCGAGGCGTTCGTGGACGGGCAGGTCACAGACCTCGTGGAACTGCTTCAGCCGGGCGATGTGCTGGTGGTCAACGACACGCGGGTGCTGCCGGCCGAACTCAAGGGCACACGTATTCGCGGCGAGACCCGTTCGAGCGTCTCGTTCAACCTCCACAAACGGGTCGACGCCAAGACCTGGCGAGCCTTTGCTCGACCGGCCAAGCGGCTCAACGTGCTCGATCGGCTTGAGCTGGGCGATGACGGCTCGCTGCTGGCAACCGTGGCAGGGAAGGGCAAGACCGGTGAGGTGACGCTGCAATTCGAACTCGGCGGCGCGATGCTGGACGAGGCGATCAAGGCGCATGGCGCCATGCCGCTGCCGCCCTATATCGGGGCCAATCGCGCCACCGAAGACCGCGACCGCACCGACTACCAGACGGTCTATTCGGCGGTCGATGGCGCGGTGGCGGCGCCGACGGCGGGCCTGCACTTCACCGAGGGTTTGCTGCGCAAGCTCGGTGAGCGCGGCGTCACCATTGAGCGGGTGACGCTGCATGTAGGGGCCGGGACATTCCTTCCCATGAAGGTCGACGATACCGACGATCACGTGATGCATGCCGAATGGGGCGAGTTGCCTGAAGCGGTCGTTCAACGGCTCAGGGCGGCAAAGGACAGGGGCGGGCGCATCGTCGCGGTGGGGACGACCAGCCTTCGCCTGCTCGAAACAGCGGCGCGGGCGACGGGCGAACTCCAGCCGTTTATCGGCGAGACCGACATCTTCATTACCCCCGGCTTCCGCTTCCGGGCAGTGGATGTGTTGATGACCAATTTCCACCTGCCGCGCTCGACGCTGTTCATGCTGGTGAGCGCGTTCTCGGGGCTCGAGACCATGCGGGCGGCCTATGGTCACGCGATCCGGGAGGGGTACAGATTCTACTCGTACGGGGACGCGAGTTTGCTGTTCCGGCGACCCGGTGGCGCATAAAGCGCCGCCTTCAAACAGAGATTCCCGCTTTCGCGGGAATGACTTCGTGATAATGGCCCGCCGATGACCGACTTCACCTTCACATTGATGGCCACCGACGGAATGGCGCGCCGGGGCCGGATCGAGACCTGGCGCGGGCCGGTGGAGACGCCGGCTTTCATGCCGGTGGGGACGGTCGGCACCGTCAAGGCGATGTATCCCGAACAGGTGCGCGACACGGGCGCGGACATTCTATTGGGCAATACCTATCACCTGATGCTGCGGCCGGGCGCGGAGCAGGTGTCGAGGCTCGGCGGCCTTCACACTTTCATGGATTGGCAGCGGCCGATCCTCACCGACAGTGGCGGCTTTCAGGTCATGTCGTTGGCCAAGCTCCGCAAGCTCACCGAAAAGGGCGTGACCTTCCGCTCGCATATCGACGGGTCGGCCTATGAACTGACGCCGGAGCGCTCGATCGAAATCCAGACGCTGCTCGACAGCGACATCATCATGCAGCTCGACGAGTGCATCCCGCTGCCGTCCGAGCGCAAGGAGATGGAACGGGCGATGGAGCTTTCGCTGCGCTGGGCACAGCGGAGCAAGGACGCATTTGGATCACAGCCGGCGCGCGCCTTGTTCGGCATCAACCAGGGCGGCGACGATGCGGAACTGCGTTCCAGATCGGCGGCGGGGCTCAAGGCGATCGGCTTTGACGGCTATTCGATCGGCGGGCTGGCGGTGGGCGAACCGCAGGAGACGATGTTCCGCGTGCTGGCCGAGATCACGCCGGACCTGCCGGCGGACAAGCCGCGCTACCTCATGGGGGTAGGCAAGCCCGACGACATAATCGGCGCCATCGGGCGAGGCGTCGACATGTTCGATTGCGTTCATCCGACGCGGGCCGGGCGGCACGGCCACGCCTATACGGCAATGGGCGTCATCAACCTGAAAAACGCCCGGCATAAGGATGACCCCCGGCCGCTGGACGAGGCTTCGCCCAACCCCAATTGCCGGCGTTTCTCGCGCGCGTACCTGCACCACCTGGTCAGAACCGAAGAGATTTTGGGCGCCATGATCCTCAGCCAGGTCAACCTCCACTATTACCAGGTGCTGGTGAGCGGTGCACGGCGGGCGATCGAGGCTGGCACATTCGCCGACTATGCGGCACAAACTCGCGCAGACTGGGCACGCGGCGACCTGCCGCCGGTTTAGGGAACTCCATCATGGCTTCGAAACGCAAATCCCTGCTCAATCAGATGATGAAGCAGCGCGCCCGGCTCGACAAAACCTCGATGCGGGCGATGTTCGCGGCGGACAAGAACCGCTTCAGGAGCTTCACGGCGTCGGCCGGCGAGTTGCTGCTCGACTATTCCAAAAACCGCATCGACGAAAAGGCGATGGCGGTGCTGTTCGACATCGCCCGGGCGGCGGGCGTCGAGGAGCGGCGCGCGGCGATGTGGAAGGGCCAGCACATCAACATCACCGAAGATCGCGCGGTGCAGCACATGGCGCTGCGCTACCAGGGCGACAAGCCGGTCAAGATCGACGGCCGCGACGTCATGCCGGATGTGCGCGCGGTATTGGGCGCCATGAGGGGCTTCTCCGACGCGGTGCGGTCGGGATCCATCAGGGGCGCGACCGGGGCGCAGTTCACGGATATCGTCAATATCGGTATTGGCGGCTCGGACCTCGGGCCGGTGATGGTGACGCTGGCGCTCGAGCCCTATACGCGGGCGAACCTGCGCGCCCACTATGTCAGCAATGTCGACGGCGCCCATATGCACGACACGCTGAAGCGGCTCGACCCTAAATCGACGCTGTTCATCGTCGCGTCGAAGACCTTCACCACCGACGAGACCATGACCAATGCGGCGACGGCGCGGGCCTGGGTCGCCGGCGCGCTGGGCGAGGCCGCTGTGCCCGACCACTTCGCGGCGCTCTCGACCAATCTCAAGGCCTGCGCGGCGTTCGGCATCAAGGCCGACCGGATCTTCGGGTTCTGGGACTGGGTGGGCGGTCGCTATTCGGTGTGGTCGGCGATCGGGCTGCCGGTGGCGATCGTCGTGGGGTTCGACAATTTCGCGGCGTTCCTTGAGGGCGCTTATGAGATGGACCAGCATTTCCTCAAGACCAGGCTCGAGAAGAACCTGCCGGTCATCATGGGGCTGCTCGGCGTGTTCTACCGCAACGCCTGGGGGTTCGCGACCCACGCCGTGCTGCCCTATGACCAGCGGCTGTCGCGGTTCGCGGCCTATCTCCAGCAACAGGACATGGAGAGCAACGGCAAGTCGGTGGGGCTCGACGGCAAGCCGTTGGACTATGAGAGCGGTCCGGTGATCTGGGGCGAGCCGGGCACCAACGGCCAGCACGCCTTCTATCAGTTGATCCATCAGGGGACCTCGGTCATCCCGGCCGATTTCCTCATCGCGGCGCGACCGCATGAGCAATTGCCGCCGCATCACGACAAGCTGGTCGCCAACGTGTTCGCGCAGTCGGAGGCGCTGATGCTGGGCAAGACCAAGGAGGAAGTGGTCGCCGAGCTGACGGCTCAAGGGCTGAGCAAGGAACGGATCAAGGACTTGACGCCGCACAAGGTGTTTCCGGGCAACAGGCCTTCAAACACCCTGATCTATCCCAAGCTGACCCCCCATATGCTGGGGATGCTGGTGGCGCTCTATGAGCATAAGGTTTTCGTGCAAGGCACGATCTGGAACGTCAATTCCTACGACCAGTGGGGCGTGGAGCTCGGCAAGCAGCTTGCCAAGGCAATCCTGCCGAAAGTCGAGGGCACGGCAGCGAATGCGGGCAATGACAGCTCGACCAAGGGGCTGGTGGCGCATTATCTGAAGCTCAGAGGCTGATACGGCACGGGCGGGTTAGAGACTCGTCTGGCGCTGCGTTGCCCGGCACGGGAAACCGGAAAAACCGTGCCGTTTCTCTTCGCCGCCATGTCCGGTTGGCGCGCGCCGTATCTGGAAAGCCTAACGGCGAAAGCAGCTCAGGGTTGCCTCCGAATGCGGTTGACTTGCGGGGGTCGACCGCTATGTTCCGCCGCAATTCGCGGGCTCCCCTCCCGCCAGTGGGCCGGTAGCTCAGGGGTAGAGCATTCGACTTTTAATCGAATGGTCGCGGGTTCGATTCCCGCCCGGCCTACCACTTCTGACCGCGCTGCCGTCGTTTCCGACCGGGTCCCGGGCCATGCCCGGGCTTAATGTGGACGGCGCACATCCAGGGTCACCGCCCACCGCTGCCACGTCGCCACTCTCAAACATCGAAAATTCCTGTCCCGGGATTGCTCGAACGACAGGCGCGGCGCTAGAGAATTTCTCGTTCCGATGAAATGGGAACGAGTGCTCTATGTCCTTGTTTGATCGCGCTTCCGGACCGCGAAACCGCTTCGCACTCCTCCTGGAAACGCACTAGGGTGCCGGCGAGCTTGGCCACAGGAGACGCGTGTGTTCGAAGAAGACCCGATTGCCAACCTTCAGGTCTGCCTCGGGATGGTACCGCAGCACTGCAACGCGTGCGGGGATTTTCATATCTCGGTTGCCGTGCGGAGGACCGCGCCGACAATGGTTGGCATGGATTTCGATGGCGATGACTATGTGGAGCTGCTCGGCAAGGCGATTTCCCACCGGCGCGACCGGGGACTGCCGCTCACGATTCTGATAGCCGGGGCGGCGGACACGGCAATCTACGCTTTGGTGCTCAAGGCCGCGGTGCGGGTTGGTGGCGAAGAGATGGCACGCCGCCTCGATGTAACTATCATCGACCTCTGCGAAACCCCCCTCGAAATGTGCCGGAAATATGCGGACCACCACCGGCTGAGTTTGTCCACCGCGCGGTCGGATCTCGGGGACTTCCAGCCTGACAGGCGCTTCGGGCTGATCGCCATGCATGGCGTACTTCCGTTCTTTCCTCAGACGCGCCGACTTGAGTACTTGCAGCGGATCGGCAGTTGGCTGGACGACGAGGGGAGGCTCGTGTCGGCGGTCCAGATCAACGAGGATGACAAGACCAAGGAGAGCGAGGCGCAGATCGGAAAGCGGCTCGGACTTCTGGATGAATTCATTGCCAATTATCCAGAGGTCGCCGCCGTTGATGTCGATGACATCAGAAGCCGGATGCGACGCGCCATCGCCATTCGACGCAGCTATCCGCGCCTTTTTGCCGACCTCGATCATCTGACTGCATTTCACACGGCGGCGAATCTGGACATCGTTGAACAGCGGACAGTTGAAATCGCCGGCGATTTGTCCAAGCGTTATAAGCAGCGCGCCGTCTTGATGTGCCAGGCGGCGAAGGGCTAGCCGGTGCTTTATTTCCTGACCAAGGCTTACACCGGGCAAACCATCTGGTTTTTCATCTGGGGCGCCGGATGGCGGCGGGTGCCATTCATTCAGCCTCTGACCTATGAAGAACTCTTCCGTAAGCGCCGCGCCCCCGTCGGCAACTACGTCTTCACCGATTTCGACCGCATGAGCGCTTACGAAATCCAGTGTGCCGCCAGCGTCGCTCAAACCATGCAGGATTTCGATCCGGCGATCCGCATTTACAACCACCCCTTGAAGGCACTCGAGCGCTTCGCGCTGCTCAGCAAACTCCAGCAGGAAGGACTCAACGATTTCGGCGCTGTCCGGCTCGAGGGTGGGGGACGCCCGGCCGCCTACCCTGTTTTCCTGCGCTGCGAGGACGACTGCAAGAAGCCGGACTCCGGCTTGCTCCAGAACGAGACGGAGTTCGATGCCGCGGTTGCCGGGCTTGGCGGGCGTGGCATTCCCCTCAAGCGGCGGATTGCCGTGCAGTACCACGCCGAGGCCTCCCCGGACGGCTTTTTCCGCAAGTACGGCGCGCTACGCATCGGCAATCGCATCGTCCTCCAGCACATCCTCAGAAACACCGATTGGTATGTGAAGCGCGGACAGGTCGAACGCGATGCGGCCGCCGAACAGGAATTCATGAATCTGTTCGATAATTTCACCCACGCCGAGACGCTTGAGAAAGTCTTCGATCTGGCGAAAATCGACTATGGCCGCGCCGACTACGGCATCGTCAACGGACGTATCCAGATCTACGAGATCAACACTAACCCGACGATCCCGAAACTCCGCCGAAAGCGCGTGAACAATGACGGCCGCTATCTGCGGCTCGCGCCGACGCTGCTGGAAGGGTTCCAGTCGATGAACACGCCGCACCGAACGGGTCCGCCCATACGCTTCCCGCTGCCTTCGCCGCAATTCGAACCGTTCCATCCGCTTGGCTTCTGGACCAAGGCGGAACTGCTTCGTCTTCGCCTGAGGGCGTACGATTCAGTTCTGCGTCCGCCCGCTATCCCAGGTTTTGGGTCCACCAGATAATCCAGCCCGAAATCAGGGGCTCGGCACGCAGATCGAGGGCTAAAGAAAGCAAGCCCAGTTGTATCAGCCCCAGCCCGATACCCCACGCCGCTGCCACCCAATGCCGGACGCCGAGCCGGGACAGCATGTAGATGGTGTAGCCGGCGGACGACATGGGCAGGCCTGCCAACGGCACCGCCAGGCAGAAGAGGGCGGTTGTCGCCAACCAGTCGAATTGCTCGAGCGGATCGCGGTCGATTTTCTTGGCTGGCAGGGAAGCCAGCAGCAGCCCCACGGACAAAACCGTTCCAAGAACCGCGACGATCAGCGGCGCCGGCGACGAGCCCGATGGAAAGCCCAAGGTCATCGTCAGCGCTGCCGCGAATGTCGCGAGCACCGGTAGTGCCACAATTCCATCGGCCCGCCCGAGGACGGAACGGGCGCTGGGCTTGCGTCCGACAAGTGCGCGCACCAGGGCAATCCCGAACGCGAGAACCATTATGATCGTGACGGGACGCAGGAACATCCCCCAGCCCCAGATCTGGGCGGTCTGGATGTAAGTGATCTCGGCTATCGGTCCGAGGACGAAGCCGAGGAGGAACGGCGCGCGTGGCCAGCCGACCCATTTTAGCGCCACACCCATGACGCCGCCGAACGCGAACTGGGCCAGTGTCGACGCACTCATGTCCCCCATCATCGCAGCGAACAGGGAGATCGAGATAGCGACAGGGATCAAATGGTCGCGGCGCAAGGCCGTCAGCCGAACGATGAAGGGGATCGTGGCGAAGAACACGGGGATTGCCAGCAGGTTCGAAAGGAGAATTGTCGCGGCCAGAACGAACGACACCTGGACATTTGTGGTCAGCAGACTCGGCCCAATCTGCTGGCCCACGACGTGCAAAGCCACCAGCATGATCGCCATGCTGGAACTGCCCGGGATTCCGAAAAAGAGCGTGGGCACCATCGCGCCACCCTCTTTGGAATTATTGGCCGCCTCCGGCGCGATGACCCCGGCGATCGCGCCTTTGCCGAATGGAATCTCCGATTTCACGGTGCGCGCGGCATAGGCGTAGGACATCCACACCGAAACACTTGATCCGACCCCGGGCATGATGCCGACAAGGATGCCGTAGATCGACGACCGTATGACGAGCGGTATGTAGCGGAACGTAGTCCACATACCGGCAAGGACATCCCGCAGCCTGGTCTTGACGGCGATTTGCTTGCTCTCGGCGTCGAGCTCAAAGCGCGACAGCATTTCCGGTACGGCGAAGATACCGCCGACAAAGGCGGAGAGACTGAGGCCGTCATAGAGATTTGGAACGCCGAAGGTGAACCTTCCCGCCCCGGTCATGACGTCGCGGCCAACCATCGAGAACAGGAGGCCGAGTACGCCGACCACCAGCCCGGCGGTGATATTGCGGCCCGACAGCGTCGCGACCATCGACAGCCCGGCAATCGCCAGCACCAGAAACTCCGGCGGACCGAACCAGACGAGGAGCGCACGCGCGATCGGTATGGCCGCGAGGAAAGCCAGCGCCCCCAGCACTCCGCCAAGCGCGGAAGCCGAGAGGCTAGCGCCAAGTGCTTCGCCGCCTCGCCCCATCTTGGCGAGCGGATGTCCATCGAGGATGGTCGCGGCATCGCCGCTCGTCGAGGGCAGGGCAAATGCAATCGCGGGGATCGACGTGGCAGTGTGCACCACGGCATGCATCGAAAACAGAAAGACTGCAGCGCCGAGCGGATCCCAGAAAATGGCAATCGGCAGCGACAGGATGATGCCGATCCGGCCGCCCAGCCCCGGTGTCAGTCCGGCGACGAATCCAAAGAACGTCCCGACAAAGAGAGCAGCAACGATACCCAGCGGGCCATTCGTGAGCTGCGCCGCAATTTCATGCATGAACGTGGCCAGTCGTCATGCCGCTCGGCATCACCATCGCCGATCCCTGGCCTAACTGCCGAAGTCACAACTGTCGAGGGTGCCCTCCGACATGGCAATGCCGCAGGCATAGGCCTTGTCGACTTCCGCCTTCAGAGCGGGATCCTTGAGCAAAAGGAGGTCCATCTTGCCTTCAACTTCGGAGGCTGGAACGTCGGCAAGCGGAACGTTTTGCTTGCCCGCCTCCGAAACGAACGCCGCATCATGCACGGCTTCGGTAAAGGCAACGCGTAGTGCGGCGAGGTCCGCATCCGACACGCCGGGCGGGGCATAGAAGGCCCGGCCGAGAGCCCGTGCGGCAGCGACATACTCGATCAAGTCCTTGGACACACCCGGCACGGCAACCGATTCGAGCGTCACCGACAAATCGACATTGGCGGGAAATTCCTTCCCCCAAATGACATAGAGCAACTTGAGATCGCCCGACTCGAGCAAGGCGTTGACCTCCTTGTCGTTTGACTGGGTGTAGAGATCACCATCCCCCGCAAGCAAAGCACGCAACCGGTCCGAATTGTTGAAGCCGACGACGAGCCTTCCGCGCAGGCCGGTGATCGCGTTGAGCATTGCCGCAACGATACTCTGGGTATCGGTAATTGCATTGACGGGGATGACGAGCCGCTGCTCCGGCTGGCGCAACACGTTCATGTCGAGCGGCAGGTCGCGCCTGGTCGCCATGAAGGCGCTTTCCCGTTCGACACCTATGACCCATCGGGCAAGGTTCATATCGTAGTTGACGTCGTCGCGGCCCTGAGCCTGGGCAAAAGCAAGTTCGGCTGGCCGGGCGAAGCCGACAGCGAGCGAACCCTCCGGCAGCGCGAACAATTCGTTGGCGGCGCTCGTGCCGCTTCCGGCGTCGTTGAAGCGGGCGCGGACGATGGTGTCGGGAAGTTGGCGCCGCAGGGCATCGGAAAATATGTTCCAGAATCGCGCGCCGCCGCCGCTGTTGGAGAACGCGACCACGACGTCCAGGGTTCGACCCGCGAGTTGGGCCCGCGCCGCTTCGTCGGCGACTGAGGGCGTGACGAACCCGAAAACGGCAAACGCCAAAAGTGCCAATATCTGCCGCATCTTATTCCCCCAAAAAGCGCGCGAACGCGGATTTGTAGAGACTATGGCGGGCCGAGTCCATGTCGGCCGGAAGGTGCGTATTTAGGGGCGCGGGAGTGTGGCGGCTTTGCATGGCCCGGGGATTCAGACATCATCGCAACCACCGAGCGCAGGGACATTCGCCATGCCCGTCAAGACCTTCGAGACCGACAAGTTCGGGGAACCCACCGGGAAGACCTTCGGCCAGTGGCTCAAGTTCGCCGAGAGGGAGAAGCTTTCCACGCTGCCGCGCGACCAAATCGCCGCAGGCTTCAGCAAAGCGGCGTGCCTGAATTCGGCAGACGCCATCGAGCGTTGGAAAGCGTTCTGGAAGTCAGAGCTCAGGCGCGTCAGTTGAGGAGCGGCATCGGCTCGCCGATGAAGGCTACGACTTCGCAGGCAACGCCCACCTTGGCGAAACGGCCGCAGAGCTGACTGGCGTCGCTTTCTCGGGCGATCGGGCCGGCCACCAGGCGCTTGCCGCTGGTCCCTTCCTGATTGCCGATCAGCGGCGCGAGACCGAGCAGCAAAGTGCCCGCGCGATTGGAGAGACTTTGCCAGACGGATTCCGCTTCATCGGGATCGAAGGGCGGCCCGAGGGCGACACCGAAGGCGCTGGCGTCGGCAAGTGGCGTATCGAGCGCGCCGGGCATCGACTGGTCCTCGGGCTTGTCGATGGGACCAATGCCGTCAAGCGGGGTTTGAGTGACGCTGACTGTGCCGCCATCGGCGGGGAATGTCGTGACGGCGCCTTTGGTCGAGGCGGTGACGGAGCTCTCGTCGATGCCCGCGGGAGGGATCGCCTCGAGCAAACGCGGGATCGAGAGTTCGAGCGCTCCGACGCGGCGGGTGACTTCACCGCCCTGCTGCTCGGTCAGGAGAAAGCGCTGCATCAGCAGGGTGTTTTCCTGGCTGAGGCGGTCGGACTCGGCCTGGAGCGAGATGACCTGGCTGCGGAGCTGATTGACGTTGGCGCCGCTGAGGCGGGTCGAATGAAGGCCGGCAAAGACGCTTTCGGGGATCAGCGCCGAGATATTGGCGCCCAGAATCGCCACCGCCCACACGGCGAGTGCGACGATGCCCCAGACGGTTGCGTCCGCCGACCGTGTCTGGTCCGATAGTCTCGCCAAAAAGTGCCCCGAATCGCCCGCCAAACGGGACTTTACCATCTTGGCGGCGTAATGGTTTCCCAACACGTTCCTGCCATAGAATGCGGCCAGAACAGGGGTGGAAAAGGGGCTTTGATGGCCGATTTGCTGTCGATCATTCTGGCTGCGGGTGACGGCACCCGCATGCGGTCGGCGATGCCCAAGGTGCTCCACCCGGTCGGCGGCTTATCGATGGTCGGCCATACAATTCGCACGGTGCAGGCAGCGGGTTCGAGTTCGATCGCGGTGGTGGTCGGACCCGGCCATGACGCGGTCGCCGCTATCGTTGCGTCGATGGCGCCGGAAGCGACGATGTTCGAGCAAAGCCAGCGGCTCGGCACCGCCCATGCGGTGAAACAGGCGCGAGCGGCCTATGAGACGGCGCAAGGCAATGTCCTGGTGCTCTATGCCGATACGCCTCTCGTGACGCCGGCGACTATCGCGGGCATCACCGCGCGGCTCGATGCAGGCGCCGATATTGTGGTGGTCGGGTTCGAGCCCGAAGATCCGACTGGCTACGGGCGGCTCCTGACCGAGGGCGGCCGGCTTCTCGCTATTCGTGAGCATCGCGACGCGACGTATGCCGAGCGTGAGATCGGCTTGGTCAATTCCGGCATCATCGGCTTCAAGGGCACAGCGCTGCGGGCCGTGATCGAGCGGATCGGCAATGCCAATGCCAAGGGCGAATTCTACCTGACGGACGCGGTGGAACTGGCCAATCGAGACAAGATGCAGGTTGCCTATACGAAAGCCGATGCGCGCGAAGTGATCGGCGTCGATGACAGGCGGAAGCTTGCGGAAGCCGAGACGCAGTTCCAGGAGCTTCGCCGCGACGATTTCATGAAGGCCGGCGTGACGCTCAAGGATCCGTCCTCGGTCTATTTTTCATATGACACCGAGATCGGTCCCGATACGCTGATCGAACCCAATGTGGTGTTCGGGCCGGGAGTGAAGATCGGGCAGGGCGTCAAGGTGTTTGCGTTTTCGCATATCACCGAGACGAGCCTTGGCGACCGCGTCGAGGTGGGCCCGTTCGTGAGGCTGCGCGGCAAGACGGTGCTGGCCGACGACGTGCATCTGGGCAATTTCGTCGAGGCCAAGAACGCCAGGATCGCGGCGGGCAGCAAGGCGATGCACCTGAGCTATCTCGGTGACACGGTGATCGGCAGCAAGACCAATGTGGGAGCCGGCACCATCACCTGTAACTATGACGGGGTGAACAAGACGCAGACGACCATCGGCGACAATGTGTTCGTCGGCTCCAATTCGTCGCTGGTGGCGCCGGTCAGCATTGGCGACCGCGCCTATGTCGCGTCCGGCAGCGTCATCACCGAGGACGTGCCGGCGGAAGCGCTGGCATTCGGGCGCGCGCGGCAGGAGAACAAGCTGGGCTATGCGCCGAAGCTGCGCGAGAAGGCGCTGGCCAAGAAAGCTGCCAAGGGGAAGAGCTGATGTGCGGGATCGTTGGGATCATCGGGGTCGAGCCGGTCGCGCCGCGGCTGGTCGATGCGCTTCGCCGCCTCGAGTATCGCGGCTATGACAGCGCGGGCGTTGCGACCCTCGATCATGGTTCCATTTCGCGCCGCAGGGCCGAGGGCAAGCTGGGCAATCTGGCGACCAAGCTGTCAATGGAACCGCTCGAGGGCAATATCGGCATCGGCCATACGCGCTGGGCGACGCATGGCGCACCAACCGAAGGCAATGCGCATCCCCATGCGACCGACAAGGTCGCAGTGGTCCATAACGGCATCATCGAGAACTTCCGCGAACTGCTCGCGGACCTCGGCAAAGACGGCTACCTGCCCAAGACACAGACCGATACCGAGGCGGTCGCGCTGTGGGTCACCCGTGAGATCGATCGCGGGCTCGATCCCGAAATGGCGGTCGGGGTCACGCTCAAGAAGCTGCGCGGGGCGTTCGCGCTGGCCTTCATGTTCAAGGGGCACGACAAGCTGTTGATCGCGGCGCGGCACGGTGCGCCGCTGGCGGTAGGCTACGGTGCGACCGAGATGTATCTCGGATCGGACGCTATGGCGCTCGCGCCTTTCACGTCGCGGCTGAGCTATCTGCTGGATGGCGACTGGGCCGTTATCACGCCCAAGGGCGTCACTATCCGCAACGACACCGATGCGATCGTACAGCGGGAAACGCTGTTGTCGCAGGCTTCGGCGCTGATGGTGGACAAGGGTAATCATCGCCATTTCATGGCCAAGGAAATCTACGAACAGCCCGAGACCATCGGGCATACGCTCAGCCACTATGTTGATATGGGCGCCGGCAAGGTCGCGCTGCGCGAGGCGCTTCCGTTCGACTTCGCCAAACTGGACCGGCTGACGATCTCGGCCTGCGGCACTGCATATTACGCGGGGCTGATTGCGAAATACTGGTTCGAGCGCTATGCGCGGCTGCCGGTCGATGTCGATGTCGCCTCCGAGTTCCGCTATCGCGAGCCGCCGATGGCGAAGGGCGGGCTGGCGTTGTTCATTTCGCAATCGGGCGAGACGGCAGACACGCTGGCGGCCTTGCGCTATTGCGCCGGCGCCGGGCAGACGGTGATCAGCCTGCTCAATGTGCCGGAATCGACCATCGGGCGGGAAAGCCAGGTGGTATTCCCCACGCTTTGCGGGCCGGAGATCGGTGTCGCCTCGACCAAGGCACTGACGGCGCAGCTCACTGCGTTGGCTTCGCTGGTGATCGCGGCGGGCGTGGCGCGTGGCGTACTGTCGGCAACCCAGGAAACCGAAATGGTCGCCGCGCTGACGGCGCTGCCTTCGGCGGTTTCGGGTGCGTTGGCGACGGAGTCGCAGATCGAGCTCATCGCCAAGCGGCTGAGCAAGGCCAAGGATGTGCTCTACCTCGGACGTGGGCCGATGTTCCCGGTCGCCATGGAAGGCGCGCTGAAGCTCAAGGAGATCAGCTATATCCATGCCGAAGGCTACGCAGCGGGCGAGCTCAAGCACGGGCCGATCGCGCTGATCGACGAGAACATGCCGGTGATCGTTGTCGCGCCGCATGACGAACTGATGGAAAAGACCCTCTCCAATATGCAGGAAGTGGCGGCGCGCGGCGGGGAGATCATCCTCATCACCGACGCAG
This sequence comes from Devosia sp., assembly GCA_040081595.1. Classification (GTDB taxonomy): domain Bacteria; phylum Pseudomonadota; class Alphaproteobacteria; order Rhizobiales; family Devosiaceae; genus Devosia_A. Next base: position 22,197 of record JBEBGE010000044.1, read on the forward strand.
ACGGGGCCGCCCATGTGGGGCCGGGCGTGGCGGAAGTCATCGTAGTGCCCAAGGTTCCGAGCTTCGTGGCGCCGATCCTGGCGATGATCCCGGTGCAGCTGCTCGCCTATCATACCGCGGTAGTGATGGGCACGGATGTGGATCAGCCCCGAAACCTGGCCAAGAGCGTGACGGTCGAATAGGCCGGGACTTGCGCTCGGCGGGCGGCCATGCGAACTCGCCCGCCATGACTTCGCCGCCTCTCACCATCATCCCGCCTCGCCGGCCGCTCGTTGGCAGCGTCCGGCCGCCTGGGTCGAAGTCGATCACCAATCGTGCGCTGCTGCTGGCGGCGCTGGCCAAGGGGACGAGCCGTCTGGCCGGGGCGCTCAAGAGCAAGGACACCTCGCTGATGGCGGCGGCGCTGCGGCAGATGGGCGTTACCATCGCGGAGCCCGATGCGACGAGTTTCGTCGTCACCAGTCCAGGACGGCTGGCGGCTCCGGCTGGGCCGCTGATGCTGGGCAATGCCGGGACGGCAACACGGTTCCTCACCGCGGCAGTGGCGCTGGTCGAGGGCGTGGTCGTCGTCGATGGCGACGAGGCGATGCGCAAGCGCCCGATCGGGCCCTTGGTCGATGCTCTCAGAATGCTTGGCATCGATGCAGTGGCGCCGAGCGGCTGCCCGCCGGTCACCATTCGCGGCAATGGTCGGTTCGGCAAAGGCCGGGTCGAGATCGATGGTGGCCTGTCGAGCCAATATGTTTCGGCACTGCTGATGGCGGCGCCCTTCGGCGACGGGCCGATCGATGTAGCACTGACCGGCAAAGACCTCGACGCGCGCGGCTATGTCGATCTGACGGTCGCGGCGATGAGGGCGTTTGGCGCCAGTGTCGTGCAGATCGACGACATGACGTGGCGCATCGAACCGACCGGCTATCGCGCTACTGACTTTGCGATCGAGCCGGACGCGTCAGCGGCGACCTATCTTTGGGCGGCGGAGGCACTGACCGGTGGCAAGATCGATCTCGGCGTGCCGGTCGAGGCCTTCACTCAGCCTGACGCCAAAGCCGCCGACTTCATCCGCATGTTTCCGCACATGCCTGCGCTCATCGATGGCTCACAGATGCAGGATGCCGTGCCAACGCTTGCCGTGCTTGCGGTGTTCAACGGGGCTCCCGTGCGGTTCACCGGCATCGCCAATCTGCGCGTCAAGGAGTGCGATCGCATTTCGGCGCTCGCCACCGAGCTGAGCCGCATCCGGCCGGGGCTGGCGCATGAAGACGGCGACGATCTCGTGGTCAATTCCGATCCAGGTCTTGCCGGCCAGACGCTGCCAACGCGGATCGAGACCTATGAGGACCATCGCATTGCGATGAGCTTTGCGCTGGCGGGGCTCAAGGTCGAGGAGATTACGATCCTCGACCCCGATTGCGTGGGCAAGACCTATCCGGGCTATTGGGACGCGCTCAGAGCACTTGGCGTGGAACTTCGGCCTGACCTTGGCCACCGCAGGTTGTCAGAATTTGGTCTTTCGAGTAAGTCCTGAGCACGGCTGAACCGGTGCGAAGTTCCAATTATGGTTGCGTCAGCAGATTCTAGCCGACAATCCTGGCTCGACTGGCTGCGCGCGCTTGCCATCTTCATGGTGCTGACTTCGCATTTCCCCATTGCATGGGGCGATGCCGGACTATTCTTGCCGTTGGCCGCGTTCAACGCGCGGCTTGGCTGGAGCGGAGTGGACCTCTTTTTCGTTATCAGCGGTTTCCTGATTGGCGGCATGCTGATTGGCGAAGAGGACAGATATGGGACCGTCGGTCTGCGGAATTTCTATGCCCGCCGCGTCCTGAAGATCTGGCCGCTCCTCTACCTCACCGCGATCCTTTACGTGCCGGCGCAGGTTTTTCTGTTTGGAATGCCGGCAGGCGAGGCACTGGTGCGGATCGCACCGGCCTTCTTCCATATCCAGAACTACGTGCAGCCGGAGGCAATGGGGCATCTTTGGAGCCTTGCCGTCGAAGAGCATTTCTACCTGGCGCTGCCGCCTATCATGCTGCTTGCCGCATGGACTTCGCGACGGTTCCGGATTGGGCTGCCTTACTTCCTCCTCGCGGCAATAATCGTCGTCATCGTCTGGCGCCAATACGCGGTCTTTGTTGCAGACGTTTATCCGCAGCGCGCGCGTGTCCTGACGCACTTGCGTATCGATGGGCTGCTGTTCGGTGTGCTGCTGGCATGGGTCTATCGCCATCGGCCGGCGCTATGGCTGGCGACGACCGGCAGCAAGGCGCTGTTGCCGGCGACGCTGCTGCTCCTGGCGTGGCCGTTTGCCTTCAACCCCAATTCATCGCTGATCGTCGCAGGTCCGGGCTTCACCAGCCTCTATCTCGGTTATGGCGGACTACTGATGCTGGTCTGGCGCTGGGTGCAGCGGCCGCTGCCTCGGGTCTTGGTCGAGCCTCTAGGCCGGCTCGCGGCGATCGGACGGCACAGCTATCCGATCTACCTCTTTCACCCGTTCGTCGGCTACTTTTTCGTTGCCATCGGCGTCGGCAGGAGCGATACGCCACTCGTCCTGTTCGGATCGGAGAGCGCAACATGGCTGGCCGGCTTCGTGGTGTTCAATACCCTGGCTGTGGGTGCCGGCATGGCCATTGGTCACTATGCCGAGCAACCGTTGCTGGCGCTGCGCAACCGGCTTGTGCCGCCGCGCATTGCGGCACTGCCCGACGGTTCCAAGCCTGCGGCACTTGAGCCGGTCGGAACTAAAATAGCGGTTTAGAGCGGCACTCTATGCAGCGACGATCGATTCGTCCTTGAGCTCGGTCTCGGAACAGACCCGGTTGCGGCCCGCATGCTTGGCCGCATAGAGGCAACGATCGGCCCGCTCGATCAATGACGAGGGGGTATCGCCCTGCCGGAAGGCGGCGACGCCGAAGGATGCGGTGATGCGGCCGAGCTTCTCGCTGGTCGAGCGCTTGAGCAATTCCTTGGCCTGGATGGCCTTGCGGATATTGTCGGCGAGAATGACCGCGCCTTCGAGATCGGTCTCGGGAAGCACGGCGGCAAACTCTTCACCACCGTAGCGCGCGGCGAGGTCCTGGCCCTTGATGTTGGATTTGAGCGTCATGGCCACGAGGCGCAGCACCTGGTCGCCGGTCTGGTGGCCCCAGGTGTCGTTGAAGCGCTTGAAGTGGTCGATATCTAGCAGCATCAGGCAGAGTGGGGCATCGCCTTCATTGGCGCGCGCGAAGGCGGCAAGCATGCCGTCATCGAAGCTCTTGCGATTGTAGATCTTGGTCAGCGGGTCGAGCATCGACTCGCGGCGGACCTCGTCGAGGTCGCGCTGCAGCGCGGAAATGTCTTCGCGCGAGGCCTCGAGTTTCATCTCGAGCTGATGGTTGGCGTCCTGCATGCGGCGGGTATCGCCAATCAGGCGCTTGGCCATGGCGCGCAATTCGGCTTCGCTCATATCCTGGTTGAGGTCGCCGGTCGCGGCCTGCAACGTGCCGGAATAGGCATTGGCCGTGCTCATCGCCGTGTCGATGGCTTCGTGCACCGCCTCGATGCGATTGGCCATGCGTTCCGACACCGACGAGATGCGCTCGTTGGTGTCCTGAGCCTTGAGGAATTCGTTGTAGAGCCGCTCGGCGAGTTCCGCGGTCGCCGTGCCGTCGCGAAAGATCTGGTTGATGCGCTGGTTCAGCGTCGGGTTGACGCCGGTCGCGTAGGTGTAGAGCAGTTCATAGAATTGCGGGTAGGGCGGGATGGATCCGCGTCGCAACAAATCCATGGCGGAATTTGCATAGCCGAGGGCCCGCCTGAATTCCTGTTCCGACACTGTGCCCCCGCGCTCTTACCGGCCGTCTCACGTCGGGGATATTGTCTGGAACAACGCTTAATTCCCAGTAAAGCACGCTGCGTTTTTGGCTTAATTCAATGCGCTCCGCTGGCGAAATACGCGGCGGATCGGCGATTTTTGCGCCGTCAGCGGGTTAAGCCCGGAACCCGAAGAAAAGCCGGGACATCATTGCCGAAGCCGATGGCCGATTCGCCGCGCTCCGGCTTGGGGTCGGACCGGGATTCGGACCTCGCAGCCGAGCGCTCACGGTGGCGGTCCTGCTGCGGCTTGGGCGGGCGGGCGCTATTGGCCTCGACAGGCGCGGGCGTCTCCTGCCGGTGTTCGATGGTGACGGTTTCCGCCGCCGGGGCGTCGTGGCGCTTGCCTTCGCGCCGCTGGCCATCGCGGCCGGCGCCGCGATTGCGGGTGCGCGAGGGTCGTGAGGATTCGCGTGGCGGTTCGCCATCGGCGACCGTGTCTTCGCGGGCCGACTTGTCGAGCGCCATCGGCGGGATATCGAGCTGGATGAGCCGGGTAATGGCATCGAGGTATTTGCCATCGCTGGAACTCGCCAGCGTAATCGACGTGCCGGCGCGACCGGCGCGACCGGTACGGCCGATGCGGTGAATATAGTCTTCGGCGTGGGTGGGAACGTCGAAGTTGAAGACGTGGCTCACGGCCGGAATATCGAGTCCGCGAGCCGCCACGTCGCTCGCGACCAAGAGGGTCAGCTTATTGGTCTTGAAGGCATCGAGCGTTTCCGTGCGGGACTTCTGGTCCATGTCGCCATGGAGCGAGCCGGCGGAAAAACCGTGCCGCTGCAGCGAGCGGGCGAGGGTCGCGACGTCGCGCTTGCGGTTGCAGAATATGATGGCGTTGGTGAGCCCGTCGGCGCCGCGGATGAGCTGGCGCAGCGCGGCACGCTTTTCTTCGGGGCTCGACGAGACTTTGACGAGCTTCTGGTCGATGGTTTCGACCACCGAGTTCTGGCGGGCGACTTCGACGCGCACCGGATCCTTGAGGAAGCGGCTGGTGAGCTTCTGGATTTCGGGCGCCATGGTGGCGGAGAAGAAAAGCGTCTGGCGGCGCGGCGGCAGCTTGGCGCAGATCTTTTCGATCTCGGGGATGAAGCCCATATCGAGCATCCGGTCGGCTTCGTCGATGACGAGGATTTCAACGCCCGACATCAGGATGCGGCCGCGCTCGAACTGGTCGAGGAGGCGCCCGGGTGTTGCGATGAGGACGTCGACGCCGCGATCGAGCTTCTTGTTCTGGTCGTCAAAGCTGACGCCGCCGATGATCAGCGCGACGCTCAGCTTGTGATTG
>JBEBGE010000135.1:0-1966 GCA_040081595.1 Devosia sp.
CCCCAGCTCGGCCAGCGCCGCCAAGGCCCTCGCCGCCCCTCTAACCCCCTCCCACGCAACCATTTCTGCCGCCGCGACTTATCCAGAGGATCGGGCCCGAGGCGGGCCTCGCAGGGAGAGCGTCGCATGGGAATCCTTTGGACTATCCTCATCGGTTTTGTCGCGGGCGTCATCGCCAAGTTCATCATGCCGGGACCCAATGAGCCCTCGGGCTTCATCCTCACCACGATCCTGGGCATTGTCGGGGCGTTCGGTGCCTCCTATCTCGGGCAGGCGCTCGGCTGGTACGCGCCGGGCGAAGGCGCGGGCCTGATCGGCGCCGTTGTCGGCGCGATCATCGTCCTCTTCGTCTTCGGCCTCTTCAACCGCCGCCGCGCCTGAACCAACCTCAAGGAGCCCCACATGGCTAACCGCATGCCGTCCATGGTCGCCCTGCTGGGGCTCCTCGCTTTCGCCGGCTACCAGAACCGCGACAAGATCGCCGCTACCATCAAGGACGCGCAGGATCGCCGCGATACGCCGGGCGCGCCCAGGAGCGGGCTCGACACTGTCCTCGCCGGCGTCGGCGATCTGCTCGGCAATGCCGGCCAATCCGGCGGCAATGTGCTGACGGGTGGGCTGGGCGATCTGCTCAAGGGCTTCAAGACCGCGGGCCATGGCGCCGTCGCCGATTCCTGGATCGACCCGTCCGTCCCCACCCAGGGCCTCACGCCCCAACAGGTGCAGCAGGCGGTGGGCAATGAAAATCTCGACCAGCTCTCGATACGCACCGGCCTCTCTCGCGACGAATTGCTGAAGCGGCTCGCGACCTCGATCCCTCAGGCTGTCGATACGCTCACCCCCAATGGCGAAATGCCGAGCGAAGATCAGGTCCGCCGCCAATTGCTGCCGGCCTGACGAGGCTTGGCCCTACGGGCTAGGTCCGCGCCTCATAGCGCAACACCATCGCGCCCGAGGCGAACTCGCGCCTGTCCACCAGCTTCAAATCCACCACCTTCGATAGTCCGTCGAGCAAATGCGGGCCGTGGCCGGCGAGCCGGGGCATCACCACGAATTCGTATTCGTCGATCAGCCCCAGTTCGGCCAGCGCCAGCGGCAGCCTGACGCCGCCGGTCAGCAGCAGCTTCCCGGGCTGCGCCTTGAGCGCCCGCACCGTCTCGACAAGCGCCGCGCCGCGCACCAGATCGGCGTTCCAGTCGACGCTGTCGAGACTGTCCGACACCACATATTTCTTTGCCCCGTCGATGACACGGGCGAAGGGCAGCATCCAGTCCGGCATGTCGGCGGGCCCCTCGCCCCGCGCGATCGGGCGCCAGAACTCCATGAGCTGATAGGTCACCCGCCCATAGATCAACGCATCGGCCCCGGCGAGCCGATCGGCATGGAACTGGTGCAGCTCGGCGTCGGGCGAACCGGCCCTGTGGTCGACGCAGCCATCGAGCGTGACATTGATGACATAGCGAAGCGGTCTCATCGGGCGAGTGTGGCACGGCAAAGCCCCTCGTTCCACAAGCCGCCATCGCATTGCGGGCGACGCTTGAGCCTCGGCGCAAGCGGCTCCCCCCGCCCGCCACGCTGCGCATGGTCCCCTCCCCACATTTCATCGTCGCGCGCCGCGCGCCGCTGGGGGGAGGGAGAGAAGGAGCCGATGGTGTGGACCAGGCTGCGGCATCAAGCTACCGAGGTCCCTCAGTCGTCACTCCCTCCCACATTTCATCGTCGCGTGTTGCGCGCCGCTGGGGGGAGTTTCCAGATTTCCCAACCCGGCGACTTCGGCAGGTTCAATCTCGGCGGCTCTTGTCTCTCTCTCCCCGTCGTGGGGAGTTCGATCGCTCCTGCAATCCAGTGGACCCTTGCAGCGAAGAACGCCCGTCGCGCTGCGCGAGCGGGCTATGGCGAAGCTTGGTGGGTGGGAGAAGCTGGCACCGTGAGAGCAAACGGCTCCGCACCCCACCCTCTCCCCTGA
>JBEBGE010000006.1:0-95124 GCA_040081595.1 Devosia sp.
CTGGATGAAGCCGACGCCTCATCCACCCGGTCTCCCCGCACCAGCTGCTCGTTTGCAACCTCGCTTCGATGCGGCGATGGGGGAGAATAACCCGGAATGAGAGGATGCGGATAAGTGGGGTGGACTGCCGCTTTCTGTCGCGGGATCAACGGGTTGGCGGATCGCAATTGCGGAAGCCAGAAACCTCCGGCAGCAACAATCCCGGTGTCATTCCCGCGACGGCGGGAGTGACTCCGTGAATGGGAGGGAGGATCTCGCTGAAGTGAACCCGGGGAAGGTCAGTTCACTCAGCGCCAGCGGTTCCCCTGCCACTCGAGCGCAGCTCTCATGGCCTTCTCACCTAAAATCGCTCCACTGGAGCGATTTCGCCTGCGGCACGGATCGAAGCCCACCGCCGTTCCGGCGGTCCCCCCCTCCCGACGCTTCATCGTCGCGCGCTGCGCGAGCGGGCTATGGCGAAGCTTGGTGGGTGGGAGACGCTGGCGCGGGGAGAGTGGTTCGCACCTCTGACCATACCTCTCAAGGGAGGGGAGATGAGTGAGGGGCGTTGGCGGCGGGCCAGGCGGCTCTTTGCGCCACTGCCGGTTTGCTCTATAGAGCGCGCCAATCGACCGTAGGTCTCATGGCCTTCTCGGGGAGACCGCTCCACCGGAGCGATTCCTTGTCCCTCGAAGTTACCTGAAATCGCTCCACCGGAGCGATTTTGCCTACGGCCGGATCGAAGTTCACTGGGGCCTTGACCCCCAACTGGATGAGAAACATGGACCTCAATTCGCTTGATCTTCCCAAGCGCCCCGAGGACACGCGCGTTGTCGTTGCGATGTCCGGTGGCGTCGACAGCTCGGTGGTGGCCGGACTCCTGGCCCGGCAGGGCTATGACGTGGTGGGCGTCACCCTTCAGCTTTACGACCATGGCGAGGCGACACACCGCAAGGGTGCGTGTTGCGCGGGACAGGACATTCACGATGCGCGGCGCGTCGCGGCAGCGCTCAATATTCCGCACTACGTTCTCGACTACGAAGAGCGCTTCAAGAACAGCGTTATAGAGCCGTTTGCCAATGCCTATCGGCAGGGCGAGACGCCGGTGCCCTGCATCGCCTGCAACCAGAGCGTCAAGTTCGTGGACCTGATGGACGTGGCGCAGGACCTGGGCGCCGATGTGCTGGCGACCGGGCACTACGTGCAGAGCAAGCTGGTCGACGGCAAGCGGCGGATGCTGCGGCCGGTCGACGCGAGCCGCGACCAGAGCTATTTCCTGTTCGCGACGACGGAACAGCAACTCGATTTCCTGCGCTTCCCGCTGGGCGGAATGACCAAGCCGGAAGTGCGCGAACTGGCGCGCGAATTCGGGCTCGAAGTTGCCGACAAGCATGACAGCCAGGACATCTGCTTCGTGCCGCAGGGCAAGTATGCCGATGTGATCAAGCGCATGCATCCCGAGGCGGTGGCCAAGGGCGAGATCGTCCATCTCGATGGCCGCGTACTCGGTACGCATGAGGGCATCGTCAATTACACGGTGGGGCAGCGGAAGGGCCTCGGCATCGCCGCGGCCGAGGCGCTCTATGTCATCAAGCTTGAGCACAGGACCGGCCGCGTGATCGTCGGGCCGCGCGAGGCGCTGATGACAAAGGTGGTGCGGCTGCGCGACGTCAACTGGCTGGGCGACGAGAAACTGAGCGCGTTGGCGGCGGGCAATGGTGCGCCGATCGAAGTGAAGGTGCGCTCGACGCGTCCGCCGCAGCAGGGCGCGATGCAGATGCGCGATGGCGAGGTCTATGTGACGCTGTTCGCCGGCGAGTACGGCATCTCGCCGGGGCAGGCCTGTGTGTTTTATGCCGATGAGAGCGACACCAGCGAAGTGCTGGGCGGCGGGTTCATCGCGGAGGCGGTGCCGGAGGCGATGGGGCGGGTGGCTTAGAAGTCGGGAATCCTCCCCCGTACGCTTCGCTACGGGAGAGGTACGCCGATTTCTAGTTCGGCGCGCTTGAGCTTGCCGCCGCTTCGCTGGAACTCAACGCTGCGTCTCGCGCGTCGCGCAATTGCTGGTAATTGCCGACGCCGCCCGAGATGGCGCCGATGATCATGGTCACGGCAAGCGCACCCAGGAGGATGATGAAGATGCGGGTCCGGGTGAGGGCTGCGGGATTGGGCTTCTGGTCGGTCATGTAGACACCGGAGCGGGTTGCGCTTTGATACGTTCGCACTCGGCGACACATGCATCGAGGGCCGCTTTGATCTGGTTCTCGTCTTCAGGGGCGAAGTCGATATAGCTTTCCGTTGGGCCATCGCCTCCTTCCCCGCCGGCTCGACGGACCACATAGTCGGGAACCAGCTTGAGAGAAACCAGCAGAACGCCATCATCGCGACGTTTGACGCGCCACTGGAAGAGAGAGTCCTCGTGACCAGTCATCGAAGGTGTCTCGTAGACGACAGTCGCAAAGCGGTTGGCTTTCGGAAGTAGGTCGAGAGCGAACTTCCGAACCTTGTCCCACCAGACCATTTTCGGCCTCCGTACGCTATGGCAAGGATTTAGGGGTTTGGAGCGTCCAAGGGAAGGGTGGACCCTCAGAGGCCCCCTCATCCGCCCTTCGGGCACCTTCTCCCGCGAGGGGAGAAGGGGTTCCGACTAAGATTTCAGCAGATAATTCGCAAATCCACCCCAAGGAACCCATTTGGCTTGGCGTCTTACCCCTGAGATGCCAATTCAAGGGTTATCGAAGTGAGTGGGTCGCTCGCCTTGTCCGAAGGTCTTGTTCAGTCCGACATCAACATTTCCCGCAGCCGGGACGACGATCTCGTTGCCCGCGCCAAGGCCGGGAACCGCGAGGCTTTCGGGCTCCTCGTCGAAAAGCATTACGACTTCATCTTCCGCACCGCCTGCAAGTGGACGGGCAAGAAATCGGATGCCGAAGATATCGCGCAGGAGGTGTGCATCAAGCTCGCCACCGCGATCCAGCAATTCGACGGGCGGAGCGCATTCACGAGCTGGCTCTATCGCGTGACGCTCAACATGGTGCGCGACATGCAGCGCTCGACGAGCCGCAAATCGAAGACCATCGACGCATTCACATTGGTGCACCCGGAAGACGATCCGGGCGGACAGGAGGAGGCAACCACCGCACACGAAATCTGGGAACGGGTTGGCGCGCTGCCCGACAAACAGCGCGAAGCGATCATGCTCGTCTATGCGGAGGAGATGAACCACGCAGAGGCGGCAGAGATCATGGGATGCAAGGAGGCCACTGTCTCCTGGCACATACACGAAGCCAAAAAGACCCTGAGGGGCCTTTTGTGATGAAGGACCAAGACATGACCGACGAAGCTCTCTCCACCCTGAAGTCGCTGCGCGCTCCCCAGCCCTCGACAGAAGCCAGGAAGCTCGCGCTCAATGCCGCCATGGTCGCGTTCGACGCGGCGCAGGCGAAGACGAAAATTTCCGAAGAGGCCGGGTTCTTCACCCGGCTGGCGCAGAAGATGCGCGGTGGCTGGATCGCCGCCCCGGCGGGTGCGGCCGCGCTGGCGCTGCTGCTGTTGCCGGTGGGCTACCAGGCGCTCAACTCGACCTCGATGACGCGGCTCGAGGGGCCCAAGGTCGGGCTCGAATCCAAGGACGACACGCTCAAGGAAGAACTGGCCAAGCAGGCCGGTGCTTCGACGATCACCTCGACCACGACGGAAGCGCCCAAGCCTGAAGGCGAAGCCAATGTATCGCCGCAGGCGCCGGTGGTGGTGAGGGGTGGCAATGAGATCGGCCGGGCCGATGGGACGGTGGTGCTGAATGCGCCCGAAAGCGACCAGCGGTTTGTGATGGGTGCGCCGCAGGATGAGATTGCCGCCGATGCGCTCGCCGCACAGCCGGCGCCGTCTGTGACGGCCAAGATGCGCACGGTCGCGCCGGCCGCGGAAGCGACGCTCGGCATCGCCTCGCAAACGGCGATCCCGCTCGAGCCGACAGGCGACGAGTTCGCCAAGTTCACCGAGAACGGGGTGAAGATCGTTTCCGAGGAGCCGGTCTCGACCTTCTCGATCGATGTGGACACGGCAAGCTATGCCTATGTGCGCAGCGTGCTCGAGGACGGCTATCTGCCCGAACCCGACGCGGTGCGGCTCGAAGAGCTGATCAACTATTTCCCCTATGCGTACCAGGGGCCGGACAGCCTCGAGGCGCCATTCCGCGCAACGATGGCGGTGATCCCGACGCCGTGGAACAACAAGACCGAACTGCTCGAAATCGGCATCAAGGGCTATGTGCCTCCGGCCGAGATGCGGCAGCCGCTCAATCTTACGTTCCTGATCGATACGTCGGGCTCGATGGACGAGCCCAACAAGCTGCCGCTGCTGAAGCGGAGCTTTGGGCTCTTGGTCGACCAGCTGCAGGACGGCGACACGGTTTCGATCGTCGCCTATGCGGGCTCGGCCGGGATCGTGCTCGAGCCAACCAAGGCGACTGATCGCACCAAGATCCTTGGGGCCCTGGACCAGCTCTATGCCGGCGGCTCAACCGCGGGTGCCGAAGGCATTGCGCTTGCCTACCAGGTCGCCGAGCAGACCAAGCAGGACGGCAGCGTCAACCGCGTGATCCTTGCGACCGATGGCGACTTCAATGTCGGCATTTCCGACCCCGAAGAGCTCAAGACCTATATCAAGAGCAAGCGCGACAGCGGCGTGTTCCTGAGCGTGCTCGGTTTCGGCCGCGGCAACCTCGACGATGCGCTGATGCAGAGCCTGGCCCAGATCGGCAATGGCAATGCGAGCTATATCGACGACTTCCGCGAGGCCAAGAAGGTGCTGGTCGAGGAAGGCGGCGCCAATCTCGTTACCATCGCCAAGGATGTGAAGATCCAGGTCGAATTCAACCCGGCAGTGGTGAGCGAGTATAGGCTGATCGGCTACGAGACCCGGGCGCTCAACCGCGAGGACTTCAACAACGATACAGTCGACGCCGGTGAGATCGGCGCGGGCCATACTGTAACGGCGCTCTATGAGGTCACGCTCAAGGGTTCGGGCGGGGAGCTCAACGACCCGCTGCGCTATGGACCGGCGGAAACCGTGGATGCGACAAGCGGCGAGCTCGGTTTTCTCAAGATGCGCTACAAGGCGCCGGACGGGGATCAGAGCAAGCTGATCACCGCGCCGATCACCAGCGAGCTGATGCTCGACGACATCTCGAAGGCGAGCGCCGACCAGCGCTTTGCCGCGGCGGTGGCGGCGTTCGGGCAGAAGCTCAAGGGCTCGAACTATGGGGAAGCGATGAGCTGGCAGCAGATCGCCGAGCTTGCAAACAGCTCCAAGGGCACCGACCCGGAAGGTTACCGGGCCGAGCTGGTGCAGCTCATCAATCTTGCCGGGGTGCTGAGCCCCGACCCGAGCGATGGCGGCCGCAGCGCCTGCGACGATCCCAATGGTGCCAAGACCGACTGCCCGTCCATGATGGAGTAGTTTCGTTCGACGGCCCCGCCCCCCTGTAAGCCCGTCGAATGAGAGCGCGCGTCCCCAAAGGATGCGCGCTCGCTTCTTTTGGCCCGGCGGGTGCGGCTTGACACTGGTGGGGGTCAAACCTAAGAAGGCCGCGCCTTGGTGGTTACACCCCCAGCAATTGGGGCGGGGTAGCTCAGCTGGTTAGAGCACGGGAATCATAATCCTGGGGTCGGGGGTTCAAGTCCCTCTCCCGCTACCACCTTCCCCCCAACATCCTTTCCGGGGTGGTGGGGGAGGCCCGTCAGGGACTGAGCAGATAATCCTTGTAGACCCAGCCGGTGCGGCCCTGGTCGTCGGTCACCTCGTACCATCCCCTTTCGCTGGCCCCGATCCTCACCTCGGCACCGCCGGGCAGAGCGAAGAGCTTTTCCTTCGACTTGCCGGGACCCGAGCGAACATTGACGCCCTGGCCGGCGACGATGCGCAGGTCGGGATTGGAGGATGCGACGGGGGTGGGCTCCTTCACCACCACGGATTCGACGGCGGGAGGGGCCGTCTCGGCGACATCGAGTTCGGTGGCAACGGCGGTCGCCTCGGGGATGGGTTCGGGCGGCGCGATCACCGGCGCGAGGTTTGGCCGGATAGTGATCGCCGTCGTGCGGACGACGCGGGTGGTCGGCGCGGTGGGCGGAGTATCAGCAGGCCGGGCCGCAGCGGCGGTGGTGACCACCTCGGGGTTACCCTCGGGCGCCGGCGTCCGCGTGAAGGTCTGCTGCTGGGCTGTCAGCGGCTCCTTTGAGAGAGCCTGGAGCAGATCGAAAGTCATAGCGATCAACTGGTCATGCGAAGGTTCGGCCGGTTCATCGGCAGAGGGAATCGCTGCGTTGGCCGGCTTGAACTTGGGGAAGGTCTGGAAAGCGGCGGCTTCCGGAGAAGTCACCGCCGAAAGGCGCTGCAAGGGCAGCACAATCGTGACGGCACCCAATAGAGCCAGCGACACACCGGTCACCAGGGCGATACGAACATTTGGTCCAAATGGAGTCCTCGCGGAGAGGGCATGGGCCATGACTAGCCTCCTGGTTGGCCCGACCCCGCAAGCGGCCGGAAAAACCCCCTCACCAATGGAAGCCATGCTCGCAAGCGAAAGCGACTCAATTGGGGCGCGACCGCGCCACAAATCGGACGCACCGGAAATCCGATTTAAACTTTTGAATGAAAGGCTCTAGAACCTTGGCAGTTCCGGCTGTTGCGGGACGCAAACAAATACTTCCGAAGGATTTGAGCTGGTGGTCGTTGTTCCGGTTATCCTCGCGGGCGGGCAGGGGACGCGGTTGTGGCCGCTTTCGCGATCGGCGCGCCCCAAGCAATTCCTGACATTGACGGGAAGGCTCTCGCCTTTCCAGGAGACCTTGAAGCGCGTGGCCGATGCGGATCGCTATGGCGGGCCGATTGTCGTGACCAATGCGGAATACCGGTTTCTTGTTGGCGAGCAGGGCGAGGAGGCGGGTGTCAAACTCAGTGCAATCCTGCTGGAGCCGGTGGCGCGCAATACGACTGCCGCGATTGCGGCGGCAGCGATCAAGGCGCAGTCGATGTTCGGCACCGATGTGGTGATCCACGTGCTGCCATCAGATCATGCGGTCGAGACCGACGCGGACTATTGGCGCTCAGTCGATGTGGCGGCGAAGGCGGCGGCGGCAGGGCGGCTCGTGACCTTCGGCATTTCGCCGACCAGCCCCGAGACTGGCTACGGCTATATCGAGGTGGGCCCATCACGGGCGGACGGTACGTACGAGGTCAAGCGCTTCGTCGAAAAGCCGGATCGCGACACGGCAGCGGCGATGTTGGCCGAGGGCGGCTTCTACTGGAATTCGGGCATGTTCATGCTACCGGTCAAAGGCTTTCTCGAGGAGTGCCTGGCGCTTTCGCCAGACAGCCATGCGGCGGCCCGGGGCGCGGTTGACAATGCCAAGGCCGATCTCGATTTCGTACGACTCGATGCCGAGCGTTTTGCCAGGGCCCCCAACATTTCGGTCGACTACGCGATCTTCGAGAAATCGAAACGCGTTGCCATGATCCCGGTCAGCTTCTTCTGGTCGGACCTCGGGAGCTGGGACGCGGTGTGGAAGGTCTCGGCGAAGGACGAAGCCGGCAATTCCATCTTGGGGCAGGCAACGCTCAGCGCCACGACCAATTCGTTGATTGTCAGCGAGAAGGCGCATGTGGCGGTCGATGGACTCGACGATATCGCGGTGGTTGCGAGTGAAGACGCGATCTATGTTGGTCGGCTTTCGGAAGCGCAGAAGGTCGGCGCCATGGTCAAGGCTCTAAAGCTCAAGCCGGAGACGCTCGTGCTGACCGAGATTGCGCGGACGGCCTACCGGCCTTGGGGCGGCTACTCGTCGGTCCTGAGCGGCGACCGGTTCCAGGTGAAGCGGCTATTCGTCAAGCCGGGCAAGCGCCTCAGCCTGCAGAAGCACCATCACCGGGCCGAGCACTGGGTGGTGGTGGCGGGAGTGGCCGAGGTGACGATCGACGGCAAGGTGGCGATGGTTGCCGAGAACGAGTCGGTCTATCTGCCGCTCGGTTGCACACACCGGCTCGCCAATCCAGGCAAGATCCTGCTCGAGGTGATCGAGGTGCAGACGGGGTCCTATCTGGGCGAAGACGATATCATTCGGATCGAGGATGAATTCGGCCGCGCCTAGGATGTTCCTCTCCACTGGGTGAAAAAAAGCACGGCGGACGCTGACAAGGGCGCGGAGTTTGCCTTAATGTTGCCGGGACTCGGTTGCTGAGGAGGCGGCCGCGTCTACCGGCGTCCCGCGCCGGCACCACATTGAACATCTGGACTTTCCCCGTGAGCACCGATCGGGCAGGCGCCAAGAGGCGCGGCAACGCCTTTTCCCATGTCGCCACCGCGAGCTGGGGGAAGGGCGTTGGCACCCTTTGGCGCATTACGCGGCTCAACCTGCGCCATCCCTGGCAGGTCGGATTTGCGATCGGCTCGACGTTCGTCGCCGCGACGCTGCAATTGTTCATTCCGCGCCTGCTTGGCCGCGCGGTTGACGAAGCGCAGGGCGTCTTGAGCTCCGGCACCACAGCACAGTCGGCGCTGTGGACGACGGCCCTGGTGCTGCTGGCCGTAAGCATTGCGCGCGGGCTCTTCACGCTGTCGCAGAACTATTACAGCGAAAGCGTCGGGCACCACGCCGCCTATGAGCTGCGCCTTGCGACTTACGAAAAGCTGCAGCAGCTGAGTTTCTCATTCCACGACCGGATGCATTCGGGCGACCTGATCACGCTGGGCATTCTCGACATCGACGGGGTGCGCATGTTCTTTTCGACGGCAACGGTGCGGCTGCTGCTGCTCACGGTGCTGATCGGCGTGGGGGCCTATCTGCTCATTTCGACGGACTGGCTGCTGGGGCTATTGAGCCTCAGTTTCGTGCCCTATGTCGGCTGGCGCTCATCGGTGGTGCAGCTCAAGCTGCGCGCAACCTGGCTCGAACTGCAGGACCGGCTGACCATCATGTCGCGGGTGATGGACGAGAACCTGGGCGGCATCCGGGTGGTCCGCGCCTTCGCGGCGCAGGAGCACGAGCTCGACAAGTTCGACAAGACCTCGATGGCGGCACTGGAACTGGCGCATGAGCGGGTCGACCTGCGCGTCTCGAGCACCGCGGCGATGAATTTCTCGTTCTTTCTCGCCATGGGGCTCGTGCTGTGGGTGGGCGGCAACAAGGTGATCGGCGGCGAGATCAGCGTAGGCACCTTGGCACAATTCCTGACATTCATGACGATCCTCCAGATGCCGGTGCGGCAACTGGGACTGCTCGTCAATGCCATCGCCCGCGGCGCCACATGCGGCATGCGGCTTTTCAACCTGCTCGATCTCGAACTGGCCGTGAAGGATCGGCTTGGCGCCGGGGAACTGGTGGTCACCGAGGGAACGCTCAAGTTCGACAAGGTGAGTTTCCGCTATCCGGGGACGACGCGTGATGTGCTCAAGGATGTGAGCTTTGTCGCAAAGCGCGGACAGACAATTGGCATTGTGGGGCCGCCGGGGAGCGGGAAGTCGACGCTCGTCCACCTGATTCCGCGCTTTTACGATGTGAGCAGCGGGACTATCAGCATTGACGAACAGAATGTCGCCGAGGTGAAGCTGCAATCACTACGCAAGGGCGTGGCCGTGGTGCAGCAGGACTCGTTCCTGTTCACCACAACGATCGAAAACAACATCGCCTACGGCAATCCCTGGGCCAACGAACGGCGCATTGAGCGGGCCGCGGATTCGGCTCAGTTGCACAACTATGTCGCGGGGCTGCCGAGCGGCTATGGCACGATTGTGGGCGAGCGCGGTGTGTCGCTCTCGGGCGGGCAGCGGCAGCGGCTGACGATCGCGCGGAGCCTTGTGCTCAAACCGGCGGTCATGGTGTTCGACGATTCGACAGCGGCGATCGACGCGGCGACCGAGCAGCGCATACGGCTTGCGATGCGGCGCTACGCCCGCGAGCGTGTGACGATCGTCATTTCGCACCGGCTGAGTTCGCTGATGCACGCTGACCTGATCCTCTTTCTCGAGGACGGGCAGATCGTCGAGCGTGGAAGCCATCTCGAATTGCTGGCGCGGAACGGGCGCTACCGGGCACTCTATGATCTGCAGGTGCGGCCTGAGGCCGACATGCCGCTGGCGGCGGGGGAATAACGATGGCCACCGCCGAAGACGTCGAGATCGACGAAGAAGACCGCAGTCGGAGGCCATCCAAAGCAGTGGTCGGCTCGCATCGCGAGGAGGAAGAGGTCTTTGGCAAGGCGATCGACCCCAAGATCATCCGCCGCATCTGGACTTTCGTTGATCCCTATCGCAGCAAGATCCTGCTGAGCGTTGCCTCGGTGCTGGTGTTCACGCTGACGCAGCTCGCGATCCCGCTGATCATCCGCTACGCCATCGACAACGGCATGGCCGCAGGCGGCAACGGCGCCGTGCTCAACTGGTGCATCGGGGCATTTCTTGCGGTGACGCTGATCAATTTCGGCGCGAGCTGGCTGCAGGAATCGGTGGTCGGCAAGGTGGCCGAACATGTGCTGTTCGATATGCGGCGGGCGATGATGGCCCGGCTGCAGCGCGTGTCGCTGAGCTGGATGGACCGTACCGAGGTCGGGCGGCTGATGTCGCGGCTGCAGGGGGACGTCAACTCGATGCAGGAGTTTCTCGAGACCAGCGTGATGTCGGTGGGCGATATCGTCTTGCTGTTCGGGATCGTCGGCGTGCTGCTCTATCTCGACTGGCAATTGGGACTGCTGACGCTTGCCACCATGCCGACGCTGCTGGTGATCCGCTTTTTCTGGCTGCCGCCGGCCAAGCGCAGTTTCATGGCAGCGCATGAGACGAACTCGATCGCCAATGGCGCACTCGCCGAAGGCATTCACGGCGTGCGCACGGTGCAGGGGCTCAACCGCCAGCGGGTGAATTTCGATCTCTATGACGAGAAGGCCTATACCAATCTCAAGACGCATCTGCGCGCGGCGAAATTTGCGCAGGTGACGGTGCCCATCGTCGATACGCTGACGGGCATATCGATGGCGACGGTGATCGTGGTTGGCGGGCAGATGGCGCTCAACCACACGCTCGATATCGGCGTGATGGTGGCGTTCCTGTTCTACATCCAGCGCTTCTTCGACCCGATCCGCTCGCTGACCATGCAATATTCGGTGCTGCAAAGGGCGATGGCATCCGGGCAGCGCATCTCGGAAGTGCTCGATGTGCCGGTCGATATCGCCGACAAGCCTGGTGCCGTCCCGCTTGGGCCGGACGTGGATGGCTCGGTGGAATTCAGGAACGTGACCTTTGGTTACCGGACGAACCAGCCGGTGCTCAAGGACGTGTCGTTCAAGGTCAATCCAGGGGAGACGGTGGCGCTGGTCGGGCCGACGGGATCGGGGAAGACCAGCTCCATGGCGCTGATCCACCGGTTCTATGATGTGTGGAAGGGGCAGGTTCTGGTTGGCGGCCACGATGTGCGCGAGGTGACGCAGGACTCGCTCGGCAATTCGATTGCGATGGTATTGCAGGAACCGTTCCTGTTCACCGGTTCAGTCATCGAGAATATCCGCTATGCCAAGACCGAGGCCAGCCGCGACGAAGTGATCCGCGCAGCGCAGGCCGTTGGTGCGCATGACTTCATCGAGCAATTGCCCAATGGCTATGACACCAAGCTCGAACAGCGGGGCGGCAACCTTTCGGGTGGGCAGCGGCAGCTGATCAGCTTTGCGCGGGCGCTGGTGGCGAATGCCAAGATCCTGGTGCTGGACGAGGCGACGGCCAATATCGATTCCTACACAGAGCGGCAGATCCAGAAGGCGCTGGCGGTGCTGCTCAAGGGCCGTACGGGGCTGGTGATCGCGCATCGGCTGGCGACGATCCGCGGGGCCGACCGCATCATCGTGCTTCAGAACGGGGTTCTGATCGAGAGCGGCAACCATGACGCGCTGATGAAGGCGGGTGGGCTCTATTCGAAGCTCTACAACATGAATTATGCGAGCTTCGACGACATTCCGGAGGATGCCATTCCGGCCGCGGGCGTCGGAAGCGCGACCTAGAGCCAGACTCTGCGCAAGCGGTTCCACTCACCGGCTTCGCCGGTCCCCCCTCCCGATAGGCGGGAGGGAAAAGAGTTAGTGCCGGTAGATTCGTTCGGCGTTGCGGGAGAAGAGTTTCTCCTGCTCGGAGAGACTGGCTCCGGCGACGACGGACTTTGTCGCTTCGACCCAGCGGGTCAAACCGGAATTGGGCACACAGACCGGGCGGTCGGAGCCCCAGACGACGCGATCCCAGCCGAAGCTGTCGACCATGTGTTCGACGGCGGGGCGCAGCGTTTCGACGGTCCAGTCCGGCGGTGCATGATTGACGATGCCCGAAATCTTGCCTGCGACGTTGGGGAGTTGCGCGAGCGCGGCGAGGTCGCGGCGCCAGGTGGAAATGTCGCCGCTGTCGATCAGCGGATTGCCGCAATGATCGAGGATAAACTGGACGTCGGGGCAGGCGGCGGCGAGGGCGCGCGCAGCGGGAAGCTGGCGCGCCTGGATGCAGAGATCGAAGGTCAGCCGGTGTGCGGCGAGCCGGCGGATATTGGCGCGGAAGATTTCGGTCGCCGAGAAGTCGTCTGGATCATCCTGAAGCACACGCCGGACGCCGCGGATCTGAGGGATCGACGCGAGGCGATAGAGCTGGCGCGGAAAATCGGGGCTCTCGGGCTGAGCCTGCGAGATGGTGCCGATGATGCGGGGATCGAGACCGAGGACGAAGTGGGTCTCTTCCTCCGGGCTGTTCTCGACGGCGCCGACTTCCATATGGAGTGCCGTGTCGATGCCGAGCTTTGCCGCTTCCGCCCAATAGGAGGGGGCGTCCCATTGGCGCTTCAGCGGCGGCACGCCGTCCAGCCAGGGATAGGCGAACCTGTCGAGATAGATGAGGTGGAGATGGGTGTCGATAATACGCATCGCGAGTGCCTGTGATGTGAGCCGCCAGTGGAGCCTGAAGTGCTTGACAGTTCAAGTCCGGTGCTCACTCAATTGGCGAAAAAGAGGAAGGACTGCTCATGCGTATTGGCGGGTACGGAATCGACTATGCTGGCGACCCAGAGGCGTATGCGCGAGCACATGTCGAGTTCGGCTATCGCGCCGCGTATATGCCCAATATCAGCATCAAGAACACGGACGAGATCAGAGCCATCGTCAAGGCGATGGCGGATGCCGATGTGCTGATCGCGGAAGCCGGGGCGTGGAAAAACCTCATCGCTCACGACCAGAGCCAGCGCGCCGCCAATCTCGACTATGCGGTGCATCAACTGGCGCTGGCCGACGAGATGGGCGCGCGTGCGTGCGTCGCATTTCATGGCACGGTAGGTCATGCGGGCGATCCCTGGCAGCTCAGCGACAATTACGACTACGGCCCGCATCCGGACAATCAGAGCCAAGCGGGGTTTCAGCGCGCGGTGGAGACCGCGCGCTATGTGATCGACATGGTGAAGCCCAAGCGCACCAAGTTCTCGCTCGAAATGGTGCCCTGGCTGGTGACCGATACGCCGGAGAACTATCTCAAGCTGCTCAAGGCAATCGACCGGCCGGCGTTCGGCGCGCATATCGATGCGGTCAACATGGTGATATCGCCGCGCCTCTACTTCAACAGCGGCAAGATGATCCGCGACGGCTTCGCGCTGCTGGGCCCGTGGATCGTCTCATGCCACGCCAAGGACATCGTGATGAAAGGCGGGCCGGGCAATATCTCGTTTCACATGGATGAGGTGGTGCCGGGCGAGGGCAATCTCGACTATGGCGCCTATCTCACCGAGATCGACAAGCTTGGACGCGATGTGCCGCTGATGCTCGAGCATTTCGACGTGCCGGGCTATAAGCGTGGGCTCAGCCATATTCGCGCGGTTGCCAAAGCGGTTGGCGTCGCGGCCTGAAGGGCTCACAGCGCCGCGGTCAGCTCAGGGACCAGAGTGAACAGGTCGCCGACTAGTCCGTAGTCCGCGACGGCAAAAATCGGCGCGGCGGGATCGGTGTTGATGGCGACGATGATCTTGCTCGCCTTCATACCGGCAAGATGCTGGATGGCACCGGAAATGCCGATGGCGATGTAGAGATCGGGTGCGACAATCTTGCCGGTCTGGCCCACCTGAAGGTCGTTGGCGGCATAGCCCGAGTCGACGGCGGCGCGCGAGGCACCGATGGCGGCGTTGAGCTTGCTAGCCAGGGGTGCGAGCAGCTCGTCAAACTTGTCCTTGCTGCCAAAAGCACGGCCACCTGAGATGACGATCTTTGCGGAGGTCAGCTCCGGACCGTCGGAATGGGTCGATTGCTCGGAGATGAAGCGCGAGAGACCAGCGTCAGCGACTGGCGCGGTCGACAAGATCCTAGTGCCGCCGATGGGCGTTGCCGCGAAGGACGAGGTGCGGACGGTGATGATCTTCCTGATGTCACTCGACTGCACGGTCTCGATGGCGTTGCCGGCATAGGTGGGACGCTTGAAGGTGTCGGGCGAAACGATCTCGGTAACTTCGGAGATTTGCATCACGTCGAGGAGGGCTGCGACGCGAGGCAGGATGGACTTGCCGAGCGCTGTCGCGGGCGCGATGATGGCGTCATAGGACGCTGCCAGCGAGACGATGAGATCGGCCGCGGACTCGGCGAGGGCCGGGGCATCGAGGTTGAGGATATGGACGTCGCCGCCGAGCAGCAACGCCGCGGTCAGCGCGTGCGCAGTGGCCTCGCCATCGGCGATGAGGAGGGTGGTCACGGCAGCACCTTGTCGTCGCGAAGACTGGCGACTAGTTCCGTAACTGAGCCGAGCATCGTGCCTTGTTTGCGCGGCGGTGGTTCTTCGGTCTTCAGAACCTTGAGGCGAGGGGTCAGATCGACCCCGAGCTCGGCGGCCGTTGTCCTGGTGAGCGGCTTGGCCCGGGCCTTGATGATGTTGGGGAGTGCGGCGAAGCGCGGAGTGTTGAGACGAAGATCGACAGTGACGACAGTGGGCAGAGTCAGCTCGAGCGTTTGCGAGCCGGCATCGACCTCGCGGATGACCGTCGCCTTGCCGCCGGCGATCTCGATCTTGCTTGCAAAGGTTGCCTGGGGGCGGCCGACAAGACCGGCGAGCATTTGGCCGGTTTGGCTGGAATCGTCGTCGATAGCCTGTTTGCCGAGGATGAAGAGGTCGGGGCTTTCGGTCTTTGCAATGGCGGCGAGTGTCTTGGCGACGCCGAGCGGTTCGGCGCGTTGATCGTGGACAACGAGGATGGCGCGGTCTGCGCCCATGGCGAGGGCCTGGCGCAGAGTATCCTCGGCCTTGGCCGGGCCGATGGAGACGGCGACGATCTCGGTGGCGATGCCTTTTTCCTTCAGGCGGACGGCTTCCTCGACGGCGATTTCGTCGAAGGGGTTCATGGCCATCTTGACGTTATCGAGTTCGACGCCCGAGCCGTCGGACTTGACGCGGATGCGGAAGCTCGCATCGACCACGCGCTTGACAGCGACCAGAATCTTCATGCTTTGACCTTCAGTCCCTCGGGGTCGTAGAGCGGCTCGAGATGGAGCGAGGCGGCGACGATTTCGCCAGCAACGACAAGCTCGTAACGGCCGGCGCGGAGCCAGTCTTCATCGACCCCGCCGACGTTGCGGACATAGCCGAGCCCAATGGGTTTGCCAATGGTGTAGCCATAGCCGCCCGAGGTCAGGTAGCCGGCAAAGGCCCCGTCGCGAAGGATGGTTTCGCGGCCGAGGAGGACAATGTCCTCGGGCCCGGTGGTGAAGGTCGCAAGGACCTTGCGCAGGCTCTTGCCCACATTCTCCTGGAGTGACTGGCGTCCAATGAACGGGGTGCTCTTCTTGAGCTTCACGGCCCAGCCGAGGCCCGCCTCGAACGGCGTGTCATTGGGGGTGATGTCGGAGCCCCAGGCGCGATAGCCCTTTTCGAGGCGAAGCGATTCCAGCGCGCGATAGCCGACCGGACGCATGCCGAAGGGTGTGCCCGCTGCCATCAGCGCATCGAAAACTACGCCGGTGGCGGCGAGGGGAATGTGGAGTTCCCAGCCAAGTTCGCCGACATAGGTGACGCGCAGCGCTCGGACCTCGGTCCCGGCGATGGGCAGGATGCGGACATGCCCGAATGGGAAAGCTGCGTTCGACACATCTGCAGAGGTGACGGCGGCGAGTACGTCGCGCGCATTGGGCCCCATGAGCGAGAGCGTGCCCCAGGCCTCGGTGACGTCGGTGATCTTCGCATCTGCATCGGCGGGAATGTGGTCGGCGATCCAGGTGAGGTCGTGAGTGCGAAAGCCGGTGCCGGTGACGATGTAGAAATGGTCCTCGGCAAGACGCGCGATGGTCAGGTCGCATTCGATGCCGCCGCGGGTGTTGAGCATCTGGGTATAGGTCAGGCGGCCTCGCGGCTTGTCGATGGCGTTGGCCGCGATGAGGCTGAGCGCCGAGGCAGCGTCCTTGCCGGTCATTTCGTATTTGGCGAAGGAGGATTGATCGAAGAGGCCGACCTTGTCGCGCACGAGACGATGCTCGTCGCCGACGGGCGCGAACCAGTTCTGGCGGCCCATCGAATAGTTGTCATGGGCATCGGTGCCGGGTGGCGCGAACCAGTTGGGGCGCTCCCAGCCGAGCTTCGCACCGAAGACCGCGCCATGCGATTTCAAACGCCGATAGAGCGGCGAGGTGATGCGGTTGCGGCCGGACTCATATTCCTCGTGCGGGAAGCCGATGGTGTAGTGCTTGCCATAGGCTTCGAGTGTACGGTCCCTGACCCATTCGCGATCGCGATGGAGGCCCGAGAAGCGGCGGATATCGACGACCCAGAGATCCATTGGGGCCTCGCCCGACACCGCCCATTGCGCCAGCACCCAGCCGGCGCCGCCACCCGAGGCGATGCCGAAGGCGTTGAAGCCCGCGCCCACATACATGTTGGAACATTCGGGCGCCGAGCCGAGGATGAAATTGCCGTCGGGCGTAAAGCTCTCCGGGCCGTTGATCATCTGTTTGACGCCCGCCGTTTCGAGCGCGGGCACGCGCGCGATGGCCTGGGTCAGGTGCTGCTCGAAATGGTCCCAGTCGTCATCGAAGAGGCGGAACTCCCAATCATTGGGAACATCGCCGGTGGTCCAAGGGATGGGGTTCTGCTCATAGCCGCCCATGACGAGGCCGCCGACCTCTTCCTTGAAATAGGTGAAGCGGTCGGGGTCGCGGATGGTCGGCGCGTCGGGGGAGAGGCCTTCGATCTTTTCGGTGACGATATATTGGTGCTTGACCGGCTGGAGAGGCACATTGATGCCGGCCATGGCGCCGATCTGGCGGGCCCATTGGCCGCCGCAATTGATGACGGTCTCGCAGGCGATCGTGCCGTCGGTGGTTTTGACGGCGGTGATGCGGGCGCCATCCATTTCGAAGCCGGTGACGCGCACACCTTCAAAGATCTTCGCGCCGTGCATGCGCGCGCCCTTGGCGAGGGACTGGGTGATATCGGAGGGCGAGGCCTGGCCGTCGGTGGGCAGCCACGAAGCGCCGATGAGATCGGAGGTCTCGAGCAGGGGCCACAACTTCTTGACCCCTTCGGGAGAGATCAACTCCATGTCCATGCCGAACGAACGCGCCGTGGTCGCGAGCCGCTTGTATTCGGTCCAACGGTCGGGGGTGGTTGCGAGGCGGAGACAGCCGGTCATCTTCCAGCCGGTCGCAAGGCCAGTCTCGGCTTCGAGGGTCTTGTAGAGCTCGACGGAGTGCTTCAGCACCTGAGTGATAGAGGCGGAGGAACGCAACTGTCCGACTAGGCCCGCGGCATGCCATGTGGAGCCGGACGTGAGCTTGCCCTGCTCGATGAGGACCACATCGACCTTGTGCTCCTTGGCCAGGTGGTAGGCTGTAGAACAGCCAATGATACCGCCACCGATGACGACGAACTGGGCGTGGGCGGGGAGAGTCATTTGAAGCGCTCGCGATAGGTCTTGAGGGCGATGTCGAGCTTTTCGAAATTCGCCGCCGCATAGGCGGCGTAGTCTACGCCGGGGACGTCGAGCTGGGTGACGCTGACCAGCGACCAGAGCGCTTCGCGCAGCAGCGAGGCCGCTTCCATTGCCGCGTGGCTCCGTACCAACGCCTCGTCAGGCGGGCCGCCAAAATAGGCGGCTAGAAGGGCGCTCGACTGTCCGGCGTCGAATCCCGAATTGGAGGACAGGTTGGCGAGATCGAACATGGCAGTCCCGAAACCGGCATATTCATAGTCGATGAGCCAGAGGCGCTTGCCGTCGTCGATGAGATTGGCCGGCAGGAGATCGTGGTGGCCGAAGCGGATCGGCAAGGGCGCCTGGACGGCTTCGAGTTCGTCGTTGATGGCGAGCCAGTGTGCGGCGCCGGCGGCGCGGCCTTCTTCAGCCAGTTGGCGGACATAGTCGCGATTGGTGTGAAAGACCCAAAAGATGTAGCCCGGCCCTGAAATGCCGGCAAGCATGTCGCGGTGAAAGCGGGCGAGGAATTGCGCGATGCGGGGGATTGCGGCGCGCATATCGGCGACAGTCAGCACTTTGCCCTCGACGAAGCGGGAGACCATCAAGCCGGGTTCGGCATGAACCACTTCGGGGGCAAAGCCGGCGGCGTGCGCGGCGCGGGCCGACATCAGTTCGCGTTCGCGAAAGACGTGATGAAAGGGGAAGTCGCGAGTGACGCGGACGACATATTTGCCGGTTGCGTCGGTGGCAGTGAAGCTCAGGTTGGAGATCCCGCCGGTCAATGGCGCGAGGCCGACTTCGCCACGCCAGATCGGCAGCGCTTTGATGCGGCTTTCAATTTCAAGCATGCAGGGGTTCCCCAAGTGAGGTCCTTGTTAGCCGATCCCGGCGGATGGCTAAACCCCCCGGAATGTCGTGACGCGGTCATTTGCCAAGATTGCCCCATCGTCTTGCCGTGGCGGGGCCGTTATGGTCGCTTAGGCACTGGCGGAAGAAGGGATTTCGGGCTCGGATGACAGGTTTTGGACGCATCGGCGCGGGAGTTCTGGCGTGGCTTTGTGCCGCGCTGGTTCTGGCCGCGCCGGTCGCCGGACAAGACAAGGCTTTGAGGGGCGTGGCGCTGGTCATCGGCGAGAGCAAGTACGAGGCGATCAGCCCGCTCGCCAATCCAAACCAGGATGCGCGCGATATCGACCGGCTGCTGGGCGATCTCGGCTTCGATGTGAACCGCGTGCTGAACGCTGATGCCGGCGAGTTGCGCGAGGCGATCGAGGAGTTCATCGCCGACGCCGAGGATGCCGATGTGGCGCTGGTCTATTATTCGGGACACGGCATTGAGGTGGGCGGGGAAAATTACCTGGTGCCCACCGACACCGATTTCGCCAGTCCGGAGATTGCGGGTGCCGCGCTGGTGCCAGTGGCGCCACTGCTCGATGCGCTGGCCAAGGCCGTGCCGGTGACGATCATCCTGCTCGATGCCTGCCGTTCCGATCCGTTCCCCGCGGGCACGGTGGTGCAATTGCCGGGCGAGGCGGCGCCGATGCCGGTGTCAGAGCAGGGGCTCGCCGCCGTGCGTGGGCCGACCCCGGTTGCCCAGGCCGAGACCAGTCCCGAGAGCCTGGGCGCGGTGATCGGCTTTGCGGCGGAACCTGGACAGCCGGCGCTGGACGGCGCGCCGGGCGAGAACTCGCCCTATGCCGCAGCGCTGCTGAAACATCTGGCCGCCGGCGGTTTCTCGTTCGGTGACATCATGACGATGGTGACCGAGGAGGTCTACCTCAAGACCCGCGCCAAGCAATTGCCGTGGACCAATTCGTCGCTGCGGCGGGTGCTGAGCTTCGGCGAGGCGGCGGAGGAGACTGAGGGCGACGATGCCGCGATCAAGGGCGAACGGCGGAAATTGCTGCTGTCGATTGCGACGACGCCGCCGGTGACGCGGAGCTATGTCGAGGCCTTGGCGGGCGAGGAGGCGGTGCCGCTCGACGCACTCTACGGCATGCTCAACGTGCTGGGCGTCGATGTCGCCGAAGGCGATGATCTCCAGCAGAAGTTGCAGACCGGCGCGGCACGGCTCAAGGAACTTCTGGCGGAGCGTTCGGTTGCCGTCAAATCCGACAGCGAGCTGGAACGGTTCTCCAAACTGGCGGAGGCGGCCGAGAGCGAAGGCGCCATCGCCTTGGCGCTTAAATATCGCGACGAAGCGAGCGCCAGGGCAGACTGGCTGCTTGCGGACAAGCAGGTGGAGGCCGAGCGGCTCAAGCAGGATATGGTCGATATCGCGCAGACCTATGCCGACAACGCGGCGACGGCCGTGCTCAATTTCGACCATGCGCGGGCGGCGGAGCTTTATGGCAAGGCCTATGCAGCGGTGGCCGACTGGGACAAGCCCAAAGCGCTCGATTTCAAGGTGAAGCAGGGCGATGCGCTAACCGATCGCGGCTATTACACGACCGAGAATGCGGCGCTGG
Source organism: Devosia sp. (assembly GCA_040081595.1). Lineage (GTDB taxonomy): Bacteria > Pseudomonadota > Alphaproteobacteria > Rhizobiales > Devosiaceae > Devosia_A. The sequence goes on from JBEBGE010000006.1 coordinate 20,396, forward strand.
AGGCGGCGCTGGCGGCCTATCACGAGGCGCTGGCGATGGCGCCGCGCGAGACCCAGCCGCTCGACTGGGCCAAGATCGAGGACCGGATCGGCCAGACCATGCAGACGCTGGGCGAGCGGCTCCAGAATGCGACGACGCTCGAAGGCGCAGTTGCCCATTACGAGGCCGCTCTCGAGGTGCGAACGGAGGCGGATCAGCCGCAGGACTGGGCGAAGACACAGAACAACCTGGGCAATGTGCTGTTCTCGCTCGGGGCAAGGAACGACGACCTCGATCTGCTCGCCAGATCCATTCCGCCGTTCGACGCGGCCCTCAAGGTGCTGACGCCCGAGACGGAGCCGATCCGATGGGTGACGGTCGCCAATAATCGCGCGGCGTCGCAAGTCGAGATCGCGGACGTCACTTATGCCGCGACATCGGACGCGGAGATGGCTGCGATGATGGCGGGGGTGGCCGATCCTTCAGATGTGCCCGAAGTAAAGGCGGCGCGCGAGGCGGCCAACGTGGCGCTGGGGGCGGCGATCATGTCGCTGGAGGCCGCGATCGGTGACGCGTCGCGAACCGACAATCCTCTGGGCTGGGCGATGCTGAAGCACACGCTGGCAACCGCCTATGTGCAGCGCGGCCAGATGAACCACGTGCCCGACGACCTGCGCGCGGGCGCGGAGGCCTATCGCGATGTGCTGACGGTCCACACGCGCGAGCAGACGCCGGCACAATGGGTGCGGACGAGCAACAACCGTGCCATAGCTCTAAAGAATCTCTCCGACGAGACCAACGATATCGTGCCGCTCGACGAGGCGATCGGCATCTACCGAGCGGTGATCGCGACGATGCCGCGCGAGAACCTGCCGCTCGACTGGGCGGACTATCAGGAAAATCTCGGCAACGCGCTGGCGCTGGTTTCGACTTATGACAAAGCCAGGGTGGGAACGTTGCAGGAGGCGCTCGACGCCTATCACCTGGCGGGCGAGATCACGACGCTGGAGCGGAGCCCGGCGCGCTGGCAGTCGCTGCAGATTTCGATCAGCACGACGCTCTTGATGCAGGGCATCATGAGCTTCGACAAGGCCAAGGTAGAAGAGGCCCAGTCGGTAGCGCTGGCGACGCGCGACAAGATGGTGGAGCTGGGTATGCCCACGGACTTCTTTGCCGCCTATCTGCCGCAGGTCGAGCAGGTGCTGGGGCTGTTTCCCTAGCGCCTCGTCAGCCATTGCCTGGCGAGCCGGCAGCCCACGGTGAAAGCCGGATCGTAGATATTGCCGATGTCGTAGCGCACGGCCTGGCCGAGGAGATTGCTCGCCGCGACGAGGTCGAGGCCGTAATCCTCGCCAAGCCAGCGCAGCATTTCGGTGGTGGCGTGCTGGATCGCCTGTTCGAGCGGACGGGCATTGCCGACGGTGAAGATGTCAGTGCCAGTTTCGCCGCGGGGCCAGGCAATGGTGCGCTTTTCGAGCGTCAGGCGGACGGTGACTTCATAGGCGGTTTCGATGCCGGTGCCGACGATCTCGCCATCGCCCTGGAGAGCGTGGCAATCGCCCAGGAAGAACAGGGCGCCGGCTGCCGAAACGGGAAAGCGGATGGAAGCGCCGGGTCCGAGCAGGCGATAGTCCATATTGCCGCCATGGGGACCGCTGGTCGCGGTCGAGATGGCCTGGTCGCCTTCGGGCGCGACACCGAAGCAGCCGATCATCGGCGACAGCGGGAGGGTGGGGCCGGAGCCGTCCTCAAGCTGGGTAGTCTGGGCATTGCGGTCGATCCGCCAGGTGGTGCGGACGCGTGGTGGCAGCTGTGCGGCGAAATCCGGATCGACGACATTGGGCGCGACCGAGGCGCGGGTCCAGCCCGTAGCGCGGATGGGCTGCATGGCGAGGATTTCAACCTTGAGGCTATCGCCGGGCTCGGCGCCGGCCACTGCGATGGGGCCGTTCATAGGGTTGCCTGCTTTCCAGGCCTTGTTGCCGTGCTTGTCCCAGCCATTGGCATCGATCGTCTCGGTGACGACGGTGTCGCCGCTCTCGACGGTGAGTGTGGGCGGGAGCGTCGCGAGGACGTGGTGATATTGGGTGGGGACGAAGTGGTGCGTGGTCATGCCGCCATGGCTACGGCCTGATCGGGTCCAGCGCAAGCGGCAGCCCCGCCCACCAGCCGTTGGCTGGTTCCCCCTCCCCACATCTCATCGTCGCGCGTTGCGCGCCGCTGGGGGAGGGACGGCTAGCGGAGAGTTCTCAGCCAGTCCGCGTATTCCGGCGAATGATCGCCGGTGGCGTTGGCCATTCCCCTCTTGGTGAGCACGCCCCGGCGCGGTGGGATGAAGCTGTGGATGCGGCGGTCCTCAATGTCGCCATGGCCGTAGTTGAATGCGGCATATTTTGGGAAGAATTCGAGTTCGTCATAGGGGAGGTGATCGTGGATCCACCAGGCGAGCGCCTCCCAACGGCCGGTGCGCTCGTAATAGGGGAGGAAGGCGTGAACAATGATGGTGGCGGTGGCGCCCATGCCGCCTTGGGCATTGCGGCGATCCCAGATATGGCCGCCGAAATTGGACTCGTTGTTGCCGCAGCCGAGCTTTTTCTCGTTGCAGAGCTGGTTGACGGCGGGAGCGCGATAGGCGGAGCGGATGGAGATGCGGCCGAAGCGGGCGCGCAGGGGCTCAAGGGCCTCCTGGCAGAGCTTTCGGCCCGCCATGATCGCCAGCTCCGGATCATCCGGGATATTGGGGATTCCATAGAAACTTGCGACCTCCGAATAGAGGAAATCGCGCATGAAGAAGCTGGGGCTGAGCCGGACCCGGCCCAGATCCTCGAGTGCGCGGGTGGATTGCGGTTTGTTCATGAGCCCTCCATTGCCGCGTTCGGTGGTAGCCACTAACAATGGCGGCCCGACACCAAGCCGACAACCCGGATTCTCCCATGCTTCGCCTGCTCGTCCTGCTGATTGCCCTGACCCTTGCCGCGCCGGCCCTGGCGCAGACCGCCGAGGAGGTGGATACGCGGCTCGACACCGTGCTGGGCAGTCACGTGCTGTTCGAGGAGGCCTATGTGGATCTGAGCGCCGCGATCGAGGCCGATAATGCTGATGCCCTCTCGGAGCTAATGGTCTATGGCACTCCGTTCAAACTCAACGGCAAGGACGTGACGCTGGCCGACGCCGCCGAGTTCAAGCTGCGGATCGGGGAGTTCTTCAACGACAAGGTGAAGGCGGCGGTGAAAGCGCAGCGCTACGAGACGCTGTTCGTCAACGCCGATGGGGTGATGTTCGGTGTTGGTCAACTCTGGCTGGGCGCGATCTGCAAGGACGAGGTCTGCACAGCGTTCGATGTGAAGATCATCGCCTTCAACAACGGCTAGGCCATGCTGCTTGACGTTATCTTCATCGCCGCTATCGCCGCCGAAGCGATGACCGCGGCGTTGGCGGCGGGGCGGCGGAAGATGGACTGGTTCGGCGTGTGCGTTCTGGCCTGTGTCACGGCACTGGGCGGCGGCACGGCGCGCGACGTGATGCTGGGGCACTACCCGCTGACCTGGGTGAAGGACCCCTATCTACTGCTGATCTGCTGCGGAGCGGCGCTGGTGACGATAGCGCTGGCGCGCTTCATGGACCAGTTGCGCTGGCCATTTCTGCTGCTCGATGCGCTGGGGCTGGTGGTGTTCACCATTATCGGCTGCAATGTGGCACTGGAGATGGGCCAGCCGCCGCTCATCGTCATCGTTTCGGGGATGCTGACCGGAATTGGCGGCGGCGTCCTGCGCGACGTGCTGTGCAATGACGTGCCGCTGGTGTTTTCGGGCGAGCTTTACGCCACGGTCTCGATCGTTTCGGGGGCGATCTACTTTTTCGGGTTGAGCCTGGGCGGGTCGCATGAGTTCATCACGGTACTGGCCGTGGTGGTGGGCTTTGCGCTGCGAAGCTTCGCCATCCTCTTCAAATGGGGAATGCCTAAGTTCATTTATGACAAGGACTTGCGGTGAGACCGCAGCGTATGCAGCTCAGCCGGAAGGCGGGGTTTAACCTGCAGAAGGCATCAAAGGCGCTGAACGGGTTGCCGGCCAAGCGGATCACGCGCCCGGGGAAATGGGGCAATCCGTTTGTCATCGCGGAGGTCGCAGAGCGCTACGGACTCGATGAGGCGGCGGCGCAGGCGAAGGCGGTCGCTCTTTGCGGCGACTGGTTGAGGGCCAGACTCGAGGCGAAGCTGTCGCCGGGCAAACCGCCGAGCCGGACCGAGGTCAAGGCGGAACTTGCCGGGCACAATCTCGCCTGCTGGTGCCGGCCGGGCACGCCCTGTCATGCAGATGTTTTGATCGAGTTGGCGAACAGCTAGCGCGCCACCGGGCCTGGGATCGCTCCAGAGAGGGTGTGGGCGGCGGCGATGGTGGCGAGACGTATTTCTTCCATGCGGGTTGGCTCGGTGCCGGCCAGGTAGGGCGTCGAAACCGCTGCGACCATGTGGTCGCGGGTGTCGAAGACCGGACCGGCAAAAGCGTGGATCGAAGGGGCGGTCTCGCCCTTGTCCTGGGCCCAGCCGAGCCGGCGGACACGCTGCAATTCGGCCTTGAGGCGGCGGGGATCGGTCAAGGTCCTGGGCGTGAAGGCGGCTAGCGGGCGGCCCAGCCATTCGACCAGATCGACGGAGGGAAGGTAGGCGAGCAGCAGCTTGCTGGCGGCTCCGGCGTGGGCCTCCTGGCGCTGGCCCGGCGAGACTTTGAGCGCGTATTCGCGACGGCCCTGTGCGGCGGCAACGACGAGAACGCCGTTCTTGTCGAGCACAGAGAGCTTGCAGCTCTCGCCGATATCGGCGGCGAGTTTGTCGAGGATGGGCTGGGCGATGGCGACGAGATCGATCTCGCTGGCGCCGGTCGCGACATGGGCGGCGAGGCCGAGCAGGCGGTGGCCGAGCTGATAGGCGCCAGCCTCGTCGCGATGCACCATGTCGTGCATCTGCAGCGTATTGAGGATGCGATAGATGGTGGTACGCGGCAGGTGGAGCTGGGTCACGAGGTCGCGAATCGTCAGCCCCGACTCGCGCCGCTCGAGCTGGGAAAGCACGTCCATCATCCGATCGATGACGGGGATGCGGTGCTTCATTGCTGCATCGCCATAATTGCCGACTGCCATAGTCCCCGGACCCCAAATCCACGCATTGACACCGCAAGCGAAGCGTCCTTATCATCACATACTGAACAGGCCAAGTTCAATTGTGAATAGGCCGAGATTGATGGTGCGCGTTGTCCGGGTGGTCACGGCTGCGGCCGTGAGCGGAGCAAGAAACGGAGGATGGCACGCGGTCTGCGCCTATCGCGTGGCCGGTGAATTTATGATTTCATTGGTGCGACAAGCACATAAGGAACGTCGCACCAATGGCCCGTATTGCCTATCTCACCAGCATCGAGTTTGGTTCAGGGACACTCGCGACCCTGGCGGATGTCCTGGGCGAGTTGGCGGTGAAGCGGCCTTTGCTGGTTGCTGATAAGGGCGTGCTGGCAGCAGGGATCGTCGCGAAGACCTCTGCATACCTCCCCGCCGGCACGCCCCTTTTTCTCGACACGCCTCCCAATCCAACTGAGAGCGCGGTGCGTGCTGCGCTCGAAATGTATCGCGCCCAGGGTTGCGACAGTATCGTCGCGGTGGGTGGTGGCTCTCCGATCGATCTTGCTAAGGGCGTGGCACTGCTCGCGACCCATGACGGCGCGCTTGAGACCTATGCGCTGATCTATGGCGGGCTTGAACGGATCAGCGCCAAAGTTGCGCCGGTGGTTGCCATTCCAACGACGGCGGGGACCGGGGCCGAAGTCGGCCGGGCGGCGCTGCTGACGCTCGACGATGGCCGCAAGCTCGGCATCATCTCGCCGTACCTGATCCCCAAGCGGGCGATCTGCGACCCCGACCTGACCATCGGCCTGCCGCCGATGCTGACCGCTGCGACCGGGCTCGATGCGCTCAGCCATTGCATTGAAACCCTGTGCTCGCCGCGGTTCAACCCGCCGGCGGAAGCTGTCGCACTCGATGGCGCCGGGCGGATCTGGCGCAACCTCGAGAAGGCGACGAAGACCGGCAGCGATCTCGAGGCGCGGTCGGAAATGATGATGGGCGCGCTGATGGGCGGGCTCAGTTTCCAGAAGGGGCTCGGCGCGGTGCATTCGCTGAGCCACGCGCTGGGCGGGCTCAAGGATGTGTCACTGCATCACGGCACGCTCAATGCTATCCTGATGCCGATTGTGGTGCGGTTCAATGCGCCGGCGATCGGGGAAAAGCTTGCACGGCTAAAGGCGGCGATGGGGATTACCGGGGAGGTTGCGGTGGAACTCGATGCCTTGAACCGCCGCCTCGGCATTCCAAAGGGGCTGCGGGAGCTTGGGGTGCGGCCGGACCATTTCGGCTGGGTGGTGGAAAGGGCGCTGGCCGACCATTCGCACGCCACCAATCCGATCCAACCCAGCGCCGCGCAATATAGGGCGATGCTGGTGGAGGCGATGGGCTGAACGACAGTGGCGCATGGCCCCGCCACAGCTAATCGGTGAACAATTCCGGATTGGCCTGGGCGATGCGGGGCAGCGAGTTGAGAATTTCGCTCAGATGCGCGCGCATGGCCGCCTCGGCATCGTCGGGAGAATGGCGGCCGAGCGCATCAACGACTGCGGCATGCTGGCCGATCAAGACGTCGATGGGTGTGGCATCGGGCATTGAAAGATAGCGGACGCGGTCCATCTGCGTTTTCAGGTTCTCGATGGTGCGCCACGCGTAGTCGCAGTCGGCGCTATGGGCGATGGCTTGGTGGAAGTTTTCGTCGAGCCTTAGGAACTCGACATGGTCGCCGCGCTGTTCGGCGTCGCGCTGTGCCTCGACGATGCGGCGCAACTCGGCGAACTTGGCGGGCGAGGCTTCGAGCGCGGCCTTGCGGACGACCGCGACCTCGATGGCCTCGCGGATGAAGCGGACATTCTGCACCTGCCGGATCGAGATCAGCATGACGAAGGTGCCGCGCTGGGGCTTCACTTCTACGAGGCCGATTTCACCCAGCTTGATGAAGGCCTCGCGCACAGGCTGGCGGGAGACGCCGAGCTGACGCGCAATATCGGCTTCCGAGAGCAAATTGCCGGGGCGGAGCTTCAGCTGAACGATGGCCTGGCGCAGCGTATCGAAGACGCGCGTACCCATACGGCCGAGGCGGGCGCCGGCGGCGTCGTCTTCAAGAACGGCAAGTTCGCTATCGGAGGCCATTGACGTCCAGGATACTACCATACTAGCCTCTCGACAATCGGCGATGGGGAGTTGCCGAAATTTGGGAGGAGAGTCATGAAAATAACTGCCATGCAGACCCTTGCGGCTGCGGGGGCGTTGCTGATCGCCGCCAACCTGCCGGCTGTTGCAGCCGATTACACCCTCAGCGTCAATACGGCGCTGGCCGTCACCGATCCGCTTTACAAGGGATTGGAGAGCTTTGTCGCAGGGGTCGCCGAATCGAGCGGCGGCCGCATCGAGGTCAAACTCTTTCCCAATTCACAGCTCGGACCTGATGAAGACGTGCTGGAGCAGGCGCGCGCGGGCGCACCGGTCGCGGTGATCGTCGATGGTGGACGGCTCGCCACCTATGTCAATGAATTCGGCATCATGGGCGCGCCCTATCTCGCCAATGGCTATGACGGGGTGCGCAAAGTCGCGGTCTCGCCGCTTTTTGAGGAATGGGTCACCAAGCTGCACGACACCTCGCAGCTGCAGGTGTTGAGCTTCAACTGGTGGCAGGGCGAAAGGCACCTTTTCACCAACAAGCCAGTGACCGGACCGGCCGATCTTGCGGGGCTTCGCATCCGCACGCCCGGTGCGCCGGTCTGGGTCGAGACGGTGACCGCTATGGGTGGCGTGCCGACCCCAATGCCGTTCGCCGAAGTCTATTCGGCGCTGGAGCAGAAGGCGCTCGACGCCGCCGAAGTGCAGCTGCCCGCTGCGAATGGCGCCAAGCTCTTCGAGGTGACCAAGTTCCTTACCAAGACGGGCCACATCAACCTGATCACCGGCATGGTGACCAGCGGCGCCTGGTTCGACTCGCTGCCGGATGATCTCAAGAAGATTCTCCGCGAGGAAGCGCTGAAGGCGGGTGACGTGGGCTCCTACGGCACGCGCGACGCGCTGGCCCAGATCGAGGCCGATCTCGCGGCGGCGGGCATGACCGTCAGCGCGATCGACACCACGGTGTTCAAGGACGCCACCGCGGGTGTCTACGACAAACTTGGCTATGGCGCGCTGCGCGATACCGTGCAGAAGATCGCGGCCGAATAGTCCCTCGTGGGTGGGACGGGGCGCTTCGGCGCCCCGTCGTGCCTAACGGATCCAACACCATGCTCAAGCGTCTCGGCCAGATCGAACTGGCGATCTGCGTCGCACTCCTCGCCGGCATTACCGGGCTGGTATTCGTTGCGGCGGTCCTGCGCTTCTTCGGCCATCCGCTGACGTGGTCGGTCGACATGGCGCAACTGCTCTTCATCTGGCTGTGCATGCTGGGCGCCTGTCGCGCCATGCGCGAGAAGTCGCATCTGGGCATGGAGGTGCTGGTCAAATACCTGAGCTACGCGCCGCGCCTGTGGCTCGAACTGTTTTGCTCGTTGCTGACGCTGGGCTTTCTTGGCGTGCTGCTGGTGCTTGGCCTTCAACTCGCCTGGATGAATCGCGAGCGGACGTTCGGCGATTCCTCGCTCTCTTACGCCTGGGTGACGGCGGCGGTGCCGGTGGGCTGCGGGCTGCTGGCGTTGTCGCTGATCTACAACATGGTCAAGGCTTGGCAGGGCCGAGCGGAAGGCAGGCTCGTCTATACGCGCACCGCGTCGGACAAGGGCGCGCCCGAAATGCTGGAGCTCTAGCCGATGCTCGCGATCACCGTGCTCTTCGTCGTCCTCATGGCCATCGGCATGCCGGTGGCGTTTGCGACGGGCATCGCCGGCTTCATCTTCTTCCTGACGACGCCCGGCATGCCGATGTCGATTGGGGTGCAGAAGATCGCGACGATGAGCCAGAGCTTTCCGCTGCTGGCCGTGCCCTTCTTCGTGCTTGCCGGGCACCTGATGAACGAGAGCGGCATCACCAATCGCCTGCTCAAGATTTCGCTGCTCGCGGTGGGTTGGATGTCGGGTGGGCTGGCGCAGGTTGCCATTGTGCTCTCGACGCTCATGGGCGGCGTCTCCGGTTCGGCGGTGGCGGACGCGGCGATGGAAGCGCGCATTCTCGGACCGACCATGATCCAGAAGGGGTATGGCAAGGGCTTTTCCGCGGCAGCAATTGCGGTGGGCTCCCTGATCACCGCGACCATTCCGCCTTCGATCGGGCTTATCCTTTATGGCTATGTCGGCAATGTCTCGATCGGGCGGCTGTTCCTTGCCGGAGTGATCCCGGGCCTTTTGATGATGGTGGTGCTGATGGCGACCACCTACCTCATCGCCAAACGACGCAAATACGTGGTGGCCGACGCCGCCAAGCCGACCTTCAGGGCGCTGGCGAGCGCAGTATGGGACGCCAAGTGGGCGCTGCTCTTTCCGGTAGCGCTGGTGCTTGCCATCCGGGGCGGCGTGTTCACCCCCTCGGAGGTGGGCGCTTTCGCGGTGGTCTATGCGCTGGTGGTCGGGTTCCTGTTCCATCGCGAGCTGACCCTGGCCAAGGTGTGGAAAGCCTTCGGCCACGCGGCCTCCGATGTGGGGCTCATCATGCTCATCATCCTGATGTCGGGCATGGTGGGCTTTGCGGTGATCTACCTGCAGGCGCCACAGCAACTCGCGACGTTCATGCTCAACGGCATCACCGACCCGAACCTGATCGTGCTGGTGATCCTGCTGTTTCTTCTTGTCGCAGGTCTTGCGCTCGACAGCACGGTGATGGTGCTGCTGCTGACGCCGATCTTTGTGCCCATCGTCACGCAGATCGGCATGGACCCGGTGCATTTCGGCATATTGATGATGTCGATCGTGACGCTGGGCGGGATGACCTGGCCGTCGGGCTCGGCGATGTTCGCGGTCTGCGCGCTGATGAATGTCAGCATTGAGGAATACTCGATCGAATCGATTCCCTTCATTGCGGCAGTCTGCGCGTTGATTGCCGTGCTTGTGTTCATGCCGCAGGTGGTTTTGTGGCTGCCCAACCTCGCCTTCGGACATTAGGAGCCTTTGAGCTATGAGACAGACTTGGCGCTGGTTCGGGCCGCCTGACCTGGCAAGCATCGACGACATTGTCCAGGCGGGAGCCCAGGGGGTGGTGACGGCGCTGCATCATGTGCCGAACGGTGTGGTGTGGACGCGGGAGGAAATCGCCAAGCGACAGGAACAGGTGGCGACGCGCAAGGACGGTACGGCATCGGGCATTGCCTGGGAAGTGATCGAAAGCCTGCCGGTCAGCGAGGATATCAAGAAGCAGAAGAACGAGTGGCGCGGCCATATCGCAAACTACATGGCCAGCCTCGAGAATGTGGCCCGGGCCGGGATCGAGGTGATCTGCTACAACTTCATGCCGGTGCTCGACTGGACCCGAACGGAACTGCGCTACCGCGTGAGCAGCGGCGGCACCGCCATGCGCTTCGACATCAACGATTTCGCGTTGTTCGACATCCACCTTCTCAAACGGCGGAATGCGGTGGCCGACTATGACGACGATGTCGCCGACGAGGCGGCGCGGCGCTTCCAGGGTCTGGACGAAGAGGGGCGGAAGCAATTGGCGCGCAATGTGACGATGGGCCTGCCGGGTTCGACCGAGCACATGAGCGTCGAGGATGTGCAGAGCCACCTCGATGAGTACGGGCAGATTTCGCCGGACCAGTTGCGAAAGCATTTCGTGGATTTCCTGAGCGAAGTGGTGCCGGTCGCCGAAAGGCTAGGCTTGCGGCTCTGCTGTCATCCGGACGACCCGCCGTTCGCGCTGCTCGGCCTGCCGCGGGTGATGTCCACCGAGGACGATTATGCGTATATCCTCGACGCCGTGGACTCTCCGGCGAATGGAATGACGCTCTGTTCGGGCTCCCTCGGGGCGCGGCCGGACAACGATCTGCCCGGCATGATGCGGCGCTTCGGCGACAAGGTACATTTCCTGCATCTGCGCAACGTCAAGCGCGACAGCGACCGGATCGTGGGCTCGTTCTTTGAAGCGGAGCATCTCGAGGGCGACACCGACATGGTGGCGCTGATCGCAGCCGTGGTCGCGGAGGAGCGGAGGCGCAAGGCGGCGGGAAGGGCCGATCACCAAATCCCGATGCGTCCCGATCACGGGCAGGACATTCTCGACGATCTCGGACGGCGCTCGCAGCCGGGCTATCCGACAATCGGGCGGCTCAAAGGCCTTGCCGAGTTGCGCGGCGTGATGCGCGCGCTGGAGCATGGGCAGTTCGGGTTGAAATAAGGCCCCCACCCGGCGCTGTCGCGCCACCCTCTTCCTGACGGCGCGGGTGCTAGTCTTCGAGCAGATAACCCTTGCGCTGTGGTAGCGGCGTGGTGCCGACGATCTTGGCGACATTGGCGCCGCGGGTCACGTATTTGCTGAGCGTGCGTGAGAGGACGAAACCGTCGGTACCGGCGAGGATCGGCGTGCGGCCGACAAAGGCATGCGGGCCATCCAGCGCGATGAGATCGGCGATGGGCTGGCCGGTGCGGACGCGTTGGCCCAGATCAGTACGGAAGGCGACGATGCCGGGGCCGGAAGCCCGAACGATCTCGGTGGCCTCGAAGGGGATTGGGGCGCAATTGGCCTCGGGCTTGGGGCCCGGATCGGCCGCGATCCAGCCCCGACCGGCAAAGAAACCGAAGAGGCGCAGCGCATCCTGTTCGCCGAACTCGTCATGGACATCGGCGAGGCCGCGGTATTCGAGCGTGGCGCTGGCGGTCGCCATCGGGACGGGCTTGCCGGGATTGCTCTGCGCGACCTTGCGATAAAGAAGCGGCAGGACTTCATCGAAAGAACCGCCACCGCTATCGGCCGCCGTGAGCACCGCGCTGGCGCCCATCCAGTCGGCAAGGTCCTGCAGGCCGGGCATGAGTTCAGGCGAGGTGAAGAAATGGGGCAGGGAATCGCTGTCGCAATGAAGATCGAGGATGATCGCGGCGTCGTGCGCCTCGCGCAAAAGGAAGAGGCGCAATTGCTCGGCGGCGGTGCGCGGCTGCTGCAAGTCGAGCCAGCCTGAGATGGCCTTGCGGACGAGATTGATATTGAAGCGCGCTTCGTCGCCGAGGCGCCCCGCGAGATGGGTGCGGATGAGGGTGAAGAGATCGGGCCATTGGCGGTTGAAATTGACGCCGGTATTGGCGTCGTAGCGGCCGATGTGATGGCGGAAGCTGAAATTGGCCATGCCGAAAGGATTGGCGAGCGGCACAATGGTGAAGCGGGCACGGAGCAGGCCCTGCTCGTCGGCCTCGGCCAGCATCGGGATCAAGTGATGCAGCACCATGACGCCCGGCAATTCGTCGGCGTGGAGCGCTGCCTGGAGATAGATCTTGTCGGGCGCTTCGGAAGGCCCGATCCGGTAGCAGGTGAATTCAGTGGTGCTGCCAGGCGTGTCGCCCTTCAGGTTCAGCGTCTTCTTCTCAAAACTCATGGCGACCCGCTCAGCCCGCGGCGGAAGGTGAAGCGCATTGGAGCGCGCGGCATGTGGCGCGTCAACCGCCGGTAGACGAGGCCGAACAGGTAGAAGATCAGCAGCGAAATGGCGAGGAAATAGAGCGCGGCGACGGAGAAATGCAGAAAGACATTGTAGTCGGCCTTGAACAACTCGCCGGCCTTGTTCATCAGGTCCTTCTGCTCGCCGACCACCGGCAGGGTGAAATAGATGAGCGCCGTGGCCTGGAACAGGAAGACCACCTCGTTGGTGTAGGCGGGCCAGGCGATGCGGATGAGATTGGGCCAGATGACGGAGCGAAAGCGTTGGGCCGGGCTCAAGCCGAAGGCGCGGGCAGCCTCGACCTCGCCGCGCGGCACGGCCTGCAAGGCGCCGTGGAAGATTTCGGCGGTGTAGGCGGTGGTGTTGAGCGCGAGGATTGCCGGACCGAGAAAGAGCGGGTGCAGGACGAGTCCATCGATGTGGAGCGGTCTCCACATCGAAATGTTGAAGGACAGCATCAGGGCGTAGAAGGCAAAGAGCTGGATGAAGAAGGGCGAGCCGCGAAAGAAGTAGATGTAGAGGCGGGCGAGGCTCGAGAGGGTGCGGCTGCGCGAGCTCTTGGCGAGCGCTACGAGGATAGCGAGGCCAAAGCCCAGCGGGATCGAGACGGCCGCGAAATAGAGATTGAAGAGCGCCGGCCGGGCGAGGGTCGCGATGTCGGCAATGACGGGAGCGAGCCAGGTCATGCGGCGTTGCCATCGGGAAGGGCGACGCCCCTGCCGGCCCATCGCCTGAGCGCCTCGAAGAGCTTCTCCGAGATGAACGTCAGCGCGATGTAGAAGACCAGCAGCTCGAAGTAATAGCCCCAGCGCCAATCGTCATGGACGAGGCCGGAGACGGCAGAGTAGTTTGCAGCCCCGAGCCGCTGGGCCCAGGCGACGAGATCGAAAATCTGCAGCAGCGAGAGCAGCGAGGTCGCCTTGATCAGCGACATCCAGACATTGGAGAGGCCGGGCAGGGCATAGATCCACATCTGGCGGAGGTGAATATGGATCAGCACCTGCAAGCGCGAGAGGCCGAAAGCGCGGGCCGCTTCGAGCTGACCCTTGGGTACCGCGTCGAGCGCGCCGGAAATGACGCTCGCGGCGAAAGCGCCATAGACAATGCCGAGCGAAACCGAAGCGAGCAGCAGGTATTGAAATGTCGTCAGGTGCCAGTTGGCGGCATCGCAGGGCGGCCAGCTTCCTGCATTGGCGGCAAGGGATTCGGGGGTGCAGACCCGACTGGCGCTGAGCCACTCGACGGCCTGTTCGAAGGCGAGGGGAAAAAACAGGAAGAACAGCACGTCCGGAATGCCGCGGACGATATTGGCGTACGCCGTTGCCGACGCACGGAGGGGCCAGGGTCCGCCGTTGATGGCGGCGCCAGCGACGAGTCCGAGGAGCAGCGCCACGGCGCCACCGAGGACGGCCGCCGCGAGCGTGTACTGGACGCTCGCATACCAGGCGAGGTGCTTGCCGTTGGTGAGATAGGAAAGCCAGAAGGCGATGTGGTCACTCATGCGAGGCGACCCCGGCGGCAGATCAGTTGGCGAAGAACGGCGGCGCCCCCTTTTCGGGGAACCAATGGGAGATCAAGGCGTCGATGGTGCCGTCGGCGCGCATGGCATCGATGGCGGTGTTCACCTTGAGCTCGAGCGCATCGTCGCTCTTGCGCAGCACCACGCCCGCGCCGTCGCCGATCGGGATCTTTGGACCGTCTGAGACAAGGGTTCCGTTTGAGCCCTTGGCGGTTTCGTCGATATAGGAGCCTTCGGCGAGCATCAGGTCGATATTGCCGCCATTGAGATCGGCCAGTGCCTGATCGGTCGTGTCAAAGGTGAGGATGGTATTGGCATCGCCCAGATTGGTCGTTAGCCACGCGGCCTGGACCGTCGCCCCCTGGACGCCGATGCGAAAGCCCGCGAGTTTTGAAAAATCGACGGGTTTGTCCGCGAGGCGCAGATATTGCGAGGGGTCCGGCGGGAAATAGGGATGAGAGAAATCCACGGTCTGCTTGCGCTCGTCGTTGATGGTGACGTCGGCGAGGATTGCGTCATAGTTCCCGGCGATCAGATTCTGGATAATTGAGTCCCACTCATTGGGAATCCACGTGCAGTCAAGTTCGGCGCGCTTGCAGATCTCTTTGCCGACATCGATGTCGAAGCCCGCGACATTGCCGGACTCATCGAGGAAATTGAACGGCGGGTAGGCGGCTTCGGTGCCGATGCGGATGGACTCGGCAGTTGCCGGGTTGGATGCAAAGGCGAGGACCATGGCCGCCAGCACAAGACGCTTCATCAGACTCTCTTTCCTTCTCTCCGGCAGAGGGGGCCGGTGCAATGCTAGCCATAACGCAATGGGCAGGGGCGTCAATTCAAGGCGCAGGGGTGGCGCCGAGGAACTGCCTGAGCCTGGCGGAGCGGGGAGCGCCGAAGACCTGCGATACCGGCCCTTCCTCCTCGATTCGGCCTTCGTGGAGGAAGGCCGCTCGACCGGCGACGCTTCTGGCGAAATCCATATCATGGGTCACAAGCAGCATGGTCCGGCCTTCCTGGGCGAGAAGGCGGATGACGCGCAGCACTTCGCCCTGGAGTTCCGGATCGAGCGCGGAGGTCGGCTCGTCGAACAGCATGACCTTGGGGTTGATGCAGAGCGCGCGCGCTATGGCGGCGCGCTGCTGCTGGCCACCGGAGAGTTCGGAAGGGTAGCTCGAGGCCTTTTCGGCAATGCCCACCTTCGCGAGCATGGCGAGAGCCTCGGCGCGAACCTCCTTGCGGTCGCGCTTCTGGACGCGGATCGGCGCGGCCATGACGTTGTCGAGGATGGTCATGTGGCTCCAGAGATTGAACTGCTGGAAGACCATGCCGAGGCCGGAGCGGATGCGCCTTATCTGCGCCTCATCGGCGGGGTGGCGTTGCGGAGGCTGGCCGGCGAGCGCAATGGTCTCGCCAGCGACGGTGACGGTGCCGCTATCGGGCACGTCGAGCATGTTGATTGAGCGCAGCAGCGTCGATTTGCCGGCGCCGGACGGGCCGATCAAGGCGATGACGTCGCCTTGGGCGGCGCTCAGCGACACGCCGCGCAGCACCTCGGTATTGCCGAAGGCTTTGTGAATGTCGTCGAGCTGGAGCACCGGCATCCGGTCCGGCGCGGCAGAGTTGCGCATGGCGTGAGGGAATAGTCGCGCGCCGGAAATGGCAAGCGCAATTCCGGCCCAGCGCGCGGCGATCAAGCTGCCGCGCGAGATCCCTCTTCGAAGAACAGCGCCTGGCTGATCAGCGCCTTGACCATATCGGGGTTAAACGGCTTGGTGACGAGGAAGGTCGGTTCGGGCCGCTCTCCGGTCAGCAAGCGCTCGGGGAAGGCGGTAATGAAGATTACCGGCAGCGATTCCTGGCTGAGGATGTCGTTGACGGCATCGATGCCTGAGGAGCCATCGGCGAGCTGGATATCGGCGAGGATCATCTTGGGGTTGGTCTTGCCATAGAGAGCGACCGCTTCCTTATGCGTTCGCGCAATGCCGATAACCTTGTGGCCAAGGCCCTCGACCAATTGCTCGATATCCATGGCGATCAACGGTTCGTCCTCGATGATGAGGATGTCGGTCGCCACCTGGCGGGAGATATCGCGGGACGCTTCATCGAGCAGACCGGCAAACTCGGCGGTGCTGACATCGAGGACTTCGGCAGCTTGCTCGCTGGTGAAGCCTTCGACGGCCACAAGGAGAAAGGCCTGGCGGGGGCGCGGCGCGACGCTGGAAAGATTACGTGCCGCACGCTGTTCCCAAACGAAATGGGGAAGCGGCTGCGGCACCTTCACGGTCGAACTCGAAAAGAGCTTCGAAAACAGCTTGTAGAGCGCGATGCGATCATTGCTCGCTTCGGGGAAGATCGAGACGTCGGCGATCAAAGCCTCCAGCGTGGCGCTGACATAGGCATCGCCGGAGGTCTGCGATCCGGTGGCCGCCCGTGAAAACCGGCGCAGGTATGGCAGGTGCGGAGCGATCCGCATCGACAGTGTCATTTGGCGATCTCCCTATGACGCTCTAAAGCAATCCATGTTTCGGTAGAACAGGAAGGTCTGCTCTGGATTCTTGCATTTTCGCGTCTCCGAAGCACAAAATCGATTCGCACTTTTGCTGGAGGCGCTCCGAAGCCCTAATAGGCTGAGAAACGCGGCATTATCCAATTCGTTCCATCGTGGCGGAACTTTTCCATGCTGACCGCATTATGGTAGCACGGCAGAGAAGCGTCACTCTGTTTGATGGGGCCGGGGCAGTGAAAGACAAGAGCAAAATGAACGACTTGACCAATCTGCACCCACGCGGATCCCGAGACGGGCTCGGCCCGAATTCCAATATCGGGGCCAAGCTCAGGGCCTATTACGGCGCTGTCGAAGACCAGCCGATTCCGGACAAATTTCTCGAATTGCTCGAGAAACTGGACAGTGTTGAGCGGTCGGGCAAGGCCAAGAACAAGGACGCCTAACTTGGATGAGACCCCGTCGTTCAAACGCGAAATGCTGGCTATGCTGCCCTCGCTGAGGGCCTTTGCCGTTTCGCTCTCGGGCCGCCACGACAAGGCGGACGATCTCGTGCAGGACACGGTGATGAAGGCCTGGGCGAAGCAGGACAGCTTCGAGATGGGTACCAATATCAAGGCCTGGCTGTTCACGATCCTCCGAAACGAGTTCTACAGCCAGATGCGTAAGCGCGGCCGGGAAGTGCAGGACAGCGACGGTGTGTTCACCGAGCGGCTTTCGGTCCATCCTTCGCAGTATGGCATTCTCGACATGGCCGATTTCAAGAAGGCGCTGGACGGATTGCCGGCGGACCAGCGCGAAGCGATCGTGCTGATCGGTGCTTCGGGCTTTTCCTATGAGGAAGCCGCCGAGATCTGCAAGTGTGCGGTTGGAACGATGAAAAGCCGGGTGAGCCGGGCGCGGTCGAGGCTTCAGGACGTGCTGGACGTTTCCGGTGAAGCCGATTTCGGCCCCGACGCCGTCTCCACCCAAGTGACGACCCAGTCTTTGGGCTAAACCAGTCTTTCTCAATCCTTCGAGTCGTGGCTCGACCTGGAGAGCAGGTAGGCTGCTGCGAGAACCGCACCGCCGGGGAGCGCCAAGCGCTTGAACAGCGGCGACTTCATCAAAAGGGGCGCCGCTGCAATGGCGGCGCTGGTGACGAGCGCGGTTGTTTCCGCGGAGCGGCGGCGCTGCGCTTCGCGCTTTTTGGCGATCGAGCCCATGACGAATGTGACGAGGTAGATGATCAGCGCCAATACCAAAGCCGTCCCGGCCAGCGACAACGGCGCGATCACCGGGCCGTAGGCGAGGGCCAACGCGGCATTGGCCGCGACCAACAGGAAGATGAAGCCGATGGCGAGAAACGTGCCGACCACAGCCCAGAGTACGGCCTGACGGCGGAAGCGCTCGAGCAGCGCTTCCGTCTCAATGCCCAGCAGTGACGCCAGCGGGGCGAGGACCTCGAGCATATCAGCGTGTCAAGGCGGCCAGCACGAAACCAAGCGCCAAGGCGCCGGCGACTGCGGTCAAGGGACGTTCACGGATGGTATCCTTGAGATGCTTTTCCATCTGGGTGAACTCGTCCTGTGCGCCCTCGACGGCATCCTGCCCACGGTGCAAGAGCGAACTGGCCTGAGCCTGAGCCTTGGCCTTCACTTGATCGACCTGTTTCTCACCCATATGGGTCAGCGTACGGGTGATGGCGCGCAGATCGTCCTGAAGCTGCTGCACCTGAGCCTCGAGATCCTCGGTCTGGCGGGCGGTCCGCCGTGCCGGGGCATGGGCGGGAGCGGTGTTTTCGGTGTCGGCCATGGCGAACTCCTTGCGTTGCAGTCAGTCAACGTCCCGATGAAGGCGTAGTTCCAGCACGAAGAGGGGCGTTGGAAGTTGCGCTGGATCAAATGAAACACTCCGGTTCGCGGGGGGGCGAACCGGAGTGGTTGATGCGGACCCGAGGGGGGCGACCTGGGGTCCGCTTTGCTCAGATCCGACCCATCAACATCAGGATGATGACGACCACGAGCACGGTGCCCAGGATGCCAGAGGGGAACACTCCCCAGGAGCGGGAATAGCCCCAGCTCGGCAGGGCGCCGATCAGCAAGAGGATGAGGACGACGATCAAGATTGTACTGAGCACTTTGGGTACTCCTTGTTGTTGTGACGCCTAAAGAAGAAGCCTCAGAGGGGGAAGAGAAGAATAGCCGCTGCTGCAGCGATGATGGTGAGCGCGACAATAGCGGCTCCGGCGATAGTGAGGAGATGCGGTCGTGGGCTTTCCAGTTCGGGTGCCCAAGCCATGGCGGAGCGTCCGGCTGCCTCAAGTGCACGGATATCCGACTGGTCCATCGCAAATCCCCTTCGTTTTTGCCGACCCGGAGGCCGGCGACAGTGTCGTTGGGCGACTAGCGCGTGACTGCGCTGCCTCACTAACGGAGGGAGTGGGATTTGGTTCCAAAGCGAGGTGGGCCTACTCGACGCGGACGACGTCGACCGACTGCTTGGTGTCGTGGCTGCGGCGAGAGGTGCGGAGAACGCCGACGATGGGCGAGATGTCCGAATAATCGCGGCCATGGCCGATGGTGATGTGGTCGGGGCCAGCGAGCATGGCGTTGGTCGGATCGAATTCCAGCCAACCCTGATGCTGGCCGCACCAGACCCGAACCCAGGCATGCATGGCGTCGGCGCCTTCGAGCCGCGGCTTGCCCTTGGGAGGAATGGTCCTCAAAAATCCCGAGACATAGGCTGCGGGAATGCCGACGCCGCGAAGGCCCGCGATCATCACGTGCACGAAATCCTGACAGACACCGCGCTTCAGCTCGAAGGCCTGGACCGGGGACGTATCCACCTTGGTCGCTTCCTTGTCGTAGACAAAGTCGCGGTGGATCGCGAGACAGAATTCCATCGCAGCGGCACGAACCGAACGGGTTCCGCGGATATAGGTTCGGGCATAATCGGTGATGGCGCGGTCCATGGGAACGCGGGGTGACGGCGCGAGAAAGTGATGGGGGGAGCTGGCGTCGAGCGACCACAGTCCCGCCAGGTCGCGCTCGAGACCTTCGAGATCAGGCGAGAGGTCGGCGGGCGGATTGATATCTTCGACCGCCACGCGGGCGGCGAGCTTGACGTCGAGTTGATCGTGGTAGCCGAGATAGGCGATGTTGGTGACGTTGTTGCCGAAGAAATCGGTGTGGGTGGTTTCGCTGTCAGGGCGAGGGTCGAAGGAGATCGAGGAAGCGATCACGCGCTGAACGTTGGGGATCGAAATCGGGGCGACGCGCACGAGGTGGCGGTCGCCGTGAACCACACCTTCATAGTCGTAATGAAGTTCGAGTCTCACGTCGTAGAGCATGGCGGCTACACGAAGTAGGCGTCAGCGATGAGACCGGCGAGCCGGGCAATATTGGTGCCGAGTTCGGCAAGTCGCTCGCTGGTCATATCCTCTGGCTCGGCGATGCGAAGTGCCGTGTGCAATTCGAGCACCGCCTTGGCGGTGGTCGAAAGCTGGCCATCCTCGATGCCGCCGGGGAGGCGCTCGATCTGTTCGCGCAGTTCGGCCACCTGGAAGAGCACGGATCGCGGATTGAGCGGGTCGAGCACAAGCAGGTCGATATAGGAGTTGGGGCCCGCCGCGACATTGTAGCGGCGTCGATGGGTCATGACGCTGTCGCCGATCTCGAGCAGCATATCGAGCGCGCCGTCGGGGGCGTCTTCCCGCGTGAGCCAGCCGGTGATGCCGGCGATCTGGATGCCGCGTTCGAGCCGACGGCCAATCTCGAGGAAGCGCCATCCGGCAAAGCGGTACATGTTCTCGTGGACGAGACCGGAGAAGCCGGCAAGCTTGCGCAGCAGCACGGTCATTGCCCGTGTTGCATCATCGCCGGGCTGGACGCGGGCCGCGAAATTGCGGGCGGTCTTGCTGAGGTCGGCGAGCGCAAGCCAGCCATCGGGCGAGAAGCGGTCGCGAATCTGGGCAGCGGAGTGGACCGCACTCTCGATGGCGTTGAGCAGGCCCTTGGGCAAAGACTCCGCCGCATCGACTTCGAGGGATTCGAGATAGGTGCGGGTGTCGGCGAGAATGGGCAGCGAAGGATTGGAGAGTTCGGCGAGGCGCGCATTATAGGCGCGCAGAATTCGGACGGTTGCCTCGCAGCGCTCGGCATAGCGGCCGAGCCAGATGAGATTGTCGGCGGCCCGGCTGGGGAGCGAGCCGGCGGAATTGCGGATCAGCTTTTCTCCGGCCTGGGGCAGGAGCGAGATGCGTTCGACCGGCTTGTCGCTCACCACCCAGACGTCCGCCGCCTGGCCGCCACGCTGCATGGCGATGGCGGTGGTGTCGAGGGTCGAACCGACGCGAGCAAAGCCGCCGGGCATGATCGCCCAGCCTTTGGAGGTGCGGGCGGCATAGACGCGCAGCGTGATCGGCCGCGGTTCGAGCCTGCCGTTGACGTAGACCGGCGCGGTCGAGAGACGCACCGGTTCCTGGCCGACAAAAGCGGCGCCCTCTTCCGCAAGCCGCTTGAGCAGTGCCGCGCGCGGACCCGGCTCGAGGGTCGCGCCCAGCATGGTTGATTGATGGTCGTCGATGGGAAGCGTCGTCGAGAAGGCGGGACCTACCATCATCGTATCGAGATTGGCGATGACATGGTCGCGTTCGTGTTCCTGACCGCACCACCAGGTGGCAATGGTCGGAAGCTTGAGATCGGCGCCAAGCAAAGCCTGGCTGAGGCGCGGCATGAAGGCGGAGAGCGCACGGGTTTCAAGAATGCCCGAGCCGATAGCGTTGACCATCGAGATGGTCCCCTGGCGCAGGGCCTCGGTGAGGCCGGGGGTGCCGATGCGGGAATCGGTGCGCAGTTCCAGCGGATCGGTGAAGCTTGCATCCATGCGGCGCCAGAGGACGCTGACAGGCTTCAAACCTGCGACCGTGCGCACCATGACGCGGCCGCCCTCGACGACGAGGTCTTCACCTTCAAGCAGCATGAAGCCGAGATAGCGGGCGATGTAGGCGTGCTCGAAATAGGTCTCGTTGTGCTGGCCGGGGGTGAGGATGCCGACGCGGCCGTCCTGCGCGCGCGCCTGCACGTTGAGCGTGTCGCGGAAGTCGCGGAAGAAGCCGGCGAGGCGATGCACATGCATCTTCGCATAGATATCGGAGAGTGCGCGGGTCGTAGCTACGCGGTTCTCTAGCGCGAAGCCGGCGCCCGACGGGGCCTGCGTGCGGTCGCCCAAGACCCACCAGCCGCCATCAGGTCCGCGGCCGAGCTCGAACGCGCAGAAATGGAGGAAGTGACCGCTCGAGGGCGTGATACCCGAGACGGGCCGGAGGAATTCCGGATTGCGCGCGATCAATTCCGGCGGCAGCAGTCCGCGTGCGACCAGCGAGTTGCCGCCGTAGATATCGGCCAGCACCTGTTCGAGGAGTTCGGCGCGTTGCTCGAGTCCCTCGGTGATGAGTTTCCAGTCGGCTTCGTCGATGATGAGGGGAACATGGGCCAGCGGCCAGGCGCGCTCCTTGCCCTCGGCCCCATCATACTTGCGATAGAACACGCCGGCGTCGCGCAAGTACTGATCGGCCCGCTCGAAGCGGGCGGACAGGGCGTCGATGCCCAATTCATCGAAACCGGAAAGGAGCTGGGTCCAACCCGGGCGGATATTGCCCTCGGGATCCACCATTTCGTCGGGAATTCCCGGCAGCAGACGGTAGTCAGCGGCGAGACCTGGGGCTTTCGCGGGACTGGGCTGGCGCTGATTCCGGTTTTCCATGGGGGTATAGCGCTATCCGAAGTTCTTCAAACCGCAAGAGCATTTCGACCAAACGGTCAAAGTCCCAATCTCAATGATGTCCGGTTGTGCGCAGGTCGAGGGTCAGCGGAAATTCTCCGTGTATCTCTTCCGGCGGCGGGGTGAAGGCACCCGGCGTGTGGCCTTCGCCGACGAATCGCGCAAGGCGCCGGGCTTCGGCCTCGTTGTCGTTGACCGGAAAGGTCTCGTAGTTCCGGCCGCCGGGATGGGCGGTGTGATAGACGCAACCGCCAATCGAGCGCGCCGACCAGGTATCGTAGATGTCGAAAGTCAGCGGTGCATTGACCGGCAGGCGCGGATGCATGCCGGAAGCCGGCTGCCACGCCTTGAAGCGCACGCCGGCGACGGCGACGCCGGCATCGCCCGTCGTCCGCATCGGCACTCGGCGCCGGTTGCAGGTGACGATATAGCGCTCGGGGTTGACGCCTTCGAGCTTGACCTGAAGACGCTCGACCGAGGAATCGACGAAGCGAACGGTGCCGCCAATGGCGCCCTGCTCACCCATCACATGCCACGGCTCCAGCGCCTGGTTGAGCGTGAGCTTCATGCCGCCATATTCGACCTCGCCACAGAAGGGGAAGCGGAATTCGAGCTGGGCCGCGAACCATTCCGGGTCTAGGTCGAAACCGCGCTGCCGCAGGTCGGCCAGCACATCGAGGAAGTCGCTCCAGACGTAATGCGGCAGCATGAAGCGATCATGAAGCGTCGTGCCCCAGCGGATAAAGGTACCATCGACCGGGGCCTTCCAGAAGCGGGCGATGAGGGCACGGACGAGAAGTTGCTGCGCGAGGTTCATACGCGCATTGGGCGGCATCTCGAAGCCCCGGAACTCGACAAGACCAAGGCGGCCGGTCGGGCCATCGGGCGAATAGAGTTTGTCGATGCAGATCTCGGAGCGGTGGGTGTTGCCGGTGACATCGACCAGAAGGTTGCGGAACAGCCGGTCGACCAGCCAGGGCAGCGGCGCTTCGCCCGCGCCGGGCAGAGGGATCTGCCGGATGGCGATCTCGAGTTCGTAGAGTGAATCGTGGCGGGCCTCATCGATGCGCGGCGCCTGGGAGGTGGGACCGATGAAAAGGCCGGAGAAGAGATAAGAGAGCGCGGGATGATGCTGCCAATGCAGCACCAGACTCTTGAGCAGGTCCGGACGGCGGAGGAAGGGGCTGTCGGGTGGGGTCGCGCCGCCGACGACGACATGGTTGCCGCCGCCAGTGCCGGTGTGCTTGCCGTCGATCATGAATTTGTCCGCGCCGAGGCGGGAGAGGCGGGCTTCCTCGTAAACGGCCGTGGTCGTAGCAACCGCTTCATCCCAGTTGGCCGAAGGATGGATATTGACTTCGATGACGCCAGGATCTGGGGCCACGCGGATGACGTTGAGGCGCGGATCATAAGGCGGGGGATAGCCCTCGATCTGGACGGGCAGGCCGATGGACTTGGCCGATTCCTCGGCTGCGGCGATCAATTCGAGATAGTCCTCCAGCGTTTCGACCGGCGGGAGGAAGACGCAAAGGTGGCCCTCCCGGAGCTCGGCGGTGACGGCGGTGCGGACCTGTCCCTCGATCTCGGAAAGCACCTGCTCGGCGCGATCCTGTTGATTGCCGGCATCGGCGGTAAAGGAGGCGGTGGGCTGTGCATGGTGACCGACGCGCACCTCGATACGCTGCTGCAGGAGGTCTTCCACGGCCGGTAGGTCGTTGAGTGCGATCATCGGATCGCGGGGGACGATATGGGGGTAGGCATTCGGCGACAGGTGTTTCAGCGACGTCAGCGGCAAGCGATAGCCGGCTGGTGAGTCTCCGGGTGCGAGGAAGAGCTTGCCGCGCCGCGTCTTCCATTTCTCGCTGACCCAGCGGGTCTGGCCGGCTATGGCGTTCCAGCGCTGCACCGGCAGCACGTAGCCAGTTGGTTTGGTGAGGCCGCGATCGAACACGGCCGCCATGCGGGCCCGGGCCTCGGCATCGGCGAGCTCGGGATTGGAGGGATCGACATTTGACGGAAGCTTGGCCTCCTTGAGCAGCCACTCGCCCGAGTCCTCATAGGCGGCGTCGATCGTCTTGCCATCGAGGCCGAGCTTGACGGCGAAGGTCTGAAGGAACTCCGAGGCACTGGCGTCGGTCGCCGGGGTGACTTCCTTTTCCTTGGCTACCAGTTTTTCGTCGCGCCACACGGGCTGGCCGTCGCGGCGCCAATAG
This sequence comes from Devosia sp., assembly GCA_040081595.1. Lineage (GTDB taxonomy): Bacteria > Pseudomonadota > Alphaproteobacteria > Rhizobiales > Devosiaceae > Devosia_A. Next base: position 45,016 of record JBEBGE010000006.1, read on the forward strand.
AGTGAAAACGTCCAGCGCGGCAGAGTTTCGCCCGGGTACCATTTGCCCTGGCCATAGTGGAGGAAACCGCCCGGCGCGAAGCGCTCGCGCAGGCGCCGGATCAGTGCGTCGGCCTTGCTGCGCTTGGTCGGGCCAACGGCATCGGCGTTCCATTCGCCGGCTTCGAAATCGTCGATCGACACAAAGGTCGGCTCGCCCCCCATGGTGAGACGTACGTCGTTCGCCTTGAGCTCCGCATCGACCTTGTGGCCGAGGGCGTTGAGGCGCTCCCAGCTTTCATCGGAGAAGGGCCGGGTGATGCGTGGATGCTCGGCGACGCGGGTCACCTTCATGTCGAAGTTGAATTCGACCTTGGCAAAGCTCGACATGCCGCTGATCGGCGAGGCGTTGCGGTGGTGAGGCGTGGCGGCGAGCGGGATGTGGCTTTCGCCCGTCAACAGACCGGAGGTCGGATCGAGCCCGATCCAGCCCGCTCCGGGAAGATAGACCTCGCACCAGGCGTGAAGGTCGGTGAAATCGACCGAGGTGCCAGGCGGGCCATCGAGCGAGACGAGATCGGGCTTCAACTGGATGAGATAGCCGGACACGAATCGTGCCGCGAAGCCGAGATGGCGCAATGCCTCGACCAGCAACCAGCCGGAATCGCGGCAGGAGCCTTGGGCGCGTGACAGTGTTTCCTCAGGCCCGTAAACACCGGTTTCCAGGCGAACGATGTAGCCGATGCGGCTCTGGATATTGGCGTTGAGTTCGGTGACGAAGTTGACGGTGTTGCGCGGGGTGCGATCCAGCGAGGCGAGAAACTGCGAGAGCAGCGGGCCCGCCGGTTGGGGTTTCATGTAGATCGACAGATCGTCGCGCAGCGCTTCGGGATATTGGAATGGCCAAGTCTCGGCCTCTTCTTCGACGAAGAAATCAAAAGGATTGTAGACCGTCATGTCGGCGACGAGATCGACTTCGATCTTGAGTTCGGTCACCGGCTCGGGGAAGACGTGGCGGGATAGCCAGTTGCCGTAGGGATCCTGTTGCAGGTTGACGAAGTGCTTTTCGGGAAAAACCTTGAGCGAGTGGCTGAGCACCCTGGTCTTGGAATGTGGCGCCGGTTTCAGCCGGATGATTTGCGGCTGCAGGAAGACCGGACGGTCATACTTGTAGTGCGTAAGATGGTAGATGGCGGCTTTGATGGACAAAGATCGCTCGCTTCAGACGCACAGGACTTCCCGCCATGGACCTTAGCTGTGGCGCCGGGGCGCGTCGACCCTTCCCAACGCGGCGGGCCAATGCATTAATCGCGCATGGCTTTCACTCTCCGCCAGCTCCAGTATTTCATCGCGGTGGCCGAGGAGGGCACGGTTTCTGGAGCCGCACAGAGTCTCTCGATCAGCCAGTCGGCGGTGACCGATGCGACTAAGGAGCTCGAGACCGATCTTGGCGTGTCGCTGTTCGAGCGGCACCGACGCGGGCTGGCCATCACCCACAAGGGGCATCAATTCTACCGGCACGCGGCGCGGATTCTTGCCGATGTTTCCGACGCGCGGCAGAGCTTTGCCGGTGAGGGCGCGGCGCTGCCCGGGCGGCTCAACCTGGGAGTGACGTCGCTGGTCGCGGGCTATGTGCTGTCGGACCTGCTGGCGCGATTCCGGCGGGCCTATCCGGACGTCGATGTCTCGGCAATCGAGGACAATGGCGACTATCTCGAGCACCTGCTGGTTGGCGGGGAACTCGATGTTGCGGTGATGGTGATCTCCAATCTGCGCGATCGGAAAGCCCTGCAGGCCGAGATATTCGAGACGTCGCCCTACAGACTCTGGCTGCCGTTGGGCCATCGGCTGGCCGGCGCGGAGAGCATTGCGATCGAAGATCTGGTGCCTGAGCCACTGATCATGCTGACAGTGGACGAAACGGAAGAGAACACCGGCAAGCTGCTCTCGGCGCTCGGTGCCAAGCCGCATGTCGCGTTCCGTACGCGGTCGGTGGAGGCGGTGCGCAGTCTCGTTGCGACCGGCGCCGGCATTGCGCTGCTGCCCGACCTCGTCTACCGGCCGTGGTCGCTGGAAGGCGACCGGATTGAGAGCCGGGATATCTCGGGGGCATTGCCGGTGGTTCAGGTCGGCATGGTCTGGCGTCGCGGCTCAGCCCTGCCGCAGGCGGCGCGGGACTTCATCGGCGTCGCCAGGGGGCAATTGGCAGCTCGCAGACGGGCTTAAGGGCGGCGAACCGCGGGAAAGGCCGTTGCCATTCGGGCGCAGCCCTTATGGCCCTCGCGCCCAAAATCGTGCCACTGCAGCGATTTTGCCCCAGGGGGGCGGTGCGAGGTATCGATTTTTCCGATATTACCCATCGCGCGAATGGATTTGCGATTGTTAACAAGGGGAATAGGCTCCAAAGTCGAGGGATGCCAAGGCGCGCAGGCCAGGCTCCGATCAGGGAGAACAAGATGAAATCCATTCTGAGAACAGGCACCGCGCTGACGGTGCTGGTGGCCATGAACGGGGCGGTTCTGGCGCAGGACATGCCCACGGCAATCGGCGCCGGCGAAGGGGCGGTCAGTATCGTGGCCTGGGTCGGCTATATCGAACGCGGCGAGAGCGATCCGACGATCGACTGGGTCACCGATTTCGAAAAATCGACCGGCTGCATGGTTTCGGTCAAGACCGCCGCGACTTCGGACGAAATGGTGACGCTGATGAATGGTGGCGGGTTCGACCTCGTCACCGCTTCCGGCGACGCCTCGCTCCGCCTTGTGGCGGGCGGCAAGGTGGTGCCGATCAATACCGACCTTGTTCCGAGCTGGGGCACGGTCGATGAGCGCCTCAAGGACGCGCCCTGGTACACCGTGGGCGGCAAGCACTACGGTGTGCCGTACCAGTGGGGCCCGAATGTTCTCATGTACAACACCGACACATTCCCGCAAGCGCCGACCAGCTGGAACGTCGTGTTCGAGGAAATGAACCTTCCCGACGGCAAAACCAACGCGGGACGCGTCCAGGCCTATGACGGCGCCATCTATGTGGCCGACGCCGCTAACTACCTGATGACCAAGGATCCATCGCTCGGGATCAAGGATCCCTATGAGCTGAACGAGACGCAATATGCGGCGGTGATCGACCTGCTGAAGTCGCAGCGTAAGCTTATCGGCCGCTATTGGCACGATGCGGCCGTGCAGATCGAGGATTTCACCAGCGAAGGCGTGGTGGCATCGGGCAGCTGGCCCTATCAGGTGGGCGCGCTGCAGCTCGGAGAACAGCCGATTTCCTCGACCATCCCGGCGGAAGGTGCAACCGGCTGGGCGGATACGACCATGCTTGCGGCGAACGCTCCGCACCCCAACTGCGCTTACATGTGGATGGAGCATTCGCTGGCGCCGAAGGTGCAAGGCGATGTCGCGTACTGGTTCGGATCGGTTCCGGTCGTTCCGGCGGCCTGCAAGGGCAACGAGCTGCTGACGGACGAGGGCTGCGCCTATAACGGCTTCGACAATTTCGACCAGATCAAGTTCTGGAAGACGCCGACGGCGCAATGCGCGACCCAGGGTGACGCGTGTGTACCCTATTCGCGCTGGGTGTCGGACTATATCGGCGTGATGGGCGGCAGCTGATCACGAATTCGGGCGAGGCCGTGGCCTCGCCCGATCACCCGCCGGGCCCTGGGCTGGCGGCTGCCTCAGGTGGGGGCATGGTGCCATGAACTCGGCGGTGAACTCGGCGGTTTCTCTCCAGAAAGTCTCGCGCCATTTCGGCACGGTCAGGGCTATGGACGAGGTCGATCTTGAGGTCGCGCCCGGCGAATTCTTCGCCATGCTTGGACCCTCAGGATCGGGCAAGACAACCTGCCTGAGATTGATCGCGGGCTTCGAGCAGCCGACAAGCGGACACATCGAGATTTTCGGTGAGACCGCGGAGGGCGTTCCTCCTTACCGGCGCAACGTCAACACGGTGTTCCAAGACTACGCGTTGTTCCCGCACATGAACGTGCGGGACAATGTTGCCTTTTCATTGATGCTCAGACGGATCGACAAGCGCACGAGGCAACTCGAGGCCGAGAGCGCTCTCGAGATGGTGCGTTTGTCGGGCTATGGCGACAGGCGGCCGGGGCAATTGTCGGGGGGGCAGCGGCAGCGCGTGGCACTGGCGCGCGCCATCGTCAATAAGCCCAAGGTGCTGCTGCTTGACGAGCCGCTGGGGGCGCTCGATCTCAAACTGCGCGAGTCGATGCAGGAAGAACTGAAGGCCCTGCAGAAGACGCTGGGCATCACTTTCATTTTCGTTACGCATGATCAGGGCGAGGCCCTGAGCATGGCCGACCGCGTCGCGGTGTTCAGCGACGGCAAGGTGCAGCAAATCGGAACGCCCGAGGAAATCTACAAGCGCCCGAAATCGCGTTTCGTTGCAGATTTCGTCGGGTCGTCGAATGTGCTGGCACCGGAGTTCGTCAACAGCGTGCTGGGGGTCGAACGCTGGGCGAGCCTCCGACCAGAGGCGATCCATGTGACCTCAGCGGGGACGAGTGCGTCGCGTCTCCTTGGAACGATCGTTTCGAAGTCCTATCTCGGGCCGACCGTTCGGCTGCTGATCGATCTCAACGGCACCAAGTTGCACGCTGTCGTGCCCTCGACCGAGGCGATACCGGCGGAGGGCGAGAAGGTCGCGCTCGGCTTTGCCAAGGACGCGATTCACCTGATGGGGCAGGACGGATGAGCGCGCTTACCGAGAGCGGCGCTATCCTGCCCAACAGGCGGGGGGTGCTCGGGGCACTGTCGGACACGTTCTGGCGGCGTCCGGGTCTTTTGGTTTTCCTGCTGCTGCTGCCCGCGGCGCTGTGGCTCGGGATCGTCTATCTCGGTTCGCTGTTTGCGCTGCTCCTGCAGAGCTTTTTCTACATCGACGATTTCTCCGGCGTGGTGGTGCGCCAGTTCACGCTTCGGACCTATGCCGAGCTTTTCAAGCCACAAAACTTCGACATCATCGTTCGGACGGTTTCGATGGCCGCCGTGGTGACCGTCGCGTCGGCAATCGTCGCGTTCCCGATTGCCTATGTCGCGGCGCGCTATGCCAAAGGCAAATGGAAAGCGCTGTTCTATCTCGGGGTGATGTTGCCGCTGTGGTCGAGCTATCTGGTGAAGGTCTATGCCTGGAAGCTGGTACTCGCCAAGGAGGGGATCGCCACCTGGTTTGTCGATCTGCTCCACATCACGCCGGCGCTGGACTGGGTGTTGGCGCTGCCGGTGATCGGCGGTAGTTCTCTGAGTTTTTCCTTCATCGGGACATTTCTTGTCTTCGTCTATATCTGGCTGCCCTACATGATCCTGCCGATCCAGGCCTCGGTCGAGCGGGTGCCGGCAAACCTCATCGATGCATCAGCCGATCTGGGGGCGACGCCCTTTGCGACGTTCCGGCATGTCATCTTCCCGCTGGCGCTGCCGGGGATCGTCGCGGGTTCGATTTTCACCTTCTCCCTGACGCTGGGCGACTACATCATCCCGCAGATCGTGGGGAACGGCCGGCTGTTCATCGGGCAGGCCGTCTACACACAGCAAGGCACGGCTGGAAACATTCCGCTCGCCGCCGCGTTCACCGTCGTGCCGATTGTCATCATGGGCCTCTATCTTTGGGGCGCACGCAAGTTGGGGGCGTTCGATGCGCTCTGATGGCGGAACGCGCGCTTCGCTGCCACTGAAACTTGCCGCGGGGGCGGGGCTCGCGTTTCTGCTGCTGCCGCTATTGCTGATCTTCGTCTACGCGTTCACGACGGAAGAAAAGAGCTTCCAGTGGCCGCCGCCGGGACTGACATTGAAGTGGTTTTCGGTCGCTGCGGCGCGTCCCGATATTTGGGCGGCGCTGACGCTGTCTCTCCAGGTCGCGGCGATCTCCACGGGCATCGCGCTGGTGCTTGGAACGCTTTGCGCGGCTGCGGTGTCGGGCAGCAAGTTCTTTGGCCGCGAATTAGTGTCGCTGCTGGTAATCCTGCCGATCGCGCTGCCGGGGATCATCACCGGTATCGCGCTCCGTTCGGCTTTCAGTCTGGCCGATATCCCGTTCAGTTTCTGGACGATCGTGCTCGGTCACGCGACTTTCTGCATCGTCGTTGTCTACAACAACGCGGTTGCGCGGTTCCGACGGACTTCGGGGTCGCTGATCGAGGCGTCGATGGACCTGGGTGCAGACGGCTTCCAGACCTTCAGGCATGTGATCCTGCCCAATATCGCGACGGCCTTGCTCGCGGGCGGAATGCTGGCCTTCGCGCTGTCGTTCGACGAAGTGATCGTGACGACATTCACCGCCGGCCAGCAGCAGACACTGCCGCTTTGGATGCTCGAGGAACTCATCCGGCCCCGGCAACGGCCGGTGACCAATGTCGTGGCGATGGTCGTGGTGATCGTGACCTTCCTGCCAATCCTGTTTGCATTTTATCTCACCCGCGATGGCGATCAAATCGCCGGAGCCGGGAAGTAACGGAGGACCTGATGGATACCGATATGCTGATCGGCTCGCGCTTCGAAGCGGGCACGGAAACGGAGGAACAGGTCCTCAACCCAAGAACCGGCAAGCTGATCGAGGGTATCGCCGAAGCTTCTGCCACCCAGATCGATGCCGCGGTCGCTGCGGCCGAGAAGGCGTTCAAAACCTGGTCGCGGACAACGCCAGGACAGCGTTCGGGCTATCTGATGAAGATCGCCAATGCGATAGAAGCGGATGCGCAGGCATTTGCAGCGCTCGAAGCGCTCAATTGCGGCAAGCCGATCAATGCGGTGCTCAACGACGAGATCCCTGCCATTGTCGATTGCTGGCGCTTTTTTGCCGGCGCGGTCCGCAATATGAGTGCAACAGTAGCGGGCGAGTATCTGCCGGGCCATACGTCGATGATCCGACGAGACGCCATCGGTATCGTCGGTTCGATCGCGCCGTGGAACTATCCGCTGATGATGATGGCATGGAAGCTGGCGCCGGCGATCGCGGGCGGCAATACGGTGGTGTTCAAGCCGTCGGAGCAGACGCCGCTGACGGCGCTGAAGCTGGCAAAGGTGATGGCGGATATTCTGCCGGAGGGCGTGGTCAATGTGATTCTCGGGCGCGGCGCGACGGTCGGCAACGCGCTGATCAACCACCCCAAGATCAACATGATCTCGATTACCGGGGACGTATCGACCGGCAAGAAGGTGCTCGAGGCGGCGGCCAAGTCGGTCAAGCGCACGCATCTGGAACTTGGCGGCAAGGCGCCGGTGATCGTCTACGACGATGCCGATCTCGAGGCGGTGGTGAATGGGCTGCGCGCCTTCGGCTATTACAACGCCGGACAGGACTGCACGGCCGCGTGCCGCATATATGCCGGCCCCAAGATACACGACAAGCTGGTTGCCGATCTCAGCAGCGCCGTGTCCTCGATCCGATTCAACCAGCAGGACGACACGACCAACGAGATCGGACCGCTGATTTCCAAGCGCCAGCGCGACCGGGTTGCGAGCTTTGTAGAGCGGGCGGCGGAGCTGCCGCATATCAAGATCACGACGGGCGGTCATGTCTCGGGTGAAGGCGGGTTCTTCTACGAACCTACGGTGGTCGCCGGCGCGCTCCAGAGCGATGAGATTGTGCGGCGCGAAGTGTTCGGACCGGTGGTCTCGATCACACGTTTCATAGAGCCCGAGGATGCAATCGCATGGGCCAATGACAGCGACTATGGGCTCGCCTCATCGGTATGGACCAGGGACATCAACAAGGCGATGCAAACGGCAGCGCGACTCCAGTATGGGTGTACTTGGATCAATACCCACTTCATGCTCGTCAACGAGATGCCGCATGGCGGCCTCAAGCAATCGGGCTATGGCAAGGACATGTCGGTCTATGCACTCGAGGACTACACCGCGGTTCGGCACGTGATGATCAATCACGGGTAGGAGGGGAAATGGGACGGCGCGCTTTTCTGTTCGGACTTGCTTCGGCGATAGGCGCCGCCGCTTTGCCGGCGAAGGCCGAAGAGCCGCAGTAGCGGACTAGAAGTTTGTTGTCTTCCGCGAGACGACCCCTTCCGGAGTCAGTTCCTTGAGCGCGAGAGTCTGATCGAGATGGCGCGCACGCCAACTCAGAAGACGCTCCGCCACGAGCAGGCGCGTACCCAGATGCGCTGGGTCTTCAGCGAGATTGCGCAGGCAATGCGGGTCGGCCTTCAAATCGAAGAGCAGCGGCGGCATAGCGGTGAAGTGGACATATTTCCATTCGGCCGTGCGCAGCACGGCCATGTTCAGCTCGGTTGATGAGAGACCGAAGGCCTGTTCGGTCAGCTGCGATGCGACCTCGCGGAAATCGAACTCCCAGTGCGCCGCGTCGCGCCAGGCGGCAGGGGGCTCGGCGAGGAAGGGCAGAAGCGAGGCTCCATCGGCGACATGGGCGGGCTCAGCCCCGATCGCGTCGAGCAAAGTGGGGTAGATATCGACAGCCTCGGTGAAGGCAGTGGTTCGGCGACCCTGCGCTCGCGCTCGAGGGTCACGGACGATGAGCGGAATGTGCTGGCTCTCATCATAGAAGCCGCCTTTGCCCAATAGGTGGTGGTCGCCTAGCATTTCGGCATGGTCCGAGGTGAATATCACCAAGGTGTTGTCCCAATCACCACGCGCCCTGACGGCCGCAAAGATGCGCCCGAGTTGGGCATCCACCTCCGAGATCATGCCAAAATAGGTGGCTTTGATCTGGCGGAAATCGGCGTCGGTCCAATCGCGAACGAGGCCGTTAGCGCCGGGGACGAAACTCTTCTGCGGTGTGTAGCGCAGGGCGAAACCCATCAATGGATGAATGGCCGCCTCGGCCTCGATCGATTCATGGCCGGTGAAAGCCCCGACCTTGTCGGGCGCGTACAGCGTATTGTAGGGCGCAGGCACGACGAAAGGCGGGTGCGGGCGCAGCAGCGAGACATGGGCAAACCATGAGCTCTGTTGTTCCGAAAGCCAGCGCGAGAATTCGTCAGCGATGAAGGCCGTCTGCGTCTGTTCCTTGCTGTAGGCCGGCGGCGCGTTGCTGACCTTGCCAATGTCGGCAATGGGCAGGTGGGCCGCATCGCGATCAGGGAAATGGAGGCCCTGACTTTGCAGCCAGTCCAGCCAAGCCTGTTCGTTCTCGGGCAGTTTGACGCGGACCTCAAAGCCGGGAAGTACGCCTTCATAGGTGGTCAGCGCCGGATCTTCGGGAGGCAACGTCGCGGGATCGGGAGACTGGTCGGTGTATCCAAAGAGCGTTGGCACATATCCGACTCGGCGGGCGGCCAGTGCGACATTGTCGAAGCGGGCGGAAAGCGGTGTGCCGTTGCGCACGACGCGATTGTTCATCTGGTAGAGGCCGGTATAGAGGCAGGCCCGCGCCGGGGAGCAGGGGGCGGCGTTGGCAAAGTGATTGAGGAACGCCGTGCCCTCGCCGGCAAGGGCATCGAGGTTTGGAGTCTTCACGATGGGGTGGCCGGCAACTCCCAGGCATTCGCCCCGCCACTGATCGGCGGTGATCAGCAGGACGTTGAGCATCAGTCGCCGAGGACGAGAATGTCGCTTCCGGAAATGGTCACCTGCACTTTGGAATCGTGCGGCGGCGGCGGAGTTCGCTGGTCGTTGAAGGTATCGACGTCGATGGCGTTGTCGCCAAGCCTGACCTTAAGACGAATTACCGAGCCGAGAAAATTCACTTCGGCGACCGTGCCGTTCAAGACGATGTCGCGCAGTTGGCCTGTTGCGAGGGACACGGCCTCGGGGCGCATGGTGAGCGAAATCCGGTCGCCCTTCTTGGCGCTTGTGGGCAGCGAAGGAATGGTAACGACTTGCCCGTCGATGGCAACGCGCTTGGCGGCCGCGTCATCGACCGTGGCACCGATGGTGTTGAGCGTGCCGACAAAGGTCGCGGCGAAGCGCGTGGCGGGGCGGTTGTAGATTTCGAAGGGTGTGCCGAACTGCTCGACATTTCCAGCGTTCATGACGACGATGCGGTCGGAGATAGACAGCGCTTCTTCCTGATCGTGGGTCACAAAGACTGTGGTGATGCCGAGTTCGCGCTGGATGGCGCGGATTTCTTCTCGCAGCGATACGCGAATCTTGGCGTCGAGGGCAGAGAGCGGCTCATCGAGGAGCAGCATGCGTGGACGCGGCGCGAGGGCGCGGGCGAGGGCGACGCGCTGTTGCTGGCCGCCCGAAAGCTCGAAGGGGAAGCGCTTGCCATAACCGGGCAGGCCGATGAGTTTGAGCATTTCCTCGACGCGGGCCTCGCGTTCGGGCCGCGGAACCCGAGCGATCTTCAGGCCGAAGCCGATATTCTCGGCGACATTCATGTTGGGAAACAGCGCATAGGCCTGAAACACCATGCCGATCTTGCGCTGGTTGGGCGGCAGATTGGTGATGTCCTTGCCATCGACGACGATGGTACCGCTCGAGGGTTTCTCGAAGCCGGCGATCATTCTAAGGATTGTGGTCTTGCCACAACCCGACGGGCCGAGGAGCGAAACGAACTCGCCCTTGTTGAAGCCAAGGTCCACGCCCTTCACCACCAGGTTGTCCTTGAACGACTTGGTGATGCGATCGATCTTGAGGAAAGGTTCGGCCATGATCAGGTGTTCCGGGGAGCGGTCTTGGGAGCGAAGCGGGTCAGCAACTGGATCATGCCCATAGCCCCCCAGGTGATGACGAAGGAGACGACGGCGAGCGCGGCGGGCTCGAAGGCGCGGTTGGCGCCGACATTCTGCATGTAGACGCCGAAGACCTGTCGATTGAGCAGGCTGGCGATGGTGAATTCGCCGACGACGATGGCAAGCGTGAGGAAGGCGCCCGACAGCACCGCGACGATGATGTTCGGAAAGATCACGCGGGCAAGAATGGTCACCTGATTAGCGCCCATGATGGTCGCGGCCTCGGTGAGGGTCTGGACGTCGATGGTTCTCAAACCCGTATCGACGGCGCGATACATGTAGGGGAGGGCCAAAGCCACATAGGCCAGCGTCAGCAGCGCATCAGTGCCGAGGTTGGAGTTTGTCAGCGGCAGGATCGAGCTTGAGTTGTACATTCGGATGTAGCCGAAGACCAAAATGATCGGCGGAATGATCAACGGCAGGAGCGTCACGAACTCGATGATCGGCCGCAAGTGCGGTGCGCGGAGCCGAACATAGTAGGCGGCCGGCACCACAAGGAGAATGCCGACCACAATGGCGGCGACGCCGATGACGAGCGAATAGACGAAGGACGCCTGGAAGCGGCCATCGGCGAAGACGAGGGAATAGGCATCGAACGTGTAGCCCTCGCGCCTGATCTTGACCGAAAACTCGAAGGTCGCGAGCAGGGGCAGGAGGAAATAGAGGACTCCCAAGGCGAAGGCCAACCATGACCAAATCTTGCCGGTGGGTTCGCCATCGACCTTCTGCTTCATCAGTCCGATGACGATCAGTGCAAGGCCCGCAATGCCGATGGCCGCGACCAGAATGACCAGAATGCCCTGGTGATTGTAGAGGTAGAGCGCCAGTAGCATCAGCGCAAATATTGCGCAGGCAATGCCGGTTGCGATTAGGCCGGTGCGGCTCATTTGAGCCACCGTTCGGCGCGGGTACGGATCACCAGATAGACGACATTGGCGAGCGCGGTGATGACGATCATGCCGAGCGCGAGCGCAGCACCAAGACCAGGATTGTGCAACACGTCGCCGCGAATTTGCGCATAGAGCAGGATGGGGACGATGTTGAGCGAGGAGCCGGTGAGCGCGTAGGCGGTGGCGATGGCGCCGAAGGCGTTGGCGAAGAGCAATGAGAGGGTGCCGAGTAGGTTGGGCCAGAGCACGGGAATGCCGACATAGCGCCAAAACTGCCACGGAGTTGCGCCGAGCGTCGCGGCGGCTTCGTTCCATTCCTTCTTCAGCCCGTCGATGGCCGGCGCGATGATGAGGATCATCAGCGGAATCTGGAAATAGAGATAGGTAATCGTCAGGCCCCAGAAGCTCAGGATGTTGAACGAGCGCGACAGATCGAAACCGAACGCCCATTTGAGGATGATGGTGACGAGACCGAGCCGGCCCAGCGTCGAGAGGAAAGCGAAGGCCAGCGGGATGCCGGCGAAGTTGCTGGCGACGCCCGAAAACGTCATCACCGAATTGCGGATGCCGGCGGGCAGTTTGCCGCGAATGATGGCGAGCGCGATCACAAGGCCGATTAGAGCGCCCAGAATGGCGGACGCACCTGAAACGCGAATCGAGATCCAGAATGAATTGATGATCTGCGGTGTGCCCAGATCGAGAATGTTCTTAAGGGTGAATTTGCCGTCGCCATCAAGGAAGGCGCCGACCACGAGGCCGATGGTTGGGACCAGTAGAAAGAGGATGGCGAAGAGAATGAAGGGCGCAATCGCCAGCAGGTCGCCGAGCCGGAGGCCGCTCAGAAAGCGGAACGGATTGCCGCTGATAGGAGCGGCCGGCCCGGCAGAAGCCGGGCCGGCCAATTTGTCAGCTCTGGTGCCGACATTGGTCAATTTTACTGGACGTTGGCGCCGACGACGGCATCCCAGCTTCCAGTGATAGTGGTCTTGGCCGCACCCTGCTGGTCGAGGGTGGGGAATACCGCCTTGGCGTAAAGCGCCGGGTCGGGGAGCTTGGCGAGCAGCTCGGCAGGGATCACACCGCGCGTTGCCATGTCGTTGAAGCGGATCGGGTGGCAATAGCCGGCGAGCCAGCCGAGCTGACCTTCATCGGAGTAGAGGTATTCAAGCCAGAGCTTGGCCGCATTCGGGTGCGGTGCATAAGCGCTGATGGCCTGGATATAGACACCGGCGACGACCGAATCCGACGGCACGACGACTTCGGCCTTGGGATTGCCGGCGAAGGTGTCGCGCCATGCCAGGGCATTGTAGTCCCAGGCGGCGACGATCGGGGTGGTGCCCTGAGCGACAGACGCTGCCTTGCCGATGACGGGAACGAAGTTGCCGGCGGCGTTGAGTTCGGCAAAGAACTTAAGGCCAGCATCGGCAGCCGCGGAACCAGCCGCGGCGCCGGATGCGAGACCAGCGGCGTGAACCGCCGAAATCGCCTGGTTGGCGGCACGCGGATCACCCGCGAGGGCGAAGGCGTTGGCATAATCGGATGCCTTGAGGTCGGCCCAAGAGGTCGGGACCTTGGCGACGAGGTCGGTGTTCACGAGGAACGACATCACGCCATAATAGTCGCCGGTCCAGAAGCCGTCGGCATCCTTGGCGTCGGCGGAAATGCTGTCCCAGGTCGAAACCTTGTAGGCCTGATAGAGGTTCTCGGCCTTGCCCGACGGGCCGAAGCTGAGGCCGACATCGACCACGTCCGGCGCCTGCGGGCCGGTGTTGCCGATATTGGCCTTGATGGCTTCGATTTCGTCGGCGGAGCCCGCGTCGGGGTTCAGCTCGTTGACGGTAATGCCCGGATACTTGGCCTTGAAGGCCTCGATCACGGCACCATAGCCGCACCAATCGTGCGGCAGAGCGATGACAGTGAGCTGGCCTTCGGCTTTGGCGGCGTCGTAAAGCGCCGTCATGTCCTGCGCCGAGGCGGCAAAGGTCGTGCTCATCAGAGCGGCGACCGAAACCGAGGCGGCAAACGCGGATTTGAGTTTCATATGCGTCTCCCTTGGAAAGTAGGCTGTTCTTGTCTCTGGAGGAGTGTGGAAAGCCGCGGCTCACCTAAGCGGGGCAAATGACAGCCGCGTGACAGTGGCCGCACCGTGCCCCGAACCCCTGTGCAAAGCAGCGATTTTGCTCGCTGACCCGCACCGGCCAAACTGTTCCCCCGTCAGATTGTGACAATTGTGACAGTGCCTGTTTTGACTCAAGGAGTCGAGTGAGGCGCCGTGTCATCGCGGTGTCGCCAAGCTCGGAGAGGTTTGTCCCGAACGTCGTTGCCGGCAGCGCTGCGCAAGCGACGATGTGCTCAATTCTGGAGTCATTCCAAACTGGGTCGTTATTTCTTGAAGTCGACTGTCAGCTTTGTTACGGCGCCGTTCGAAACAATGATTTCAGAGGGTCAATGATGTTGAAGAGATTTGCAGGCGGGCTCGCCTTGACGCTTCCGCTGGGGCTTGGCGCGATGACCTCCGGGCTGGCGGCTGAGCCGACGCCGGAGGCGATCCTCGCGACTTATGCGGATATCGCTCTGGCCGGATATGAAGACGCGTTGACGGGCGCCGAGGCGCTGGACGCGGCGGTGGATGCGCTGCTGGCGGCGCCGGGCGAAGCAACGCTGAGGGCGGCGCAGGATGCGTGGCGGGCATCGCGCCCAAACTATCAACAGACCGAGGCGTTCCGCTTCGGCAACCCGATCGTCGATGACTGGGAGGGGCGAGTGAATGCCTGGCCGCTCGACGAAGGACTGATCGACTATGTCGATGCCTCTTACGGCACCGAGAGCGACGAGAACGGGCTCTATACGGCCAACGTCATCGCCAATCCCAAGATCATGATCGATGGCGCGGAAGTGGACGCTTCGACAGTCACGCCGCAGCTGTTGTCGGGCAAGTTGCAGGAAGCCGGCGGCATCGAGGGCAACGTGGCGACCGGCTACCATGCCATCGAGTTCCTTCTCTGGGGCCAGGATCTGCATGGCACGGGACCGGGAGCTGGCGAGCGGAAGGCGAGCGACTTCGACACGGTCAATTGCACCAATGGCAATTGCGACCGGCGCGGCGATTATCTCAAGGCGGCAACGACGCTGCTGGTGAGCGATCTCAAGGAGATGGCCGGGAATTGGCAGGTCGGCGGCGCAGCGCGGACGGCGCTAGCCGCGCAAGGGATCGGGACGATTCTCACCGGAATGGGCTCCTTGAGCTATGGCGAGGTTGCGGGGCAGCGCATGAAGGTTGGCCTGCTGCTGCACGATCCGGAAGAGGAGCACGACTGCTTCTCGGACAGTACGCATGTGTCGCATCTCAACGACGCGATCGGCATCCGCAATGTCTATGCTGGGCGCTATGTGCGGCTCGACGGGAGCGTAGTCGAAGGGCCGTCGCTGTCAGACCTAGTGGCGACGCGCGATGCGGCACTCGACGGTGAGGTGCAGGCCCTGCTCGACGAAGCGGTGGCGCGGATGGAGATTCTCGCCAAGCGCGCCGAGACGATCGAGAAATACGACCAGATGATCGGCGAGGGGAACATAGAGGGCAATGCCGTGGTGCAATCTGCAATCGACGGGCTGATTGCGCAGACGCGGGGAATCGAACGAGTCGTCGCCTTGCTCAAGCTCGATAATGTCACCGTGGAGGGAAGCGACAGCCTCGACAATCCCGATGCCGTTTTCCAATAGACATTTGCAGGCAGGGGTTGCGCGAATCCGTCGCGCAACCCTTGATCTGCCCGTGACCGGGATGTGCTAGAGGTGCAGAACATGCACAGGCGCCTCACAGCCATTCTGGTCATAGCCCTCGTGGGTGGGATGGCGCTCGCGGCGGAAACGCCGGTACGAGACGATTTGAACGCCGAGGACCTGGCGCGGGTTCGCTCAGTGACCGCGCCAACCGACGATTTCAGCAAGCCCGAAAAGTTCGAGCAGTTGCCAGCCGGTGCCGCGACGACGAAAAAGATCGTCAGCCGCGACGCCTTTTCATTCAGCTCAGCGAATCTCACGTTCGAAGAACAATCCGAGTTCAACCTCGGGAATGCGTTGTTCCGCAAGCTCTGGGTTTCGGCGCCATCCTCAACCCAGGCGTCGGATGGGCTGGGGCCGCTGTTCAACGCGCGAGGCTGCCAGAACTGCCATTTGAAAGACGGCCGTGGGCATCCGCCGATGACCGGAGACGAACAGGGAGTCTCGATGTTCCTGAGGCTCTCGGTGCCACCCGGAGACGATGCCGAGCGGGCCGCGCTTCAGAATCGCGATGTCGCGCTTATCGAGGAGCCGACTTATGGCGGGCAATTGCAGAATTTCGCAGTTGCCCAACTCAAGGCCGAGGGACGGATGGCTATCGACTACACCGATGTCCCGGTGACGCTGGGCGATGGCACCGTAGTAAACCTGCGCGCCCCCAGCTATTCAGTGGCCGACCTCGGTTACGGTCCGATGGCGAGCGATGTGATGCTGAGCCCGCGGGTTGCGCCGCAGATGATCGGGCTCGGACTGCTCGAGGCCATCGCTCCCGAGGATATTCTCGCCAGGGCAGATGCCGGCGATCGCGACGGTGACGGGATTTCCGGCAAGCCGAGCTGGATCAAGGATGCGACGGGCGCACTCAAGCTCGGGCGCTTCGGATGGAAGGCGGGAGCACCTTCGATCCGTACGCAATCGGCCAACGCGTTCGCAGGCGATATCGGCATTTCGTCGCCGATGGTGAACCATCCACACGGCGATTGCACCCAGGCGGAAGAGGAGTGCCTCAAGTTGCCGACTGGCGTGCAGGCCTCGCTTGGGGTTTCCGAAGCGCCCGATCCCGTGCTTGATCTCGTGACTTTCTATTCCAGGAACCTAGGGGTACCGCAGCGACGGGGCGTCGACGACCCCAAGGTTCTGCGTGGTAAATCGTCGTTCTATGGCGCCGGCTGCATTTCCTGCCACACACCAAAATATGTGACGTCGCGGCTTGCAGAGGGACATGCGCAGCAATTCCAGCTGATCTGGCCCTATACCGATATGCTGCTGCATGACATGGGCGAGGGCCTGGCCGACAATCGGCCGGAAGGCGACGCCGACGGTTATGAATGGCGGACGCCGCCGCTCTGGGGGATTGGATTGACCGAGGCCGTGTCCGGTCACACGCTGTTCCTCCACGACGGACGAGCGCGCAACCTCACCGAAGCCATCCTGTGGCACGGAGGCGAGGCGGAGAAATCGCGCCGGGTGTTCATCCAGATGTCGAAGTCCGAGCGCGATGATCTCGTCGCTTTCCTGGAGTCGCTGTGATGCGGTTTGTGCTGGGCGCCCTGGCGCTGATGATCGTGACGCCCGTTCTGGCAGATTCGCAATTGCCGCCGCGAGAGATCACCGAGGCGACAGTTTCGGGCTTCATTCGTCCGACGTTCCATGACTTGGCGGGTGAGGCCGGCGCGTTGCGAGACCAGATTGCGTCGCTTTGCGCCTCACCATCGAAGGCAAGTCTTGCAGCAGTACAGGTAGCGTTCCGCTCGACAGTTGTCGCCTTTTCTCGGGCCGAGTTCGTGCGCATCGGGCCGCTGGGTGTTGGCGACCGGCTCGAGCGGCTGTTGTTCTGGCCGGATCGCAAAGGCATCGCGCTGAGACAGGTGCAGGCCGCGCTGGCCGCCAAGGACGAAACGGCGACGAGCCCGGGGTCACTGAGCGGCAAGTCGGTCGCGATGCAGGGATTGGTGGCGCTCGAGTATCTGCTGTTCGGGACCGGCGCGGAGGAGCTTGCGGGGGCCGACGGTGAGTATCGCTGCCGCTATGCCGCGGCGAGCTCGGCGCTGATCTCGGAGCTGACAACGATGCTCGACCGTGAATGGGTCGATCCAGAGGGTGCGAGCGCACATCTGCTTTCGCCGCAGCCCGACTATGACGACTACCGCACCGAAACCGAGGTGCTTGAAAAGCTGGCGGCGACGTTGATCCATGGCACGGAGGCCATCCGCGACCAGCGCATTGCACCGGTTCTCGGCGTGGCGGAGGGCGCGCCCAAGCCGAAATCGGCCCTGTTCTGGCGCTCGGGCATGACCGTGCCGGCGCTTGCCGCGAACTTTGCAGGGCTGCACGATTATCTTGTCGCGACGCGATTTGCCGAAGCTATTGGGCCGACCAATAGCTGGATCGCCGATGGCGCTGTGTTTGAATTCGAGAATGCGGCGCGTGCGATTGCAGCGATCAGGGATGCCATCGAGGTCGCAGTCAGTGACGAAGAGCAATTGCGTGCGCTCAAGTATCTCGTAATCATTACCGGTTCGCTCGACACACTGCTGGGCGAGAATCTCGCGGCAGCACTTGGGCTATCGGTCGGCTTCTCGCAACTGGACGGCGACTGAGATGTGGCAGAGGCGTGCCTTTCTCAAAGCGGCGGGTGCGGGATTCGCCGCGACACTCTTGCCGCAGCGTGCCGAGGCGCTCGCAGCCGCGGAACTGATCTTTGCGTCGGTGATCCAGCAATCGGCGTCCCGTTATGGCGCGGCGCTGCTGACCGACACTGGCAAGCTCATTGCCGAAATCGACCTGCCCGGTCGCGGGCATGATGTCGTCTTCTCTCCAGCGCTTGGGCGCGCGGTTGTGTTTGCGCGCCAACCGGGAACGTTTGCAGTGGCGTTCGACCCCGTGGGCCGTGCGCCCACTCAAACGATTTCAAGCGTCGAGGGCCGGCACTTCTTCGGACATGGTGCTTTCTCAGGCGATGCACGGCTGCTCTATGCGACCGAGAACGACTTCGAAAACGCCCGCGGCGTGATTGGCATCTATGATGTCGGCGCGGGATACAAGCGGATCGGGGAGTTCGACACGTTTGGGATCGGGCCGCATGAAATGCTGATGATGCCCGATGAGAAGATCTTCGTTGTCGCCAATGGCGGGATCGAGACGCATCCCGACTATGGGCGGCAAGAACTCAATATCGACACGATGGATCCCTCGTTGTCTTTCATCGATGTCGCGACGGGTGACCTGCTCGGACAATTGCGGCTGAGCGGGGAATTGCATCAGCTTTCGATCCGGCATCTTGCCGTCGACAGGCATGGACGCGTGTGGTTCGGATGCCAGTTTCGCGGGGATGCGGAGGACCGGCCGCAACTGGTCGGCTATGCAACACTCGAAGGCGAGATCCGGTTGATCGAATTGCCCGACGATACACTCGGATCGCTGCGAAACTACGTGGGATCGGTGGCCGCATCTGCCGATGGCAGGTTGATCGGCGTTTCGTCACCGGAAGGCGACGCGATTCTTGCCATCAATGTCGACACCACGAGGACTTTCGACCTCATCGATTTGAAGGGCGGTTGCGGGATCGCGCCCGACAGCAGCGGCTTTGTGGTCTCGAGCGGGCCGGGCGATCTGATGGGGTTTGCGGGTTCACAGACCAGCGAGCGGCGCTTCGATTTCGGTTTCGACAATCACCTGCGAGTGGTCGATCTGTCGAAGCTCACTTGACAGGGGTGGGTCCGGTCGACTCACGCAGAACCAGATCGACAGGCCAGACCTCGTGGATGTCTGCCGGCGACTTGCCCGCCAGAAGCTGCATCAGCAACTCGCCGACGCGTGTACCGGCGGCACGGATGGAGGAGCGCGTGGTGGACATGGACGGCACCATGTTGTCGGCGTTCAGGTAGGGGAAGACGTCGTCGTGAGCGATCATCGAGACGTCCTTGCCAAGTTCGAGTCCAGCGGCGCGAATAGCGCGGAAGATGCCAAGAGCGGTCATCATCGATCCGGCGACGAAGGCCGTCGGCGGCTCGCCGCGCTCGAGCATCTGCTGGGCGGTGCGGAAGCCCATTTCGTCGGTGAAGATGGTGTTGGCGATGAGGCTTCGCGCGGGCGCGATCTGGCGTGAGGTGAGGGCCGCGCGATAGCCGTCCTCGCGGTGGTTGGCAAAGGTCATGCCCTTGGGCCCATTGACGAGTGCGATACGGCGATGGCCGAGGTCGAGCAGATGGTTGGTGGCCCGTTCGGTCGCTCCGGTATTGTCGATATCGAGCCACGCATGGGGCGGTGCGCCTTCGCTGCGGCCGTGCAGAAGATAGGGCAGGCCCAGATCGTTGAGCAGATGGACGCGCGCGTCGTCGGGATAGGGAGAGGATAGGATCACGGCATCGACTTTTTTGCTCGCCGCCGCGCGCCGATACGTTGCGGCCTCCTCCTCGGCCGACTCGACCGTCGAGACAAGGATGTCCACTTCATCGTGAAAGAGGCGCTCGGCGAGGCCGCCGAGAAACTCGACGGTATGAGGGCCGTAAGCTTCCGTGCGAAGCACCATGCCGAAAGCGCCCGCCCGGCCGGTTGCGAGACGGCGGGCGCTGGCATTGGCCCGATAGCCGAGGCGCGAGGCGGCCTCAGCGACACGCAGCCTAGTCGCCTCGCTGACCTCGGGATAGCCGTTCAGGGCCCGGCTGACCGTGGTCTGCGAGAGGCCGAGATTGCCGGCCAGCTCCTTGAGGTTCATTGCCATAGTCCTCCCGGAATCGCCCGGCTTTTCGCTTCGGCGACCCCTCGGGTGTGCGACTTCACCGCCGCCGCGCAACACCGAATGTCCATCCAAAGCGATTTCAAATCCCGATGCAAGCGCTTGCAGGTTTGAGGAACGTGCGTCAAGGCGAGACGGGCCGGAATCTTTCGAGCAGCTCCACCGACTTCAAATAAGCCACTGTTATTAAATACGAAAATCGCGCAGCGACCGAAGAAGTTAGGAATTTGTGTCTGAGGCGCCTTGACAGAAAATCCGGCGACGGCATAGGATTTCCCTCAAAGCGCTTTGAAAGATCAAGTCGAGGCGCTTTTTGGGAGGATTGCCTTAGCGTCTGCTCGTGCCCATTCCGGGCGCGAGTTTCGTCGCAATGGTCGCCTCCCGGTTTAACAGCTCCCTGGGAGGACAACCGTATGAAGATCAGAACAGTGACCGCAGGACTGCTGGCGGCTTTCGCGCTCAGCACCGCCGTCCAGGCCGCGGACCTGACAATCGTGCTCGGCGACACAGGTTCGGGCCTGGCGTTCCTGCAGCAGCAGATCGAGCGCTATCAGGCTGCCAATCCGGCTGACCACGTGACCATCGTGCCGATGCCGTCGTCGACCACCGACCAGTTCGGCCAGTACAAGCTCTGGCTTGCGGCCGGTAACGCGGATATCGACGTCTACACGACCGACGTGATCTGGGCACCGCAGCTCGCCGACCAGTTCGTCGACCTGACGGAAGCGACCAAGGACATTATTGGCGGGTACTTCCCGGCAATCGTCGAGTCGCAAACCGCCAATGGCAAGCTCGTGGCTCTGCCGTCATTCACCGATGCCCCGGCGCTCTATTACCGCAAGGATTTGCTGGCCAAGTACAACCTGCCCGTTCCCAAGACCTGGGACGAAATGGCAGCAACCGCCAAGACAGTCCAGGACGGCGAGCGTGCCGCCGGCAACCCCGACATGTGGGGTTTCGTGTGGCAGGGCAACGCCTATGAAGGCCTGACCTGCGATGCCCTCGAGTGGGTGAAGTCGTCGGGTGGCGGTCAGATCGTCGAGCCCGATGGCACGATCTCGATCAACAACCCGAACGCCGTCGCCGCGATCGAGCGTGCGAAGGGCTGGGTTGGCACGATCTCTCCGGATGGCGTGCTGGCCTATCAGGAAGAAGAGAGCCGCGGCGTCTGGCAGCTCGGCAATGCCGTGTTCATGCGCAACTGGCCGTATGCCTATGGCCTCGGCAACAGCCCCGACTCCAAGGTCAAGGGTCTGTTCGACGTGACCACCCTGCCGGTCGGCAAGGAAGGCGATGCCTCGGCGGCAACGCTTGGCGGCTGGAACCTCGCGGTTTCCAAGTACTCCAAGAATGTCGATGCCGCGATCAACCTGGTGAAGTTCCTCAGCTCGCCTGATGAGCAAAAGCGCCGCGCGATCGAGCAGACGAACCTCCCGACGCTGGTCGCCACCTACGACGATCCTGATGTGGCTGCGGCCGCACCGATCATCCCGCTGTGGAAGGCCGTGTTCCAGAACGCCGTGCCGCGTCCGTCGGCCCCGGCCGGCATCAAGTACAACGAAGTCTCGTCCTTGTTCTATCAGGCCGTCCACGAGGCCCTCTCGGGCAACGGAACCGCCGCGGAGAACCTCGAAGTGCTCGAAGCCAAGCTCACCGAACTCAAGGGTGACGCCTGGTAACAGGCGGGCTATGATCCATGCCGGGCGGGGGTGAACCCCGCCCGGCTACGGCTCCAAACCGAAAGATCGGGGAGCCCTGACCGCAACAGTCGCGGCGACTGGGGGAACGGGGAGCAATCATGACAACCGACAGCACAGCTGCGCCTGCAATGCCGGTCAAGCTGGCAATTCCAGGCGGAATTTCGCAGTTGATGGCGCAGCGCCTCGTGGCCGCGCGCTGGTTCCTTCTCCCAATGATCATCGCCCTGGTCGTGGTCGCCGGCTGGCCCCTGCTTCGAACCATCTATTTCAGTTTCACCGACGCCTCGCTGTCAGACCTGGCGGGCGCGAAATGGGTCGGCTTCAAGAACTACTTCTCTTCGACAACGCTTGCGAGCGGCAAGGTCCTTTATTCCGGCGTGCTCGCAGATCCCGGCTGGTGGAATGCTGTCTGGAACACCGTTCGCTTCGCCATCATCTCGGTCGTGCTCGAGACCATAATCGGAACGATCGTCGCGCTGGTGTTGAACGCCGAATTCAAGGGTCGCGGCATCGTCCGCGCCGCTATCCTTATCCCTTGGGCCATCCCGACCATTGTTTCCGCTAAGATGTGGAGCTGGATGCTCAACGACCAGTTCGGCATCATCAACGACCTGTTCCTCAAGCTTGGCCTAATTCACGAAAAGATTGCGTGGACCGCTTCCGCCGACACGGCGATGACGGCCGTGCTCATTGTTGATATCTGGAAGACGACACCCTTTATGGCCCTGCTGATCCTCGCAGGCCTGCAGATGGTGCCAAAGGATATCTACGAAGCCGCCAGGATCGACGGCGTCCACCCGATAAAGGTGTTCTTCCGCGTGACGCTGCCGCTGATCCGGCCGGCGGTGATGGTGGCCGTCATCTTCCGTCTGCTCGACGCGATGCGCATCTTCGACCTGATCTACGTGCTGACGCCCAACAGCAAGGCGACCAAGACCATGTCGATCATTTCTCGCGAGAACCTGATCGAGTTCGACAAGTTCGCCTATGGCTCGGCAATGTCGACGTTGCTGTTCCTGTTGATTGCGATCATGACGATTCTCTATATCTGGATCGGCCGCGTGAATCTTTCGGGGGAAGCGCGATGACCATGAGCCTCTGGTCAATCACGAAGAGAACCGCGTTCTATGCGCTGGTGATCTTCATAGTCGTCGTCTCGGTGTTTCCATTCTACTACGCCATCCTCACGAGCTTCAAATCCGGCACCTCGCTGTTCAAGGTCGACTATTGGCCTCAGTCGTTCTCGCTCGATAACTATACGCAGGTGCTGACAGCGGGCAGTTTCATCCAGAACCTGTTCAACTCGTTGATCGTGGCCTCTTCCGTCGTGGCGATCGCTTTGCTGATGGCCGTGACCGCCGCCTATGCACTGTCGCGGGTTTCCTTCCGCGGCCGCTCGCTTCTCCTGCTGACGATTCTTTCCGTGTCGATGTTCCCGCAGATTGCGGTCCTGGCCGGCCTTTTCGAGCTCATTCGCTTCTTCGGGCTGTTCAATACGCTTTGGGGCCTGATCTTTTCCTACACGATCTTCACGCTGCCGTTCACGGTTTGGGTGCTGACGACGTTCATGCGTGACTTGCCCATCGAAATCGAGGAGGCCGCGATTGTCGATGGAGCGTCGCCGTGGGTCATCATCACAAGGGTATTCATGCCATTGATGTGGCCCGCCCTGGTGACCACCGGGCTGCTTGCCTTCATCGCGGCGTGGAATGAGTTCTTGTTCGCGCTGACATTTTCGTCCTCCAATGCAACACGCACCGTTCCGGTCGGCATCGCGTTGCTCTCGGGCGGCAGCCAGTTCGAAATTCCGTGGGGCGCCATCATGGCGGCGTCGGTGATCGTCACCGTGCCACTCGTTGTCCTCGTTCTCATCTTCCAGCGCAAAATCATCTCCGGCCTCACCGCCGGCGGCGTCAAGGGGTAGTCGCTATGGCCGTTCTAGAACTCAAAGACGTCCGCAAGTCGTTCGGGACCGTCGACGTCATCAAGGGTGTCGATCTCGAGGTCAAGTCGGGCGAGTTCATGGTGTTTGTCGGTCCGTCGGGCTGCGGCAAGTCGACATTGCTGCGTTTGATTGCCGGGCTTGAGGACATCACATCGGGAACGCTCAGTTTCGACGGCGTGGTGGTCAACGGCCTCGCGCCATCGCAGCGCGGTATCGCCATGGTGTTCCAGTCCTATGCGCTCTATCCGCATATGACGGTCTACGACAACATGGCTTTCGGCATGCAGCTGGCCAAGGCCGGCAAGGACGAAATAAAGGTGCGTGTCGAAAAGGCGGCGGAATTGCTGCAGATCACGCCCTATCTGACGCGCCTGCCCAAGCAGCTTTCGGGCGGCCAGCGGCAACGTGTCGCCATCGGCCGTGCTATTGTGCGCGACCCCAAGGTGTTCCTGTTCGACGAGCCGCTCTCGAATCTCGATGCCGCTCTTCGCGTCGCGACGCGTCTCGAGATCGCCAAGCTCCACCACTCGATGCACAACGTCACCATGATCTATGTGACGCATGATCAGGTCGAAGCGATGACGCTGGCGGACCGCATCTGCGTGCTTCGCGACGGACTTGTCGAGCAAGTTGGAACGCCTATGGAGCTTTACGAAGATCCGCAGTCATTGTTCGTTGCCGGCTTCATCGGTTCGCCGAAAATGAACTTCGTCACTGGCGAGCGCGCGGCGAGCTT
Organism: Devosia sp.; assembly: GCA_040081595.1. Taxonomy (GTDB): domain Bacteria; phylum Pseudomonadota; class Alphaproteobacteria; order Rhizobiales; family Devosiaceae; genus Devosia_A. The sequence continues at coordinate 69,452 of JBEBGE010000006.1, forward strand.
CGGGGCCGAGACGATCGGCCTGCGCTCAGAGCACCTCGAGATAGGCAGCGGTGAAGGCTCGTGGAAGGGCACGGTCATCCACGCGGAGAACCTCGGTTCGGACTCCTACGTGTATGTCGATATCGGCGAGGGCGAACCGCTGATCGTGCGTGAGGCAGGTGCCAAGAAGCATCAGCCGGGCGAGCCGATCACCGTTCGTCCGCAGAAGGGCATGGTCTACCGGTTCGACAAGGCCGGCAAACCCCTCGCGCGCGCCTGAACTGACGTTTGACCCGATTGCGAGGGCAGCGGGCCGGCGTCTTCAGCCACGCAAAATTCCAAAGCGGTTTGGATGGTTCGCGTAGCGACGTCCCAGCCACCACGCGAAAAGCACACCAGGAGAATAGAATGCCGATCCGAGCCACAGTCTGGGGCGAGAATGTTCATGAGCACCTCAACAAGGTGGTCGCCGAGACATATCCGGAAGGCATGCATGGCCAGATCGCCAAGGTTCTCAACGAGGACAAGGGAATCATGGCGACAACGGTCACGTTGCAGGATCCCGAGCACGGCATGACCGAGGCGAAACTCGCCGAGACGGACGTTCTCGTCTGGTGGGGGCACCGGGCGCATCACGAAGTGCAGGACGAGATTGTCGAGCGCGTCGCCAAGAAGGTCTGGGAAGGGATGGGGCTTGTGGTCCTCCACTCCGGTCATTTCAGCAAACTGTTCAAGCGGCTGATGGGAACGCCTTGCGACCTGCGTTGGCGCGAAGCCGGAGAGCGCGAGCGGATTTGGGTGGTCAATCCCGGCCATCCGATCGCGCGTGACCTCCCGGACCATTTCGAGATCGAGATGGAGGAAATGTATGGCGAACCCTTCGGCGTGCCCGAGCCGCTCGAAACGGTGTTTTCCTCGTGGTTCCAGGGGGGCGAGACCTTTCGGTCCGGCCTCGTCTATCGGCGGGGCGCGGGCAACATCTTCTATTTCCGGCCGGGCCATGAGACCTACCCGACCTATTTCCATCCCGTAGTCGGCCAGGTGCTGCGCAATGCGGTCAACTGGGCGCACAATCCGCGCAGGTTCGAAGCATGGCCGCCGGTCTCCAACCGGAAAGAGCCGCTAGAACCGCTGGCCGTACGCGGGGAAAGCTCGCACGGTCCGGACGACATGTAGGGTCGAGGACAAGTACGATGCGTCTTCTTATCCTCGGAACCGGCAGCATGGCCGGTCAGCATGCCAAGCATTTCGCGGCGATCGACGGCGTGAGCGTCGTCGGCGGCGTCGATGTCGATCCAGTTCGTCTTGAGGCGTTCAACGCCGAATATAAGATTCCCAACGGCTTTGCGTCGCTCGATTCGGCGATCGCCTGGGGCGAGTTCGACGCGGTGGCCAATGTCACGCCGGACTCGATCCATCATCCGACTTCAATCGCGGCATTGAAGGCCGGCAAGCACGTGTTCTGCGAAAAGCCGCTCGCGACCGATGCCGCAAAGGCCTTCGAGATGGTGGGCGTCGCCGAGAAGGCTGGCCTCGTCAACATGGTCAATCTCACCTATCGCAACGTCGCCGAATTGCAAAAGGCACGGCAGTTGGTGACCTCAGGGGTGATCGGCTCCGTCAAGCATGTCGAGGCGAGCTACCTCCAGGGCTGGCTGGTCCACAAGGCCTGGGGCGACTGGCGCACCGAGAGCCGGTGGCTGTGGCGGCTTAGCAAGAAGCATGGCTCCAACGGCGTGCTCGGAGATGTGGGCATCCATATCCTCGATTTCGCATCCTACGGTGCCGCGCTCGATATCAGCCACGTCTTTGCGCGTCTCAAGACCTTCGACAAGGCGCCCGGCAACAAAATCGGCGAGTACGATCTCGACGCCAATGACAGCTTCACCATGGCGGTCGACTTCTCCAATGGCGCGCTCGGGGTGATCCATTCGACCCGTTGGGCCAGCGGGCACATGAATGAATTGCACCTGCGCATCTACGGCGAAAAGGGTGCTGTCGAAGTGCAGCATCGCCATGACGGCAGCAAGCTTCTTGTCTGCCTTGGGGCCGATGTCGAGACGGGCGTCTGGAAGCCGATGGAAGCCGACCCGGTCGAGACCAACTACCAGCGCTTCGCCAAAGCGGTCGCGACGGGCAAGACGCTCGAGCCGAGCTTCCGTCATGCAGCGAACCTGCAAAAGGTGCTTGATCTCGCCATGGCGTCCGATGCCGCGCACAGGGAACTCGCGACTTGACGGCAATGCTGCCCTTGCAAGCGGGCCCAGGCTTGCCCATTTACCTGTCGCCGGCAAAGGAGGCGGGCAAATGGGCATTCTGGGTGCCATCATTATCGGGTTTCTCGCGGGGATCATCGCCCGGCTGCTGACGCCGGGACCGCATCCTCGCGGCTTCATCCTGACGACGATCCTGGGCATCGTCGGCGCGGTCCTCGCCACCTGGCTGGGGCAGGTGATCGGGCTCTACCAGCCCGGGGAAAGCACAGGTTTCATCGGTGCCATCATCGGTGCGGTGATCATTCTGCTCGCCTGGCGGCAGATCGCGCTCTCCCGTTAGGGACAGGAAAGCCCCGCCTTGGGGCTTTCCGGCTCTGTTCGGAAGAGCGGCCGGTTTTTCACTGAATCTCAATCTGCGGCGTGTTTTCTTGCGGCAAAGCCAGTCCGCGAACCGCAGAGAGTGACGCGTGAGCCATTCCCTTGAAAGCCTGATGCGCGACAGCGCCATCGAAGCCCCTCCGGTTTCGGTCGGTGCGCAACTCGTCTCCTTCCTGATCGTCGGTGGTGTTGCAGCCTTGGGTTTCGTCGTCCTGTCGAGTGCGGCAATGGCGCTGCCGACGGGACTGCCGGGCTGGATGGTGAGTGCCATCTGCTACGCCCTGTTTATCGGGCCGGTCTACCTCCTCCACCGGCGATTTTCGTTTTCGTCATCGGCGCCACATGCCCATGCGTTGCCGCGCTACGTGGCAATCCAGGTGACGGCGCTGCTGCTCGCGACGCTCTTTTCCTATCTGGCTTACGGCGTAGCCGGGCTGCCGACGCCGGTTGCCGCGATGCTGGTCATCGGGCTGACCTCGGGGGTCAACTTCATGCTACTGCGCCTGTGGGCGTTTTCGACCCGGCAGATTTCAGAGGGCGCCATGAGCCGAAAACCGTTCAAATTCGACCGCAAGTCGTTCATCCTGTCGGACCGGAACTCGCCGGTGCTGAGGCGGCGGGCCTATGTTCTGTCGCGGCATCTCGCGGCGGCCATCCCGGGCAGGGGCCGTGTGCTCGATCTGGGCTGTGGCGACGGGCAGATCGCATTCACGCTGATGAAGCTCAGGCCCGACCTCAAGGTCGAAGGCGTTGATATCGTGCCGCGCGCCAAGACGCTGGTGCCGGTGATGCAATATGACGGCGTGACGCTGCCGTTCGAAGACAAGAGCTTCGACTATGTGACAATCGTCGATGTGCTCCACCATACGACAGATCCGGTGCCGGTGCTGGCGGAAGCCTGCCGCGTGGCGCGGCTCGGCGTAGTGATCAAGGACCACCAGCGCGAGGGGTTCCTCGCCAACCCGGTGCTCGTGGCGATGGACTGGTTCGGCAATTTCGGTGACGGTGTGCCGATGCCGTATAACTTCCTCTCCAAAAGCGAGTGGCAGGGCGCCTTCTTCAAGGCGCGCCTCGAAGAGGTCAGCAAGCGCGAAAAGCTCGGCATCTATTTGCCGCCTATCTCCTGGATCTGCGACCGGAGCCTGCATTTCGTGTCGCTGCTCAGGCCCAAAGCGGTCTGAAGCCGCCCTGGACCGGGGCAGAATGGCCGCTCGAAATGGGCTGGCTTGTTCAATCCGTTTGGTTAAGGTGTTCAAGAGGCGGAGCGCGATTGCGCTCCGTTTGTTTGTTGGCAAGAGCCCGGCCCGGGTTTCAGTGCAATCCGGGTCTCGTGGGGCGGAGGGTTTCGAATGCGCAGTGCGATGATTGTGTGGGGCGGTTGGGATGGGCACGATCCGGAAGAGTGCGCCGCGATCTATCGGCGCTGGCTGCATGAGGACGGCTTTTCGGTGCGGGTCGAGACTGACACCGCTGTGTTCGGCGATCCATCGATCATGGACCTTTCGCTGATCGTCCCGATCTACACAATGAGCAAGATCGAACGCGAGCACGCGCAGAATCTCGCCAGGGCGATCGAGAGTGGCGTCGGAATCGGCGGTCATCACGGCGGGATGAGCGACGCGTTCCGCGACTCGGTGGACTACCAGTTCGTCGTCGGCGGGCAGTGGGTGGCGCATCCGGGCAATATCATCGACTTCACCGTGGACGTGACCAAGCCCGATGATCCGATCATGCAGGGCATTCCCGCATCGTTCCCCTACAAGTCCGAGCAATATTACATGCACATGGACCCCTCGGTTGAAGTGCTGGCGACGACGACATTTTCAGGTGAGCACGCGGCGTGGACCAAGGGCGTGGTAATGCCCGTGGTTTGGAAGCGTATGTATGGCGCGGGCAAGGTGTTCCATTGCACGCTCGGCCATCGCGCGGCGGAATTCGAAGTTCCGGAAATGGCGACGATCGTCCGCCGCGGCATCAACTGGGCAGCGCGGGCCTGATTCTCACAGGTGTTCACGCCACAGTGGTGTGACGTGACTTGAAACTCATCCCGTTTGGGCGCCGTTTCTCCCGCTGAATGTGCGCATTCGAATGGGGGAACCATGGCAACGATGGATGAGACAACGCCGGCGATGCCGATGGGCGGTGGCCGCTGGACCGCGGCGCTTTTGTCCGTCGCGGGCGGCGTCATTGGGGCCATCGTCCTGATCCTGATCCTGGCTGCACCCGCCTGGGTCGCGACGCTCGGCGTTGGTCAGATCATCAGTCCGGTCTCCCTCTCGCTTTTTGCGGTCGCCGCGCTGTTCATGATCACCGGTGGTCTGCTGAGCCTGCCGCGCATGGGGCTGGGGGGCGCTATCGCGCTGGCCGGCATGCTGCTCTGGCTCATCGGATGTACCGTGGCCAAGAATGTCGGCTGGCTCGTTGCCACGCCGATCATTCTCTCATTTCTTGGTGCACTGACCGGGCTCATCGGCAATGACCGCGTGGAGAGCCGCCGTGATGCCAAACTGATCTACCGGCAATCGCCGCTCACGAGGATTACGCATTGGGTCTGGGCGGTAGCGCTGTTCTTCCTCTTGCTCAGCGGACTCAATATCTTCAACGCGCGACCGCAACTCTATATCGGGCAGGAATCGGGTTTTGAGTATGACAACACCATCTTCCGTATCGGTTCGGAGGCCGTGGATGGCAAGCTTGTGGGCTACACGCAGGTTCTCGGTATCCGCATTCCGACGACCGGGGTGCTGGGCACCAGCGGCCCGGAGGACAATCCGCAGCGCAGGGCCTTCCCGTCATGGGCGACGATCCCGGGCTATTACGATCTGGGCACCTCGCGCGTGGTGCATTTCTTCTTCGCGTGGATTCTTGTCGGAGCGCTCGCGGCGTGGCTTATCAATGCGCTGTTCAGCGGGCATCTCTGGCGCGACATCATCCTGAAGCCGCGCGATATCCGGGGTTTGCCAAAGGACATCATCGACCACATCCGGATGCGCTTCGAGCATGGGAGAAGTTACAGCCCATTGCAGAAGGTCGCCTATTTCACGGTCTTCATCATCCTCTTCCCGGTGATCATTCTCACGGGATTGACGATGTCGCCGGGGATGGACTCGGCCTGGCCATGGCTGCTGGACGTGTTCGGCGGACGGCAGACGGCACGCACCATCCATTTCTTCACCATGGTGGCGCTGGTGCTGTTCTTCATCGTTCACATCGTCATGGTGGTGATTGCCAATCCCATCAACGAGTTGCGCTCGATGATCACCGGCTACTACCGGACCAACGTGCCCAACGACCACGCGACGGAGGACAAGTGATGGCTAATCTCATCCTCGACAGGCGGCGGTTCATCATGGGTTCCGCGGCCGGCGCCTCGACGCTGGTTCTGGGTGGCTGCGACGTGTTCGATGCCGGGCTCAAGATGGATCAGCCGCTCCGCTCGGCGCTCGAAGGCGCCAACGGGCTGACGATGCAGGTCCAGCGCGCGGCGATGGGGACGGCACTGGCGCGCGAATACTCGGAGAGCGAAATCCGCCAGGGTCAGCGGCCCAACGGCTCGACCGACCCGAGCACCGCCGAATACCGCGCGCTCAAGGAAACCAACTTTGCCGACTACCGGCTGAAGGTCACGGGCCTGGTCGAGCAGGAGATGAGCTTTTCGCTCGATGAATTGCGCAACATGCCGTCGCGAACACAGATCACGCGGCACGATTGTGTCGAGGGTTGGAGCTGCATCGCCAAATGGACCGGCACGCCGCTGGCCGGTATCCTCGACCAGGTGAAGGTGAAGCCCGCGGCCAAGTTCGCGGTCTACCACTGCTACGACAATATCGAACGGGGGCTTTCGGGCGACGTGCTCTACTATGAGAGTTCGGATCTGATCGATGCGCGGCATCCGCAGACCATCCTTGCCTATGGGCTCAACGGGCAGACGCTACCGGTTTCCAACGGCGCGCCGGTCCGGGTGCGGATCGAGCGGGCGCTGGGCTACAAGCAGCCGAAATATGTCCATACGATCGAGCTGGTCGACAGCTTCACCATGTTCGGCCGCGGACGTGGCGGCTATTGGGAAGACCGCGGCTACGACTGGTATGGCGGCATCTGAGGAGCCCATCGGGACTGCCGCGGGGCCGTGAAGTTAACCTTTTATTAACATTGTTGCCTTCGCCGGGCCGCGCGGTGTTATTCTGCACGGTGGCGAGACTTGGCGAGGGGACAATATGCTCAAGAAGCTCAAAGCGGGCGCGGCCTGGGCGGCGCTGATCGCGGCTTTGGCCGTTCCGGTTGGTGTGGTGGCGATCCCGATCGGGGCCTATGCGCAAACTGCGCCGTCGCTGACCCTGCTGGCGACCTCGGGCGCTTTTGCCGGCAAGTGGGTGTATCGCAGCTTCGACATTTCCAACGACCCCAAGAAGACACTGGGAAGCCTGGCACTTGGCCTTAACGAGCTGGTGTTGACTGAGTCCAATGGGCAGGTGACCGGCACACGCACCGGTTCTGGCGTGACCTACAATCTCACCGGCACAGCGCGCTATGCACCCAAGCAGGGTGCCACGATCCGCCTGACGGGCACGGCCCAGATCAACGGCAAGACCTACAACTACGACTATTTCGGCTATCTGATCCCGTCCTGGTCGGTCGGCAGCGGCTTGCCCGATACCATTCTCGGGACAGTGCTCAGAAGCGATCCGCTCAATCCGGGCGACAAGCCGGTGATCGCCTCGTTCTCGGCGGTCCGGGAATAGCTGTCCGATCGACGCGGCGTTAGCGCTTCCTGCACCAAGCGGGAAGCCTGTTCGACTTCGGGTGAAGCAGCTCTGATATCTTTGCACGTGTCCGTAGTCCGGTCGCGTGTGATGTACGTGTTGCGTTTGCTTTATCAGAGGCACCGGAAGCTGGTGCCGCGATTGACCACGATGCTGATGTTGAGTCTGGCAGCGCTCGCGATCGTGCTGCCGGCACCGCGCACGATTTCGGCGCTCGACGGCCAGCAGCCGATGGGGCTCGGCGCTGGGTTCACCGAGACCAGCTGGACGTCGGACTCGCTCAGCGAGTTGATGATGCGCGGCCGGCTCGAGAGCCGAGAGTTCGGAACGCTGACATTCGCTCCTGCGCCCAAATCAATTTAGGCCGCGCATAGGAGCCGTGCGGGCGGCCGGCGTGAATTGGCTTGCAATTGGCGGGGCTTTGTCCCATACGCGCTTCAGCCACGGGCAGCCCCTTAGCCTCTTGTGAGGCATTTGCTGCCAAGATGTGGCGATACTTCTCTTCTTATCGATGAATGCGGTGAGCGGCGAAGTGGCCCGGAGACCATCCCGGGTTTGAACGCACCCGCGCGATAATCCTGTCGCCGATGCTGGGATTTGATCCCGCCGCCACAGATGCGGCGATGCGTGTCCGCATGGTCCGGGCGCGCCACAGAAAGTTACCTATGAACCACACTACCTTTACGACCCTTGGCCTGCCGGCGCAGCTTTTGAGCGCGCTCGACAAAGCCGGGTTCGTCACGCCGACGCCGATCCAGGCCAAGGCCATTCCGTCGCAGCTGCAGGGCCGCGACATCCTGGGCATCGCCCAGACCGGCTCGGGCAAGACGGCAGCCTTCGGTCTTCCCATTCTTGCGGGCATCGCCGAGCTCAAGGGCCGGGCCAACCCGATGACCGCCCGGGCGCTGATCCTCGCGCCGACCCGCGAATTGGCGGTGCAGATCGAGGAGGTGCTCGTCAAGCTCGCCGGACAGAAGCTCTCGACCGTGCTGGTCCTGGGCGGTGTCTCCCGCCACGCGCAGATCCAGAAGATCGCCAAGGGCGTCGATGTGATCATCGCCACTCCGGGCCGCCTCACCGACCTGATGGAGGATCGCAAGGTCCGCCTCAACGAGACGCGCTGGCTTGTCCTAGACGAAGCCGACCGCATGCTCGATATGGGCTTCATCCATCCGGTCAAGCAGATCGCCGCCGCCATCGGCCCACGCCGCCAGACGGCGCTGTTCTCGGCCACCATGGCGCCAGAGATCGCCGAACTTGCCAAGGGCTTGCTCAACGACCCGGTACGGGTAGAAGCCACACCACCGGCGACAACCGTGGGTACGCTCGACCAGCGCGTCATCATGGCCGGCTCGAAGCAGAAGCGCGACGAACTCAATACACTGCTGGCCGACCCGGCGCTCAACAAGGTGATCATCTTCTCGCGCACCAAGCATGGCGCCGACCGGGTGACCAAGAACCTTGAGATCGATGGGCACAAGGCCGCGGCGATTCACGGCAACAAGAGCCAGAACGCGCGGCAGGCCGCACTCAAGGGCTTCACCTCCGGCCAGGTACGCATTCTCGTCGCGACCGATATCGCGGCGCGTGGCATCGATGTGCCCAATATCAGCCATGTCATCAACTATGAACTTCCGGACGATCCGGAAAACTATGTGCACCGCATTGGCCGCACGGCGCGCAACGGCGCTTCGGGTTCGGCGATCACTCTGTGCGACGGCACCGAACGCGGCAAGCTCCGCGACGTCGAGAAACTGATCCGCCGCACTCTTCCCGTGAGCGGCGAACTCAAGGGCGCTGAAGCCAAGCTCGCCGATGCACCCAAGGGGCATCGCGGGCAGGGCCCGCGTCCCGCCGCCGCAAAGCGGCCGGGCGAACAGCGCCCGCAGCGCAATGCCGGACGGCATTTCTCCGGCGCCAAGAAGGCGGCAATCGGCGAGGCGCGGGCCGAGCACAAGCCCCGCCAGCACAAGCCCGCCAAGCATTTCGATGCGCCCGCTCCGGGCCCGGTGAAGGGCGCCTGGTGGGAGCAGCCGACAGGCTCGGGCAATCCGGTGCCGCCCAAGGCGCGCTGGAATAAAGGCCAGAAGGATGCCGCCAAAGCCAAGCGCGGCGCCCCGCCGCAAAGGCAGCGGGCCCAGGCCTCAGCATAGACGATTGATGAGGCGGCCTTCGGGCCGCCTCGATTGTTTCAGGCTGCAGCGTGTCGCGTGACGAGCGCTACTCGGCCGCGCGAACCTTCACGCGCTCGGACGCCGAAACCAGCGCCGCGATGGCGCGTTCGGTGATGTCCTCGGCGTCCTCGGGCGACATGGCGTAGCCGGCATAGCCGACATTGATGTCGATGGCGCCGTCCGTCTCTGTTGACACGACAAACAGCGAGGGGCCGAACATATCGATGGCGACGCTGCCGCTGTTCCCCTCGATGTGGAACGGGCCGTAGTCGCGCACGGCCCGCGACTGGCCCGCCGTGGTGATCGCAATGCCGTCGAGGCGACGGCGGTGCTGCATGGTGGGGATCGCTTCGGCGCGGTAGGTCTCCCAGCCCGCCAGCTTCAGAATCGAGGCGGATTCCTGGTCGCGCGCGATGGCCGAAATGAGCTTGAAGGAGAGGTCCGTGGCCATAGCCCAGAAGTCGTCGCTGAGCTGGTGGTGGGTGCGCAGAATATCGATGTAGCAGCCGAAGGCGGTGACCGGCAGCGCCGGCTTCATCATGCGGCGCAGTTCGACGGTCGAGAGAATGGTCATCTCGTCCATGCCGAATTTCTCGCGCGTTGCGGCGAGGAACCCGGCGCCGATCGCGCCGTGCATCGTTGTGCGGTGGGCCTTGATGGCTTCGCGAATGGCTTCAGCGACATTGGCGCCGATGCGCCGCTCGACCGAAAGGCTGACATTGACCGGGTTGGGAACCTTGGTCTTGGGGAAACGGATCGCGGGTTGATAGGTTTTGCTGCCGCTATCGGATTTCTTGGGGAGACCGCTCTCGAGCGAGGGCGGAATGCCGACCTGGAGCGGGGGCTGCTGTTCCATCAGTTCGGGATCGGCGAGGTATTTGAACATCTGGTCGGCGAGCATGCCGCCGGCCTGGGCGTCGGCGATGGCATGATCCATGGTCATGATGAGGTGCTGCAATTGCGCGCCTTCATGGGTGCGGACCAGCACCATGCGCATGCGCGGATGCTTGCCGCGCCCGATCGGGCTGCGGGATTCCTTCTGCAGGATGGCTCGCCAGGCTTCGGGATTGGGGTCGGTCACCACGCGCAGCGGGACCTCGGTGGTGCCGCGCGTATCGAAGAAGGGGATGGGATAGACGAAGGGCGGCACCGAGCGGAAGGCGTAGCCCTGATAGCGGATGTGGGAATTGAGGATGGGGTGCTGGCTTTGCAGCCAGTTGAGGGCGCGGCGCAGCAATTCGGGCGTCAGCGGACCCGTGATGTGGGTGGCACCGGCGGCAATGAGGCCGCCCAGGGTGTGAAGGTAGTGGAAGATGCGTTCCTGCTCTCCCACCTGGCGGGTTTCGACTATGGGCGCGGTTATCGGCATTTACTCAGTCCCATTCAATTTGCACTCAGGTACTTCTGGTCGGCGCAAAATTCGCTAATATGTTAGCCAGTCGGTAAGCCAGTCAGTGTGTGGAGTTCCCCATGAACCAGATCGAACAGTCAATCCTGAACCATATCGGCGAGGTCGCTTCGGCCTCCAACGTCACCGTCACCCGCGATACCGGGCTGCTCGAAACTGGGCTTTTGGACTCCATCAATCTGGTCGGTCTCATTCAGTTTCTCGAGGAACACTTCTCGATCAAGATCCCGGATAGCGACATCGGTGCTGACCTATTTACATCACCGTCGACGCTGATTTCCTATGTCGAGCGGCGGCTGGGTGTAACGCCGGCCACCACTCTTAAGGCTTCAGTCTCGGCCTAAGCCGTCTCCATCAGTTTCCCCCGCAGGACCTTTCCCGCGGCGCTCTTGGGTAACTCGTCCCGGAACTCGACGAGGCCCGGGACTTTTTCCGGCGACAGCCGTTCGCGGCTATAGCGAATGAGCGCTTCGGGCGCGACATCGTCTTTACGGACGACAACTGCCTTTAGCCGCTGTTCCTTGGTCCGCGCATCCGGGATGCCGACGACGCAGACTTCGGCCACGGCCGGGTGCTGCAGCAGGACTTCCTCGACCTCGAATGGATCGACCTTGTGGCCCGAAACCTCAATGAGGAGCTTCAGGCGGCCCTTGATGTAGAGGTGGCCATTGTCGCCAAGCCCGCCAATATCGCCGGTGTGGAAACGGCCGTTGCGGATAGTGGAAGCATTGCTCTCAGCCGCATCGAGATAGCCCTTGGTGACCCAAGGCGCGCTGACGACGACCTCACCGAAGCGCGGGCCGAACGGATTTTCCGCCGGCTCAATCCACAGCTCGAGGCCTTTGACCGGCGGACCGCAGGAATCCCAGGTCCAGTCCGGCGACACGTCGTCGTTGATCGAGATGGCGAGGCATTCGGTCGAGCCGTAGCTCTGGATGATGTCGCGGTTGAAGCGGTTCTTGAAGGTTCGGTAGGTCTCCTCGCGCATGGCGATCGCGCCCGACTGCACCTTGCGGAGGCTGCCGAAGTCGAGATCATCCTTGATGGAGGAGAGCGCGTCGAACATGAAAGGGACGCCCATCAGCATGGTGACCTTGTTCTCGTCGATCGCCTTGGCGAAGCGGGTGCGCGAGAGTGCGAAGGGCTGCGGATCGCTCCAGTAGAAGGTGGTCGCATTGGCTGTGGCCATGAACACCGCGCTGAGGAAGCCCATCGCGTGGCTGCCGGGCATCATGTTGATCTGGATGTCGTCGGCATAAGTGGCACTCAACATGCCGCTGATCAGTTCGCCGTGAGTGTGCGGCACGACTTTGGGGATGCCGGTCGAGCCCGATGAGAACATGTAGAGCGCCTGATCGTCGGGGCCGAGACCGGGCAGAGTGCCCAGCGCATACCGCTCGAGCTCGGCGACTGCGTCGCGGCCGGTGCCACCGGCCACGAAAAGCGGGTAGCGGCCGGCGCCACCAAGATCGGCAATGAGGTTGGCACCGGTCTCTGCATAGGGCGTCGAGGTGATCAGCGCGCGGACATGGGCCTTACGCGCCGTCATCGCCAGCTCGGCGCGCGGAGCGAGGGCGTTCAGGGGTACCGCGATTCCGCCGGCGGCCATGATGGCATAGGCGAGGATCAGCAGGTCAGGGCCATTGACCATCAGGATGCCGACCGGCATCCCCTTGGTCACGCCGCGGTCGATCAGACCGGTCGCGATGCGTCCGGCGCGCTCGACCACGTCCAGGTAGGAGGTGAAGACACCATCTTTCTTGAGGCCGCTTTCGGAACGCCCCTTGTTGGTGACCTCGACCAGGGTTTGGTACAACATCAAACACTCTCCCCTTAGGTTCGACAGGGAGCCTATAACGGTCCGGCCGCAGGGGCTACATCAGCGTTAACGTGTGCTTAATTCGTGAAGTGGGGCGCTGTGTTCCCGGCATTGCCGGCTTGCGCACCGGGCGGACGCCCCGGGCCGCGGCGGCGGTCATCGATCCATTTTTCGATGAGCGCGAGGGCGGCGGGGTCGATTTTGCAGATACGGGTGCGCCCCGTCTTGGTTGTCGTAATTACAGCAGCTTGAGCGAGAATGTGCAGGTGCTGAACCACCCCTGGAAGCGACATCGGGAGGGGTTTGGCGAGCTCGCTGACGGACGCCGGTCCCTGGCTGAGGCGCTCAAGGATCGCCCGCCGGGTCGGATCGGCGAGGGCCCGGAACATCAGGTCGAGATCGAGCTGTCGGTTAAGCACAAACTTAAGTAACAAGGATGGGCTGAGCTGTCAATCGTCAAGCGGCGGCTTAAGTGTCAGCTCAGGGGAATGCCGGCCTTGCCCTTGTTCGACTGGTAGATGGCCGACAGATCGGCATAGAGCGCGCCCAGATCGTCCATGCGGGCGGTGAGCAGTTCCTTGCTGCCGCGATCGAGGGAAGCAATCATGCGCGCCATGTCGTGGCTGGTGAAGTAGGCATTGGTCCGGTTGTAGAGGTCGCGGTTTGGCGCGGCCGCGTCGCGATCGGGATCCGGAACGGCATAGACGGCTTTGAGAATTTGGATGTCGTAGGGGATGGCGAAGCTATCGGCCGAATCCTGGTGGCTGAACAGGAAGTAGAAATTGTCGAAACCGGACCAGGTGATGCCGGAGAGACAAAGCGAGCAGGGCTCGTGGGTTGCAAGAAAAAGGCAATTTTTCGGATCAGGCCGCTGGTGCTTCGGCAATTCGTAGAAGCGCTTGATGGCGTGCATTTCGCCGTGCCAGAGGGGGTTTTCGCTTTCGTTGTTGGTCTCGGCGACCACAACCGAAAGGTCGGCCTTGTTGAGGATGGCCGAACCGAAGATCTTGTTGCCAAGCGCCACGCCGGCCCGGGTTTTGGGCGCAATGTCGAACTCAATGACGTCCATCAGGCGGTTTAGCAGGCTGAGGTTGTCCATTCTTGCTCCGGAGCCGTTCGAGAGTCAGTGACGCCGGAGCGCAGGGGATCGGTCAAGTCAGACCTTGAAGCGGACCAGCGGGACGCCGGCGCCGTCGAAAAGCACGAGCCCGCCATCCATGAGCTTCCAGAGGCGCGCGGCGGCGAGGGCGGCGAAATAGGCCTTCTCCTGCTGGATGACGGCAGAGCCGCAGCCCTTGCCGGTCGAGGTGATGTTGCCAACGCTGATGGTGCCGTCGCCGAGGCTGATATCGGCAAACCAGTCGTTGCAGCCGCCCTTGCCGCCGGCGCGCTGTGGATCGGAGAAGATAAGGGTGGTCGTCGAACGGGGAACTGGCAGCGCGCCGTTGATTTCGACGGCGGTCCAGGTGGAGCCGAAAATGGCGGGCGCCATGGCAGTCTCCGATTGTGCAAGGCCGGGCGCGGCACCCAGCAAAAAGAGGGCGATGAGCAAGGCAAGATAGTTGAAAAGGCGTCGCATGTGGGCTTTCTGCAAGTCCCCCGAGTCTGGTCGTAGCCAAGGAATGTGGAGGAAATCGGTGCCGCGCTTTCAGGTTGCGGCCACAATCGTCCAGGGCTCGGAGAAATGATGCTCTTCGAGATTCTTGCCCTCACCTGCCCGGTCGACGACGAGAAAGTCGCTTTCGGCCTCGAGCGGGGTCAACACGCCGTGCCAGCAATTCATAGCGATGTTGAAGCCCTGGCGCGGGGCGGCCAGGAAGGCGCGCGGCCTGCCGGGCGTGCCGGATTCGTCCGGGGCAACGATGGCGAGAAAGGGTCGACCGGACAGGGGGTAGAAGGCTTGGCTTCCAAAGGGATGGCGCTCGACCATGGTCAGCCGCAGGGGCAGGGCGAAGGGCTGGCCGCGAAAGATCGAGATGATCGGGCGCGGATGAGCGCCGCCCAACTCGATGCGCGCGAGGTCGTGAAAGCGTTCGGTATTGCCGCCATTGATCGGGAAGTGGTTGGACCCTTCCATCTCGATGACCTGGCCGAAGGGCGCGAAGGCCTCGCGGGTGAGCGGCTCGATCCGCAGCGTTCGTTCTCCACCCACGATTGTCCTAGAGCCTCAGCCCAGGGTGGCGGTTGACGTCCTTGTAGAGAAGGTAGCGGAACCGTTCGGGGCCGGCGTAACAGGCCTGTGGACAGAAGGCGCGCAGCCACATGAAGTCGCCGGCCTCGACCTCAACCCAGTCGTTGTTGAGGCGATAGACGGCTTTCCCCTCGAGTACGTAGAGGCCGTGCTCCATCACGTGCGTTTCCTCGAAGGGAATGACCGCTCCGGGCTCGAGGGTGACGATGTTGACGTGCATATCGTGTGCCATGTCCGTCGGATCGACGAAACGGGTGGTTCCCCAGCGACGTTCGGTGTCGGGCATCCAAACGACCGGTTCGTCCTGATCGTTTGCGACGAAAGCCTGCGGGGCCTCGATGCCGGCTACCGCCTCGTACGACTTGCGTATCCAGTGAAAACGGACAGGTGTCTTGGCCTTGTTGACCAGCTTCCAGTTACTACCCGCTGGCAGATACGCGTAGGCGCCGGGGCGCAGAGTATGGGCCTTGCCGTCGAAGGTGAGGCTGGCCTGGCCGGAGACGACAAACAATACGCCCTCCGCCATGGGATCAGGCTCGGGCTGCGAACTGCCGCCGCCGGGGAACACTTCGACGATGTACTGGGAAAACGTCTCGGCGAAGCCGCTCAGGGGGCGTGCGAGGATCCAGGCCCGCGTGTCCGCCCAGTGCGGGAGGTAGCTGGTCACGATGTCGCGCATCACCCCCCGCGGGATCAGGGCGTAGGCCTCCGTGAAGATTGCGCGCTGCGTGTGAAGCGCGGTTTGCGGCGGCAAGCCGGCGATCGGGCTGGCGTAGGAGGTTTTGGCCATGACTGCTTGGAATGATTGACGACTTCCGTGTTTAGAACAGAAGCCGGGTGCCGCACAGGGGGTGTTCGCGGTTCGGCGTCGATGCTGTCGCGCGGAGGTCGTCACCCGAATTGGCCGGGCCCGATCCCGGTCCGGCGCAAGCGGCCGTCCCCCCCAACCGCGCCAGGGCGCGGTGACCTCCCCACAAAGGGGAGGGAGCGACGGCCGTGGGTGCGCGGCAATGCAATGGGCGCGGTAAGTCCTCGTCAAGAATTGGGGCGCAGGATTCTCCCATGCTTGCGCCGCGTCTTAAGGAGGAGGGGACACCGGCTGTGCTGAACCTGGTTCAGCACAACGAAATGCTTCGCGCCATTCTGTCCTGGGTTGCGGATCTGCTGGCAGAAAAGAGCCCGGCCGATACCTCGATCGCGTGGGAAGACGGCGAGGACCACCCGCCGGAGCCGCTCGAAGACTAAGGTTCACTCCCGAGGCCTGGCCCGGTAGTCGGCGATCACCTGATGGGCGAGGGTCGTTTCAGCTTCGTGACCCGGTTCGCGATGGCGCTCGGCGATGCCGGCCCGATACCAGTCCTTCATTGCGGGCAGGTCGAGCAGCAGGGCCACATAGTCGAGCGAACGCTTCGATAGCGGCAGGTCATAGGTCTGCACCCGGAACGCGACCGGGCAGAAGAATGCATCGGTCGCGCTGAAGGCCTTGCCGGCAAGGAAGGGACCGCCGAAGCGGGCCAGGCCGTCGGTCCAGAGTTGATCGAGGCGGTCGAGATCGCGCTTCAGCGGCGCCGTGATTTCGGGCCGCTTGCAACGGATGCCGACATTCATGCCACAGGCATTGCGCAGGGCCGAAAAGCCCGAGTGCATCTCGGCCGCTGCCGAGCGTGCCCAGGAGCGGGCAAGCGGATCGGAGGGCCAGACCTCAGGGTGTTTTTCGGCGACATGAAGCGCGATGGCGAGGGAGTCCCAGACCTTGATGGGGCCGTCATCGAGCACGGGCACGAAGCCGGTCGGCGAGAACTTGCTGAACTCGGGATAGGACGGACCGTCGGACGGAAAGATGTGCTGGTTTTCCTCGAAGGGAATGCCGAGGCTGGTAAGCAGGGACCAGGCGCGCAGCGACCAGGTCGAGTAGTTCTTGTTGGCGATATGGAGGACGTACATGGAGGCTCCGGGGCGAGGGAAGATTCGAACTCAACTATTCCAGTGATGGTGCCAGCGGCCCCCACCCACCATGCTTCGCATGGTCCTCCCTCCCGACATTTCGTCGTCGCGCGCTGCGCGCCGCTGGGGGAGGGAGAGACGACTGCCAATCCAGAGCATCTCACGTTTCGATAGAATCGAAACGCATGCTCTACGTCCTTGTTTTGTCGCGCTTTCGAACCAAAAAAGTCTGTCAACCTTTCCTGAAAGCGCTCTAGAGTTCGGGAAGCAGAGCGCGGAGGCGGAGCAGAGCGATGCGTTCGACCTGGGCACAGGCGGTGGCGAATTCGGTGGCGCGGTCATGGTTCAGCCGGTCGCGGAAGGCGTCGAGGATCATGGTCTTGGTGTTGTCGCGGACGGCGATGATGAAGGGGAAGCCGAACTTTTCGACGTAAGCGGCATTGAGCCCGGTGAAATCCTTGCGTTCCGCATCGGTCAGGGCGTCGAGCCCGGCTGAGGCCTGTTCGGAGGTCGAGGCTTCCGTCAGGCGTTTTGCCGCGGCGAGTTTGCCGGCAAGATCGGGGTGAGCGGTGAGGACCGACAGGCGCTCGGCCTCGCTCGCCATGCGGAACTGGCTGCGCAACGCAAAGTGGAGCCCAGTGGCGGTGTTGTTGGCGGGCCCGAGTTCGCCATCGAAGGCGCGTTCGGCGATCCAGGCGGAGTGTTCGAAGATCGAACCGAATTTGTCGACGAAGGCGGCGCGGTCCATTTCCGCGGGGACGAGCGCGGGCGTGACATAGGGATGATGCTCGGCCCAGTGGCGGGCAATGTCGAGCCGCCGCGCAATCCAGACCTTGTCCATCGATTGAATGTAGTCGACGAATTTCTTGAGGCCCGAGAAGCGTCCCGGCATGCCGACGAGGCGGCAATGCAGGCCCAGCGACATCATCTTGGGCGCGCCGCGGCGGCCCTCTTCATAGAGGACGTCGAAGCTGTCCTTGAGGAACTGGAAATACTCCTCGCCGTTGTCGAAGCCCGGCGCTGTAACGAAGCGCATGTCGTTATTGGCGAGCGTATAGGGGATGACGAGCTGCGGCTTGCCCTTGTGGACACGCCAATAGGGCAGGTCGTCGTCATAGGTGTCCGAGACATAGGCGAAGCCGCCTTCCTCGGAGACGAGATCAAGGGTGTTGAGAGAAGAGCGGCCGGTGTACCAGCCATAGGGGCGGCTGCCGGTGGCGATGGTATGGAGGCGGATGGCTTCGGCGATCGAAGCGCGTTCCTCGGCCTCGGGCATATCCTTGTGCTGGACCCATTTGAGGCCGTGGCTGGCGATTTCCCAGCCGGCCTCCTGCATGGCGGCGAGCTGCTGCGGAGCGCGCATCAGCGCGGTGGCCACCCCATAAACGGTGACCGGCACGTTCTGGGCTTCGAACAGGCGATGCAGCCGCCAGAAGCCGGCGCGGGCGCCGTACTCGTACATGGACTCCATGTTGGCGTGGCGCTGGCCGGGCCAGGGCGCGGCGCCGATCACGTCGGAAAGGAAGGCTTCCGAGGCCGCATCGCCGTGGAGGACGTTGTTCTCGCCCCCTTCCTCATAGTTGAGGACGATCTGCACGGCCACATGGGCTCCGCCAGGCCACTTCGGATCGGGTGGGTTGCGGCCATAGCCGAGCATGTCGCGGGGGTAACGCATCGGATTCACGCGCCTCAGGGGATTCGCCCACTCCTAGAACAAGAGCAGGAGGGATGGAATTGGAATGCTGGGCCGGATTGCCCCGTCTGGGGCAGCGACCTGCCCGCGAAAGGAGCAGGGTGCCCAGAAGTGGACCAAACGGTAAAAAACTAGGCACCACCCCCTTGGAATGTGACGCTTTATTTCTGATAGTCGGGCGAACAGCTAGAAAGTGAACGCTATGGCGGGTTCGGGACGCCTGACCACTCATGTCCTCGATACCATGCACGGTACCCCGGCTTCGGGCATGCGATTCGACCTGTTGATGCTGCATGGCGACCACAGCCACCATCTGATTACCGCCGAAACCAATGCAGACGGGCGCGCGCCGGGGCCGTTGCTGGAAGGCGAGCATTTCCACCTCGGCGGCTATGAGTTGGTCTTTCACGTCGGGGCGTATTTCGCCCGGCTGGGGGTCGATCCGGCCAAGCGGTTTCTGGATCTGGTGCCGGTGCGCTTCGAGATGCGCGAGGCAGCGCATTACCATGTGCCGCTTCTGGTCTCGCCGTTTGCCTATTCGACCTATCGGGGCAGCTAATGAGCGCGGAAGCCGGCAGCGCCCTCCGCTTCATCCTCAATGACGAGGACGTTTCGCTGACGGCGTTGAAGGCAACCGAGACGTTGCTCGATTACCTGCGGCTGACCAAGAGGTTGCGTGGGTCGAAGGAAGGCTGCGCCGAGGGCGATTGCGGGGCCTGCACGGTGCTGGTCGGCAGGCTCAAGGGCGGCGGTCTGGTCTATGAGAGCGTCAATGCCTGCATCTGCTTCGTGGGTTCGCTGCACGGTACGCATGTGGTGACGATCGAGCACCTGTCGGCGGCCGACGGACCGCTGCATCCGGTGCAGCAGGCGATGGTCGATCATCACGGCAGCCAATGCGGGTTCTGCACGCCGGGCATCGTGATGTCGCTCTATGGGTTGTGGATGCAGAACCCCCATCCGGGGGCGGCGGAGACGGAGCGGGCGCTGCAGGGCAATCTCTGCCGCTGCACGGGCTATGCGCCGATCCTCAAAGCGGCCAATGCGATCTCGAGCTATAGCGCTGTCGAACGCGACCGGCTGGTTGCCGAGCGGGCAGCGATCATGGCGCGGCTCAAAGCGCTCGACGATGGGGTGAGTGTCGATATCGGCGAAGGCAAGGACCGGCTGTTCGTGCCGGGCAGCGTCGACGAACTTGCCGAGTTCTACGCGGCCCACCCGGAAGGGACGCTGGTGAGCGGGGCCACCGATGTCGGGCTCTGGGTCACCAAGTTCATGCGCGATATCGGGCCGATGATCTATATCGGTCACCTGAAGGGATTGCATGGAATTGAGGAGGCCGGGGGGGCGCTGAAGCTCGGCGCCGGGGTCACCTATAGCGAGGCAGGCGCGGCGATCGCGCGGCACTTCCCGCAACTCACCGAACTCTGGGACCGGATCGGCGGGGCGCAGGTACGCAATGTGGGGACCATCGGCGCCAATATCGCCAATGGCTCGCCGATCGGGGATACGCCGCCGCCGCTGATCGTGCTGGGGGCCTCGATCACCCTGCGCAAAGGCGGCGAGCGGCGAGAGGTCAAGCTCAAGGATTACTTCGTCGCTTATGGCAAGCAGGACCGGCAAAAAGGCGAATTTGTCGAGAGCGTCAGCATTCCCTATCTGCCGGCGGGGGAACATCTCGCCTGCTACAAGATTACCAAGCGCAAGGACGAGGACATCTCGGCGCTGTGCGGGGCTTTTCGCCTCTTCGTCACTGACGACGGCAATGTCGGCATGGCGCGTATCGCGTTCGGCGGCATGGCGGCGACACCCAAGCGCGCGAGGGCGGTGGAAGCGGCGCTGGTGGGCAAGCCCTGGACGTCCGCCACGGTGGAGGCGGCGATCGCGGCGTTTGCCACCGACTATCAGCCAATCAGCGACATGCGGGCTTCGGCGGAGTACCGGCTGCTGGCGGCGCAGAACCTGCTCCGGCGGTTCCATCTCGAGACCATCGGCGAAGGCCAGCGGCTGAAGAGGGCCGTGGCGTGAACCGGATGGAAGTCGTCAGCGGCGCGGGCGGACGGCTTCATACATCGACGCCGCACGACTCGGCGGCCAAGCAGGTTGCGGGCCGGGCCGACTATGTCGACGACCTGGTGGAGCCCGAGGGTACGCTGCATGCCTATCTCGGACTTTCCAGCAAGGCCCATGCCGGGATCGTCTCGCTCGACCTCGAGGCGGTGCGCAAGGCTCCGGGCGTAGTCGGGGTTCTGACTGCAGCCGACATTCCGGGCGAGAACGATATCAGCTCGGTGCACAAGCATGATGAGCCGGTGCTGGCGGAGACGGTGGTCAAGTATTGGGGCCAGCCGATCTTTGCGGTGATTGCGGTGGATCGTGAAACCGCGCGGCGGGCGACCAAGCTCGCAAAGATCGAGTATGCCGAGTTGCCGCATGTGACCGATGTCGCCGCGGCGCTGGCCGATGGCGGTAAGCTAGTCACCGAGCCGCTCAAGCTTGAGCGCGGCGATGTCGAGGCGGGCCTTAAGAGTTCGGAGCGCCGGCTGACGGGGCGCGTGACCATCGGTGGGCAGGAGCATTTCTATCTCGAGAGCCAGGTCGCGCTCGCCATTCCGGGCGAAGACGACGAGATGCTGATCCAGACCTCGACGCAGCATCCGACTGAAATCCAGGTGATGGTGGCGCAGGTGCTGGGCATTCCGCATGCGGCGGTGACCGTCAACATGCGGCGCATGGGCGGAGGCTTCGGCGGCAAGGAGACGCAGGGCAATCTGTTCGCGGTAATTGCGGCCTTAGCGGCGCGACGGACGGGACACGCGGTCAAGATCCGGCCAGACCGCGACGACGATTTCTCGATCACCGGCAAGCGCCACGATTTCGTAGTGGACTACGATCTTGGCTACAATGGAGACGGCAAGATCCAGGCGGTGAAGGCGACCTTCGCCGCGCGCGCCGGATTCTCGGCGGACCTGAGCGGACCGGTGACAGACCGGGCGCTGTTTCATTGCGATAATGCCTATTGGTACCCTTCGGTGCGCGTGAACTCGCTGCCGCTCTTTACCAATACGGTGAGCAATACGGCGTTTCGCGGCTTCGGCGGCCCGCAGGGCGTGATCGCGGCGGAACGCTGGATCGAAGACGTCGCCTATGCGCTGGGCAAGGATCCGCTCGAAATCCGCAAGGCCAATTTCTACGGCACCGACAGCAACAACATCACGCCCTATCATCAGGAGGTGGAAGACAACATCATCCACCGGGTCGTCGACGAACTGGAACACAGTTCCGAATACCAGAAACGGCGGGCGCAGATCCTCGCATTCAACAAGACCAACCCGATCCTCAGGAAGGGCATTGCGCTGACGCCGGTCAAGTTCGGGATCTCTTTCACCGCGACCTGGCACAACCAGGCGGGCGCGCTGGTGCATGTCTATCGCGACGGCTCGGTGCATTTGAGCCATGGCGGCACGGAAATGGGGCAGGGGCTCCATATCAAGGTAGCGCAGGTGGTGGCGGAGGCCTTTGGCGTTCCGCTGGATAGCGTCAAGGTCACCGCGAGCAACACCGGCAAGGTGCCGAACACGTCGGCGACGGCGGCGTCGTCGGGCACCGACCTCAACGGCATGGCGGCGCTCAATGCGGCAGAGCAGATCAAGGCGCGAATGCATGCGCACGCGGCACGCATCTATGAAGTCGAGCCCAAGGATGTGCATTGGGAATTCGGCGGCATCCGCGCAGGCAAGCAGCTCGTGGAGTTTGGCGAACTTGCGACCTCCTGCTGGATGAACCGCGTACAGCTGTCCGCCGCTGGATTCTATTCGACGCCGAAGATTCACTGGGATCGCGCGAGCGGGCGCGGGCATCCGTTTTACTACTTCGCTTATGGCGCTGCGGCGGCGGAAGTGACGATCGATACGCTGACCGGCGAGTACCAGATCGACCGGGCCGATGTGCTCGAGGATGTGGGGCGCTCGCTTAATCCGGCGATCGATGTCGGGCAGGTGGAAGGTGGATTTATCCAGGGCGCTGGGTGGCTCACGACAGAAGAGCTGGTGTGGGATGACAAGGGGCAGCTGAGGACGCATGCGCCCTCGACCTACAAAATTCCGCTCGCCTCGGATGTGCCGCCGGCCTTCAATGTGAAGCTGGCCGATTGGTCGGTGAACAAGGAGCCGGCGATCGGGCGGAGCAAGGCGGTGGGCGAACCGCCGATCTGTCTTGCGGTGTCGGTAGTCGAGGCGCTGTCGATGGCAGTGGCGTCGGTGGCGGACTATAGAATCGCGCCGCGACTCGACATGCCGGTGACTCCCGAGCGCGTGCTGATGGGTGTCGAGCGCATGCGAAAAGGGGCGGCCTGATGCGGAGCGCCGATCTCGATGCCTTCCTGTCCGACCACCCCAGGACGATCGTTGCGGAGCTTGCTTCCGTGCGAGGCTCTTCTCCACGGGAGGCTGGCGCGTTCATGGTCATCGCGCCGGATTCGATGATCGGGACCATTGGAGGCGGGGCGCTCGAGTATATGGTCATCGCCCGGGCGCGGAAGGCGATGCGGGGGATGATGGATGTGCCGCTCGGACCCGAGATCGGGCAGTGTTGCGGCGGGCGGGCGGTGGTTCTTCTGCGGGTCGTTGCACGCGCCGACAGAGAGCGGCTGATTGCGCGAGTGCGGGAGGCGGAGGCGTCACTGCCGCATCTCTATCTGTTCGGCTCGGGGCATGTCGGCAAGGCATTGGCGCGGGCACTGGCCACGTTGCCGCTGCGTGTGCATGTGATCGATACGCGACCGGAGGAATTGCTCGGCCTGCCGGTGGGTGTCGAGGCGCGGGCTGTGCCGATGCCGGAGGCCGTCGTGCGCAGCGCGCCCATTGGTGCCGCATTCGTCATTCTCACGCACGATCACGCGCTCGATTTCATGATAGCGGCCGAAGCACTGAAGCGCGCGGACTCGCCTTATGTCGGCATGGTGGGGTCGAAGACCAAGCGGGCGAAGTTTGCGAGCTGGTATCACAGCGACGGCGGCCGCGAGGAGGACCTGCGACGGCTTGTCCTGCCGATCGGAGCGTTTGGGCTGGTGGATAAGCGTCCGGAAGTGATTGCGGCGCTGGCGGCGGCCGAAATTATGGTCCACATTGGCCGCCGGGAAGCACTGTATGCGCGGCCGGAGACCGAACCAAGTTTGGGAGCCGCCGTTGACTGACACCAAGCCGCGCCTCAGCCTTCGCGGCATTTCCAAACACTTTCCCGGCGTGCTGGCCAACGATAATGTCAGTTTCGATGTGAAGCCGGGCGAGATTCACGCTCTGCTCGGCGAGAACGGCGCGGGCAAATCCACCCTGGTCAAGATGATCTACGGGATCATGCAGCCCGATGCGGGCGAGATCTGGTGGAACGACGAGCGGGTGCATATCGCCAGCCCCAAGGCCGCGCGCAAGCTGGGCGTGGGCATGGTGTTCCAGCATTTCTCGCTGTTCGAGGCGCTGACGGTGCTCGAGAACATCGCGCTCGGAATGGATGCCAAAATCCCGGCTCGGGAGCTTGAGGGCCGCATTCTCGAAGTGATGACCCGATATGGGCTGAAGCTCGACCCGCACCGGACGGTGACGACGCTGAGCGTGGGCGAGAGGCAGCGGATCGAGATCGTGCGCGCGTTGCTGCTCAATCCGACGCTGTTGATCATGGACGAGCCGACCTCGGTGCTGACCCCGCAGGAGGTCGAGCAGCTCTTCCTGGTGCTCAGGCAATTGGCCAAGGACGGATGCTCGATCCTCTATATTTCCCACAAGCTGCACGAGATCAAAGCGCTGTGCGACACAGCGACGATCCTGCGGGGCGGCAGGCTGGTCGATACCTGCGACCCCAAGGTCGAGACTTCGCGTTCGATGGCCGAGAAGATGATCGGCGGCAGTCTGAAATCGATCCAGAAACCGGCAGGACGCGTGTTTGGCGAAGAGAAGTTTGTCGTCAACAAACTCAACATGGCGGGGGTGGGCCATTTCGGCATCGCCCTCAAGGACATCACCTTCTCGGTGCGGGCCGGTGAGATTTTCGGCATTGCCGGTGTCGCCGGCAACGGGCAGACCGCCTTGCTGCTGGCGCTTTCGGGTGAGGAGGTTTCGGGAGATTCCTA
Source organism: Devosia sp. (assembly GCA_040081595.1). Classification (GTDB taxonomy): domain Bacteria; phylum Pseudomonadota; class Alphaproteobacteria; order Rhizobiales; family Devosiaceae; genus Devosia_A. Next base: position 94,141 of record JBEBGE010000006.1, read on the forward strand.
CGCGATCACCATCGACGGAATGCCAATTGGCGACCTTAATGCCAAGTCGCGGCGGCTCAAGGGGCTCGCGAGCGTACCCGAAGAACGGAACGGCCATGCCGCGGTGCCGGACTTCGCGCTGTGGGACAATTCGGTTCTGACGGCACGGGACAGAATCGGGCTGGCGGTCTCGGGGCTGATCCGGCCGCGCGCGGCAAGGACCTATACGGGGAAGGTGATCGAGACGTTTGCCGTGAAGGCGACGGGCGCCGACGCGATGGCGGGCTCGCTCTCAGGCGGGAACCTGCAGAAATACATCATGGGCCGCGAGATCCTCCAGAACCCGAGCGTGCTGGTGGTGAGCCAGCCGACATGGGGCGTCGATGCGGGCGCTGCCGCTGCGATCCATCAGGCGCTGGTCGATCTTGCTGGTGCGGGGTCGGCGATCGTGGTGATCAGCCAGGACCTCGACGAGCTCCTGAGCCTTTGCGACACTCTGGCGGTGATCAATGAGGGGCGGCTTTCGAAGTCGATGAAGGTCAGCGAGGCCGATATCGAAGAGATCGGATTGCTGATGGGCGGCATTCACGGCGATCCTGATGCCGCGACGGGAGTGCCCCATGCGGCTTAAGCTCGAAAAGCGCCCCGAACCGAGCCGGCTGATGATGGTGGTGGCGCCGGTGGCCTCGGTGCTGCTGACTATGCTGATCGGGGTGGTGGTGTTCGACGCCATTGGCGTCGATGGGCAGCGCGCGGTGCTCGACATCTTCGTGACGCCGCTGCTTGCCAGCTACAAGTGGCAGGACGTCGCGACCAAAGCCGCGCCGCTGGTCATCATTGCGCTGGGGCTGTCGATCGGCAATCGCGCCAATGTGTGGAATATCGGCGCCGAAGGGCAGTACATCATGGGCGCGCTGTGCGCCGCCGGCGTTGGTATTGCGCTGGGAGGCGGGGGCGGTGGGGCGGCCATCACGCTGATGATCCTGGCCGGCATTAGCGGTGGGA
>JBEBGE010000045.1:0-26948 GCA_040081595.1 Devosia sp.
CCTGCGCCCTCGCCCGCCATTTGAGCGTCGAAACTCGAAAGCGGCACCAGCCTCCCGGCTGAGATGAACGTACCGGCTATCTTGGCGAATGCATCCAGCGAACCGCCGAAATAGGCCGTGACCAGTTGGGCGACCGGCAGCTTGTGCGCAGCAAGCAAGTCCTCCGCCAGCAGCGCCATGCCAGTCGAAGCACAGATCCGGTAGTTGAGATCGACGGCATAGCTCCGGCCCTTTGCATCGGTCAGGATGTCGAAGCCGCAAATCCCGCGGTAACCGAGCGCCCCCCCCTTCTCCGCCGACGCACGGGCAACCCGCTGCGCCGACTCCGGAGGCGGATCGGAGCCGTCCAGTAAGTTGCTCGTATGGACGCCCCGGTAATTGGCAAGCTGCAAAGTCGGTGGAAATCCCGCGACCGACCCGTCTGGCATCACAGCGAACTGAAACGAGTCGTTGCGCACGGCATCGACAAACTGCTCGACCAAAACCAGCGGCGCCGACCTGAAGCGGTCGATCGCCCGCCGCACATAGCGGCGCTTGGTGCAGAGCACCACGTCGCGTCCACCGCCATTCGCCTCGTCCGTCGCGACTTTTGCCACGAACGGCAGGGCCATCGCCGGAGCCCGGCGCGCGAACTCAGCCCCGCTCATCGTCGTGCGGTCGGCAACGCCTTCGGCAGGCGCCAATTCGGCAAGATTGGCCTTGTTGTTGAGAAACCCGATCAACTCGGGTGCAACCACAGACGCAGCCACCGGCAGGACGTCCTCCGGTACCCGATAGACACTGAAGCCCTTGTTCCCCGCCCCCACCAGCGCCCGCACGCGATCGCGATACTCGTCGCGCGTCCTGTAGGACACGATATTGGGCGTGGGCACCAGCCCGGCATCGCGCATCAAATGCAGGCCCGTCGGCGACACGGTCGCGGCGTGGCAGATATCAGGCAGATCGCCGGCAAAGCCGATATGCCGCCCTGTAAGAGCATCGAAATTGCGCCCGCCGGCCGTCAGCCAATCGGAGGTGCCTTCCCACGGCCGCGAGGCAAGGAATACCTTGGGGCCATAGATGTCGCTGAGCCGCATCGCGCTATCGCGCTTTCAGGGAAAGTTGACAGATTCTCCCATTTCGAAAGCACGACAAAACAAGGACATGTAGCTCTCGTTCCGGGTCGGTCGGAACGCAAGCACTACGGCCTTCATTCACACGTCGCTGAACCTGGTCCACTTGCCATCGTTCTTGCTCGAGGCGATCGAAGCGGTGATGAACTCGATGCCCTCGACGCCGTCGGCAAGCGAAGGCAGCAGCGGCACATAGGCTTTGCCCGTTCCGCGAATGACCTCGGCGAACTGACTATAGAGCGTAGCGAAAGCTTCGAGATAACCCTCCGGATGTCCTCCTGGAATGCGCACATTCATCGAAGCTGCGGGCGGCTGGCTGATGGCGCCGCCACGGGTCAGCAGAACTTTGGGCTTGCCCAGTTCGCTGAACCACATCTGGTTGGGATTTTCCTGCGACCACTCGATGCCGGCCTTTTCGCCATAGACCCGGAGCTTAAGCGCATTCTCATTGCCCGGCGCAACCTGGCTCGCCCACAGCATACCGCGCGCTCCGCCTTGGAAACGCAGCAGGATGTGGACATTGTCGTCGACTTTGCGGCCCTTGACGAAGCTCTGCAGGTCCGCGCTCACCGCCTCCGTTTTGAGGCCGGTCACGAACCGGGCGATATTGTAGGCGTGGGTGCCGATATCGCCGATGGCACCGCCCGCGCCGGACTTCTTTGGATCGGTGCGCCACGCCGCCTGCTTGTTGCCCGGGTCGGCCGGGGTCGATAGCCAATCTTGGGCGTATTCGACCTGCACAACGCGGATCTTGCCCAATGCGCCCGACTTCACCAGTTCTCGGGCCTGCCGCATCAGCGGGTAACCGGTATAGTTGTGCGTGAGGAGGAACTTTGCACCGTTCTTCGGCTTGATCGCAGCCAACGCCCGCGCGTCTGCAAGTGTCGAGGTCAGCGGCTTGTCGCAGATAACGTGGATGCCGGCCTCGAGAAATACTTTGGCCGGACCGAAATGCACATGGTTCGGGGTCACGATCGACACCGCCTCTATGCCGTCCGGCCGCACAGCTTCTGCCTTGGCCATTTCTTCGTAGGAGCCATAAACGCGCGTCGGTTCGATGCCGAAATTCTTGCCCGATTGCTTGGAGACTTCGGGACGCGACGAGAACGCACCCGCGACCAGTTCGTAGTCGCCGTCGAGCCGCGATGCGATCCGGTGCACATAACCGATAAAGGCCCCGGTGCCGCCCCCCACCATGCCCAAACGAATGCGCCGAGCGCCGTTCTCCGCCATTTGCCTCTTCCCCTTTGGTGTCGCCCGACCGCCGCTTAGCTGAGCCCGAGCATCTTCCTGTTCGCCGTCTTGTCGGTGCCCGACGCCGCAAAGTCGTCGAACGCCCGCTCGGTCACCCTGATGATATAGCTGTCGATCAGCGGCGCGCCCTCGGCGGCCCCCTGCTCGGGATGCTTCAGCGCACACTCCCATTCCAGCACGGCCCAGCCTGCGTAGTCGTAACCCGCGAGCTTGGCGAAAATGCCCGGGAAATCGACCTGCCCGTCACCGGTCGAGCGGAACCGCGCGGCGCGGTTCACCCAGCTTGCATAGCCCGAATAGACGCCCTGCTTGCCGGTCGGATTGAATTCCGCGTCCTTGACGTGGAACATCTTGATCCGCTCGTGGTAGAAATCGATGTACTGCAGATAGTCGAGCTGCTGCAGCACGAAATGGCTCGGATCGTAGAGCAAATTGGCGCGCGGATGGTTCTTCACGCGCTCGAGGAACATCTCGTAGGTCGTACCGTCGAACAGATCCTCACCGGGGTGGATCTCGTAGCAGACATCGACGCCCTGGCTGTCAAACTCATTGAGGATGGGCGTCCAGCGTCGAGCCAACTCGTCGAAGGCCTCTTCGACGAGGCCGGCGGGGCGCTGCGGCCACGGATAGGTGAAGGGCCAGGCGAGTGCGCCCGAGAACGTGCCATGTGCATTGAGGCCAAGGTTCTTCGAGGCCGCCGCGCACCATTTCAAATGCTGCACCGCCCATTCCTGGCGCGCCTTGGGATTGCCGCGCACCGCGGGAACGGCGAAGCCGTCGAACGCCGTGTCGAAGGCTGGGTGCACCGCAACGAGCTGGCCGATAATGTGCGAGGAAAGCTCGGTGATGACAATGCCGTGCTTTTCGACCGTGCCCTTGATCTCGTCTGCATACGTCTTTGATGACGCGGCTTTCTCAACGTCGATGAAATGCGAGATCCAGCTCGGGATCTGGATGCCCTTGTAGCCCAGGTCCGCGGCCCATTTGGCCATGTGGTCGAGCGTGTCGAACGGGGCCTTGTCGCCCGCGAACTGGGCGAGAAAGATCGCCGGGCCTTTGACTGTGCGCATGGGAGTCTCCCTCATGGAACCCGGCTTCAGATACCGGTCCCTTGTCGAAAAAATCGTTGTCGGACAGTCGCCAGCCCCGGCTGAACTGTCAAGGTTGTCAGCCCTTTCAAACGAAAGAGCCGCGGTCTCTCCAGCCGCGGCCCCTGTCAATACGAATGAGCGTCGGCCTACTTGAGCAGTGCCAGCGCATCCTTGGGCTTGAGCGCCTTGGGCCGCTCGCATGTGGTCGAGAGCGTCAGCACCTTGCCCGCCTCGCCTGCCTTGAGCAGCGATGTCATGACGTCGACTGCGTGCAGGGCCACGTCGAGCCCGCAGCGCGCGGCGCGGCCCTTCTCGATCGCCTGCATCATGTCGGCGAGGCCAGCCGTGCGGTAATTCGCCCGCCCGACGCCGTCGCCGCCGGTCTGGTTGATCTTGCCGAACGGATGGTCCCACGGCTCGACTTTGCTCTTGGTGCCCGACTGGTCGGTGATCGTGATATCGCCGCCAAAGAAGTTCGGATCGGGCACATAAACCGAGCCTTCCGTGCCATAGAGCTCGATATTGTGGTGGCCGTGGCTGAACACGTCCCAGCTTGCGCCGATCGTGACGATCGCGCCCGAATGGAACTCAAGGACGCCGTGAATCGTGGTCGGAGTGCCGACTTTGATCTTCTTGCCGGTCATGGCGACGTTGGGCGTCGTCACGGTCCGGTGCTTCTTGGCCATGCCGGTGAAAGCCGTCACCCGGGCCACCGGCCCGATCAGGTGGATGAGGTCGGTCACGTAATACGGCCCTACGTCCAGCACCGGGCCGGCGCCAACCTGGAAGAAGAAATCCGGGTTGGGATGCCAATGCTCCATGCCGCGGCTCATCACGTGGGTCGTCCCCGAAGTGATCTTGCCGAGTTTGCCGCTGTCGATCAGGTCGCGCACCTGCTGATGCGCCCCGCCCAGGAATGTATCGGGAGCGGAACCGACGCTGAGCTTGCGCTTGTCGGCGGCCTTCTTGAGCTCCTTGCCCTCCTTGAGGCTGAGGACGAACGGCTTTTCCGAATAGACGTGCTTGCCCGCTGAAATTGCGTCCATCGAGACCCGGTAATGAGTCGCCGGAATGGTCAGATTGACCACCACATCGATCTCGGAATTCTTGAGCAGTTCGTCCGGCGTCATCGCCTTGACGCCGAATTCCTCACCGCGCTTGTTTGCCGCCGCCGGAATGATATCGGCCACGCCCCGGACTTCGAGCCCTTTGAACATCGGTGCAAGTTTGAGATAGGCCGATGAGATATTTCCGGCACCCATGATGCCGACGCCGTAAGTCTTCGCCATGATCAGCCCCACTTCTTGACGGTTTCGATGGAACGGCGCGCAAACCGCAGCGCATCGCTCGGCTTGTCGTGTTCCATCACGAAATAGGTCGCCTCGGTCTTGGCCTTGGCGGTGGCGAGCAGCGACTTCCAGTCGAGCGTGCCGTAGCCCACATCGGCCCAGCCATCCTCATCGACACATTCGCCCGCGGGCGCGATGTCTTTGACATGGATGGCGCTGATCCGGTTGCCGAGCTTGTTGAGCCAGGCAACGGGGTCTTCGCCGGCCTTGACCACCCAGGCGAGGTCCATTTCCCACTGCATGTCGGGCGAACCGAGAATCAGCTCGATCGGGCGCTTGCCGCCCGGGAGCTCCGCAAACTCCCAGTGATGGTTGTGATAGCCGAAGCCGAGACCTGCCGCCTTGAATGCCGCGGCGACTTTGGCCAGGTCATCGGCGAGCTTCTGCCAGTCGCCCTTGCCCTCACGGTAGTCGGAGGTTGGCGGTGCCGGGCAGAACACGGTCTTGATCCCTACGGTCTGCGCGATCTTGATCGCCGCGCCTGTATCGGCTGTGAGTTGTGCCATGCCTAAATGTGCGGTCGGCATCACCAGCCCCGCATTCTTGAGGCTTTGCGCCAGCGCGGCGGGGTTCTCGAATTGCCCGCCCCAACCCTCGACCTGGGCATAGCCCAGTGCCTTGAGGGTCTTCAGCGTGTCATCGAGCGACTTCTCGTTGCGCGCGCTATAAAGTTGGTAGGAAAAGTCCATTTCTTGCCTCGTTCTAGGATTTGCGCCCGCCGCGGCATATGGCCGGGGCGGGGCGCAATGGGTTGGATTGTTTATGGCAGGGTCCCCGCCGCCGCCACGCAGCGGGGATAAGCTGAAGAAGACCCTACGCGCGCAGGCCGCTCGCCGCGTCGAACACCGAGCCGCGCGCCGGATCGAACCCGATCGTCACTTTCTGGCCGGGCGCCAGCGGAATGTCGGACGAGCAGCGGAAGGTGACCGACTGGCCGGCGATCTTGGTCCAGGCCACCGTGTCGGAGCCCATCGGCTCGACTATCTCGATCTCGCTTTCGATCGAGAACGGCATCTTCTTGGCGTCTTCCCCTACGGCGATATGCTCGGGACGCAGCCCCAGGATGCCTTCGACCTTGTCGCCCATGCCGGTCTCGAATTTGTAGCCCGTGAGCGGAACCGTCAGGTTCTCCATCGCAAAGCTGGCCTTGCCGGTAGCGTTGATCTGACCCTTGAGGAAGTTCATCGTCGGCGAACCGATAAAGCCGGCGACGAACAGGTTGACCGGATGGTTATAGACCGTGTGGGGCGTATCGAGCTGCTGGATCACCCCGTTCTTCATGATCGCGATGCGATCGGCCAGGGTCATGGCCTCGATCTGGTCATGCGTCACATAGATCATGGTGTTCTTGAGCCGCTGGTGCAGCCGCTTGATCTCGATACGCAGGTCCGAGCGAAGCTTGGCGTCGAGGTTGGACAGGGGCTCGTCGAACAAGAACACGTCCACGTCGCGCACCAGGGCGCGGCCGATAGCGACGCGCTGCCGCTGGCCACCCGAAAGCTCCATTGGCTTGCGCTTGAGCAGCGGCTGGATCTGAAGGATTTCCGAGGCGCGCGCGACGCGGCGCTGAATTTCCTCGGCCGGCATGCGCGCCACTTTGAGGCCGAAGCTCAGATTGTTCTCGACCGTCATCTGTGGATAGAGCGCGTAGGACTGGAACACCATGCCGATGCCGCGGTCCTTGGGCTCTTCCCAGGTCACGTTCTTGCCCGAGATGAAGATCTGCCCGGCCGAAATGTCGAGCAGCCCCGCGATGCAGTTGAGGAGCGTGGACTTGCCGCAGCCCGAGGGCCCCAGCAAGACCAGGAACTCGCCCTGTCCGACATCCAGAGTGAGATTTTGCAGAACATTCACCGAACCGAAGTTCAGCGAAAGATCCTTTACGGAAACACTGGATTGCACGGCCGACTACCCCTTCACTGCGCCCGCGGCGATGCCGCGCACGAACCACTTGCCCGAAACGAAATAGATGGTGAGAGGCACGAGCGCCGTCAGGATGGTTGCTGCCATGTTGACGTTGTACTCGACCGTGCCGAAGGTCGTTTTGACGATATTGTTCAGCTGCAGCGTCATCGGGATGTTCTCCCTGCCGGCAAACACCAGGCCGAACAGGAAGTCGTTCCAGATACCGGTGACCTGCAAGATCATCGCCACCGTCGTGATAGGAATCGAAAGCGGCACCATGACGCGGAAATAGGTCTGCCAGAATCCGGCCCCGTCGATACGCGCCGCCTTGAAGATTTCGACCGGGATCGACGCGTAGTAATTGCGGTAAAGCAGCGTCAGGATCGGCATGCCGAAGATCGTGTGCACTGTGATGATGCCCGGCAGCGTTGCGAACAGGTTCAGTTCGCGCAGGCCGATGATGATCGGATAGACCAGCACCTGGTAGGGGACGAACGCACCGAACACGAGCAGGTTGAACATGAACTCGGCGCCCTTGTAGCGCCAGAAGGTCAGGGCGTAACCGTTGAGCGAGGCCACGATGATCGAAATGATCACCGAGGGAACGGCGATCTTGACGGAGTTCAGAAAGCCCGGCGCAAGCCCTGTGCAGTCGCGGCCGGTACAGGCCGACGTCCAGGCTTTGATCCACGGCTCGATGGTGAAATTGTGCGGCAGGTCGAACAGATGCGCCTCGCGCACCTCCGGCATCGTCTTGAACGATGTCACCAGCATCACATAAAGCGGCAGGCAGAAGAACGCCGCGACGATGATGAGGAACGCGTAGATGCCGATCCGGCCGGCGCTGATGCGTTTGGGCTTGGGGCCGCTCGGGCCGGTGGCGGCATCCACCTTCGATCGCGCCATCGCGGCCGCGCCGCCCGCTGCAAAGCTGTCTGTGGTCATGATGCGTTCATCCCCGCGCGTCGCCTGTTCCACCACTGCACGGTGGCGCCGATGGCCAGGATGACGGCGATCGGCGCCAGCATCATGGTCGCGGCAGCCGAGCCTTGGCCGACATTGAGTTTACTCTGGATGGCGTTGATCACGTACATGGCCGGCATCCAGGTGGCGATACCAGGGCCACCGCCCGTCATCGAAACCACCAGATCGAAGGTGCGGATGACACCGGTCACCTGCAGCACCAGCGTCGTTGCGACCGCGCCGCGCATCATCGGAATGACGATGAACAGATAGGTCCGCCAGGTCGGGATACCGTCGATCTTGGAAGCTTTCCAGATTTCCTGGTCGACGCTGCGGATACCGGCAAGCAGGATCGCCATCGTGACGCCCGCGCCCTGCCAGCAGCCCCCCAGCACCAGGCCAATCATCGCCTGGTTGGGGTTGCCCAGCGGCGCAAAGCGGAAATCGGTGAAGCCCAAATTCTGCAAGGCATTTTGAAGGCCGAGATTGGGGTCGAGGATCCACTGCCAGGCGAGGCCAGTCACGTAGAGTGACATCGCGAAGGGATAAAGGAAGATCGAACGAAACAGGCTTTCTTGCCGGATGTTCTGGTCCATGAACACCGCAAGGAAGAAGCCGACAATGAGGTTGATGGCGAGCGAAGCGAGGCCGAACAGCCAGATATTGGAGACGGCGATCTGCCAGTTATTGGTGTTCCACAGGATCTCGTACTGGCGCGTGCCGTACCAGACCCAGCCGGGGAACATGCCCGACTTGGTGAAGGACCAGTAGATCGTGAACAGGATCGCGACGAAGAACACCGAGAGCGAAATGATGATCATCGGCAGTGTCGCGATGATCGGCGCGAACCGCACCCTGCGTCGCGTTCTCGGCGCTCGCGTTACCGCCGCAGCAGCCGATACGGCCATCGAGTCAGCCATCGCTTCCCTCCCCCGTCGCCTAGAGCGCATTCAGCAAAGGCTGCGAGACCTTTCCGCTCAAGTGCATGACAAACCAAGCACCAGACCGCTCGTTTCCATTCCATCGAAACCTGAAGCGGATCGCAAGCGCCGTCCGCCGACGGTGCCAGGAATTCTACGAATGAACCCTTGAGTTACATCCGTCCACTAACTTAATCGGCGGGTGATGCATTTCGCACCACCCGCCGATCAGAACACTGAGCTTACTGAGCGTTCTTCAGGATGTCCCAATACTTCTGCTGCGCTTCGGCAACAGTCATGGCGTCATCCGAGAAGAACTGCGTCATCAGCGCGTTGATCTGGTTGTTGGTGTCTTCGTTCAGCCAACGGCCACCCGCGACCTGAATGTTCGCCGGGTTCTTGATGATCTCAAGACCCTTCTTCATGCAGGCGTCGGCGAGCGACATGTCGACGTCGTCGCGGACGGGCATCGAGCCCTTGGCGTTGTTGAACAGCGCCTGGACGCGCGGGCTGATCATCAGCGCGGCGAGGCGCTTCTGGGCAGCTTCGACTTCCGGGTCACCCTGCTTGGGGAACACGAACACGTCGCCGTCGGTCGAAACCGTCGGGCTTTCGATCGGCATCGCAAGGCAGTCGTAGTCAGTGCCGGCGACTTCGCCCGCAACACCGAACTCACCACGAGCCCAGTCACCCATGATCTGGATGGCGGCCTTGTCCTGGACGACGAGCGCAGTGGTGTCGTTCCAGTTACGCGGCGCATAACCGTCGTCGGTGAACTGCTTCAGGCCCTTGAAGATGGTCAGAGCGCGGGTCATGGACTCACCCATGGCGACCGCCTCGTCTTTGTCCTTCAGGAGTTTCTCGCGATCGGCAAGGCCGAGCTCGGCGGTCTGGATCACGCCAAACGCACCCGCAACCTGCCAGCCGCCCTGACCGCCGCCAATGGCGAACGGAATGATGCCGGCTTCCTTGAGCTTGGGGGCGCCGGCGAGGAACTCGTCGAACGACTTCGGCAGCTCGAGGCCCGCGGCCTTGAACGCCGGGATAGAAGCCCAGGCCCAGTTCCACGAGTGGATGTTGACGGGCACGCACCACCAATGGCCGTCGACATGGCACGCCGCCGAAATGCCGGCCGGACGGATCACATCGTTCCACTTGTCGCGCTCGGCGACATCGGCGAGGTCGAGCAACAGGTTGTTATTGATGAGTTCTTCGTATTCGCGGCCCGGGTTGAACTGGGCTGCACCCGGCGGGTCACCGCCGAGAACGCGCTGCATGATCGCAGCACGGGCCGTGGCGCCGTCGGCGATGGCGCCGTCGACCCAATGATCGCCGCCGGCGTCGAATTCCTTGGCGAAAACGCTAACGGCAGCGGACTCGCCGCCCGACGTCCACCAGTGAACGACGTTCAGATCGGCCGCCTGAACAGCGGTGCTGCCAAGCAGTGCAGCGACCGCAAGGGCCGCTACCGACAACTTCTTCATCTGTATCCTCCCAACGTTGACCCGCGGCGGATGCCTCGAGCCCAGTAGCCCCGTCCGGCGGCCTGTTCACAGGCCTGTCGACCAGAGCGTGTAATCGATTACAAGAAATCGATCTGAAGATCAATGCAATCGATTGCATGATTTTCAGACACTTCTTGCGCCACTGTCAAGATCGAATTAGACAAACAGCACGGCAGCGAGGAGGGGCGCGGCCGATCCATGGATACAGTCCGGAAAACGCCCACAATTCAAGACGTTGCGCGCCACGCCAAAGTGTCGGCCGCAACGGTCAGCCGCGTTTTGTCGACGCCTGAGAAGGTGTCGGAGGCAACTCGTGAACGCGTCCACGCCGCCGTGCAGGAGACGGGCTATACCGTCAACCAGGCCGCGCGGTCCCTGCGCATGCAGAAGGCCAAGACCATCCTCGCGGCCATGCCGGGAATCGGTAACCCCTTCTATTCGACCATTCTTGATGCGGTGGTAAATGAGGCAACGCGCCGTGGCTACGGCGTCCTCGTCGCCAGCCGCCTCGGCGACGATCCCGCCGCCTGGCTTGCCGACTACTTCCATTCCAACCGGGCCGACGGCCTTTTGGTCTTTGACGGATCGCTCGACACCCGCCGTCTCCACTCGATAGCCGGAGAAGGCGCCGTCCTGCCGCTGGTAGCGGCCTATGACGAGTTGCCCGATCCCCAGATCAACTCGGTCATCACCGACAATCTCCAGGCCGCCGAGCGCGCAGTGGCACACCTCTACGACCTAGGTCACAGGAGAATCGGACACATAGCCGGGCCATCCCGCAATACGTTTCCAAGTGAACGGCTGGTCGGCTTCAGGAAAGCTCTGTTCGACCACCACCTTGAAATCCGGCCGGAATGGATCATGCAGGGCGATTATACGATGCCCTCCGGCCAGGCCGCGGGCGAGGCCTTTGCAGCCATGAAGGACCGGCCGACCGCGATCTTCTCCGCCAATGACGAAATGGCTATCGGCTTCATTTCCGCCATTCGCAGGCACGGCCTCGATTGCCCGAAGGACTTCTCCGTGATCGGCTTTGACGACATTGCCATTTCGCAGAACTACGCGCCGGCGCTGACCACCATGCGCCAGCCGCGCGAGCTGATCGGCAAGATCGCGACCCAGACCCTGATCAACCTGCTCGAAGGCAACGTCCGCAGCTCTTCACCGGTCCGGGTCGTCCTCTCCTCCGAACTCGTCGTGCGCGAAAGTACCGCCCCCTCCGCGCCGGCGATCCGGGCCGTCGGCCGACACTAACTGACAATTATCGCGCCATGCGCTATGCGAGGGCGCATCGTGGCCCCGTAGCTCAGCGGATAGAGCAGCGGCCTTCTAAGCCGTTGGTCCCAGGTTCGATTCCTGGCGGGGTCACCATTTTGGAGCGCTTCCAGGAACCGCAGATGCGCCAAGCGAAAAGTGCGAAGCGGTTTTCCGGTTCGGAAGCGCGACAAAACAAGGAGGTGGAGCGTTGGTTCCGATTCTATCGGAACGCAGAATGCTTCAGTCGATAGGGTTTGGGTTCGGTCTTGTTGAAGTTGCTTGAATGGGACGCATCTGGGCTCGCCCTGCTCCGTGCGCTCAATACCCCTGAGCAGAAGCTCCATCTGGGCGGCCCCGAAACCGGAGAAAAGATCCTCGACCGCCACGCTCGCTACCTGACTTATCGCCGCCCCGGCGAGGTCGAGATGCTGCGCATCGCGCTGGGCGACGAGAATGTGGGCTCGATCGGCTATTGGGAGACCGACAGCCAGGGCCATAAGGCCTACGAGATGGGTTGGGAAATCCTGCCCCGCTTTCACGGCCGGGGCATCGCCGCCGCGGCAGGACTGGCGCTGATCGCGCGCCTCCGGCCCGTCGCTCGACATGCAGAGGCCTTTGCCTTCCCCACTCCCGAGAACGGCCCCTCCAACCGGCTCTGCGCCCGGCTGGGGTTCGCCCATATCGGCATCGCGGACTTCGAGTACCCCAAGGGTACCTGGTCTCCCCACACCATCTGGCGGCTCGGCCTCAAGCCGTCTCCGCCACCCGCTTGAGATTGGGCAAGACGCCCCCGCTCCAGCCCGATTTCAGTTGATCGTGGAAGGGCTTGACCATTGCGGCCGGGAACTGCTCCCAGCCCTCGTGAACGAGCCGCACGAGCGTTCGCCCCGGGCCTTGCCCGGTGAGGCTGATGCGCACCAGCGTCTTGGGCGTTCCCGGCACGTACCAGGTGAACTCGAACCGGTGCGGCGGATCGAGCGCGGCCACGTCGCAAAAGGTTGCCCCCTCGCTCACTCCCCTCGCCCGCCGGCCGGCATCCTGCTGCATGTGAAAAGTCGTACCCACCTCACGCCGGTAGTTTATGCAACCCAGCCAGTCCTTTACCGACTCTTCCGCGGTCATGACCTCCCAAACATGCGCCAGCGGCGCATCGATCAGGATCTCCCCGACGATCGGCTCAAGCCTGTCTTCGCTCATAGATCGAACTCCATCTGGGATTTTGGCGCGCTTGATTCGGCAATCGTCTTCAGCCGGTCGAGCTTTGTCGCCCAATGCTGCTCCAGCCAGGTGGCCAGCGCTTTGAGGCGCCTGCGCTTGAGCGAATAGACGTTCTCACGACCCTGCCTGGTCTCGGTCACCAGACCTGCTTCGCGCAACAGCCGCAGGTGCCGCGAGATAGCAGGCCGGCTGATCTCGAAGGCTTCCGCCAGCTCATGCACCGGCATCGTACGCTCATGCAGCATCGCTACCAGCCGGCAGCGAGTCTCATCGGCAAGAGCGGCGAACTGTGGGGCTGGCGACATTTGTCCCGTAACCAATCTGTTACGCTTATATAGGTAACGGATCGGTTACGCGTCAAGTCGTGGGGCGAAGTTCCCTGCCGCCCTTGGTGTTTGCGCCACAATCCGGCGCTACCGTGTGCGGCTGAGGGTCAAAGGAGCCTGTCGTGAATCTTCAATCAGCCGGCCGTGTCGGGGCCGAGTCCGAGCGTCGCGCCTTTTCGATGGCCGAGATCATCGTCGACGGCGTCGTTCATGGCATCGGCATGGTCCATGCGATCGGCCTTGGCACGGTCCTCATCGTTTTTGCCGCGATCGGTACCGCGCGCCCGGAACTGCCCTCGCTCATTCTCTATGTCGCGACGCTGCTACTGGTTCTCGCCGTGTCGCTGACCTTCAACCTCGCGCCGGTCTCGACCTACAAGCGTATCATGGCGCGCGCGGACCAGGCCGCCATTTTCCTGTTCATCGCCGGAACCTACACGCCGTTCCTTGCCATCCTCGGCGGCTCGCCGACGGTCTGGCTGCTGGCGAGCTTCATCTGGGGTGCAACCCTTGTCGGCGTCGCGCTGAAGCTGATCATGCCCGAGCGCTTCGGGCGCCTGGCGATCCTGCTCTACCTGGCGATCGGCTGGAGCGGCGTTCTAGTGTTCCAGAACCTTGCCGCAGCCCTGCCCCCGCCCAGTTTCTGGCTGCTGATCGCCGGCGGGATCACCTATTCGGCGGGGATTATCTTCCACCTCTGGGACCGGCTCAAATTCCAGAACGTGCTTTGGCACGTCTTCGTGGTGGCGGGCGCAACGCTGCATCTCTGGGCGATCTTCTTCTGTTTCGTCCTCGCCCGGGTCTAGCCGCCGACGCTAGTTGGCCGCGCCCACCCTGATATGCTCAAGCTTGTCCCCCGGCTTGAGACCGATCTCGGCCGATCGCCCGCCTTTGATCTCGAGCACAAACCGCACCGGGACTTCCGAGGGGATGCCGGTGAGATCCAAGGGCCGCGCATTTTCATGGATGGTTCTCACCGTCCCATCGGCGGACGCAAAGACCATGTCCAGCGGTATGAGCGTGTCCTTCATCCAAAACTGCGCCAACTGTTCGCGGCCGTAGTCGAAGAGCATCCCCCGATCCGGGGCCAACGATGCCCGGTTCATGAGTCCATAGGAGCGGCTTTTCTCCGTATCGGCAACTTCGACAAAAAAGGTGTAGTCGCCCTTGGCGGTGTGAATGACGAGCCGCCCGTCGTTGGGGAGCCAAAAGGTCCACGCCAGAACTGCAAGCGCTGCGAGCACAACCACCAGGACCACCGCTGCGGTCCGGGTCGAAAGTAGTGGACGCCTAGAACTAGTGAGAGGACGGCGCATCGCCCCAGCCGTCGGGCCGGATCTCCGCAACCATCAAACCCTTGGGACCCGTGCCGTAGCGCACGAGGACAAACTGCCCCGGTCTCAACTCGGTAATGCCGAAGCGGCGCAGCGTTTCCATGTGGACGAACACGTCCGGCGCCCCGTCCCCGGCTGACAGGAACCCGAAGCCACGGATGCGGTTGAACCACTTAACCTCGAGCCGCTCGAGCTTGCTGGTCGGCTCGACCACCACATGTGTGCGCGGCGCCGGCATCTGGGCCGGATGGCGCGCCGTGGTATCGTCCATTGAGAGAATACGGAAGGCCTGCAGCCCGCCAGGACGGTTCAGCGCCTCGACGACGACGCGCGCACCTTCATAGGCGGTCTGATAGCCATCGCGGCGCAGACAGGTAACATGAAGCAGCACATCAGGGCGCCCATCGTCCGGGACAATGAAGCCGAATCCCTTTGCCACGTCGAACCATTTGATGGCCCCGGCGATCTCGATAACATCGAGAGCGGCCTCGCCCTCCACGCTGTCAAGCGGACGGACTCCGGGCCTATCGCCATCGGCTAAGACTTTTGCCGCCATGCCCCCAAACGCCTTTTCGTACTCTGCCCCCGCCGCAAGCGAGGTACGCAACACGTCGACTCACCTTGGCCGATTCAAATTCAAAAGTTAAGGAGTTATGGCGAAATTGTTGCAGCGCTCACTCGTCAATTCACAGCACTGTTGCAGCGATAACGCAGAGGCCTGTTTTGCACCGCTTCGTGCGCTGCACATTCTCAAGGAAGTGCTTGATTGAAATACCTTCACACCATGGTTCGCGTCACCGATGTTGAAGCGAGTCTCCGCTTCTATTGCGAGGGGCTGGGCCTGCGCGAATTGCGCAGGTCGGAAAGTCAGGGCGGCCGCTATACTCTGATCTTCCTCGCTGCACCCGGCGATGAAAGCGCGCAGGTCGAGCTGACCTATAACTGGGATCCGGAGGTCTATACCGGAGGGCGCAATTTCGGCCACCTCGCCTATGCGGTCCCCGATATCCACGCCACCTGCAAGCACCTGATGGACATGGGCGTCACCATCAACCGTCCGCCGCGCGACGGGCGCATGGCGTTCGTGCGGTCTCCCGACGGCATCTCGATCGAGATCCTTCAGGACGGCCCGGCCCTGACCCCAGTCGAGCCCTGGCTCTCCATGCCCAACACCGGCAAGTGGTAAGGCAGCGCTAACCAAACGGCTTAGGCGCGGCTTCACCGCAAAACGCTAGCGTTTCCCGGCAACCACCATGGCACTCGGCCAGACCTGTGGCGCGCCGGGGACCGTCTGATGCGATTGCTTGCCGTTGCGCTCACCTCGGCGTTTCTGCTGAGCGGCTGCTGGTTCGGCGGCGCCGATCTCTATTCGGGCTATTCCACCAGCTTCGGCACCTATGTCTCGAACCCGGGCGTCAACGCTATCTGCCTGAGCCCGTCGCTGCGCCTCGCGATCTGGAAGTTCGAGACCCATTTCGGGCGCAAGATCGTGATGAATTCAGGCTATCGCGACCCGTTCCACAATGCCTCGGTGGGCGGTGCCGACGATTCCTACCATACCAAGTGCATGGCGGCCGATTTCTTCATCCCCGGCGTCGACAAGCGCAAGCTCATTGCGTTTGCCATGCGCGAGCCGCTGGTTGGCGGGCTGGGCTGCTATCCGGGCCGCAACTTCATCCATGTCGACGTCCGCGCCCGCCCACGCGGCTGGCGCCAGCCGGTGACCTTCTCGGGCTGCTAGACCGCTCCACGCATGCCGGTCGCGCTGGCGGAAATCGTCCTTGCCAGTCCCCATCGCAGACCCTATAGACGCCACGCGCCTGGCGCCCTTCGTCTATCGGTTAGGACGGCACCCTTTCACGGTGCAGAGAGGGGTTCGACTCCCCTAGGGCGCGCCACCTTTCCCCACCTGGGGCGAGTTGACGCAAGACGCGCGAACATCGATAACAGACCTGTCTCCGCGCCCATCGTCTAGCGGTCAGGACACCGCCCTCTCACGGCGGGAACAGGGGTTCGATTCCCCTTGGGCGCGCCAATTCCTTCTAAATTGGCGGCTCGCCCTTTGGGTGGTTCGAGCTTGGCTTGAGCGCAATTCCCTCAAGCGTTAGTGCTCCGCTGACGCGAATCTTCGCGTCGCCGATCCTATTTCTCGATGAACATCCGGCTGAGCTGTTCGGTCACCGGGTGGAGCAGATAGGAGAGAACGCTGCGCTCGCCCAGCTGGGCGAAGGCCTCGACCGGCATGCCCGGGATGAGACGGGTCCCCTCTGGCAGTTTTTCCGCCTCGCCCGGCAGGGCGGCGACGCGCATCGAGTAATAAGGCTGGCCGGTCACCGGATCGCGGATGACGTCGGGCGATATGGATTTGACTACACCCTTGAGTTCCGGCGTCACCCGCTGATCGAGGCTTGGGAAGCGCAGCACCACGTCCTGCCCGGGCGACACCTTGTCGACATCGAACTGCGTGAGGCGCGCATCGACCAAGACGCCATTGGCCTCGGGCACCACCAGCATCAGGGTGTCGCCCGCTGAAACGACGCCGCCCACAGTGTGGACGATCGATTCATGGATCACCCCGGACTGCGGCGCCCGGATTTCGAGGCGGCTCAACCGGTCGAGCGCCGCGATCCGCTGCTGCTGGAGACCCGCAACGGTCTGCCGCACAGTCTGAAGATCGGTCATCACCGAGGCCAGAAAGTCGGCGCCGACCTGACCGATCTGAAGATTGCGCTCGCCGATCGTCGCGTTGGTCTCAACGAGGCTGGCCGAGAGCCGGCCCAATTCACCGGTCTGCGCGACCAGTTGCTGGCGCACTGCGTTCAGCCGTTGGCTATCGACAAGCGCCTGCTTCTTGAGCGAGGTCAGTCCCTCGTCTTCCTTGGTAAGAATGTCGAGGACGCCCTGCGCTGCCGTTTGCTGGGCCGCGATCGCCGCCGACTGGCCCTCAAGCTGGCTGATCTGGCTCTGGAGCCGTTCGACCTGCTGCTGCCGTGTCGCGGCACGCGCCTCAAGCAGCTGCCGCTGGGCTTCCATGAGGCTCGAAAATTCGGGGCCCGAGGCGAGATCGCCCGCGGCGGGTGGAGGTGCGAGCTCAGTTGTGCCGGCGGACTCGGCATAGAGCCGCGCCATCTGGGCGTAGGCCTCGCGCAACTGGCTTTCGACAACGGCGAGACTGGCCGCCACGGTCGTCCCGTCAAGTCGCAGCAGGATCTGACCGGCCGTCACGCGGTCCTCGTCATGGGCGAAGATTTCGCCGACGATGCCGCCTTCGGGGTGCTGAACCTTCTGCGATCCCGTCGCAACGACGAGCGTTCCGCCCGCGACGATTGCGCCCGAGATATTGGTAAGCGCCGACCACGTGCCGAGGCCGCCGACGAGGAGAAGGATGACGACCAGCGCAAACAGCGAGTGGTGGCCCAGGCTGCGCTCGCTCTTGCCGGTCGGTCCGGTGACTGCTGTGGGCGCGGGTGGGCGCCGCAGCGCCATGGCAGTTGATGTGCCGGTCGGCGGGTCCAGCGGACCGCGCGGGCCGTCCGCGCCAGATCGCGAGGGCGACGCCGGCGCGCTCACCGGCTGGACGCGCCGCAAGGTGGTGGGCGCGCTCACGATCGCGCCCCCTGCGCCACGGAAATCGGCACCGGCTGCTTGGTGACCCGGCGCAGCACATCGTCGCGGTCGCCGAAAGCCAGTTGCCGCCCGCCATTCATGAACAGCAGCTTTTCGGTGACGGCGATGGCGCTTGGCCGATGCGCGACGATGATGACGATGGCGCCGCGCGCCTTGGCGACGCGCAGCGACTCGATCAGCGCCTGCTCGCCATCCTGATCGAGATTGGAATTGGGCTCGTCGAGAACGAGGACAAACGGATCGCCGTAGATCGCCCTGGCGAGGCCGATCCGCTGGCGCTGGCCCGCCGAAAGCGCCGCGCCACGGGGGCCAATGCGGGTGTCGTAGCCATCGACGAGATTCGAAATCAGCTGATGCGTGCCGCTGGCTGCCGCGGCAGCCAGGATCGGCGCGCTGGTCGAGGGCATGCGGAACCTGCAGATGTTTTCAGCGACTGTGCCGTCGAAGAGCTCGACCTCCTGCGGCAAATAGCCGATGGCAGCGCCGAGCACTTCGGGATCGTAGTGGCCGAGCAGCGCTCCGTCATAGCGGACCTCGCCGCGCAGCGACGGCCAGATGCCCGTGATGGCGCGCGCCACCGTCGACTTGCCCGAGCCTGAGGGCCCGATAATGCCCAGTCCTTCGCCGGCCGTCAGCGCGAAACCGACCTCGGCAACCAGCGGTTGCTGTGGCGAGGGACCGCTCGCAAGCCCGGACACGGCGAGGGACTTGGAGGGACGCGGCAGGGACGTGCGCTGACGCGCGCCGGCCACCGGACGCGCCAGGCGCATGCTGAGCCGTCCCAGCGCCTGGCGGGCCGCAACAAACCCCTTCCACTGCCCGATCAGCATCTCGATTGGTGCCAGCGCCCTGGCGGTGATCACCGAGGAGGCCAGCATCAGGCCCGGTGACAATTGACCCAGGATGACAAGATAGGCGCCCGCTGCGAGCACGATCGATTGAAACAGCAGGCGGAACGACTTACCGGCAGATGCAAAGAACGCCGCCTGGTCCGACGACCGCCGCTGGCTCTCGTTGAGCATGTTGGCCATCGCCGAAAAGCGCTCCGACATAGTTGACATCATGCCCATGGCGACAATGACGTCGCGATTGGACTTGGCGTCCTCGGCGAAGCTGTTGCGTTCCGAGATCGCGGCATTGGCCTGCTGGCCCGGCGCGACCGAAAGCACTTCGTTGGCAACAAGCAGCGCCACCATGATCAGCGCGCCGACGCTGGCGACGATCCCGAGCAAAGGATGGAGCGCGATGACCAGCCCCATATAGATGGGCAACCAGGGCAGATCGAGCAGCGACACGGGACCCGGACCGGCAACGAAGCCCCGGACCATATCGAGATCGCGCACGGGATCGCTGCTGCCCGGCCCCGAGCCGGCGAGCACCGCGCTCTTGAAGGCATCAGAACCCAGCTCGGCCTGGATCATCATGGAGACGCGGACAGTGATGCGACTGCGCACCGCTTCGATCACTCCATAGAAGATGAAGAGGACGATCATCAGGGCCGTCAGCGCTACCAGCGTCGGCACCGACCGGCTGCCGAGCACCCGGTCATAGACCTGCAGCATGAAAATCGGGCCGACCAGCATCAGCAGGTTCGAGACGATGCTGAGTGCGGCAAGCACAAGAATATGACGCCGACGGATCGGCGTCGCGCTGAGCAAAAGCGCCCAGGGCGACAGCCCCTGCCGCTTGTCACCTGCTGAAGCCACGTCGCGCCGCCTGCTGCTGAATCGAAGCGTTGAGACTAGTGTTTGCTGCTCACCACCGGCTTAACGGGTGGCTGAAAGCCGCCAAACACGCTGTTGCACCGGTCAGGCGGTGATGAATCTCACCACCGACCATAGCGCCGCAATCACCCCGGCAGCAAGAACCCAGGCCAGGAAGGTCAATCCGATCAGAACATAGAGGCGCGGAACGGCGAAACGCTGGGCAGGCGCCGCTAAAGCCGCACGAACGCGGGAGGTTGCCGGGTCGGTCTGCATCGCTGAGCCTCCGCTCAAACAGACGGAAAACCTAGCGACCGCGGGTTAACGCCCCCTTATTGCGGCAAAAGCCGGGCAAAAGCCCTGTTCGCCTGCCCCCTTAGAGGAGGAAATTGCCGGCTGTGAAGGCAAAACTGCCGGTGACCGCGATCTGGAAGTCGGCGACGCCATCCCCGTTCATGTCGCCCTCAACGATGGTCACACCCGAGCCGGCCACATAGTGGACTTCGCCGGCATGGCCGGAGAAGCCGCCTTGGCCGATGAAGCTGAGACTCGCGGTGGGCCCGCCGAGAAGAGTGTCGAGGGCGCTGAGATCGATCTTGTCCAAGCCGGACTTGAAATCCGTGATGGTGTCACGTGCGGCGTCCATGCCCATCTCTTCGAGAGCGAGGAACCGGAAGGTGTCGTTGCCCGCCCCGCCCGTCAGGATATCTGCGCCAAGTCCGCCGATGAGCGTGTCTTTGCCATTGCCGCCCGAAAGCACGTCATTGCCGGCGTTGCCAGAAAGCGTGTTGGCGGCGGCATTGCCCGTAATGACGTTTGATAGCCCGTTGCCGGTGCCGGCGATCGCACTGCTGCCCAGCAGCGTCAGGTTCTCGATATCGGCATAACCGGCAAGGCTGCGCGTAATGGTCGACGTGATCGTGTCGATGCCGCCGGTGTCGATGACAGTGTCGTTCCCGTTGGCCAGCGCATAAGTGTCGTTCCCGAGGCCACCGGCCAGGGTGTCCGTGCCCGCGCCGCCGTCGAGGACGTTGTTGCCGGAATTGCCCGTGATGGTGTTGGCAAGGGCGTTGCCGGTGCCGTTCGTGTTGCCCGTACCGAGCAAAGCCAGATTCTCGACGGTCGTGAACTTTGCGAGCGACCGCGTGACGGTCGAAGTAATGGTGTCGATGCCGGAGCTGTCCGTGATCGTCGCGGCGGAATTGCCGCCGAGTTGATAGGTGTCGTTGCCAGCACCACCGACCAGCTTGACCGTGCCGCTCTCGGCGATCAGCAGATCGTTGCCTTCGCCGCCATCGAGGGTATCCGAACCGCCACCGCCGATCAGCGTATCGTTGCCCTTTCCACCTGTAAGGACATTGGCCGCACTGTTGCCGGTCAGGATATTGTCGAGATCGTTTCCGGTGGCGTTGATCTTGCCGCTGCCGAGCAGCGTCAGGTGCTCGATGTTGCCATAGCCGGCAAGCGAGCGTGTCACAGAAGACGTGACGACGTCGACGCCTGCTGTGTCGATGATCTGGATGCTGCCAAAGCTGTCGAGCTGATAGGTGTCATTGCCGTCGCCGCCCGTGAGCGTCTGACCCGCTGACGCAGCCGCAAGCGTCTTATCGGCATCGGTACCCTGGATCGAAACGACGATGTCCTGCTTCTGGCCGTTGGCGAGCGTGACGCGGATGGTGTCGGTGAGCGCGGGCGAGCGCGAGCCGAGTGCCGAGACAGTCGCGTTCGCACAGTCGAGCGCGTAGCTCCAATGGCCCGAAGCATCGATCTCGACGACGCCGTAGCGGCCGCGAATAGTTATGGCGCCGTCTCCACCCACCGCCACTGCGTCGGCAAGCGCACCGGTGACGGTGTTGGTCTTGTTCTCGATGACGAGGCCGACCGCATCTTCGATCGAAGCGATGGCCGGCCAGAACAGATCGGCTGTGCTCAGCGTCGCGCCGACCGCGAAGGCAAGTTGGACGAAGGTGCCGTTGCCGGTTGTGTCGAACTGGACCGAAGTGCCGAGCGAGGTGTTGACCACCCGGAACAGACCCCCGCCGATGGGGTCGCTCCCGACGGCGTAATCGAAGTCGAGCAACACGCGGTCGCCCTCGGCGGAACTGAAGTCGCTGATGGTGTTGTGACCAACAGCCGACGCAGCCGAAAGCACGAAATTGTCCGCGCCAGCACCGCCGGTCATAGTCGTGCGGCTGAATGCACCATTACCCGCGATCAGGAAGTCATTGCCCTCCCCGCCCATCAGGTAAACTTCACCGGCCTTGGACGAGATCAGAATGTCGATGCCTTTGCCGCCATCGAGCACCTGGGGCTTCAGCGACTCCCACGGGTAGTCCTCGGAGGCGACGCCGATGTCGTTTCCGTCCGTTCCCGTGGCAATGTACGCAGCCCGGCCGTCCCCAAGCTTACCAAGCACGGGCCATGACAGGTGGAACTCAAGCTTGCCCGAGTCATCGAAGGTTGCAACGAACGCGGTCTGCGTTGTGCCTGTCTTCCAGATGCTGCGCGCGGCGAAATAGTCGACGCCATGCGCGACAGTGTCGAAGAGATCGACGATGGACCCCTCGTCGTTGAAGACGACGAAGTTGGGATCGCCACCATCGAACCCGAGACCAACAAGCAGCTTGGCATTGACTGAAAGAATATTGCTGTCGGCAACGTTCCAGGCCGAGATGTCCGCCGCACCGGTCCCCTCGGACGTAAAGCCGAAACTTGAACCCGTGACCCCCGACATGTCGTTGTGGCGGACGGTAGTCCCGAACATGGCGTGAGGATCGAACTGCGCAGTGGTGCCGTTGATGTTGAAGTTCCGGTAAGTGTTCGAGTCGAAGCGGATCCCTTGCTCGACATTGTCGAATCCGTTGTTCTTGATATCGAGAAAGCTCGGCCCGACAACACGCTGCTCTTCGTAAGCATAGGCGCCAACCCGAACCCCTTCACTGAGATCGGAGAACTGGTTGCCGTCGATGACGGTGCGGGCTCCGGCGGGATAGAGGCTGACGCCCGTGGAGGCATTGCTCGCACCGATGGCCGCATTGGCGGCTGACCCATCAAAGCTGTTGCCCACGATGGCAACGTGATTGCCTGCCCAGCTCACCGTGAACACGCTCGTCGCATCGAGCGGCACATTCAACGGGTCGGCGAAAGTGTAGGTACCCGTCTGGGCATTGTAGCCGATGATCTGCGTCGTCGCGCCAGCGCCGGCTCCGCCGACAACAGTCAACAAGCCCGTGGTACCGATGCCGGCAGCCTCATCATCCTGAAGGTCGATCGTCAGGCTGGTCGCCGTGGCGCTCTTGAACAGGCCATTGCCAAGATCGAACCGCTCGACCTCGCCAACGCTCTCATACATGATCTGCTCGCCGACGTTGGACTCTATGCCCACCGTGCCGAACTGGGTCACTGGCCCAATGTCATGCGTCTGGTTGGCGGCGATATACTGATTGACGGCCTGGCCGAAATGCGGCTGCTCGACAATGAACCTGCCCGTATAGGTATCGGTCAGAGCGTTCTCGGCGGTCGGATTGGCAGCCAGATTCTGGGCCGTGTTGCCGACGATGATGGTCTCCGACGAGCCGAAGCCATGAATGTTCGCATCGGCCTGGTTGGTGCCGTAGAAATCGTTGCCGACGATTGTGGTCTGGCGGGAAGCCCCAATGAACGTGTCAATGCCGGTGATGGAGGAATGAGCAAGCGTCAGATATTCGGCGTTGTTGGCAAAGACCGGGCTGTGGCCTCTCGCAACGACCGCGACGCCGTCAATTGTAAAGTGGTGCGAGTTGGTCGCATTGATGCCGATGGCGGTCGTGCCGTCCGTATCGACCGCAAGCGCGGTCACGCGCGCACCCACTGCGGTCTCGAGCGTGTTCGAGTAGCGCGCATAGATGACCGAAGCAGGGCTTACGCCTGCCACTGGCAGAGCCTTGAGGGTGGTGGCGCCTGCCCCCATGCCGGCCAGCGAGACGCCGTCATCGACGCCCACCGAAGACGACACATTGAACGTCCCGGCGCCCAGTTGCACCGTCACTTCCTTGATGGCCGGGTTCGAATGCATCAATGCCGACGCCGCGGCCATAGCCTTGGCGATGGCGGCGGAATCGTCCTTGCCATCATTGGCAATGGCGCCATAGTCGGATGCCTTGATGACCGCATGGTCGGAACCGGTCCAGTTGAGACCGATATCGGAGCGCACGCTGAGGTCGATACCGACCGACGCGCTCTCGGTTACGTGCCCCGCGTCCGAATTGGCGTAGTGGACAACATAGGTGCCCACCGGCAGCGACGCCGGAACCACGACATCGACCCGGTAGCCGTCCGCAGCGGTAACAGTGGCGGTGTAGATGTGGCCGGCATTGGGGCCGCTGGTCATTTCAAAGGTAACGATGGGGTGGTCGCCGGTGCCAAGCACCAGGTTTCGGCCGAACAGCGAAGTCGCCGCGCCGGGTTTCACCTCGTCGGGACCGATCCACCAGAGCTCCGGTGCGTTGACCAGGAGGTCCGAGTGCTGTCCCGTCCCATCGGCGACCGACATGGAGAGAACGGCATTTGCCGGAGCGTCTGCCGGCAAGCGCAGGATCGCGCCGCTGTTGCTTGAAGATTCGACCGTTGCAACGCCGCTATAGACCGAGCCGTCGTCCCGCGTCGCGGTAACCGTCACGCTGGCGATGCCATCGAGGCCCTCGCCTGCCAACACAACGACGTCGCCCGGACCGCCGCTGCGCGTCCATTCCGTAATTGCCGACACCATGGCCTCCGCCTGTGGCCTTTCCCCGATACTGGAGGCGGAAGATGCCGGAGCCGCGTTAAGCGTCGCCGCGCCGAATGCCGAAGAGTCTAGCGACTTCGGAAGTACAAAATTAACCGTCGCGAGCGCGACGGCGAGCAATCCCGCCGCGATGAGACCAAGCGGAAGAGCGCGTGCCTTTGAGGTTCGGCTGAACCCTGCGAGTTGTCGCTGCGGTCGAATACTCGGCTCGCCCATTGGCTTTCATCGGTGGTGCCGCGGCGCGCCCAAGCGCCAGCCTGGCGACAGCAAAATTTCGTAAGTGTCGGACCACAGGGCCCGGTCCCCGTCGTTTGCGCGGGTGCACTCGGTCGCGCAAGTGGATGAGATGCACTGGGACTATTGCACAGTGGCGTCCGCCTGCAATCATGCCGGTAACTTGACGGAAGCCAGTGCGCGGTCGCTTCGCCGGTCCACTATTCGGAACCGAAAACCCCTTGCCTATGAGCCGGTTACGCCGGCCCGGGCCGACTTATCCGCGCCTCCCGAACCTGTGCGAGACTGGACTCGACATAGTTCTGGAGACTTCGATGCTTGATCGTTACGCCACTCACACCGCCAGCTTTGGCGCGCCTGCCGGCCATGGCTTTCCAATTGCCCCCAACGACGCGACCGATCTTGAAGAGGTGACGCGCGGCCTCTTCGTCGGCACCGCCGGCAATGTTGCCGTCACGATGCGCCTCGGCGGTTCGGTGACGTTCAAGAATATCCCGGCAGGCAGCCTGCTTCCCATCCGCGCGACCCGTGTTCTGGCGACGGGCACTACGGCCGACGACATCATTGGCTTGTCCTGAGGTCGCCGTCATGGACCGCGGCGGCCGAGCCATTCCCAAGATCTCGGAAACCACAACTGTCGAAGGACTGTGCCGATGAACAGCATCGACCTCTCACTTGGCCTGAGGCTCGGACTGGGACGCCAGGCCCTTCCCAGCTTCGATAGATTCGTCTCTCCCGGCGCAACGGGCGGTGGCGATGGCAGCTATGGCAATCCTTGGCTCCCCTCCGAGTTCACGGCCGCGTCCAATGGCCTTACGACGGGTTCGCGCATCGGCATCAAGGGCGGGACGGACACGGGTGGGCTTATCAACCCGCAATTGCTCAAGGCCAGTGGTGCAACTGGGTTCTATTTCGGAGCCTATGGCGGCGGCAATAAGCCGATCCTGCGCTGCGATGCGCCGATCACAGGCGGCTGGGTCGATCAGGGCAGCAATGTCTGGCGGGTGGCGGTCACCTATGTCAGCGCCTCGACCAGCCATTCCGGCAATGTGTTCCGCGACGGGTTGCCGATGATTCTGGTGCAGGCCACGGTGAACCTGGTGGCGTCCGGGCAGGCCTGCAATCTCGATTGGGGCTGGAACGGGTCAACGCCGAACGCGGTAACCTCGGGCTTCATCTACATCTATTCGACCGTCGATCCGGCGACGGATGGCCACACCTATTCCTATTCGAAATATCCGAACGGCATCGAAGTCGGCGGCGACGATGTGGTGATCGAGGACATTGAGTTCCGGGGTGCGTTGCACAAAGGCGGCAACTTCCACGTGGATGGCCGCCGCGTCGCCATTCGTCGGCTAGTTTCGAGGCATGGGTCAAGTCACTCTGGCTATGTGGGGCCAGACCCGATGGCTGAAGATTGTTTGTTTTTTGGTGGTCGCAATCGGCAAGCTACGTCCGGGTCCGGTGACCATCTGGTCTCCAACACGACGGTCTTCGGTGGCAGCGACACGAGTATCTTACGTCAGTGTACCTTCGACGGTGCACTGGATGAATACGCGGCCGCTGGCATGGCACTAGACCCATCAGCCGATAATGTCGGCGGCTTCCAGTCCCATGATAGCGGCAGCGGCACACTCGCCAGTGTGACCTTTGAAAACTGCACCTTCCGCGACGGCTCTCTAGGGTTCAATTCCGGTGCGGCGATTGTCACGATGACCAGCCCGATTTGTGCCAGCGCCAAAGCCCTGATCGGTGAGCAGAACAGGGCCGCGACTTACAACATCACAGGCGCGACCGGCACCGTCGGCATGATCCTGAGCACCAACGCGTCAACTGGGCCGCAGACCCTCAACACCACCGACTGCGATCTCGACATAGATGGCTCACTGCATGGCGTTGCCACCAAGGCGGCGGTGCGCAGCGCCAATTCGGGCCTAACCTTCAACCATAATCGCCTGCGCGACCACATCACCATGACCGGGGCGAGCGGGACGCGCTGTCTCGACAACGTCCGCAAGGGGACGATCAAGACCAATAATTGCCTCTTCGACGGCACCCTCACGCATCATGACCTGCTGGCGCAGTTCGCGGCGGGAACGGATGCAGTAGTTGACCCGGCGAGCGACAACAACACCTACAAAACCGGCATCGGCTGGGTCATCGACAACGTGACCTATGCCAGCCTTGCGGCCCTCAAAGCAGCGGTAGCGCCAGCGGAAGCGAACTCGGTGGCGGTTTGAACCTTGATGTTAGCAGCCGCCACCGGCTCCGCCGACCGATGGTGTTCGGCGGCGATCCGGTCCAGACCGCCGCTGGGTGGGGCAACTTTCAGCGTGATCAGTTCGCCTCGGGAGCGGCAACGCGACGTCCGGATTTCGCGGCTGA
>JBEBGE010000046.1:0-26863 GCA_040081595.1 Devosia sp.
GTCGAGGACAGCTGCTGGCGGGTCTGGAGCGCAAGCACGTTGGCCGCTTCCAGGTTGGAGTCGGCGAGGGTCAGATTCGACGCGCCGGTCTGCAGCACGCTGATCATGTTCTTGGTGAAGTCCTGGCGGGTTTCGACGACCGACAGGTTCGAACCGAACTTGGAAGCCTGACCGCGCAGCGTTTCGATACCGGCCTTGAGGTCGTCCAGGGTCGAGTTGATCGAAGTGTTGCTGTCGAAGGCGGTCGAAACCAGCGCGTCAAGACCGAGATTGGACGCCGTGTTATCGACACCGGCGATGGTGATCTTGGACGAGCCGTCTTCGTTGAACAGAACCTGCAGGTTGTCACCGGCGAGAAGGTTCACGCCGTTGAAGCCCGAGTCCTTGGCCAAGGCATCGATCTGGCCGAGCAGGTCGTTATAGGTATCAACCAGTTCGGCGCGCTTGGGATTGATCGTCTTGGCATCGGTCGATGCGGTCGCTGCTGCGATCGAGCCGGCGGCGGTGAGGCCGAGCGCGGTCACGGAGGCGGCGGTAGAGCCGGTGGTGTCGAGGGCAGCACCGTCATAGGTCGTCTCGATCACGAGCTGGTTGCTCGCGTTCTGCGAGACTGTGAACTCCTGCGCTGTGCCGCGCGAGGCCACGGCCGCGGCCTGGAAGTTGGCAAACACGTCGTCGCCGGTGTCGCCGGTTGCGATGGTCACCGTCTGACCATTGATCGAGATCGTACCGGCATCGCCCGCGACGGCGGTGAAGGTCGAAAGGTCGGTCGAGCCGGTGTCGTCGGCGATCAGGCCGTCGCCCTGGACGGTCGCCGAGGTCTGGAGGGCCTGACGGGCAGTCGCCTGTGCGGACTCCACAACCTTGGTGATGGCGCTGATGCCCTTGTCGGCGGCGGCCACGGTTTGCACCGCGTTGGACACCGCGTCGAGCAGCTGGCCAAGGTCGTTGGCGCGGCTGGTGAGGCCCTGGGCGGTGAAGAAGTTGGTGGGATTGTCGAGCGCCGAGTTCACACGCAGACCGGTGGAAAGGCGTTCCTGCGACTTGCTGAGCAGGTTGGCGGTCGACTGAAGGTTGAGCAGGTTCGCACGAACCGATTTCGACAGGGTAATGTCGGCCATAAAAAGATCCTCTTCTGGGTACTAGACTAACGCGCGCCTCTTCCTGAGACGTCCTGCTCAATATCTAGCCAGACCCCGTAAAGAAGGGTTAAGCGCGGCGCCCCGAAGCGACACAATTGGGGCAAGGGCGCGTCGAGCGCTGCCCAGAGCCCGGGATTTCGGGGCTCCTACCAATCCTTAACGATGTCGCGAATTGGCCGCGGAATGGCCGCAAACGAAAAGGCGGGCCGGAGCCCGCCTTTGGTTGAAGTCGTTTTCGATCGGCTCAGAAGAGACGGAGCACGTTCTGGTCGGCCTGCGAAGCCAGCGACAGAGCGGTCGAGGACAGCTGCTGGCGGGTCTGGAGCGCAAGCACGTTGGCCGCTTCCAGGTTGGAGTCGGCGAGGGTCAGATTCGACGCGCCGGTCTGCAGCACGTTGATCATGTCCTTGGTGAAGTCCTGGCGGGTTTCGACGACCGACAGGTTCGAGCCAAACTTGGAGGCCTGCGACCTGAGCGTTTCGATACCGGCCTTGAGGTCGTCCAGTGTCAAGTTGATCGAAGCGTTGGTGTCGAAGGCGGTCGAAACCAGAGTGTCGAGACCGAGATTGGCCGCCGTGTTGTCGACACCGGCGATGGTGATCTTGGACGAGCCGTCTTCGTTGAACAGAACCTGGAGGTTGTCACCGGCGAGAAGGTTCACGCCATTGAAGCCCGAGTCCTTGGACAAGGCGTCGATCTGGCCGAGCAGGTCATTGTAGGTATCAACCAGTTCGGCGCGCTTGGGGTTGACGAACTTGGCTTCGGTCGAAGCCGTCGCCGCAGCGATCGAGCCGGCGGCGGTGAGGCCGAGCGCGGTCACCGAAGCGGCGGTGGAGCCGGTGGTGTCGAGCGCGGCACCGTCATAGGTCGTTTCGATCACGAGCTGGTTGCTCGCGTTCTGTGAGACCTTGAACTCAAGTGCCGTACCGCGCGAGGCCACGGCCGCGGCCTGGAAATTGGCATACACGTCGTCACCGGTGTCGCCGGTTGCGATGGTCACCGTCTGGCCGTTGATCGTGATTGTACCGGCATCGCCCGCGACGGCGGTGAAGGTCGAAAGGTCGGTCGAGCCGGTGTCGTCGGCGATCAGGCCGTCGTCCTGAATTGTCGCGGAAGTCTGGAGGGCCTGACGGGCAGTCGCCTGTGCGGACTCCACAACCTTGGTGATGGCGCTGACGCCCTTGTCGGCGGCGGCCACGGTTTGCACCGCGTTGGAGACCGCGTCGAGCAGCTGGCCAAGGTCGTTGGCGCGGCTGCTGAGGCCCTGGGCGGTGAAGAAGTTGGTGGGATTGTCGAGCGCCGAGTTCACACGCAGACCGGAAGACAGACGCTCCTGGGACTTGCTGAGAAGGGTGGCCGTCGACTGAAGGTTGAGCAGGTTCGCACGAACCGCTTTCGACAGGGTAATTTCGGACATGCAGTTTCCTCTTCTGGGCGAATCCGATCAAGACGTGCCTCTCCTGAGGCCCGTGTTCAGTATCCTGCGATCGTGGTTAACAGCCGGTTAGCGGAAGCGGAGACCCGCTTAAATCCTGCGGTTTGTGAGGTTCAAATCCGAGGCCGGTGGTTGCCATGTTCGTTGGAATCGCGTCCGCAGTTCAAGCGGAGTGAGCGACTCAGGCGGCATTTGCTCGGTGAGGATTGCGACGGCAAAACCAGGGGTGGGCTGCGGGAGGGACGGTCCGGCCTCCGTCGACATGGCATCGTTTGGCTCGAAGGAGCCAGCCTCGACCTCATCGACAAGAAGGGAAGCGGGCGCGCGGCGGCGGTGACCGGCTAGGGTGAGCCTCGTGTCTATCGGCTTCGATGAAATCCGCGCGGCCACGTGCATGTCCCCTCGGCCCGAGACGGAACCCGGGCTTTGGGGATGGAGTGTGGCGGCGTAGGACTTGCCAAAGCCGCGCGGCGACCGCGCCAGTTTGAATCAAATGCGACGGGGATTCAGAGCGCGCGGTTGATTGCGATCCCGGTGCCGGGACTTGCCGGCGCGCGCGGAATCTCGCCGGAAGCGCCATAGGTGCGGGCTGTCCCCGCCCGGCCCACCGCACCCGCAACGTCGGTCAGGAGATCTTCGGTGACGGCGCGTGCGGTGGCGATCACCCTGAGATTTTCCGCCATCTGGGTCGCGAACTGCTCGTGCCCCTGGCGCAGGCGATCGATGTCGCCGGGCGCTTCCACCTTGAGGCGCGGCAATTGCCGCTGCACGGCACGGGAGTAACTTACATAGTCCTGCGCGAGCCGGGTCTTGTCCGCACCCGGCCCGGCTGCCTCGCGC
The DNA here is from genome assembly GCA_040081595.1 of Devosia sp. GTDB lineage: Bacteria > Pseudomonadota > Alphaproteobacteria > Rhizobiales > Devosiaceae > Devosia_A. The sequence continues at coordinate 3,418 of JBEBGE010000046.1, forward strand.
ATGCGGCCAGCGCGGAGCAGGACCGTTTCGCGGCTCATGGAATCGACAAGCGCCGCCAGTGTCTGCTCGGCGGCGGCGATGAGCTCCCTGGCAGGCATGTCGTCGAGGGCGGCGAGGCGTTGGGCGGCACTCACATTAGACTCCGGTTCCAGTCGGCGAGGGGACTTCCTGCAGGCGCATCAGGCTCGACATCATCGAGTCGGCGAGACCGATGCCGCCTTGCGCGGCAATGGCATTGGCAAACTGCTCGGCCTGCATGCCGCGCCAGGTTTGTTCGGCGAAGCCGCCGCCGAAGTTTTTCTCGTCAGTCTGAACCTCAGAGAACATTTCCTTCATCAGCGTATTGAGGAACACGCCTTCGAGATCCATCGCCTGCTTGTGCATCTTCTGGTAAGCGGGCGACGTCACGTCGAGCTTGGGGCTTGCGAGGACGTTCATCACAGGACCTCGATATCGGCTTGCAGCGCCCCGGCAGCCTTGACCGCCTGTAGAATGGCGATCAAGTCGCGCGGGCTGATCCCAAGGGCGTTGAGGCCATCCACCAGTTCCTGAAGCGAGACCGACTCCGGGACCAGTGCGAGGTCGGAGTCGACGACACTGACATTGACATCGGTGCGCGGCACGACCGTGGTGTCACCCTGCCCAAACGGATTGGGCTGCGAGACATCGGGGGATTCGGCGATGGTGACCGTCAGGTTCGATTGCGCCACCGCGACGGTCGAGACGCGGACGTCCTTGCCCATGACGATGATGCCGGTGTTCTCGTCGATGACGATCTTGGCGGGCATGTCGGTTTCGACGACGAGCTGTTCGATGTCGGTCAACAGGTCGACGATGTTGCCGTTGAAATTGCGCGGCAAGGTGATGCGCACCGTCGAAGGATCTTCAGGTGTTGCGCAAGGGGTGCCGATGAAATCGTTGATCGAGAGCGCGATGCGGCGGGAGGTGGTGAGGTCGGGGTTGCGGAGAGCCAGGCGAAGGGTGCGCTGGGCGCCGAGGACGAAGTCGATTTCGCGCTCGATCAGGCCGCCGGCGGAAATGCGGCCGGTGGTGGGAACGCCCGAGACGACCGTCGCCGCGTCGCCCTGGGCCTTGAAACCGTTGATCGTCACCGAGCCCTGGGCAATGGCGTAGACCGCGCCATCGGCGCCGAGCAGGGGGGTGACCAGGAGCGTTCCGCCCTGCAGGCTCGAAGCGTCGCCGAGGGCGGCGACTCCGACATCGATACGTGAACCCTGGGTGGCAAAGGCGGGGAGGTTGGCGGTGATCATGACGGCGGCCACGTTTGCGGTGCGCATGTTCTCGCCGCGGGTGTTGACCCCGAGCCGCTCGAGCATGGCCTGCAGGCTCTGCTTGGTGAAAGGGGAATTGTTGAGGCTGTCGCCGGTGCCGTTGAGGCCGACCACGAGGCCGTAGCCGACAAGTTGGTTGTCGCGCACGCCCTCGATGTTGACGATGTCCTTGATGCGCGCTGTCGCCGCGTGGGCATCGATGGAGGTGAGCATGGGCAGCATCGCCGCCAGCGCTCCCAGAATTGCCTTAGCCTGACTGAAGTTCATGGTTGTGCGGTCCCCGATAGGCAGCCCGTCCCCACGGGCCACGTCGTCACAAGGATCAATGCGAATTGCGTGCCAGTCTCTCAATTCATTGATTCATATCGAGAAAGTCCCTGGCGCTCGGCGCCGGCCAGCAGCAATTGCCGGGTCGGTTAAAGACTTGTTAACCAATGGCGGCAGATTTTGCCGGTATCGCCCATGGGTTTGAGGGTGGAGTCGGCATTGCGCATCGAGAACACCAATCGGTCGGGAACGGTCGCCAATCGCGGCGGCGTCGCGCGTTCGGGCGGCTCGGCGAGCTTCGTCATCGACACCGGCGGCGAGGCGCCGCGGGCGCAGGCGCCTCAATCGGCGGGTGTTGCCGGCGGCATCGAGGCGCTGCTGGCGCTGCAGGCCGCCGACGATCCGCTCTATGCCAAAAGGAAAGCGGTTCGGCGCGGCAATGCGCTGCTCGATACGCTTGAGAGCATCCAGTCCGATCTGCTGATCGGCAGGGTCAGCGAGGGCCGGCTCCATCAGTTGATGGTGCTGATCGGCTCCGCACGGGAGCGGCAACTGGCCGGACTCGATCCCATACTCGACGACATCGAGCTTCGTGCACGGGTGGAACTGGCCAAGTTCGGGCGCTATCCGGGTATGTGACAGGGGCGTAACACCCCGGAATCCCGAATTAATCGGCCCAATCAGATCGCTTGCCCGGCCATCCGCCGCCAACTATATAGGCGCCAATCTCGGGCAGGTGAGTTGAGTCTTCTATGGGAAGTTCCGTTCAAACGGCCGAGTACCGGCCGACCGAAAAAGAACCGTTCATGAACCCGCGCCAGCGGGACTATTTCCGGCGGAAGCTGGAAACCTGGAGAGAGGATATCCTGCGTGAAAGCCGGGAGACGCTCGATAACCTCCAGGAAGAGAGCCAGAACCATTCCGATATGGCCGACCGCGCCTCGTCGGAAAGCGATCGGGCGCTGGAGCTTCGCACCCGCGACCGCCAGCGCAAGCTGATCAGCAAGATCGACGCAGCACTCAAGCGCATCGAAGACGGCACCTACGGCTATTGCGAAGAGACGGGCGATCCCATCGGCATCGCGCGCCTTGATGCGCGGCCCATCGCAACGCTGAGCCTTGAAGCGCAGGAAATGCACGAGCGTCGCGAGAAGGTCTATCGCGACGAGTGAGCGCGTAGCGAACAATGAGCAAGGGGCTCGCCGGTGGTGGGCCCTTCTTGTTTTGAGGGGCGGGCGGTTCGGCCACGTCGCTAAGTTCCATCCCCCCGCAATGCTCTCACCCCACCATTGTCCCGCGGAAGTCTACCTTCGGGCGCGTAGCGACCCGATGGCGGCAAAGACACCGGGGATCGTTGCGGCTGGCGGGCTCGGGTTCGCCCAATTGCGAACCGCCAACCCTCTGAACGTGCGATGGCTTTTGCCGTTCCACCCCCACTTATCCGCATGTCTTGAACCTGAGCTATGATCCCCCTGCGTTCACCTTCTTCCCGCGGGTACTGACGAGGTGCCGGTGGACGTGGTGGGGGCGGCAGTCGTGCCGCTCGGGTTCCTTGCAACGGGACCGCTCCTGTATCCGATGGAGCGCTTCCTGGCTGGTGCCGACATCCCCATCGCGGAGAGCGCGGAGCGTCTCGCTTCGCACTACCTTTTCCGGAGGCGCTTCGCGCTCTCCGTTCGCGGCCTTCTGGCCGCGGCACAATCGTACCCGGAGGGTCGCTCCCGTCCGGCACCTCCGCTCGACCCGAGGGAACCGATGGCAGTTTCCGCTCGCCTATTCGGGCTGCTGTTCCTTGCCCGTATAGACCTCGTCCACCCAATACTGGTCGCGGCGATCAAACCCGTTGAACGGCGTCAGCGAGGCCTGGGTATAGGCACCCATGAGGCCGAACTCGATCCAGTCGTCTTCATCGATATCGGCGGGGAGCGTGAAGACCTGGGGCAGGACGTCGTAGCTGTCGCAGGTCGGGCCCCAGATGGTGAATTCGGAGAACTCGCCATCGTGGTCGTGAATGCGCGGGCCGCGCCAGACGCGAACCGGCGGGGTGAAGTGCATGAATTTGACTTCCATCAGCGAGCCATAGGCGCCGTCATTGACATAGACCGACTGGCCGCCGCGCTGGTGCTTGACGCGCAGCAGCAGCGAGGTCGAGGAGGTGACCAGCGCGCGACCGGGCTCGATGATGAGTTCAGGCGCGGACTTGCCGAAATTGTCTTTGACGGCCTGGGCGATGGTCTCAAAATAATAGTCCATCGGCGGGGCTTCGCTGGTCGGGTAGGGGGCCGGATAGCCGCCACCGATATTGAGCCGCTTCAATTCGATGCCGCCCTCTTCGGCGATCTTGGCGGCCGCCGCGATGTGGCGCTCATAGGCATAGGCGTCCTCGCACTGCGATCCGACGTGGAAGCAGAGCGAAGGCGTAAAGCCCATCTGATCGACGAGCTTGACGATCTCGGCCGCGCCGTCCTGCATGACGCCGAACTTGATGCCGAAATCGTAGGACTTGAGCGCCTTGCCGGCCTTGAAGCGTGTGGTCACTTCGACATCGCGCGAGGGCGTCACAATCGCCGCGAGCTGGTCGAGCTGCTGGGGGTGGTCGATGGTGAAGGAGCGAACGCCGAACTCTTCGTAAGCGCGCTCGATCTCGCGCTTGCTCTTGATGGGGTTGTTGTAGTGCATCACGGCGCCGGGCGCGAATTCGCGCACCAGCTCCATCTCGCGATTGGACGCGACGTCGAAGGCCTTGAGGCCCTCTTCATGGAGCTGCGAGAGGATATGGGGCGAGGGGTTGCATTTGACCGCGTAGGTCAGAAGGCCATCGAAGCCCTTCTTGAACACCTTGACCGAGCGATGCAGTTCGCGCTCGCAGAACAGGAAGCTCGGATAGTCCGGCTCCTCGGCGGCAATCAGCTGCGAGGTGTTGGCATAGACGGTCTTGTCATGGGCCGGGGCATGCAGCTGGATCACATCTTCAGCGGCGGATACGGCGGTCAAGGCGGCCATTGGGCAATCCCTTTCGGAGTGCGAGGAAACGGCATGCTTGCAGTGGCGCGCCCGCGGCGGGAAACCAGTCTCCGTTCCGCCGGGCGCCCTTGGCAAACGCGGCTGCATATAGGGACGTTCACCCCCCAGCACAACGCCATATTTCGCCGTCTTACAAAAGCGTTAGTTTCGGGCCGCAAAGGCGCCCAAATCCGGGCGTTCCGCTGGCGCCCGATCAGCGAGCCGGGCAAATTGAATTGGCAGGAGACAAGGCCGTGACGCAGCGTCGGGTGTTGCTGGGGATATCGGGCGTAGTGCTGGTAGCGGCGCTGGGCATCGCCACATGGAGCGGGCAGGAACAGTCAACCGCGCCGCCTCCCGTCGCGGCGCTCCAGGTGGCCGAAGCGTCGCCGTTGCCGGTCCGCGAGGTGCCGAAATCGGAGACGGAGGTGCAGCTCAGCTTTGCGCCGATCGTCAGGGAGGTGACGCCGGCGGTCGTCAATGTCTATGCCACCAAGGTGGAGCAGGGCGTGCAGTCGCCCTTCGCGGACGATCCGTTCTTCTCGCGCTTCTTCGGCGGCGACATGTTCCAGAGCCGGCCGCGCACCAGCCAGTCGCTCGGCTCGGGCGTGATTGTCGATCCGGTGGGGATCATCGTCACCAACAGCCATGTCGTTCACGGCGCCGACGATATCCGCATCGCGCTTTCGGGCGGCAGGGAATATGCGGTGCGCTTGCTGCTCGACGATCCGAAGTCAGACCTCGCGGTGCTGAAGATCGCCGATCCCAACGGGCGGACCTTTCCAGCGCTGCGGTTCGCGGACTCGGATTCGCTCGAAGTCGGCGATCTCGTCCTGGCCGTGGGCAATCCGTTCGGCGTCGGCCAGACCGTCACCAGCGGCATTGTGTCGGCACTGGCGCGTACCGGGGTCGAGACCGGGAATTTCGACTATTTCATCCAGACCGATGCGGCGATCAATCCGGGCAATTCGGGTGGGGCGCTGGTCGATCTCAACGGCAATCTGGTTGGGATCAATACAGCAATCTTCACGCGCTCCGGCGGCTCGGTCGGAATTGGTTTCGCGATCCCCGCAAACATGGCGCGCACAGTTGCCGCGGCAGCGGTCAAAGGCGGTACGATCACGCGGCCCTGGTTTGGCGCCAGGCTGCAGGAGGTGACGACAGACATCGCCGACAGCCTCTCGATCGACCCGCCGCACGGCGCGCTGATCGCGGAGGTTGCGCCGGACAGCCCGGCAGAGCGGGCTGGTCTTCAGGCGGGCGATGCGATCATCGAGATCGACGGCGTCGATGTCGACGCGCCGCAGGGGTTCGAGTTCCGCTTCGCGACCAAGGATCTGGGCTCCCAGTCCAGCCTCACCTATGTTCGGAGCGGCAAGGTCGCCGAAGCCCTGGTGGATGTCGCCGCGGCAAGCGGCGAGGTGCCGGCGACGCTGATCAATGGCGACACCCGCTTTGCCGGGGCTTCGGTCAGCGTCATCACCGCGCCGGTGGCCCAGGAGATGAACCTCCCCTTCGACAGCAAGGGGATTGTGGTGACCGAGGTTGCGCAGGGCTCGCCTGCAGATCGCATGGGGCTCCAGAAGGGCGACGTCATCGTCTCGATCAATGGCGAGACGCTTTCGGACGTGGCGCGCTTCCGGGCGCTGGTGGGCTCTCGCACCCGTGGCTGGCAGATTGTCCTCCAGCGTGGCGGACAGGTGATCCAGAGCTTTATCAGCGGGTGAGAGCGCGATAGATGAGACATGGCCGATCTTTTCGCGGTGGATGATGGGACAAGGGCGGGCGACAGCCCGCTCGCCGACCGCTTGCGGCCGCGTTCGCTCGACGAAGTCATCGGGCAGCGCCACCTGCTTGGACCGGACGGGACGCTGCGCCGCATGATTGCCTCGGGGCGGCTTGGTTCGCTGATCCTGTGGGGTCCGCCGGGGACCGGCAAGACCACGATCGCGCGGCTTCTCGCGGATGCGGTGGGATACCGGTTCAAGCAGATATCGGCTGTGTTCTCCGGCGTAGCGGATTTGAAGAAGGTGTTCGAGGAGGCGCGGTTCGAGCGTCTCAGCGGGCACAAGACTTTGCTCTTTGTCGATGAGATCCATCGCTTCAACCGTGCGCAACAGGATGGGTTCCTGCCGGTGATGGAAGACGGCACGGTCGTGCTCGTCGGCGCGACGACCGAGAACCCGAGCTTCGAGCTCAACGCCGCACTGTTGTCGCGGGCACAGGTGCTGCGGCTCAACTCGTTCGCGCCCGAAGAGCTCGAGCAACTCTCGCAACGCGCCGAGACGGCGCTGGGGCAGAGGCTGCCGCTCGATGACGAGGCGCGAGCAGGGCTCTATGAACTGGCCGATGGTGACGGGCGGGCACTGCTCGGATTGATCGAGGAGATCTTCTCGGCCACCAAACCGGATGAGGTGCTCGACAAGGCAGCATTGTTGCAGGTCGTGCAGCGGCGCGCGCCGATCTACGACAAGAAGCAGGACGGGCACTATAATCTGATCTCGGCCCTGCACAAAACGGTGCGGGGGTCTGACCCGGATGCGGCGCTTTACTATCTCGCGCGGATGCTGGTTGCCGGTGAGGATCCTCTGTTCCTGGCCCGGCGCCTGATCCGCATGGCGAGCGAGGATATCGGCATTGCCGATCCGCAGGCGCTGCCGCTCGCGATCGCGGCGCGCGATGCCTACGAGATGTTAGGCTCACCCGAGGGCGAGTTGGCCTTGGCCGAGATCACGGTCTATCTCGCGGTCGCTCCCAAATCGAACGCGGTCTATACCGCCTTCGGCGAGGCGATGGCGCTGGCCAAGTCCTCGGGCTCGCCGATGCCGCCAATGACCATTCTCAACGCCCCGACCAAGCTCATGCAGGGACAGGGCTATGGCGAGGGCTATCAATATGACCACGACACGCCGGAGGGCTTTTCCGGGCAGGAGTATTTCCCCGAAAAGCTTGGTCGGCAGGAGTTCTACCGTCCGGTGGAACGCGGCTTTGAGCGTGAGATCAAGAAGCGGCTTGAGTATTTTGCCCGTTTGCGCGCAAAGAAGGCCGAACAACAGAGTTGAGCATCTCGCATGTATGCCTATCTCCTTGTCGGCCTCGGGGGCGCATTGGGTTCGATGGCCCGCTATGGCAGCGGGGTCCTTGTCGGGCGGCTATGGGCTACGACTTTTCCGCTCGCGACGCTGTTGATCAATATCGCCGGCTCGCTGGCGATGGGGCTGTTGGTCGGCTATCTCGCGCGCACGACGCCGGCATGGCAGGCCGATGCCCGGCTGTTCATGGCGGTGGGGGTATTCGGTGGGTTCACGACATTCTCCGCCTTCTCGCTGGACGCGATCTATCTGATCGAACGCGGCGAAGTCGCGCAAGCCGTGCTCTATGTCGGCGTCTCGGTGATCGTTGCGATCGCGGCGCTCTATTTCGGCCTCGTCGTAATGCGGGGACCGGCATGAGCGGGGTGCGCCAACAGGTCGTTGCACGCGACGAAGACGGCATGCGGCTGGACCGCTGGTTCGGGACGCATTTTCCGCAGGTCACGTTCGGGCATTTGCAGAAGCTGATCCGCACCGGCCAGGTGCGCATCGACTCCGGCAGGGCCAAGACCAATTCACGCCTCGAAAGCGGGCAGGTGGTCCGCGTGCCACCGCTCGACGCCGAGGTCAGGCGCATCGAACAGAAGATCGACGCCGAGGACGCGCGCTTCCTGCGCGATCTGATCCTCTATGAGGACGAGGGCCTCTATGTCTTCAACAAGCCCTCGGGCCTCGCCTCGCAGGGCGGCAGCGGCACCAAACGACATATGGACGGCCTGCTGAAGAGCCTGCCCAACAAGTCCGGTGAAGCGCCGCGGCTGGTGCATCGGCTCGACCGCGATACTTCGGGTGTCCTGGTTGTGGCCAAGACCCGGGCCGCCGCGTCCTACCTGGGCAAGGTGTTTCAGTCGCGCTCGGCGCGGAAAATCTACTGGGCTATCGTCTATGGCAATCCCAAGCCGAGCCAAGGAAGCATCTCGTGCTTTCTCGCCAAGGAGCAGACCGAAGACGGCGAGCAGATGATTGTGGTCGAGCAGAACCACGAGGGCGCGCAGCATTCCATGACTTATTATTCGACGACGGATGTTGCGGCGCGGCGCTTTGCTTGGGTGACACTGAAGCCGGTGACGGGCCGCACCCATCAGTTGCGCGTCCATATGCAGCAACTGGGCAATCCGATCATCGGCGATCCGCGCTATTTCAACATCGAGAACTGGCAGGGGGCGCCGGGACTGGGCGATGGCCTGCATCTTCATGCTCGCCGCATCCGCCTGCCACTCAAGAGCGGCAAAGTGCTTGATGTGTCGGCGCCGTTGCCACCGCATATGCAACAGAGTTTCGAGGCTCTCGGGTTCGACGCCGACCGCTTCGATGTGAAGGATCAGGATCCGGAAGATGCGTGAGTTCATCGCGGACGCCCACCAGCATCGCGACGACGGCTACGGCCGCGCGCAGGCGCACGTCAAGCAGCAGCTGCCCAAGCGCTTCTACAAGGAAGTCGGCACCAAGCCGGTCGATGGCGGATACACGGTGACGCTCGATGGCAAGTCGCCGCGCACGCCCGGAATGAAGGTCGTGGTTGTGCCGATTCTTGCGATAGCGGAGGCGATGGCAATCGAATGGGCGGCGCAAGGGGAGTTGGTCGATCCACAGACGATGCCGCTGGTGCGGTTGGTTAATTCGGCAGTCGAAGCCGGTCCTGAATCGCTGCCGGGGCTCAAGGGCGAGGTTGTCAAGTACTCCGCAAATGACCTGCTGCTCTATCGGGCGGAGTCGCCGCAGTCGCTGGTCGAGCGACAGGAGGACATCTGGGACGGATTGTTGGTGAAGCTGGCCCGGCATTTCGGTGTGACCTTCCGGCCGACGATTGGGATTGTGCATCAGGACCAGCCGGCAGCGACGCAGAAAAAGCTCGCTGCAGCGCTCGACGGAGAATCCCTTTTTGTGGTGACCGCGCTCAATGCGATCACCTCGATCACGGGCTCAGGGCTGTTGGCGCTGGCTCTGCGGCATGGCCTCGCCGATGCCGAGGAAATCTGGGCGGCGGCACATCTCGACGAAGACCACAACATCGCCTTTTGGGGTGAAGTCGAGGAGATCACGGTGCGCCGCGGCAAGCGGCGAGCGGAGTTCGATGCCGCGGTCAAACTCCTTAAGATGCTTAACTGAAACCCTGAAAGGCTCCGCGCGGCCTGCACAAAAACTGCAAGGCAGAGGGTCAGGCTCGGGCATGCGAAATCCGATTCCGCCTTCTCCCGAACGACCGGTCCCGCTGCCCGACTGCATCCTGCTCGATGCGTGGTGGGCAGACCTAAGGGACGATGAGCGCACGGCGTCCCTGCCGCGCGTGATTGCCAGCCGTGATGGGCGCGATGACCGAGACGTTCAGCAGCGGCGCGGCTGAAGGCCCGGTTTGGTCGCGGCGGACGCTGATCGCCGCCGCCAGCGCGGCCGTGATCGTTGCCCTGGGCGACGTGCTGCTCTATGGCCACGAACCTGGCATTGGACTTGCGGTCCTGGGCGTCGCCGTCGGCGCGGGTATTCTTGTCGCCAGTCCAGGGGTTAGGCGGACGCGTCCAGTTGTCTTTTCGGCACTCCTCGCCGCGCTGGGTATCCTGCCGCTGATCGAGGCCGCGAGCCTCACCGGCTTTCTCTGCGGCCTGTTCGGATTGAGCATCCTGGCATTGTCCATGTCGGCACAAATGCCGAGGCGATTTGAAGACCTGCCATTGGTTCTGGTTCGTTTCGGCATTCTCGCGCCGGTCCGGCTGCTCGGCGATAGCCTGCTCTTGCTGGGGGAGGCCGGGAACCGGCGGGCGGGTGGTAAACTGATCCGGCTGGCACTGGTGTGGATCGTGCCGCTGGGATTTGCATTGGTCTTCGCGCTGCTCTTCGTCGTCGCCAATCCGCTCCTCGAGGCCGGTTTGCATGCGATCCGCCTCGAAATCCTCTTCGAACTGCTCGATCCGAGGCGAGTTGCTCTGTGGGGTGTCGTCGGGGTGATCGCCTGGCCGCTGTTGGTCCCGCGGCTTCTGTCATGGCGTGGCATGGCCGAGATGCAGGGACCAGTCGCGCCCAGAGCCGAAGGGCTCATCTTCGGTACAGCGGCGATCCGCAACTCGCTGATCTTGTTCAATCTGTTGTTCGCAGTCCAGTCGGTGATGGACCTCACCTATCTCTGGGGCGGTGTGCGGTTGCCGGACGGGATGAGCCACGCCGACTATGCGCATCGCGGCGCATACCCGTTGATCGTCACCGCACTGCTTGCGGCGGCGTTCGTCCTTGCCGCGATGCGGAAGGGCGGAGCAGGCGAGAAGTCGCAACTGATCCGGGTGCTTGTCTATCTGTGGATCGCGCAGAATGTCCTGCTGGTGGTCTCCTCGATCCTCAGGCTTGAACTCTATGTCGAAGAGTATGCTCTTACAGAGCTGCGCCTCGCGGCGGGGCTCTGGATGGCGTTGGTCGCGGTCGGGCTTGTTCTGATTGTGGTGCGGATCGCCCTCAACCGCAGCAATGCCTGGTTGATCGCGGCGAACCTCGCGACGCTCGGGGTGACGCTCTTTGGCGTGAGTTTCATCGACACGCGCGCGCTGATCGCCTGGTACGATGTCGAGCACTCCTTTGAACTCACGGGCAAGGGGCAGCATCTCGACGGATACCTGATGGGCGACCTCGGCTGGTCGGCGATGCCGGCGCTCGACTATTTCCTCGCCCACGTGCCGAGCGGCAGCGGCGATCCCTATCGCGACCTGAGGATGATGCGCGAGGCACAGGCAGAACTGACTATGCTGCCCCAGGACTGGCAGAGCTGGACCTGGCGAGGGGAGCGGCTGAGGCACTACGTGCTCGGGCACCCGTATGCACCGGACGCTTAATTCGATAGAAACGCGTCCATGCCGCGTATCCTTATCGCCGACGACGAGCCCAATATCCGCGAGGTGATTTCCTTCGCACTCGAGCGGGCGGGCTTTGCGTGCGTCGTGGCGCGGAACGGCGCCGAGGCGCTGCAGACGTTCCGCAAGGCGCCGCCGGACCTGATCATCCTCGATATCGGCATGCCTGAAATGGACGGGCTCGAAGTCTGCCGGCAGATCCGGAAGAGCTCCGAGGTGCCAATCCTGTTCCTGTCCGCACGGGACGAGGAAATCGACCGCGTGCTTGGGCTCGAGATCGGCGGCGACGACTATGTGACCAAGCCCTTCAGCGCGCGGGAGCTGGTGGCGCGGGTCAATGTCATCCTGAAGCGGGCGCGGGGCGCCGCAAGCAAGGTGCCGGCGGTGCTGACGCATGGCCGGGTGCGGCTTGATGTGGCGCGCCATGTGGTCACTTTCCACGACAATCGCATCAGTCTCACGGCGCTGGAGTTTGAAATCCTCACGGCGCTGATGGCGAGGCCCGATCTGGTTTTCTCGCGCGAGCAGGTGATGGAGTCGGCCTATGGTGGGGCCACCTATGTCAGCGACCGGACGATCGACAGTCATGTGAGGAACCTGCGCGCCAAGTTCGCCGAGGCAGGCTGCCTGACGATCATCGAGACAGTGCATGGCGTCGGGTTCCGGCTCGGGACGGGGGAGTGATGGCCGGTTCGCGCGTCCCGCAGAAGTGGCGGCCGTCGCTGGCGATGATCGTTTTCGGCGTGCTGCTGACGGTACTGGCGCTGCCGGCGGCAATTATCATCTGGTTTCGCACGCTCGACAGCGAAACGCATGTGATGGGGCCGATCGAACTTTCGGCGCTCGGCATTGCACTGGTGCTGACGATTGTCATCGCCGTGGTGTTCCTGCGCACGATCACCGGGCCGATCCGGGCGCTGGTCAAACGCGCCGAGGAGATCGGAAGGGGCGGACGCGCGGCGATCGCGGCGCCGGAGCAATTGGGCACCCAGGAGATCGCCGAACTGAGCCAGAGCCTGCTCGATCTTGCCGAGCGGCTGGTGGATCGCACCGAATATGTCTCGAGCTTTGCCGCGCATGTGAGCCACGAGCTCAAGTCGCCGGTGACGGCGATTCGCGGGTCGGCGGAACTGCTGCGCGACGCGGAGATGAGCCCCGAAAAGCGGCGGCAGTTTCTGGACGCGATCATCGCCGACAGCGACAGGCTGACGGCGTTGCTGGAGCGGCTGAGGGAATTGGCGCGGGCCGATCTCGACGCGGAGATGGGAACGACCACGATCCGCGAGGTGGCGGGGGAAGCGGTGCTGAGTGGCGAGATGGACCTCGCAGTCGGGCTCGGACCAGAGGCGGGCAAAGCGATCTTCGGGCAGTTGATCGACAATGCGAAAGAGCATGGCGCCGCGACCGTTTCGATTTCGGCCGAACGCGACGGTAGCGTTTTGCGCGTCCTCGTTGCGGACGATGGAGCGGGGATCAGTTCGGGGAATCGCGAGCGCGTGTTCGAGCCATTCTTCACGACACGGCGCGAAGCGGGCGGGACTGGAATGGGACTCCAGATCGTCCGCTCGATGCTGGCGGCGCATCGCGGGACGATCCGGCTGGTGGAGTCCGATCGCGGCGCGACGTTTGAGCTGATGATCCCCCTAGCCTAGGTAGCGCTGGCGCAGGTGCGCTTCGAAATACTTGGCCCTGAGCTTTTCGCCGGTGGCTCTGACGAGAAGGTCGGGGGTCGAGTAGATCGAAGCTTGTGTCCAGATCTTGTCGCGGCGCCAGTTGTTGATCTCGACGAAGCGGCCGTTTCGCATGTCCTCGCGGGCCGATGGATGGTCGCGCTCGAGCGCGGTCCAGAGCTGGGTCGCGATCATGGCGCCGAGCGTGTAGCTCGGGAAATAGCCGAAAGCGCCCGAGGGCCAGTGGACGTCCTGCATGGGACCATCCTTCAAGTTCCCAAGGGTCGAGAGGCCGAGATACTCGGTCATCTTGTCGTTCCAGATGCCCGGCACCTCCTTGGGCGCGATACTGCCTTCGATAAGACCCTTCTCGATCTCGAAGCGGAGGATGACGTGGAGCGGGTAGGTGGCCTCGTCGGCATCGACGCGAATGAGGCCGCGCTCGATGAGGTGCACGTGGGCGAGCACGTCATCGAGGTCCCAACCGGCAATGGCCTCTTCGCCCAGATGCTCGCGGACGAGCGGCATGGCCCATTGCCAGAACTCGGGGCTACGGGCGATCTGCTTTTCGACGAAGAGGCTCTGGCTTTCGTGGATCGACATGCCGCGCGCTGCGCCCACGGCCCAATGCGACCAGGCTTTTGGCAGGCCCTGCTCGTACAGGCCGTGGCCGGTTTCGTGGACGATGCCCATGAGAGAGGAGAGGAACTCGCCAGTGGTGTAGCGCGTGGTCATGCGCACATCGGTGGGCACGCCGCCGCAGAAGGGATGGTGCGAAACATCGAGGCGGCCGTGGTCAAAGTCGAAGCCGAGGGCTTCCATGACGGCGAGGCCGAGAGCCTTCTGCTTTTCGATGGCGAAGGGCGCGTTGAGCGGCTTCAGCGGACGCCGTGCGAGCTTTTCTTGCTGATGCGCGAGGGCCTCGGGGATGAAGGTCTTGAGGAAGATCTTGAGATCGGCAAAGACCGGCGCAACATCGGCGGCGCGATTGCCGGGATCATACTGCTCCATCATCGCGTCATAGGGAGAAAGGCCGAGGGCGCCGGCGCGAAGCTCGGCTTCCTTGCGGGCGATGGCGACGAGACCCTCGAAGGCGGGGAGGAAAGTCGCCCAGTCGCCGGTGGGGCGAAGCTGGCGCCAGAGCTGCTCGGAACGGACGCGGGCGGAGACCTGCTTCCTGACGAAATCGGCCGAGAGGCAGGTCATGTTGGTATAGACGCGAGCCTGCTCGCGGATCGCCGCCTTCTGCATGTCATCGAGCGGCTCCTCGGAAGCGGCGGCAAGCCAGTCGCCGATCTCGGGCGCGGTTGCCATCTCGTGATACATGCCGGCCAGCATCGACATAGCCTCGGCGCGCTTTTCGCCGCCGCCTTCGGGCATCATCACGGCTTCGTCGACGCTGAGCATGGATTGCGCGTGGGCGAGGGCTTCGAGCTTCTTGCCGAGAGTATCGAGCTTGGAGAAGGCGGAATTGGAAGACATGGGGTACGTCCTGATTTGCAGGCGGGCGTGGTAGCGCGAATGGGGCAGGGTGTCACCATCGGCAAGCGGAGACGCCGGACGGGAGCAACCCTCCGGGTTTGGGGTGGTCATTGCCGCTTGCCCAGAAGCGGCGGGCGAGGCTCCGAACCCCGGAGCGGGTAGACCGCATGTGTGTGAGGCCGGAGCCTCGCCACGCGACCGGGGTTTTGGGCTTGAGGTCGCCGGGCCCGGCCAACTTGACCGCGGATGCGCACCGTCTCCACCGACAGGGCCATGACCGGCCCCATCGATGATCCCATCGGGGCGATCATGCCCCTTTGGCGGTGCGGGTCCCGGATCCAGGCTTGCGGAACCGCGGGACACCGGCAACCGGCCTGGATGAAGCCGACGCCTCATCCACCCGGTCTCCCCGCACCAGCTGCTCGTTTGCAACCTCGCTTCGATGCGGCGATGGGGGAGAATAACCCGGAATGTGCGGATGCGGATAAGTGGGGGTGAACTGCCGCTTTCTATCGCGGGATCAGAGGCTTGGGAGGTTGGAATGGGGGAAGCGCGCGGCCCAGGGTTCCTCCTCCGTAGCGCAGCGTACGGGGGACTTCGAACCGTGCCGAATGGGCAAATCTCTCCTACGGAGAGATTTGAGGTGAGAAGGCCATGAGCGCTACGCGCGAATGGCGTCGGGCCGAGCGCGGCCAGCCGGGGGGCAGCCGCCTGCGCTGGTGCTTGGGGCCGCCCCCTCCACCGGCTGCGCCGGTTCCCCCCCGCTTATGCGGGAGGAGGAACCAGACTGCGATGTTCGTGCCAGCGGCCCCCAACCCACTTAACCTGCATCGTGCCAGCGGTTCCCACCCACCGCCGTTCCGGCGGTCCCTTCTTGCCTGCGACCGCTCCACAGGAGCGTTCGCTTGGCCTTCGGCCAACCGGCGGCGAAGTCCCGAGAAGCGGGAGGGAGGGGCGGCCGGTTGCGCTGGTGCGGGACTTCGTGGTCCGGCTCGCGGAGGGCTAGTTTGAGGGCTGGACGTGGAGGCGGCCGGCGGACTTGAGGCGCGCGCGGAGGACGAGCAGCGGGACGATCGCAATGGTGCCGGCAGCGATCAGGACCAGCAGAGCGGTGTTCAGTCCACCGAACCCAGACATGGCGGCAAAGGCGAACGGGGCGCCCGCACCAAGCACAAACCGTGCGGCGGAGAGCTTGCCGAGTAATTCGCCATAGCGTTTGCGGTCGAACAGCACGAGTGGCACGGTG
The DNA here is from genome assembly GCA_040081595.1 of Devosia sp. Lineage (GTDB taxonomy): Bacteria > Pseudomonadota > Alphaproteobacteria > Rhizobiales > Devosiaceae > Devosia_A. The sequence continues at coordinate 19,303 of JBEBGE010000046.1, forward strand.
CCAGCGACGATGCTCTCGAGCCCCTGGCCAAAACCGAACAAGGCGGCGAAGGCGATGGCGGCGCCGATGTCAGGCTGGCCGAGCAGCAGGCAGAGGGCCGAAAGCGGCAGGCTCGTCGCGCCGATGATGGCGACCGTCAGAGGGTGCAGGCCCTTCCAGAACATCGCATCCGTCAGCCGGACGAGAACCTGCGACGGCCCCATCACCATCGCGACCGCAAAGGCCGACGCGCCCAGACCGACGGTCTGCAGGATCGAGACCAGATGCACCGCGAAGGAGGCGGCAACAAAATTGCTGAGGGCGAAGCTGACCGCCACCGCGACGAAGGCCAGGCCACCCTCGGTGCCGCCGGTGGGCATGGCCGCCGCCACCGCCGCTGTCTCAAGTTGTGCGGCAGACCTGGCCCGGTGTGACGCCGTGAAGTGACGCAGCCAGAGGTGCAGCGGCACAGCCATTGCCAGGTGCAGCGCGGCGTAGCCCAGATAGGTCGCGCGCCAGCCAATGGTTGCCAGCAGCCAGCCGGTGAGCGGCCAGAACAGCGTCGAAGCAAAGCCGGCAATCAGGGTGAGATAGGTGATGGCGCGGCGCGCCTTGACGCCATCCAATTGTGCCAGCGCGGAAAAAGCGGCGTTATAGAGGATCAGCACGCCGACGACTTCGAGCACCATTGTCAACAGAGCAAAGACGTAAATGTTGGGGCTCGACGCGAGAGCGGCGAGCACGATTGCGGCGGCAAGGCTGCCATACGCCATAAGGCGGGCGGCGCCGGCACGGTCCATCAGAATTCCGAGCAGGGGACTGGAGAGGCCGCCGACAAGCAGTGCCGCGGAGAACACGGCGAACAGAATTTCGATGGGAACTCCGAACTCTCTGGCGACGGCCGGTGCGAGGATGGAATAGGCGTAGTAGCAGGTGCCGTAACCAATGACCTGGGTGGCGCCGAGGGCAAAGATGGCGGGCCGGACGGCCCTCACTTGCGCCGCCTCGCGGGCAAGGGCGCGTCGGCACAGCACTCGGCGCTGAGATAATCGACAAGAGCCGCCATGGCGGAGAACTCGGCACGGCAAATCAAGGTCGTGCCGTGGCGATGCTGGGTCACCAGGTTCATCGCCACAAGCTGATGCAGATGATGCGACAGCGTCGAGGGCGCCACGGTCAGCTTCTGCTGCAAGGCGCCGACCGGCATGCCGTCAAGACCGGCGCGCACCAGGGTGCGGAAAATCGCGAGGCGCGTCGGATTGCCGAGGGCTTCGAGGTTCGCGGCGGCATCATCCAGGGTCATCGGTTGCGGGTAGCCGCATGGCCGGTCACAGTCAAACGGTATTTCCAGAAGTATAGAAATATGAAGTGCTTTGGGTGGTGGGCGCGAAGGCATGAGGCGAGCGACAGGCGCCAGGAGCGCAAGGAAGACGGCGGGGGCAGCAACTACCACCGAGTCCAGTCTCGCCCGCTCCGACGCCGTCGGCGCCACCTCCCCCGTACGCCGCGCTACGGGGGAGGAACCTGACTGAGAGGCTGGCTCCAGCGGCGATGTTGCGGGAAACAAAGGGGATGGGGCGCAGCCGGGGAGACTGCGCCCCTCAGTGGACGGGTTCCTTCTGGAACCCGTCCGATGCCGGGACCGCCACTGGGGGAATGCGGGGCCGGCTATGGGTATGCTGCCTCGCTTAGAAGGGCAGGATGGCGTCGGCGATCTGCTGGCCGTAGCGGGGCTGCTGCATGTCGGTGATCTGACCGCGGCCGCCGTAGGCGATGCGGGCTTCGGCGATTTTTTCGGAGATGATGGTGTTGTCCGAACTGATGTCCTCGGGGCGAACGATGCCCTGGACGATGAGATCGCGGATCTCGAAGTTCACACGCACCTCCTGATGGCCTTCGATCACCAGATTGCCGTTGGGCAGGATCTGCGTGATGACCACGGCGACGTTGGTCTGCAGGGTCTCGGCGCGGTTGACCGTGCCGGTGCCGCCATCTGTGAGTGAACCGCCGGTCTTGATCCCGCCGGTGGCATCGACATCGGCGCCGGGGATCTTGGTGCCAAAGAGCGAGCCCAGGGTCGTGCCGACATTGGCCTCGTTAGCCGATGTCCGCTCGCGGGTGGTGGCGTTGGAAATCTGGGCGCTGTCGTCGATGGTGACGATGACGGTGAGGATGTCGCCCAGCCGATGGGCGCGCTGATCCTTGAAGAACCCCTTGGCCTCGTTCGAGAACAGCGAGTTGGGCTGGTAGGACGCTGGAACCACTTCGGGCATCGGCATGTTGACGGCGCGATAGCCGGGCTGGGCAGTGGGGTCCTCGATAGCCGAGAGCTTGGGCTCGGCGCCGGCACTGGCGAGCTTGTCCATGGTGGCGCAACCGGCGAGCAAACCGGTGAGCGCGACGAGGGCCGAGAGCTTGATCAGGTTCATGTTCCAGTCCTCGCTTAGAGCCCGGCCATCTTGAGGCCGGATGAGATTTCGACGATGCCATCGGCGCGGGCGATGCCGTGCAGCACTTTCTTGGTAACGGTGTTGAGCACATCGACGGGCTCGCCAGCCGCGGCATTGCCGAGCGCCTGTCCACGCACAGTGAGCGTCATGACACCGGTATTGACGATGACGGTGACGAGGGCATTGCGGGTGACGACGACGGGCGGCGTGACGTCGGAGAGCTTGAGCATCATGCCGGCACCGCTCTGGTGCTTGAGCTGCTGGCCGACCAGCGCATCGAGATCGGCGAAGTCGCCGGCATCGGCAAGGCGCTTGGGCACGAGCGCGGTTTCGAGATCGGAAGGGGCCAGGATGGTGCCAGCGGGCTTGCCGGTGACAAGCTTGAGCGCCGGGACCATGAGGTCGACAACGCCGTTGAGGTCGATCGGCTGGTCGATGCCGGCGATATCGAAGCGGGCGGCGAAGGTGCCGCTCTCGGGCAGGTAGCGCAGCGACAGGAGACGCGCCGGCTGATCGACGGCTTCGGCGTTGATGGCGATGTCGGCCATATCGAAGCGCGGCTCGGCTTGTTCGCCAGTCCCGAGGTAGCCACGCGAAGCCAGGTCGGCGGAGACGAGATCGCCGAGGAGGGCCGCATCGACCAGGCTCGAAGCGCGGGCGACGCGGACGCGGGTAAAGCCGACATTCTCAAAGCTGGTGAGGCCGATCGAAAGCGCAGCGCGGCGCACATCGTCTAGGCCGACAATGCCGGTGGTGCCGGGAGCGGGCGCGCGGAACAGCGCCATTTCGGCGAGCGAGCCGGCGTCGTCGAATATGTCGCCGACGGTGACGATCGCGGCATTGACAGTGACATCGCCGCGCAGAGATGGAGCCGCCGAAGCGGCGCTGGCGAGAGCCGCGAAGAGGAGGGCGAGGGGCAGGGTTTTCATCGTTCAGCTCCTCAGCGCATCTGGCTCGTGGCCTGCAGCATCTCGTCGGCGCCGGTGATGACGCGGGCGTTCATCTCGTAGGCACGCTGGGCGGCGATGAGGTCGGCGATTTCGGTGACCGGGTTGACGTTGGAGCCTTCGAGGTAGCCCTGCAAAAGGTTGCCCATGCCGTCGCCATTGGGGAGGCCGACCTGCGGCGCGCCGCTGCCGGCGGTCTCGATGTAGTTGTTGTCGCCGACCGACTCGAGGCCCGCTTTGTTGACGAAGCGCGCAAGCTGGAGCTGGCCCAATTGGGTGGGCGCGGTGTCGGTTCCGATAAACGCCTGGACCAGGCCGTCGGCGCTGATCGAGATGGAGTTGGCGTTGTCGGGAATGGTGATGCCGGGCTGGATCTGATAGCCGTTGACATTGACCAGCAGCCCGGTGGAATCGCGTTCGAACGAACCGTCCCGGGTGTAGCCGGTGCGGCCATCGGGAAGCTTGACCATGAAGAAGCCTTCGCCGCGGATGGCGAGGTCGAGTTCTTTCTCTGTCTGGTCGATATTGCCCTGGCTCATGATGCGGGGCGTAGCGGCGGCGCGAACACCCGAGCCGACTTCGACACCGACCGGCACCTGGGTGGCCTGATCGGAGGTCTGTGCGCCGGCGCGGCGATAGGCCTGATAGAGCAGATCCTGAAATTCCACGCGCTGGCGCTTGAAGCCGGTGGTGCGCATGTTGGCGATATTGTTGGAAATGACTTCGACGTTGCGTTCCTGCGCCGCCATGCCCGTCGAAGCGATGTAGAGAGCTTTCATTTATCGGTTCCTTCGATCAGGCGTTGAGATCGCCGAGGCGATTGATGGCGGTGCGGCGCACGTCTTCCTGCTGCTGGACGATGGTCGCGAGGGTCTGATAGGCGCGCTGCACGCGGATCATGGTGGCGATCTCGGTCACGCCGGTGACGTTGGAGTGCTCGATGGCGCCCTGGACGACCGTGGTGGCGACCGCGGGCTGCGGGTTGGTGCCGGTGAACAGGTTGTCGCCCGCCTTCTGCAGTTCACCGACATTGGCGAACTCGGCCAGCCGGAGGTGGCCCTTGGCGCCTTCGTTGGTGAAGATGGCGCCGTTCTTGCCGATGGTGATTGAAGTCTCGGATGGCTCAAACGTGATCGGCCCGAGATCGGAGAGGACCGGGTTGCCGCCGATATCGACCAGCGTTCCGGTGGCATCGATCTGCAGCGAGCCGTTCTTGGTGTAGGCCTCGCCGTTGGGGCCCTGGACGACGAGGAAGCCCGTACCCTCGAGGGCGACGTCGAGCTGGTTGCCGGTCTGCTGGATGCCGCCCGACTCCATGTTGTGCATGGTGCCCCAGTCCTGCACGAAATGCAGGTCGCGGTCGCCGTCGAGGAAGGCCTCGTCGGCCGCGCCGGGCATCAGGTAGTCTTCGAACAGTATGGTCTCGCCCTTGAAGCCCGTGGTGTTGATGTTGGCGAGATTGTTCGCCACCACATCCATCTGGCGTTGCAGGGCGATCTGCCTGCTGAGCGAAATGAGCTGCGCATTTTCCATGGCGCAAGGTCCCCGTATCTCTTGGTCGCGCCGCCGGCCGGAGTTTCACTCCTCGGCGATGCTTTCGTCCCCGGAGCCGCTTCACATCCCCATGCGGGCCGCTCCGCAATTAACGTTGCAGAAACCGTGCCAGAGCAAAAAAACCAATGATCTCAATGTTGTCGCAGTGTCGCCCGGATCGGGCGGCAAGTCTGACCCGGCAAAACTTGCCGCTTGGGCGCGCGCGGTAAGGGATCGTTAACCATCCGGCGATTAGCTCTGACGTGAGCCGGAATCGTCCGGAATTTCTGGGGTTTTGCGCATGGCCGTGGAAGCGGAAGCCGAAGTCGAAGGAGCCGAGGCCCCGCCGGCAAAAAAGCGCATCTCGCGTAAGCTCATCATCATTGCGGCGGCCGGACTGATCGTGCTGCTCGCGGCTGGAGCGGGGCTCTATTTCTTCGTGTTCGCGGGCAAGCCGGCGGCGGAGGCGGAAGCTGCGCATGCGGGGGCGGTTGCGGCGGTCCCGGAGAGCTTCATCTTCAACCTGCCGACGATGACTGTGAACCTCAACGATGACGGGGCCGAGGGCGAGCAGTTCATGAAGCTCACGGTCGCTATCGAAGTTGTCGACGAGGCGACGATGAAGGAAATCCAGCCTCGCATGGCCAAGGTCGTCGATGCGTTCCAGGTCTATCTGCGCGAATTGCGCAAGAGCGACCTCGAGGGTTCGGCGGGCATCTACAGGCTCAAGGAAGAGCTGCGGCGGCGCGTCAATCTCGCGATCTTTCCGGCACAGATCGACTCGATCCTGTTCAAAGAAATCCTGGTGCAGTGATGGCCGGACCCACCGAACAGGACAAACTGGCCGAAGACTGGGACCCCAACGGAACCGGGACGCCCGTCAAGCCGGCGGCCGAGGCCGACGACGGTACCGATTGGGCCGCCATGCTCGAGGCCGAGCAGAAGGGGTCCGGCCAGGATGACAATGCCGACCGCGTCCTCAACCAGGACGAGATCGACAGCCTGCTTGGTTTTGACGCTAGCGCGGGCGCCACAGTCGAGTTGACCGGCGTGCAAGCGCTGATCAACTCGGCACTGGTGTCCTACGAACGCCTGCCGATGCTCGAAATCGTCTTCGACCGGCTCGTGCGGCTGGCGACGACGTCGCTCAGGAACTTCACTTCGGACAATGTGGAAGTGTCGCTCGAGTCGATTTCGTCGGTGCGGTTCGGGGACTATCTCAATTCCATTCCGCTGCCGGCGATCCTGTCGGTGTTCAAGGCCGAAGAGTGGGAGAATTTCGGACTGCTGACGGTCGACAGCAATCTCATCTATTCGATGATCGACGTGCTGCTGGGCGGGCGCCGGGTCGGGGGACAGATCCGGGTCGAGGGCCGGCCCTATACGACGATCGAGATGGCGCTGGCGCGGCGGATGATCGAAGTGATCCTCGACGACACGCACAAGGCGTTCGAGCCCGTGACGCAGGTCAATTTCAAGCTCGAGCGGCTCGAGACCAACCCGCGCTTCGCGGCGATATCGCGGCCGGCCAATGCGGCGATCCTGATCGAACTCAGGATCGAGATGGACGATCGCGGCGGCAAGGTCGAGATCATGCTGCCCTATGCCACGATCGAGCCAATCCGCGAGCAGCTGCTGCAGATGTATATGGGCGAGAAATTCGGCCGAGACCCGATCTGGGAAGGCCATCTCGCAACGGAAATCCATTCGGCGGAGGCCGAGGTGCATGCGATCCTGCACGAGTTCGAGCTGCCGCTGAGCCGGGTGCTGGGGCTGACGCCGGGCGAGACGGTGATGTTCGACCGGACGCCCTCGGACCCGGTGTTCCTGCGTTGCGGGGATGTCGAGCTCACCGAGGCGATCATGGGTCATATCGGCAACAACGTATCGGTGCGCGTCACGCGCCCGCTGAACCCGCCAAAGGTGACGATGGCGGCCTTCGAAGCACTGGACCAGGAACGAGAGGCGCGCTGATGTTGGGCTTGAACATGGGGATGCTGGTGGAAGGCTCGGTGGCGGTGCTGCTGGCGGTGACCATCGGCTATTGCGCGATCCTCAACCAGCGCTTGAAGCGCATGCACCAGGACCGCCAGTCCATGGGCAAAATGATCTCCGACCTGGTGCAGGCGACCGGCCTCGCCAATGCGGCGGTGATGGAACTGAAGACCGCTGCCATGGAGGCCGAGGGCAAGCTGACCGAGAGGTTGGCGCAGGCCGAGACCTATGGCGCCCAGCTCGTCAATCACATCAACACCGGCGGGCAACTGGTCGAAAAGATTGCCCGGATCACGGCCGCTGCGCGGACGGTGCAGATGGAAGAAACCCGCCCGGAGCCAGCGCGCGAGCTTGAGCCGGCGAGCCGGCTGCAGTCGGCGCTGCAGCAACTGGCGATGCGGCCCGGCATCGGGGGCAGGGCCGCTTGAAATCCATCAGGCTTCTTCCGGTCGTCATCTTCGCCGCCTTGGCGTTGCTGTTGTTCAAGGGCATCGGGCTCATGACGAGCGGCGGCTATGTGCTGGTCGGCACGGAAGTGGCGCAGGCCGAGGAGGCCGCTGCCGCGCATGAGGCAGCCGCGACCGCGGGCGGCGGCGAGCCGACCCTCGAAATGCCCAAGGAAACGACGCTCGCCGATACCAGCCCGACGCTTGAGGA
>JBEBGE010000136.1:0-1916 GCA_040081595.1 Devosia sp.
CTGCTGATCGGCGCGGACGGCGTGCATTCCATGGTCCGTCAGCACATGCTTGCCGACGCGGAACCCTCTTATGCAGGCTACGTCAGTTGGCGTGGTCTCATCCCAGAACGCGATATTCCACCGGCGTTTCGCGAGTCGCTGCTGAACCGGATGAATTTCTGCTTTCCCGACGGCGAGATGGCGCTGACCGTTCCTGTTCCCAAGGCCATTGGCGCCGCATCCCTGAGGTGTCAATTCAGTTGGTTCCGGCCCCTGCATCACTCCGCGCTCATAACAGGGTTCTGCGCTGAGAATGGTGTGCCATCCCGAGTTCCTTCGATCTCTCCGCTTCGTATCCGGTCTGAAGTATTCGAACAGCTCAAAGCCATAGCTAAGGAGATCCTTCCGCCACAAGTCGCGTTCCTGATCGAGCAAGCGCAGTATCCGCTGCTGCAACCGATCTTCGACTATGAGGCTCCCCGTATGGCCCTCGGTCGCGCGGTGTTAGTTGGCGATGCGGCGTTCGTTGCGAGGCCGCACGTTGGAACCGGCGTGACCAAGGCTGCAATCGACGCCATAGTCCTCGCAGATGCGCTCGTCCATGCCGGTTCAGATATACCGAGCGCATTAATGAGCTACGAGCAGGATCGCATTCCGGCCGGTCGGCAATTGGTCGGGCGGGGCCGGGCGCTCGGCGCCTACCTGTCGGCCCAGCTACTCCCGCACGATCAACGCGGTGCCTTGGGCCTTTATCGGAATCCTGAGCGCTATATGCGTGCGTTCGGCGGTGGCGGCCATTCAGTTCCAGCCTGACAGCACTGGTCAGACAGACGGCCATTGGCTTGGTTACGTGTCCTGTGGTCTCATGGGGCCACCAGAGACACCAGCGCAGTCACCGTCATGATCCAGCCGACCGAGCAGATACGGTTCTGTACAAGCGAGGATGGGACGCGGATCGCGTACGGCGTCTGCGGCACCGGGCCACCGCTCGTCTGGGTCGCTCACTGGATGCATCATCTGGAGCACGACTGGGACAGCCCCGTTTGGCGATCGTGGCTAAAGCTGCTGTCTCGACGCCACACACTCATTCGCTACGATCAAAGCGGTTGCGGCCTGTCGGATCGGCGTCGCGTCGAGTTTTCTGCGGACAAGTTGTCGGAGGATTTTCTGGCCGTTGTCGATGCGGCCGGACTCAGTCGCTTCGACCTCTTCGCGATGACGGCTTGCGCGAGGGTGATCGTACCTTTCGCTGTGCGCCATGCAGATCGGATCGGTAAGCTCGTTCTCTACGGCACCAGCGGTCGTGGTCCATTAGCCCCTGGCGCGTCGGCGGCCGAGATCGAGGAGACGGAGACGAGACTGAAAGCCATCGAACTAGGATGGTATTCCGACACGCCTGCCTACGGACAGTTTTTCGCCGCGCTGCACATCCCGGATGCTTCCCACGAGCAGGCGCATTCCTATAACGAGTTGCTCCGGCTCACGACATCACCGGGCAACGCGACCAGCCTTCTCCGGACTTTCCTGGAGCTCGACGTACGCCATTTCCTGCCTCGCATCACAAGCGATACGCTCGTCCTTCACACGCGCCGCGATTCGATCTTGCCATTCAGCGATGGCCGAGAGGTTGCTGCGCTTATCCCGGGCGCGCGGTTCGTGCCGCTTGAGGGCCGCAACCACATCCTGCTGAGCACGGATCCAGCATGGCAGAAGCTTTGTCAGGCATTGGAAGAGTTCTTTCCGTCGCTATCCGAATCTGCCGTGCAGACGTTCGATAGCCTGACCGCGCGCGAGCGCGACGTCGTGGAGCTGGTCGCACAAGGCATGAGCAATGGCGATGTCGCCGCTCTTCTGGGGGTTAGCGAGAAGACGGTTCGAAATTCGATCTCAATAATTTTCAGCAAGACCGGTGTCGTCAGCCGCGCACGGCTGATTGT